>CAVTNZ010000033.1:0-5211 GCA_963736185.1 uncultured Gammaproteobacteria bacterium | reverse complement strand
CTTTGTCAGATTAGTTTTCCGCTGGAAGCTAGAATTTATGATTATAAACTAGGCGGCGAGATGGCAGCCGCGGCAGACGACTCCATTGTGTTCGCCCAAATCAGCGCTTTCGCAAATGGCGCGGAAATCCGCTATTGAATCGAATCAATAAAGGTGTTATCAACATGGGGCACATTTGGGACAAGCACTCTTATGAAGATATTCCGTCTGTTGATTCCATTTTTTTCTCTGGCCGCAGCCACCGCCCAGCCCAGCGTTCAGCCCTCTCCCGCTATGACGATCCCTTTGCACGATGGTTGGGCGCTGCAATCCTCGGCGAAAGTATCGGCGACCGGCGAAGCGCTTTCCTCACCTGACTCTGCGTTCCGACCTGAAGACTGGATCAAGGCCAACGTCCCAACAACGGTAGTGGCGGCACAAATAAAGAACGGGCTGCTGCCCGATCCGTTTTTCGGAATGAACCTTCGCCAGTATCCGGGAGTCAGTTATCCCATCGGCGCCAATTTTTCGAATGTGGCCATGCCGCGCGACAGCCCTTATGCGGCTCCGTGGTGGTACCGCAAAGAATTTACTTTGACCGGCGTGGTCGCCAACAAAACTGTGTGGCTGAATTTTCGCGGCATCAACTACCGCGCAAATATTTTTCTCAACGGAAAGCAGATCGCCAATTCAAATCAAGTTGCCGGCGCGTGGCGCACTTATGAATTCGATGTGACGTCCGCCGTCAGGCAAGGAACGAATGTACTCGCGGTGCAAGTCTGGGCCCCGACAGAGCGCAACCTGGCGATCACTTTCGTGGATTGGAATCCTCGGCGAGCCGTTGGTGCGCGAAACCTTCAGCGCCGTGCTGGCGCGCGCCGCGGTGAGCTCCGGAGCGATCGGCGAGCACACCGAGCTTCGCAACGGCCGCTTCGTCAACGTCTCGCGGCGCGATTTGCGGCACGGGGGAGAGGTGGTGCTGCTCACCGATGTGACCGAAGCACATCTCATGAACGTCTTTCTGGCGCGTCAGCAACGGCTGGTGACCATGGGCGAGCTGGCGGCCGGGCTTGCGCATCAGATCCGCACGCCGCTCGCCGCCGCGCTGCTCTACGCCTCGCAGATGTCCATGCCCGGGCGCAGCGCCGAGGATCTGACGCGCTGCTCGGAAAAGACGGTGGGGAGCCTCAAGCAGCTCGACAAGCTGGTCAACGACATGCTGGCGTTCGCCCACGGCGGCGCGAGCCGCGAGCTGGTCAGCGTCAGCGCGCTACTCGAGCAGGTCGCGCAGTGGCTCCGTCCGGCGCTGCGCCAAGGCGTGCGTTTGACCATCCGCACCGAGGCGCCGGGATTGACCGTGCGGGCGAATGCTCCGTCGCTGGTGTCGGCCGTGCTCAATCTCGCCACCAACGCGCTGCAGTCCGCGGGCGCCGAGCTCGATCTGGAGCTGCTCGCGCGCCGCGCCCCCGGCGGCCGGGCGCAGATCATCGTGAGCGACGACGGGCCCGGCGTCCCGGCGCGCATCCGGGAGCGGATATTCGAGCCGTTTTTCACCACGCGCTCGCGCGGCAACGGCATCGGCCTGTCGATCGTCAAGAGCGTCGTCGAGGCTCACGCCGGGAGCGTCCATCTCGCCGACTCCGGCCGCGGCCCGGAGGGGCGCGGCGCGACATTCATCATTGAATTACCCGTAGAGGAAACCGCATGAACACCTTCAAGGAATCGGTGCTGATCGTCGAGGACGACGCCGACCTGCGCGAGGCGCTTATGGATACCCTGCGCGCCGCCGGTCTCGCGGCCATCGCCGCGGGCGACGCGGACGAGGCCCTTCGGCTGCTGGGCTCGCAGGAGGTCGCGCTGGTGATCTCCGATGTGCAAATGCCCGGGCCGAGCGGCTATGAGCTGCTCTCCTCGATCAAACGGCTGCGGCCCGATCTTCCGGTGGTGCTGATGACCGCCTATGGAACCATTGCCCAGGCGGTATCGGCCATGCGGGAGGGCGCCACCGACTACATCGTGAAGCCCTTCGAAGCCCAGGCGCTGATCGACATGGCGCGCAGGCAGCTCGCCAACCGCGTGACCCCGAACGACCTGGTGGCCGCGGACCCGGAGTCCAAGCGCTCGGTCTCCCTCGCCCGCAAAATCGCCGAGAACGACGCCACCGTGCTCATCACCGGCGAAAGCGGGACGGGCAAGGAGGTGTACGCGCGCTTCATCCGGGACCATTCGGGCCGCTCGGACAAGCCCTTCGTCGCCATCAATTGCGCTGCGATCCCCGAGAACATGCTCGAAGCGACATTGTTCGGCTACGAAAAGGGCGCGTTCACCGGCGCGTTGAGCGCGCACGCCGGCAAATTCGAGCAGGCGCAGAACGGTACGCTGCTGCTCGACGAGATCTCCGAAATGGATCTGGGTCTGCAGGCGAAAATTCTGCGGGTGCTGCAGGAGCGTGAAGTGGAGCGCCTCGGCGGCACCCGCACCATCAGTCTGGACGTGCGGCTGATCGCCACGTCCAACCGGGATCTGCCCGAGGAGGTGCGCGCCGGCCGCTTCCGCGCCGATCTTTTCTATCGCCTCAACGTGATGTCTCTGCGCCTGCCGGCGCTTCGCGAGCGGCGGGGGGACATCCTGCCACTCGCCCGGCGCGCGATTCAGGCCTGCGCGCGCGGCAACCATGCGGCGCTGGCGCTCACGGCAGACGCGGAACGCATGCTGCTGGCACACGATTGGCCGGGCAATGCGCGCGAGCTGACCAACATCGTGCAGCGCGCCGCGTGGCTGGCGTCGGGCGGAAGCATCGATGCCTGTGATCTGGACTTGCAGTGCGCCGGCGGGGTGACGGGTGCGATGCCGGACGCCGGCGCCATGACAGGCGCGATCGCGGTGCCGGTCGCCGTCCCTGGCGAGCCCGCGCCGGGGCTCGATCGGGGCCTGAAGCAGCGGGAACGGGAGCTCATCCTCGCGACGCTTCGGGTCACGGGCGGCAGCCGCAAACTCGCCGCCGAGCGACTCGGCATCAGCCCGCGCACGTTGCGCCACAAGTTGCAGCAGCTCAAGGCGGACGGGGTCAGCGTGCCCCGCCTGCACGATCAGGGCTTCGCCGCGGTGGCGCCATGAGCAGCCTGCAGATCCAGCAGGTGCTCGCGGAAATGCGCTCGCTCCAGGCGCGCGCAGCGGGCACCCCGACCGACATCGCGCCCTCGACCGCGCAGCCGACCGACTTCGCCGCGCTCTTGAAGAACTCGGTCGACCACATAGCCTCCATGCAGAATCAGGCGACCCAGCTCGCGGGCGCCTACGAAAGCGGCGACAAGAGCGTCGATCTCACCCGGGTCATGCTGGAGGTGCAGAAGGCGGATCTCGCCTTTCGCGCCATGACCCAGGTGCGCAACAAGCTCCTGGACGCCTATACCCAAGTGATGAACATGTCGGTCTAATCGAACCGCGAGGATGATCCATGGCTGATATCGTACCTGTCCCCGCTCGCGGCCTTGCCGATGCGGCTCCCATCGTCAAGCAAGTCGGGCTGCTGGCCGGCGTCGCGGCCGCCGTGGCGGCGGCGATCTGGCTGGTGATCTGGTCGCAGGGGCAGAACTACACCGTGCTCTACGGACAGCTGTCGGAGCGTGAAAGCGGCCAGGTCATGGATGCGCTCACGGCCGCCGGCATCGAATACAAGCTGAGCCCCTCGGGGTCGGTGTCCGTTCCCGAGTCCAAGGTGCAGGAGGCGCGCATCCGCCTCGCCAGCCAGGGCCTGCCGCAAAGCGACGCGATGGGCATCGAGATGATCCAGAAGGACTCCGCGCTCGGCACGAGCTCGATGATGGAAACCGCGCGCTATCAGTCCGTGCTCGAGACCGAGCTGGCGCGCACCATCATCAAGGTCCAGGGGGTCGAGAGCGCGCGGGTGCATCTGGCGATGCCGAAGCCGTCGGTGTTCCTGCGCGATTCCCACAGAGCCACCGCCTCGGTCATGCTGCAGCTCTACCCGGGCCGCGTGCTCGACCCGGGCCAGGTCAGCGCCATCGTGCACCTGGTCGCATCGAGCGTGCCGGAGCTCGGACCCAACGACGTGACGGTGGTGGATCAGGCGGGCACGCTGTTGAGCTCGCCCGACGACAATTCAGAATCCGCGATCAGCAACCGCCAGCTCGAATACACCCACAAGCTCGAGGAAAGCTATCAACACCGGATCGTCGAGCTGTTGGAGCCCCTGGTCGGGGCCGGACGCGTGCGCGCGACGGTGACGGCCGATGTCGATTTCACCGTCCAGGAAGAGACGCGCGAGAACTACGATCCGCAGAAGACCGCGGTGCGCAGCGAGCAAACGAGCAACGAGACGCGCAAGGCGGGAGACGGCGTCGAGGGCATTCCCGGGGCGTTGAGCAATCAGCCCCCCGGCACCTCGGGGGCGCCGGTGATCGCGGGCGCCACGCCCACGCCGGGATCGCCGGGTCAGGCGGCGCCCGCCGGCCAGGCCACGGCGGCCAGTTCCGGACCCACCTCGAGCTCCCAGCGCAGCACGCGCAACTTCGAGGTCGACCGGACGCTGGCCTATATCAAGGAGCCGGTGGGTACGCTGAAGCGCCTGAGTGTCGGCGTGGTGATCGATGATTGGCAGAAGACGGGCGAGGACGGCAAGGTCACGACGACGCCGATGAGCGATGCGGACATCAAGCGCTTCACGCAGCTCGTGCGCGAGTCCATCGGGCTCAAGGACGATCGGGGCGATCAGATCAACGTCATGAACCAGGCGTTCAAGAACAACGGCCCGATCGGACCGGTCGAAGGGCCGCCGCTCTGGCAGAACCCCATGGTCGGGTCGATCGCCAAGCAGCTGGTCGGCGCGGGGCTCGTGCTGCTGCTGGCCTTCCTGATCCTGAGACCGTTGATGAAATCCCTCACGCGCGCCACCAAGGCGGCCAAGACGGGCGCCGCCGGGGACGAGATGGCGGCGGACCGCGTGAGCCTCTCGGGCGGCGGCAATCCGATCAAGTTGTCGCCGAGTTTTGAGCAGCAGATCGCGGCTGCCCGAACGCTGGTCGGGCAGGATCCGAAGCGGGCCGCACAAGTAGTCAAGGATTGGGTTGCCGCCGATGGCTAGCAAGCCGGGTGATCTTGGAGGGACCGAACGCGCCGCGATCCTGCTCATGAGCCTGGGCGAGCAGGACGCGGCCAACCTCCTGAAGCAGCTCGACGCGCGCGAAGTGCAGAGACTCGGCGTGGCGATGG
>CAVTNZ010000032.1:0-85057 GCA_963736185.1 uncultured Gammaproteobacteria bacterium | reverse complement strand
GCGGGCTCGCGGCGCGGTAATAGGGCTGAAGCGCTGCACGTTGCGCGGATCGATGGCTTCGTTCAACGTCAATGGAATCACCCGGGTCGAATCCCGCGGCCACGCCTCGCCATGGGTGAGCGCAACCCGCTTCACCGCCTTGCCGGCCTCGTAGATGCGAAGCTCGAGATAGCTACCGGCGGTAAGATCCGCCATGCCGGTGACGATGCGAACCTGGATGTGCGACACGGGCACCGCATGGGATGCGGCCGAGCACAGCATCAGAACGAATGCGAGGGCGCACTTTATCGACGGCAGGCGTGATTTCACGGAACAACCCCCAGCGCGAACGTAGTTTTGAAGATGATCGATGATAGCCCATCCCGCCGTATCCACCGCAAGCGCCGCTGCGCCGGGCGAGTTAACTTATCGTGTCCCGGGCTGTCCAATCGCTTTGCAACAGGCGTAACCTCGGCATTATTGTAAAGCGGCATAACGAAGGAGCGTCCCATGACCCACTGGACCGCACTGGTCGCAGCCTGCGCGCTGGCGGGCTGCGCATCGACGGGGAATGTTCACGCCCGCAACGAAGCCGCGCCGAATGATGCGGCGCGCGCGAACTGCGTCGATCAAACCGCAAGCCTGATCCCGCATCCCGCGGACTGCCTCGGGCCGGGACATTCGTATTCGCGATCCGACATCGACAGGACCGGCAGGACGACGATCGGCGGCGCGCTCCAAGAATTGGATCCTTCGATCACCATCACGCACTGAGGCGGACGGATCCGCGCCGCTAGAGGGACGGGTCGGCCAGACCGCGGTCCTTCAGCATGGCGTCGACCTTGGGGGCACGGCCGCGCCAGGCGGCATACATCTCCGCAAGGTCCTCGGTGTTTCCGCGGGACAGGATCATGCGGCGGAAACGGTCGCCGTTCGCGCGCGTCAGTCCGCCGTTCTCCCCGAACCACTGATAAGCGTCGTCCGCCAGCATCTCCGTCCACAGATATGCGTAATAGCCCGCGGAATATCCTCCCGCCCAGATGTGGCTGAAGAAGCTCGATCGATACCGTGGCGGGACCGCCTCGAGATCGAGATGCGTCTTCTTCAATGCCTCCTTCTGGAAGACATCCGGATCCTGCAGGGGGGCGTCTGCCGGCAGCGTATGCCATTGCATGTCGAGCTCGGCCGCCGCGAGGAGTTCGGTCATCCGGTAGCCCGCGTTGAAGTTCTGCGCGCGCCGGATCTTTTCGGCGAGCTCCTTCGGCATCACCTCGCCGGTTTTGTAGTGGCGGGCGTAGTGCTCGAAGATCTCCGGGTGCATCGCCCAATGCTCGTTGAACTGCGAAGGAAACTCGACGAAATCACGCGCGGTCGCGGTTCCGGAAAGGCTGGGATAGCGGGTATCGGCCATCATCCCGTGCAATGCGTGCCCGAACTCGTGAAACATCGTCGTCACGTCGTCGAAGGTGATGAGCGCGGGCTCGCCCGCCGCGGGCTTCGGCAGATTGGCGACATTGTAGATGACGGGGCGGGTGCCGAGCAGCTGCGACTGGCCCACGAAGGTCGACATCCACGCGCCGCCGTTCTTGTTGTCCCGCTTGAAGTAATCGCAATAAAACAGCGCCAGCGGCCTGCCATCCACGTCCGAGACCTCGAACACGCGGACATCGGGGTGGTACACCGGGATGTTCCTGAGCTCCTTGAAGGTGATCCCGTAGAGCCGGGTCGCCGCGTAGAACACGCCGTTCACGAGCACGTTGCCGAGCTCGAAATAAGGTTTGACGTCCGCGTCGTCCAAGGCATATCGGGCCCTGCGCACCCGCTCGCTGTAGAAATCCCAGTCCCAAGCCTCGAGCGTGAAACGCTCCGCGCCCGAATCGATCAGCGCCTGAATATCCCTGCCCTCGCGCTGCGCGCGCGCAGTCGCCAGCGGCACGAGCGCATCCATGAATCGCAGCGCCGTCGCGGGGTTCTTGGCCATCTGGTTCTCGAGCGTCCAGGCGGCATGGTTCGGGAACCCGAGCAGCTGCGCGCGCCCGGCGCGAAGCTGGGCGAGCCGCGACACGATCGCGCGCGTGTCGTTCGCATCGCCCCGCTCCGTGCGATTCCAGGAGTTGTCGAAGATCGCCCGCCGCGTGGAGCGCTCGCTCAGATAGGAGAACGCCGGCTGCTGCGTGGTGTTCTGCAGCGGCAGCACATAGCCCTGAACGTGCTTCGCCCGCGCCGCCTGCGCGGCGGCCGCCAGCTGTGCATCGCTCATCCCGGCGAGCGGCGCGGGCGTGGTCGCCGCATAGGCGCCCGCCGCGTTGGCGGCGAGCAGCCGCTTGGAAAAGGTGTCCGACAGCGTGGAGGCCTCCGCATTCAGATTCCTGAGCTTCTCCTTGTCCGTATCCGAGAGTTTCGCTCCGGCGCGCACGAACTCGTCGTAGGTGACCTCGACCAGGCGCTTCGATTCCGCGTCGAGATGGCCGGTCTCGCGCTTCTCGTAGACCGCGGATAGCCGCGCGAACAACTTCGCGTTCAGATGAATCGCGTCGTAATGCTCCGCCAGCTTGGGCGCAAGCGCACTCTTCGCCGCCTGCAGCACGGGATCGGTGTTGGCGCCGGTCACGCCGTGAAACGCCTGTATGGCTCGCTCGAGCAGCGCACCGCTCTTCTCCAGCGGCACCAGGGTGTTGTCGAAGGTCGCCGGAGCGTTATCCTCCGCGATCGCCCGCACCTCGGCGAGCTGCTGCACCATCCCCGCCTCGATGGCCGGCTGGTAGTCCGCGTCCTTGATCTTGTCGAACGGCGGCGCATGAAACGGCAGCACGCTCTGCGTGTAGAAGGGATTGTCCGCCCCGAACCCCGGCGCGGTGCGTGCCGCCCCCGACGCGGGTGAGCCCGCCGCGCTCAATGCCGCTCCCGCCGCCAGCAGCGCGACAAAATCCTTCCGCATGTCGAGGCTCCTGTACGCATTGCTCCAGCCCGCGCTCGCGCGAATCCTCGTCGTCTCGCTGATGAACGGCCGGCGATCTCCCTACGAGGTCGTCAAGCTGTACGCGGATCAGCCCTAGGCGGCCCGGGCCGCCTCAACCGGTGGCCGCCGCCTTGCTCTTGTTCGCCTGCTCGATGACCTCCTCCGCCACATTGCGCGGTACGGGATCGTAGTGCGAGAACTCCATGGTGTAGGACGCCCGGCCGCTGGTCATGCCGCGCAGATGCCCGATGTAGCCGAACATCTCCGACAACGGCACGGTGGCGACCACCGCGATGTTGGTGCCGCGCTCCAGCTGATCCACGATCGAGCCCCTCCGGCGGTTGATGTCGCCGATGACATCGCCCAGGTAATCGCCCGGCGTCACGGTCTCCACCTTCATCACGGGCTCGAGCAGGATCGGGGCCGCCTTGCGGATGCCCTCGCGGAATGCCGCCTTGGCGGCGATTTCGAAGGTCAACGCGTTGGAGTCAACGTCGTGGTAGCTGCCGTCGGTGAGCGTCGCGCGAAAGTCCACGGTCTGGTAGTGGGCCAGCACGCCGTCCTCCTTCTGCATCTTCAGGCCCTTCTCGACCGAGGGGACGTACTCCTTGGGAACCGAGCCACCCACCGTCTTGTCGACGAATTCGAAGCCCTTGCCGCGCTCGAGCGGCTCGAAGTCGATCCACACTTCGGCGAACTGGCCTGCGCCGCCGGTCTGCTTCTTGTGCACGTACTGCTCGCTGATCTTCTTGGTGATGGTCTCGCGGTACGCGACCTGCGGCTCGCCCATCACACCCTCCACGCCGAACTCGGTCCGCATGCGGTCCAGCGTGACTTCCAGATGCAGTTCGCCCATGCCGCGCAGGATGGTCTGACCGGTCTCGCGGTCGGTCTCCAGATGCAGCGATGGATCGGCGCGCACCATCTTGCCGAGCGCGATGCCGAATTTCTCCTGCTCCGCCTTGGTCTTCGCCTTGACGGAGACGCTGATCACCGGGTCCGGGAACCGCATGCGCTCGAGCACCACCGGATGGGCGGAATCGCACAGCGTGTCGCCGGTCTCGGTCTCCGCCAGCGAGACGAGCGCGATGATGTCGCCCGCACGGGCCTCCTCGACCGGATTGGCCTCCTTGGCGAACATTTCGACCATGCGGCCGATCTTCTCGCGCTTGCCGCGCGTCGAGTTCTGCACGGACGCGCCCTTGGTAAGCACGCCCGAATACACGCGGATGAAGGTCAGCGCGCCGTAGGCATCGTTGATCACCTTGAACGCCAACGCCGAGAAGGGCTCGTCGTCGGAGCACGCGCGCTCGCCGATGGGCTCGCCGTCGGCGTTCACGGTCTTGATCGATGGCACGTCGGTGGGCGCGGGCAGATAGTCGACCACCGCGTCCAGCACCTGCTGCACGCCCTTGTTCTTGTAGGAAGAGCCGCAGAGCACGGGGGTGAAGGCTGAAGTCAAGGTGCCCTTACGTATGCAACGGCGCAACACGTCGGCAGAAGGGGCCTCCATGTGCGTGAGATAGGCTTCCATCGCCTCGTCGTCCTGCTCGAGGCAGGTGTCGATGAGCTCGGTGCGGTATTTCTCCACATCGGCCAGGATGGCGCGGTCGCTCGGCACGGTGATGTGAAGCTTGTCGGCGATATCCGGCGTCACGTCGAGCACCTGCCACACGGAATCCTTGTCGTCGGAATCCCAAACGAGCGCCTTCATCTCGACCAGGTCGATCATGCCCTTGAAATTATCCTCCGATCCGATCGGGATCTGCACCGGCAGGGGCCGCGCGCCCAGCCGCTTCCTGATCATGTCGACGCAGCGCACGAAATTGGCGCCGCTGCGGTCCATCTTGTTCACGTAGCAGAATCGCGGGACCCCATAATTGTCGGCCAGCCGCCAATTGGTCTCCGATTGCGGCTCGACGCCGGCCACGCCGTCGAATACGACCACGGCACCGTCGAGAACGCGCAGGGAACGGTTCACCTCGATGGTGAAATCCACGTGTCCCGGGGTGTCGATCAGGTTGATCTTCTTGTCCCGCCAAAATGCCGAGACGGCGGCGCTCTGGATGGTGATTCCGCGCTTCTGCTCCTGCTCGAGGTAGTCCGTCGTCGTGGACGTCTTGAGATCCTTGGTATCGTGGATGTCGATGATGGTGTGCTTGCGCCCGGTGTAATAGAGAATGCGCTCGGTCGTCGTCGTCTTGCCGGCGTCGACGTGAGCGATGATGCCGATATTGCGGATATCGGATAGGGGGGTCGTACGGGCCATCTCGAGGTTCCATCACAGGGTTGAACGGGGCGCAGAGTTTGCCACGGCGGGGCGGCTGTGTCGAAAAATTGTCAATTTTAGCGCGCGCGAGCCCGTTTCGGCGCTTCACGGTCAACGCCTTGCAGGGGCCGCCGTTGGACCCTGCAGTGGCGGGCATACTGCGGCCCTCGACGCCCTGAAGGAGACCTTTGGACGCGCCATTCGCATCGATTCCCGCGCCGTGCAGGCCCCTCCCCGCCGGGACGACCCCCGCGCCGCGGGGCGAGGCCCTGCGCCGGTCTGCCGGGTGGGTGCTGCGCTCGGCCGCGCGCGGCGGGGCGCTGGCGGCCGCCGCCGCACTGCTCGCAGGGTGCGCGAACCCCGGTCCGAAGCACGCTGCGCCCACGACGGCGGCATCGCTGCCCGTGTTCCACCGCCAGGACATGCTGTGGCTCGAGCGCGTCACGTTCGGCATCGACGCGCAGAGCGTCGGCGACCTGCACCGCCTCGGGCGAACGCGCTATCTGGACCGTCAACTGCATGGGCCGGAGCCGTCATTTCCCGCCCCGGTCGATGCCGAGCTCGCGGCCCTGATTGCAGCGCGACCCGACCCGCGGAGCGCGCTGGCCCGGCTCTCCGCGGAATACCGGCGGATCAACGCCATGGCGGAGGGAACCGACAGGGAGCAGGCGAGACGGACGCTGAACGAGGAGGGCAACGGGCTCGCCTATCAGGCGATCCGCGAGGAGCTGCTGCGCGCGGTCTATTCGCCCTCCCAACTCGACGAGCAGATGGTGTGGTTCTGGCTCAACCACTTCAGCGTCCACCAATACAAGGCGAATCTACGCTGGCTCGTCGGCGACTACGCCGACCGGGCGATACGGCCGCATGCGCTCGGCCATTTCAAGGACCTGGTGCTCGCGACGCTCGAGCATCCCGCCATGCTTCAATACCTGGACAACAATCAAAACGCCGCCGGCCACGTCAACGAGAACTACGCCCGCGAGCTCATGGAGCTGCACACGCTCGGGGTGAACGGCGGCTACACCCAGCAGGATGTGCAGCAGCTCGCCCGGGTGCTCACCGCCGTCGGAATCGGCACGGGAGATCCGCCCCGACTGAAAAGCGCGTGGCAGAAACTCTACCGGCGCGACGGCGCGTTCGAATTCAACCCGGCGCGCCACGATTTCGGCGACAAGGTGCTGCTCGGCCGCACGATCAAGGGCCGCGGCTTCGAGGAGGTGGACGAGGCCGTCGGGTTGATCGTGAGCCGGCCCGCGTGCGCCCGCTTCATCTCCAGCGAGCTTGCGCGCTACTTCGTCGCCGACGATCCGCCCGCGAGCCTGATCGATCGAATGACGCGCACGTTCATGCGCACGGACGGGGACATACGCGAGGTGCTGCGCGAGATGCTGCTCTCGCCCGAGCTCGATGCGGCGCTCGGCGGCAAGTTCAAGGACCCCATGCGCTTCGTGGTTTCCTCCGTGCGTTTTGCCTACGACGGCCGCACGATCAGCAACATCCGGCCGATGCTCAACTGGCTGAACGGCCTGGGCGAGGCGCCGTTCGGCCGGCCGACCCCCGATGGTTATCCGTTGACCGAGCTCTCCTGGGCGAGCTCCGGGCAGATGAGCCGCAGGTTCGAAATCGCCCGCGCGATCGGCTCCGGCAGCGCCGGCCTCTTCGACGCGCAGGACGGCGTCGTGCCGGGCGGCGGCGGATTTCCGCAGCTCTCCAACCGGCTGTACTATGAGGCGGTCGAGCCGTTTCTCGCGCCGGGCGTCCGGAGCGCCCTGGCGCGCGCCAATTCTCAGCAGGAATGGAATACCTTCCTGCTCGCCTCGCCCGATTTCAATTACGAGTGAGAGGACCGATCCGATGAAGCGTCGCCACGCATTGCAGCTCGGGTTTGCCGCGCTCCTGGGCGCCGCGGGCCCCCGCGCGCGCCTGTTCGCGGCGCCGGCGGACGGTCCGCGCTTCCTGCTGGTGTTCCTGCGCGGCGGCTACGATTCCACGAATCTGTTGATTCCGTACTCGAGCGATTTTTACTACGAGTCGCGCCCGAACATCGCGGTCCCCCGCCCCGACCCCGCCTCGGCCACGGGCGCGCTCGCGTTGAATGCCGACTGGGCGCTCGCTCCGGCCGTACGGGAAACCATCGGCGCCCTGTATCTGCGGCGTCAGGCCGCATTCATCCCGTTCGCCGGCACGGACGATCTGTCGCGCAGCCATTTCGAGACGCAGGACAGCATCGAGCTCGGACAACCGCCCGGCGCCGCGCGCAATTACCGCTCCGGCTTTCTGGGCCGGTTGGCGCAGACGCTCGGCGGCTCGGCTCCGGATGCCGATCCCATCGCTTTCACCGATGCGCTGCCGCTGGCCTTCGAGGGCGCCTCCACGGTGCCCAATCTGTCGCTCAAGAACGTCGGGAAACCGCCGTTCGACGAGCGTCAGGCACGCATACTGAGCGACATGTACGCCGGCCACCACCTCGAGCCGGCGGTGCGCGACGGGCTGGATCTGCGCCAGGAGGTCGCCCGCAAGATCGCGCAGGAAATGCTCGCCGCCGACCGCAGTGCCGTCAACACCAGGGGCTTCGAGCTCGAAGCCGAACGCATGGCGCGGCTCATGCGCGAAAAGTACCGGGTGGGCTTCGTCGACGTCGGCGGCTGGGACACGCACGTCGGCGAAGGCGCGGCGCAGGGCCCGCTGGCCGGAAACCTCGCCAGTCTCGGCCGCGGCCTGCAGGTGTTCTCCCAAACCCTCGGCAGCGAGTGGAACAACACCGTCGTCGTGGTGCTCTCGGAATTCGGCCGCACGTTCCGCGAGAACGGCAATCGCGGCACCGACCATGGTCATGGCTCGGTGTACTGGGTGCTCGGCGGGTCCGTTCGGGGGGGAACGGTGGCGGGCGAGCAGCGCCCCGTCAACCGGGCCTCGCTGCTGCAGGATCGCGATTTCCCCGTGCTCAACGATTATCGGGCGGTGCTCGGCGGCTTGTTCCGAACGCTCTGGGGTTTATCCTCCGCACAAAGCGATGCGGTGTTCCCGACGGTTCGGCCGCTCGATTTGAAGCTCGTTTAGAAAGGAGAGCCAATGTACGCCAAGAGAGTTGCAGCGATTGCCCTGGGGGCCGCGCTATGTGCGGGGGGCCATGCGTTCGCGGGAGGCGGCGTGACCGTCACGGTCTTGAACGACACGCCCGACCCGCTCAGCGTGAGCATCTACGATCGCAATGTGAGGCCTTCGCAGGCGGTGGTGAGCGACGAGGTCATCAATGGGGACGCCTCGATATCCGTGTCCGTCACCGCGGATGCGTCCGGCCGCGGGCATCTCGGCTGGACCGCCACCACGGTCGACCGCGACATGCGCCGCTGCGGGCACCAGAGCCGGCGGACGGTCAACGACGGAGACACGATCCGTGTGCACGCCGGCCACAGGTGCCCGGCGCAGTAGGCCGGCCCCGCCCGTTCGGAGCCCGCCGCGGGCTCAGGATGCGGTGTTGAATTCCTCGCTGTGCACGGCCGGGAGCGGCGTCTGGTTCGCGGCGGCATCCGCGTGACTGGACGACAGGCGCTTCATCAAGGGCAGCATGGCGATGGCGATGACCGTGCAAAGCACCCCGGCGAACCCCAGCTTGTTGAACAGGCTGGTGTAGATGCCGAGCGATTCGACCGGATCCTTCAGACCCTCCGGAATGTGGGCGAAGTTCGCGACCACGCTGCCGAGATATTGCGAAAGCCCGGACGCCACGTAATACGCTCCCATCATGAAGCCGCCCGTCCGGGCCGGGACGTAGCGCGCAATCATGGCGAGCCCCAGGCCGCTGACCAGAAGCTCGCCGAGCGAATAGAGCCCGTATCCCCACACCATGATCCAGGACGACACCTTGCCGTCGACCGCCCAGCGCGCGCCCACGCCGTAGATGAAGAAGCCGATGGCCACGGCGGCGAAACCCCAGGCGAACTTCGCCGCGATCGACGCGTCCTTGCCGCTGCGGCCGAGCGAGTTGTAGATGAACACCAGGACGGGGCTCAGCACCACGATCCAGATCGAGTTCAAATTTTGATACTGCTCCGGAATCCAGGTGAACAGGTGCCAGCCGAACAGGCTGAAATCGAGATTCACGTTGTTCTGGGCGAACAGATTCAGGGAGGTCGACATCTGCTGGTAGAAGATGAAGAAAAATATGGTCTGGACCACCAGAACCAGCGCCGCTATCAGGCCGGCCCGCTCGTCGCGGTGGCTCACGCGGATCAGATGAATGAAGACGGAAAGTATCACCGCTCCGGCGGCGTATACGCACACCCGCGCCACCGCCTCGCTCTGCAGAATCACCACGGACAGCAGCACCATGCCGATGCTGCCGGCGAGAACGCCCGCAAGACGCCTGGGCGCGGCGGGCGTGTCGTCGGTCGGAGAGCCGATGTGCGCGAGCGCCCGGCTCATCAGCGCGTAATTGAGCAGGCCGAGGACCAGCCCGATCGAGCACACCCCGAACGCCGTGTGCCAGCCGGCGGAATCGCCGTAGTGCGCACCGACGTAATCGCGAATCCACGGCGTCAAGGTCATGGATATCATGGATCCGATGTTCACGGCCATGTAGTACATGGTGAACGCGCTGTCGATCTTGCTGTCGTCTCCCTCGTAGATCTTGCGCACCAGATTTCCGGAGTTCGCCTTGAACAGGCCGTTGCCGACGATGATCACGCCGAGCGCCACGTATAGAAAAAATTGGTTGTCGGTCGGCAGCCAAAGCAGCGCGTAGCCGAGCGCGAGCACCACGGCGCCGATCTTCATCGTGCGCCGGGTGCCGATCAATTTGTCCCCGATCCAGCCACCGATCGCCGGCGTCGCGTAGATCAGCGCGGCGGCCGCCCCCCAGACCAGGTTCGCCCGGGTGTCGACGAAACCGAGCTTCTTCATCATGTAGGTGACCATCAGCACCTGCATGCCGTAGAAGCCGAACCGCTCCCACATCTCGATCAGAAAAACGGTGGTGAAGGCGCGGGTCTGGGGAACAGATTCAATCGAGCGGGTCATGGATCCATCTCTCCCGGGCGCCGTCGGCATGGCGGCAGCGTCGGAGCTTAGCAACATCAATACGCAAGTGCGATTCCGTCCGCGCGCATTTCGCTCGCGGCCGCGTAGATCCGCCCGGAGCCGGCGGCACGATGCTCGATGCACTGATACCTGCCGAAGCCCCCGTCGGATGCGCCGATGGGCCAGCCCCGCTCCGCCAGCCGGCGCCGCGTCTCCCACGGCACGCCGGACTCCAGCCGCAGCACGCCGGCAGGCCCGAGCCCGGGCTCATCCTCCCCCATGCTCTGGGGCGAGCCCTGATGATGCCAACGCGGAGCGTCCCCCGCCGCCTGGATGTCCAGCCCGTAGTCGACCCGGTTCACGATGATCTGGGCCTGCCCCTGCGGCTGCATGTCGGCGCCCATGACGCCGAAGGACATCCAGGGCCGCCCGTCCAGCGCGGCGAACCCCGGAATGATGGTCTGAAACGGGCGTTTGCCGGGCCGGTACACATTCGGGTGCCCATCGGCGAGCGAAAAGAGCTGGCCGCGGCTTTGGAACATGAAGCCCAGACCATCGGCGACCAGCCCCGAACCGAGGCCGCGGTAATTCGATTGGATCATCGACACCATGAGCCCGGCCGAGTCGGCCACCGTCAGATAGGTGGTATCGCCGCGGCTCGGGGTGCCGTCGACGAGCGCCCCTTCGCGGACCCGATCCGGCCGGATCAGCAGCGCGCGCTCGGCCGCGTAGCTCTTCGAATTCAGCTGTTCGATCGGAATGTGCGAGAAATCCGGGTCCGCGTAATGGCGGGCGCGGTCCTCGTAGGCCAATCGCTTGGCCTCCGCCTGCAGGTGGATCGATTCGGCGGATTGGAAGCCCAACGCGCGCAGATCGAAGTTCTCCAGGATGTTGAGCATCTGAAGGGTCGCCAGCCCCTGTGTATTCGCGCCCATGGCGTAGACATCGACGCCGCGGTAGGAGCTGACCAGCGGCTCGACCCATTCGCTGCGGTGGGCGCGCAGGTCCTCGAGCGACAGCCAGCCGCCGATGCGCTTGAAGTAACCGTCGATGACCCGGGCGATGGGACCTTCGTAGAACTCATCGCGGCCGCCTTCGGCGATCGCGCGATAAGTGCGCGCGAGATCCGGATTGCTGAACACCTCTCCCTCGCGCGGCGCGTGTCCCTGCGGTGCATACGTGCGCATCGCATTGGCCCACTCCTCCACCCGCGAGCCCGGATCGCGCAACATCTCCAGATCCCGCTGCCAGTGAAAAGCGATGACCTGCGGCACGGGCACCCCGCGCTCACACATCTCGATGGCAGGCTCGAGAATCTCGCTCCATTTCAGGCGGCCGAAGCGCCGCTGCATGGTCCACCAGGCGTCCAGCGCACCGGGTGTGGAAACGGCGATCGCACCGAAGGGCGCGATCAGTCCGTGCGGCGAGCGGCTGCGCACCGTGTCGAGGCTCAGCGACCTCGGAGAGCGTCCGGATCCGGCGAGCCCCTCGAGCTTGGAGATGCCCGGATTCCAGATGAGCGCGTAGCAGTCGCCGCCGAGTCCCGATCCCGTGGGCTCCAGAAATCCGAGGCATGCCGCAGCGGCCACCGCGGCATCGGCGGCGCTTCCGCCGCGCTTCAAGATGTCGATGGCGGCCAACGTCGCGTAAGGATGCGCGGTACCCGCCGCGCCCGAGCATCCGTAGACCGCGGATCGCGATGCGAAGCTCGCGCCCGCGGGCCGGTCACCGGCGCGCACATCCTCGCGCCTTATGTTCATTTTACAGTCCGCATTTCGAGTGCCCGATTGAACAATACACAGTCGATTGTGAGCGAAAAACCACGGCCTCCGCCGGCCGCACGCAATGAGTTTTCGCGTCGCCCGGATTGTGTGACGCCGTTAACTTCGCTTCGTTCACGCGGAGCATAAGTTGAAATGAATGCAAGCCAGTCATCGATCACTTCTCCTGGGCGTCGCCACGCTTCTCGCGCTGGCGGGCTGCGACATCAATTCTCCGTGGGGCAGCAGCAGCAGCGGCACCGCGTACGGCGCCGCGAGCATCACGGGCGGCACGGGCGGCAGCGGCGGCACCGGCGGAGGCGCGAGCACCACGAGCCCCAAGGGCGGCGTCGGCGGCGAAAGCGGCACCACGGGCACCGACGATAGCGTCGTCGCCACGCCTTCGACCGCGAGTGTATCGGTCGCCGTCGGCTCGAACCAGACGGTCAGCATCACCTTCGCCTCGAGCGACGGACGATCGATCACGGGTTTCGGCATCTCCGGCAGCTTGGGCACGCTGCCCACCGGCTGGACCGGCCCGGCGACATTCACCTGCAAGCTGGTCATGGCGGGCAGCGCCTGCGTTCTCGACTTGACCTACGCCCCCACGGCCACCGACTCGGGCTCGCTGGTCATCAACTACGTCTATGTCGACAATGCGAACCTGTCGAAGGCCCCGGGCGGTTCGGTGACGATCGCGTATCAGGCGATCGCGCAGAACAACGTCATCGCCACCGCCATGCCGAGCGGCGAAATCAACGCGCTCGTCGGCTCCGGCATGCAATCGGTGAGCGTGAACTTCGCCTCCGACACCAGCAACGCCGCGCTGGATGCCGCAATCACCAATCTGTCGGTGAGCACCGACCTCTCCGCCCTGCCGGCCGGCTGGTCGAGCGCCTCGCCGAGCTTCTCCTGCGCCGTCGTCACCACCGGCAATGGTTGTCAGCTCGTGCTCGCCTATCAACCGGTCTCCTCCGCCAGCGGAGTGCTCACGCTGAACTATGCGTACACGGACGATTCGGGCGCCTCACGGACCGGCAGCCTGAACATCCCGTACGGCACGACCTCCACGAACAACGTGGTGGCGGTCTCATCCCCCGGCGGGCAGATCGAAGCGGCCGAAAAAGGCGGCAGCCAGGCCGTCGCCATCGATTTCAACACCGACAACGGCGGGACCGCGAGCGGCCTCATCGTCACCTCGAGTCTGTCCGCCCTGCCGGCGGGCTGGCACAGCGGCTCGAGCAGCTTCTCCTGCGGCAGCGTGAGCACCGGCAATGGCTGCCAGCTGCGGCTCACCTACGCTCCCACGGCGCTCGGCTCGGGAACGCTCGCGCTCACCTACGCGTATGACGACGATGCCGGAAACCAGCAAACCGGAACCCTGAACGTTCCCTACGTCGCGACCACCGACGACAACGTGGTCGGAACGGCGTCGCCGGCCGGGCAGATCAATGCCGTGGTGGGTCTGGGCTCGCAGTCCGTCGCGGTGGTGTTCACGACGGACGACACGCGCCTCGCCACCGCGCTTGCGGTCACCACCGATTTGACGACGCTGCCGGCCGGCTGGTCGAGCGCCTCGCCGGGCTTCGCCTGCGCGCTGGTGAGCACCGGCAGCGCGTGTGAGCTCGAGCTGTCGTACGCGCCGACCGCGTATACCCCGCCCGGTACGCTCGTGGTGGGCTACAGCTACAAAGACAACGCCGGCCAGGCGAAGACCGGCACCGTCAGCATCCCGTACCGCGGAACGACCAACGACACCATCGTCGGGACCCCCAGCCAACCCTCCCTCGCGGCGATCATCGGCTCGCCCACCGTCGCGATGCCGGTGACGATCACCTTCGCCACCGACGATGGCAATCCGGCCGTCGGCGTGCCGGCCGCCTCGAACGCCTTGACGGTGACCTCGGGCCTCAACCCGCTGCCCCCGGGATGGAGCTCGAGCTCGACGACTTTCAGCTGCCTGACCGTGAGCGACGGCACGGCCTGTCAGCTGCCGCTGAGCTACGCGCCGAGCGCCGTCACGAATGGCGCGCAAACCCTCACGCTCGACTACAGCTATGTGAACGACGCGGGCATCGCCAACACGGGCACCGCCACCATCACCTACAGCGCCGCGTCGAACAATTCCGTCGGCGCGGCGGTGAGTCCTGCCTCGCCGGCCAATTTCGCCGTCGGCAGCATCAATAATCCCGTCACGGTGAGCTTCACGACGAGCGACGGCAATCCCGCCACCGGCCTCACGGTATCGGGACTTTCGTTGCCGGCCGGCTGGAGCGGGCCGGGCAGCTTCAGCTGCGCCACGGTCAACGGCAGTGCGGCGACCTGTCAGCTTGCGCTCACCTACACGCCCACCGGACCGACCGGGAGCACCAGCCTGCAGCTCGGGTTCAGTTACACCAACAATGCGGGCCAGCCCCGCTCCGGTTTGGTGACCCTCCAGTACAGCGCGAGTTGACGCGCGGCCGGCCGTGCCGGAGGCCGGGTGCGACCTGGCGCGGGCTGCAGACGCGTCAATGCGCGGCGTGCACCGCCGCGTCGCCCGGGCTGGCCGCAGCGCGCTGCCGCGGGGGCGCCTCCCTGCGGACCGGAATCTCGATATAGCTGTCGTTGTACCATCGCACCTTGATCGGCGTCCTGCCGTCCTCGATCGATTCCTCGCTCACGTCGTTGCCGGTGCCGTAGTTGATTTCGCGGTCGGGACGCTTGCTCACCCGCAGCACGATCACCAGACGGCTGCCCGCCTCGAGCCGGCGGCTGGTCATGCGGGCGCTGCGAAACGCGAGCTTTTGCCGTTCCCCCGCCTTGAGCAGATGCCGGTGCACACGGTCGGCCGCATAGCTCAGGCGCAACTCGTCCGCCGGATTGAACAGGCGCAGGTAATCGCCCGCGGCCGTCAATTCGTACGCGGCGATGTCGATGTCCATGTCCATCTTGTTCACGACGAAATCCAGCCGCCCCGATAACAGCCCGTTGAAGTCCGCGGAAGTCCTGAGCGGCCCGCTCACGAAGCTCACCGAGTTGTGCGTGACCAGGTTTCGGGTGATGAGGTCGCTCGGCGGCAGCCAGGCCGCATCGCTCCGATCGGTGAGGCTCACGGTCTGCGTCACCGCGGCGGACTTCGAACTCCTGCGCCTGATGAGCCTGCGTCCTTCGGCTGCGCCGGCGCCGGCCGCCCCGGCGCCCAGGTAGAATTTCATGGAACCGTCCGCCATCGCCTGCAGCGACGGCACATGGCGCCATTCATTCGCGCCCATGACCTCGAAATTCACCCGGTCGGCCAGCAGCGCGGGAGACGCGCCGCCCTTCAGCGCATGATCGAGCCACTGATATCTCAGCTCGCGCAAATCGACGAGCGCGGCCGCGTCGACCTGGTAGCCGCGCACCGAAGCCGACGCGCCGTGCTGCATGGAGTCCTCATCGTAGGGGCCGATCAGCAGCGTGTGGTCGGCCCGGGGATCGTAGCGATGATGCTCGCTGAAGTAGTAGAGCGCCGCAGGCTCGGCGGCGGCGAAATAGCCCGTCATCGTGAGCACGGGGAAGTCGATGCGCGAGAAGGCACGCTGGTACGGGATCATGGTCTGCCAGAACCGGTCGTAGCTCGGATGGTTCAGCCAGCGGATGAAGATCGGATTCGGCCGGCCGTAGATGGCGCCGAGATCGCGGTAGCGCCGCCCGCTTCGATACCATTTCTCGTCGAGTGCGCGCCACACGGCATCGTCGTCGAAGGTCGGGTCGTCGCCGGCCCGGGTGCGGGTGACCTCGAGAGACCACCGGTAGGCGGAATTTTGAAAGACGCCGCCGGACATCGGCATGTCGATTCCGGGCGCCGTCGGATCCGAGACCGCGATGGCCTTGAGCGCCGGCGGCGGACGCGCCGCCGCCGCCCAGGCGGTGAAGCCGCTGTAGCCCTCGCCGTACATCGCCACCCGCCCGTCGCTCCAGGGCTGCCTCGCGATCCAGCCGATGATTGCCCGGCCCACTTCGCCGTCGTGCTGATACGGCACGAACGCGGGGGCACCCCTGGCGGCGCGGCGCACGTCCGCGAACACGCCCGCATAACCGTGGGCCGCGCTCTCCTTGGAGGACACCGTCGGTCGATCGATGCCGAGCTCGAGCAGCGCGGGCAGCGGGGCCGAGGCGCCCTTCGGCCGGGTCACGACCGCTGCGATGGTTCCCCGACCGGGCACCTTGATGGTGACCTCGCCCTCCGCGTAGCGCTTCGCATCGTCCGCCGCGTTGAGCGCTCCGACCGAAGGGGCCGCCGCGCCATAGGCCTCGAAGTAGGCGAACGCGGACAGCAGCGTCTCGGCCTCCTTGAGGCTGACGATGTCCTTCGAGCGTTGCTCGTCGAGCAGCCGTTGAAAGTCGTCCTGGAATTCCCGGGGAGCGGCGGAGAGCCAGCCCGACAGCAGGAAGGCGTCGTGGTCGCTGAGCCGGGAGAACACCTCTTGATACGCCCTGGCGAACGCCTCGGAAAACGGCAGGCGGCTCGCGGCCTCGATGGCCTTCGCGCGGGCGTAGATATCGAGCACCCTGCCGCGCCCGACCGGTCGGCCGGAATCTTCGAGCCGGCGCCGCTCGTGCAGCGACTCCCGCGACTCGACGGCGGCCGAATAGTCGCCCGCCGCCAGTTGCAGCACCGACAGGTTCGCGAGGTATCGATCGGGGTCGGGCTCCTGATAGACGGGCAGCAGCCGCACCGCCAGATCCCGCATGACCGCGGGGGTCTTCGGATCGGAGGCCGAGAGCGGCGCGTGAAAATCGAAGTTCTGGGCACCGCCCCAGCGCGGCAGCAGGACGGCCAGCGCGACCATCATGACGAGACCGGCGACGCGGCGGGCCGAGGTCATGGCCGTCCCCGCGGGGCCCGTTGGCCGGTGCGCGGGCGGCCCGTGGCGCCCGGCACAGCCGCCGTCCGCGGCGTCGTCTCCGGGCGCCGCGATTTGACGAGGTGCAGGACCGTCGAGAACAGCGGGTGAGCCTCGCCCGGGCCGCCGATATGAATCAGTCCCGTGGCCTTCAACTCCCCGTCGAACACGCTCCTGATGATCTCGAGCACGTCGTCGTCGAGCGCCCCGAGCGTGCCGTCGATCAACACCCAGGGCGGCGATTGAATCAGGATGCGCGCGAACACCAGGCACAGCTGCTCGTCCTGACTCAGCACGCGGTCCCACCGGTGGGTCTCGTCGAGCATCAGCGCCAATCGCTCGATGCCGAGCCGGTAGAGGGCCCGCGTGTAGGCGTTGGCGGCGAAGCTCTCCGGCTTCAGGGGATAGGCCAGCACCTCGCGCAGCGTCCCGCGCGGCAGATAGGGCGTCCCGCGCGGCAGGTAGAAGATCTGTTCCCCGCGCGGGCGCGTGATCTCCCCGGAGCCCCACGGCCAGAGACCCGCTAGCGCCCGGAACAGCTGCGTCTTTCCGGTTCCCGGGGCGCCCAAAATGAGCACGCGGGCGCCGGCGCCGATCACCGCCTTCGTCTCCTTGAGCCGGTCCGCGTTGGCCTCCGAGACGATCTCCAGGTTGTCGATCGCGATGACCCCGGGCTCGCCCTCCGTATAGGTGATCCGGCTCTCGAATCCCTGCGGCTCGTGCATCGACACGAGCGCATGGTGGAAGGACGCGACACGGAACAGCGTGGCGCGCCAATCGGCGATGGCACTGAAATTGTCGATGAACCAGCGAAGCGAGGACTGGGCCTGGGTGAATGCGCCCGCGGCCATCATCAGCCCGCCGAACGAGATCTTGCCCATGAAGTACAGGGGCGCGGCCACCAGGATCGGCGCGACGTTCGTGACCCAGCCGAAGCCGGCCGTCACCCAGGTGAGATGGGTATGGCCCCAGATGATGCGGCGGGTGGCCGCGAGCACGTCGCCGAGGTTGCGCTCGATGCGGCGCTTCTCGTCGCCCTCGCCCTGAGCGAGCGAGATGGCGTCCACGTGCTCGTTGGCCCGGACCAGCGAGAAGCGCAGGTCCGCCTCGCGCGCGTAACGCTCGGCATTGCGGCTGACCAGGCCCCGCCCGACCCAGTAGCTCATCAGCGACCCGGCGCTCGCGTACAGAACGGCCGCCCACACCATGAAGCCGGGAATGGCATAGTCCGTGTCGCCGATGCGGAAGCTGAATGCGCTCGACAGGCCCCACAGGACGCCCGCAAACGTGCCGAACAGAATCGATGCCTGGAGCAGCCCGATCCCCAGGTCGGCCGACAGCTCGGTCAGATGGCGCGCATCCTCGTGCATGCGCTGGTCCGGGTTGACGCCGATCGACCCCGCGTTCGCCAGCCAGAATGCGCGCAGCGGCCTCATCCAATCGTCGACGAGGCTCTGCACCAGCCCTTCCCGGAGCTTCAGCTCGAGCGTTTCGTTGAGCCATCGCTGCGTGACGTTCAGAATGAGCAGGCAGCCGGCGATCAGGAAAAAAATGCCGAGCTGGTAGAGGAACTCGCGCAAATCGCGCCGCGACAGCGCATCGAAAAACGGCTTGTTCCAGCGATTGAGACGTATCTGTCCGTAAGCCGTGGCGGCGACGATGATCACGGTCGCCGTCATCAACGCAATCAGCGGCCTGCCGGCGCGGGAAGCGAAGATCGCGCGGCTCAGCGTGCGCACCTGGGCCATGAGGCCGGTGTCCGCCTCCGCCGCCGGCCGGGGGACGTTGGAAGAGCGATCAGTCACTATGCCGGGCGCCTCGCCGCACATCGATGGGCCAGGATACCAGTCATCAGTACGCGATGCAGAGAACCTCGGCCGCGGCCGCGGGCAACGACACCGAATCGCCGTCGATCGGCACCTTCGCGCCGTCGACTCTCACCTCGCGCAGCGCGGCCGCGAGCGGCGGCCTCAGGATGATCCGACAGCCAGGGGCCGGGCCGAGATCGAGCCGCACGGTTCGCCCGTCGATCCGACGCAGCGAATAGCTGAGCGCGCCGTAGCGGGTCGGCATCGAACGCACACGCACGCCGTCGCCCTCGATCCATTCCGGCGCGAGTCCCGCGGCGAGCACCAGCGCACGGTCGGCTTCGCGCTCGTAAGCGAACAGGCTGCGGATGGCGAGCACGTATTCCGCGGAGATCCAGGTGTGCGGAAGATCGCCGACGTGAGCGGGCGCCTTGCGGTCGCGCCATGCGATCTCGGGCCATTGGTTCCAGGCGCGCGGACGCCTGTCGGCCAGGAAAAACCGGAGCAGCTCGAGCGCCTCGTCCCGTCGTCCGAGCCGCACCAGGGCGCCGATGATGCGGATCTCGTACGGCGTGTAGTTCGACCAGGCGCGCTCGCCGGAACGCTTGGCGCGCCAGTCCGCGAGATAGACATCGAAGGTGCGTTCGATCGCCGTCCGATCCAGACCCCGGGGAACGTCAAACAGGTAGAGCGCATTCGCCGTGGCCGTCGGATCGAAATCCGCCCACTCGACGCTGCCGGGAATGAAATCGAGCCCGTGCGCCGCGCGGGTCGCTGCGATCGACGCGGACAGGCCCGCCTCCATCCGTGCCGCGAGCGCCGTCGAACGTCTGCCGAGCTCCTCGGCCCGGGAGCCGAGGATTCGGGCCAGGTCCGCCGCGTCGGTCAGACCGCGAAGGGCCCAAAAGTCGTCCCAGAAGGAATGAACCGGCTGCGCGAGATATCCCTCGTGGCTCACCGAAATCGGCAGCAGCCCATCGCTTTGCAGGAGACCTTCGATGCATCTCACCGCCTTGTCGATACAGGGCCACACTTCCTCGAGAAAACGCCGCTCGCCGGTGAAGCGGTGGTGATCCGCGATCAACGCGATGAGCTGGCCGTGACTGTCGTGCTCCACCAGCCAATCGGGGCCCTCGCGATCCACGCAGCAGGGCACGAAGCCGTCTTCGCGCTGATGCGGCGCGTACCAGCGGATGAACTCGAGCACCTCGCGCGCATGCCCCATCCGAAGCAGCGCGGCACCCATCATGGCGCCGTCCCGGATCCACGAGCGCGTGTAGCGTCTCGGACCCGGCTGCAGCGCCGGCCCCGAGCGGGTGATCAGGATATGCGCCGTCGCCGTGAGCGCGGCCTCGATGGCGTCGGTCGCCCAGGCGCTTCCGGACCATTGATCCGTCCGTATCCGCGACTTCCAGTCGAATGCGGGCACGCCGTCCGCGCCGGGCTCCCCGGCCGCGCGGGCGCGCAGCATCCGATCGCAGGACGCGGCCGGCTCCACGGCGAGCTGGAATTCGAAGGCGCCGGTCGCGAAGCCGAATTCATCGCGTACCGAACCGGCCGCCGGCAATGCTCCGCTCGACAGCCGTGAGGCGATGAATCCGTCGTCGAACGACAGGGCGCCGAAGCGCACCCCGGCGTCGGCCCGCACCGCGAGGCAGCGGTTCACCCGCAGCACGTGCCCGTCCCACTCGAGGGCGTGAATCCGGCTGACGCCACCCACATCGCGATGGCTCTGCCAGGGAGGCGTGACCTGAAACGGACGCACGACGATGAACAACGCCGCGCGCAACGGCTGTCCGGAAAGGTTGTCGAGGCGATAGCGCAGGCGCAGCTCGCCATCCTCGGCGGCGTGCCCGCTCACCGTCAGACGCCAATGCGCGGTCTCCCAGAGGATCGAGGGAACGGGCATCCAGCGCTCCTCGAGTGCGGGACACGGCTCGAAGTCCGCCCAGGTGAACAGTCGCGCACCGGTGAGCAGCATGGGCTCGAGCGAGAACGACCCCGCGGCCACCTCCACCAGGCCGTCGCCGTTCATCAGCGCGCACTCGGTTCCGTCCGATCGGCCGATCGGCGTCCATTCGCTTTGCTCGCGATGCAGCCAACGCGGATGCCAGCCGCGCTCCTCGCCGTCGGCGACGGCATACCAGAACGCGTCGATGGAGCGCGAGAATTCGAACGGCTGAATGCGCAGGATCGCGCCAGCGCAAGCGCCCGGGAGGTCCAGGCGCAGGAATCTCGCCTTGAGATCGGGAAGGTACACGTAGCTGCGCGCGCCGCCCGACCGCGCGGCGGTGTGCACGGTTTTCCACCGCTTGCCCGTGTTCGAGGCGCGAATCCGAAAGCCCCCCGCGGGCGCGCCGTTGAGCCAGTCGACGATGAGGCCGCCGATGCGGCGCGGCATTGCGGAATCGACCGTGATCCACGGCCGCCGATCGCCGGGGTCCGGCTTCCAACCCGCTCCCGCGAGCGCCGCATCGGCGCCGAATCCCGGCAGGGCGCTCGAGGCGCAGGCGGTCGGCGCCTGAGCGGGCGTCAAATCCTCGATCTCGAGATCCGCGATCCACAGCGAGCCCCGGCCCCCCTGGCCGGCCACGACGGCGATCTCGATGAATCCCAGTTCGGAGATGACGCTGCCGCTGGACGGCCCCCAGGCGAACTCGATCTCGCGGCTCTCGATCGTCCACCGCTTCCAGCGTGCGGGCGGACTGAGATTCCTGGCGACATGCCTCCAGACATTGCGGCCCGAGGGGTCGAGCAGCTTTATCTCGAGATCGTTGACCGGCCCGTGCCCGCGCAGCCGCAGCCGCACGGCGTAGTCGGCCGGCATGCGGCGGGCCCAGGGCCGCCTCGCGACCGCGAAGCCCTTGCCGCCCTTGAAATCGAAATCCAGGCGCAGTGCCGTCGTCTTTCCGGAACCAACGACGGACAGATCGAGCGCGGCATCGCCGGACACGGTCGCCTGCCAGTCCGACAACGGTATCGGGTCGCGCGCGCCCGCCTGCGCCATCAGGCGGCGGCGCCCATGTCCACGAGCCGGACCCTTTCGTCGGCCGCGGCGGACTCGAACTCCTCGCAGATCACGGTCAAATCGTCCTTGTCCTGCGCGATGACCGCGCTGATCAGGCACGCCCGATTGCGGCCGCGGCGTTTGGCCTCGTAGAGCGCCTTGTCGGTGAGGCTGATCGCGCTGTCGAGCGAGATCTCCGTGTCCGCGCCGGCCATCGGAAAGCACGCGTAGCCGATCGAGATCGTGCAGCGGATCGCCTGCCCGTTCCACAGCACCGGATCGCGGCGCACGGCCTGCAACAGCCTCTCGACCGTCCGGTCCGCCTGTTCGGGGGTGATCGGATCGAGCACCGCCAGGAACTCCTCGCCGCCCCAACGCACCAGCTTGTCGGTCTCGCGCAGCGCCGCGGACAGCCGGTGGCTCACGGTGGCGAGCACGGCGTCACCGGCCGGGTGCCCCAGGGTGTCGTTGATCCGCTTGAAATGATCCAGGTCCGCGAGCAGCACGCACCCTCCGACCGGGCGGCCGCCATCGACGCTCAGCACGTGCTCGTTGAAATAGCGGCGATTGCGAAGGCCCGTCAATGCGTCGCGCTCGCTGTTGAAGCGCAGGCGGTCGTTCGCGCGGCGCACGCGCGCGAACGCCCAGACGAGCGCCGCGCAGATGAAGGTCACGAACCCCGCCGCGGCCATGATCAGCTGTTGCTTCAGCCGTTGACCGCGCATTTCCGAAGCCTTGAGCGCGTTGTCCCGCCTGAGCAGCTCCATTTCGCGCGCGCGCCTCTCGTCGTCGAACTTGGCCGAGAGCTCGAGGAATGCGCGTTGACGCGTCCCGGTCATGATCTTCTCGCTCACCGCATCGTATTGATGATAAGCCTGGATCGCCATCATCAGGTAACCGGCATGCTCGAGCGCGTCGGCGTACTCGCGCAGATACTCCTTGGCGTTCAGGAGGTCATCCCCATGAACCGCGTTGTTGATCGAGGCTTCGGCGAGCTTCTCCCCCTCCTTGATGTTGCCCAGCCCGATGTACGCCAATCCCTGGTTGAACAGCACGATGCTTTCTTCGCCGCTGCCGCGTATCGCGGAGACCAGCGGCAGCGCCTGCTTGGAGTATCTGAGCGACTCCGCGAAGTCGCGGGTCTTCAAGTAGGAGTCGCCGAGATTGAGATAGGCGTTCGCGAGCCACTTGCTGCTGTTCGAGCGGGTGGC
Source organism: uncultured Gammaproteobacteria bacterium (assembly GCA_963736185.1). Classification (GTDB taxonomy): domain Bacteria; phylum Pseudomonadota; class Gammaproteobacteria; order Steroidobacterales; family Steroidobacteraceae; genus Bog-1198. Next base: position 62,174 of record CAVTNZ010000032.1, on the reverse strand, counting down.
GTGCTCCAGTGCCGCGAGGCTGGCGCGCCGCTCCGCCGCGCGATCGCCCTGCCGGTCCGCGATGTCCGAGGTTCGGATTTCCACCTCGGTGAGCGCCGCTTCATCGCCTATCGCGGACGCCAGGCGCCGCGCGCTCTCGACCTGGTCGGATGCGCGGTCGTAGTTGCCGGTATCGGTGTAGATGACCGTGAGCCAGAGCATCGCATGGATGCTGCGCGCATCGTCGTGCATGTCGCGGGCGAGATCCAGCGCCTCCTCGAGAAACGGCAGCGCCGCCTCGGCCTGCCCGAGGGTCAGCAGCGTTCTGCCCCGCAGAATCGACACGCGATAGCGCTCGGCGTCCGATTCGATCGCCGTCATGTCGATCTGATTGAGCTCCTCCCGGGCGGCCGCATATTCGCCGTGCTCGAAATGAGAGTAGGCCCGCACATAGTGTTCGGCCAGAACGGCGGACTGATCGCCGTCCTCCGCGATCGCCTTGAGCTGGGCGATGGTCGCGTCGACGTCGGCATCCCGGCGGTTGTCCACCAGCACCATCGAGCGCACTTCCAGGAACTGCACCTCGGAAGCGCGCCCCTTCGCGAGCGACGGCGAGTCGATGATTTTCTGCGCGCTGGCCGGATCCGACCAGTCCAGCATCTCGATTCGATCGGAGAAGGACAGATCGGCCGCCCCGGCGGCCGTGAGCGCAGCGCATCCCAGGAGTCCCATCAAGACCCATTTTTTACCCAGCCGCATGGTCGCCCGCACTAGCATTGCATCGCAGCATCCTCGTGCCGGCAATCTCACCACGGGGATGGCCCGGATGGCGTGACGGAGGTCATCCCGCGAGCTTTTTTTACGCTGTTTTTCACGCTATCGGCCGAGGATGTGAATGGCGTCCGGCATCGGCCGCAGCGCCGCGTGCAGCCGTTCGCGAACTTCGCGGGTATGAACCGGCAGGACCACCACTTCGCCCTCCCCGGCGGCTTCCAGCAGGCTTCGAGCCGCACTCTCCTCGTCGGGCTGCCGCTCGAGGCGTGCGGCGGGAATGCCGGCATTCAAAAGGGCCCGCTCGATGAGGGCCGGCACCTCCCCCAGGGACCGCCCCCGCAGCATCGAAGGCAGCTCCTTGATCACCACACGGTCCGGGTCGAAGCGGGCGGCGGTTCGGGCAAGCTCGGCGATCGCCCGGTCATCGCGGTTGCCGGCCTGGCCGAGCAGCAAGGACATGCGTCGCGGGTGAAGCGAACGGGCCGCGGTGAGCAGCTGTTCCAAACCGTCCGGATTGTGCGCATAGTCGATGAGCACGGTCGCGCCCCGGTGATCCCACCGCTCGAGCCGGCCGGGATTGTCCTCGGGGCGGCTGCCGAAACGCTGCGCGGCGTGCCGGATGTCGGTCACCGGGAGCCCGAGAACGGCCGCCGCCAGCGCGGCAGCGGCGAGGTTGGAAACATTGTAGCGCGCAGCGCCTCCCCAGGTCAGGGGCAGGGTGGTGAGCTCTCCGAGCTCGTGATCCTCGTCCCGATGGTGGAGCACCAGACACCCACCTCGCAACCCGCAGGTGCTGCCGCCGCGCCGCCGCAGCGCCTCGAGGTCGGGCTGCCCATGGTCCATCGCGAACAGCGCGCGCCGGGCGACGGCGGCGTGCGCGAGCCGGTCGGCGGCCGCCATCAGGGTTCGGTCGTCGGCGTTCAGCACCAGAGTGCCGTCCTTGCGCACGGCGCGCGCCACCACCAATTTCGTTTCCGCCAGATCGTCCGCATTGTCGATGCCGTACTCGCCGAAATGATCCGCGCTGACATTCGTGACGATGGCCGCGTCCGCCCGATGGACCGCCAACCCGCGCCGCAGGATGCCGCCGCGCGCGGTTTCGAGGATCGCGAGCGTGACATCCGGGCGTCGCAGCACCGCGCGCGCACCCGCGGGCCCCGAATAGTCGCCAAGCGCCTCGGCGCGGCCCGCGACGAAAACCCCCTCGGTGCAGCTGTATCCCGGTACGGCGCCCGCAGCGGCCGCCATCGATGCGAGCAATCGAACGGTCGTCGTCTTGCCGTTGCTGCCGGTCACCAGCGCGGTCGGGATATCGTGCAGGGTGCTCCAGGGCACCGCATCCGCGGCAGGCAGGGCGGCTCGGGACCAGCGGAGGCTTCCCGTCCCGGCGCCGATGGAGACCTCCTCGTCGTCCTCGAACAGCGGCAGTCCGTGTCGGGCCGCGGCGGCGCGCAGCTCCGCCAGTGCGCGATCGCGCTCGGCCGCCGCGCGAGCGGCGAGCACCGCCGCAGGATCGCCGCCCAAATCCTGCGCGCGATCGAATCCGGTGACTCCGGCTTCGGCGGCCGCGCTCTCCCAGGCCCATTCCGAGAGCTCCGTGGCGGTCAGTTGCGCGTCGGGCGGCGAGCGAAAGACCAGGAACGCGCCGTTACCGGTGCGATCGATCACCGGCGCCGGATCGGGCCACCCCAGCGCTTTCGACAAGCGCCGAACATGCTCGGCCCATCTCTCGAGCGCACCGGTCGCCATGGCGGCCGCGCCGATCGGTGTGAGCGTCACGGCGGGCTCGTCGAAATGACGACTGGGCCCCGTCAGGCGCCGCGAGTCGATGAAGCCGTGATTCGGGGCCGAATCCGCTGCCGGTACCGGCTCTGACTTGGAGTCCGCGGCCATCGTCAATCAGCCGCTTCCCCGACGAATCGAAGCCCCCGCTCCTCGCGCACGAATCCCTGCGCCTCGAGCGACGCATCGCCGGAGACCGCCTCCGACGCCCCCGCCTCGCCGCCGCGGGGCGCCGGCCGGCTCGCAGGGGAGGACGCCCCGGACGGCGGCGGGGAATGCGGCGGCGACGCCGAGTCGCCGCCCGCGTCCGGCTTGAACTTGATGATCTGCTTCCAGGAGCGGGTCAGCGAATCCGCGAACACCAGCAGCAAGTCCCCTGGACGGCCCATCGCAAGCGCCGCGGCGACGGCCTCCTGCTCGTCGGGAATCACGTCGATTGCGGTTTCCGCCACTCCCTGCTCGCGCAGCGTCGCCGCGATCATCGCCGGCACCTCCGCCTCCGCGCGCCCGCGCAGCCCGTCATCGCGGCGGCAGATGTAATGATCGAAGCGTCCGGCGACGTTCAGGGCGATGGCGCGAATATCCTCGTCGCGGCGATCGCCGGGTCCCGCCACGACCACGATCCGCCGCCCGCGCACCTCGAGGCGCGCGGCGAGATCGGACATCGCACCCACCGCATGGGCGTTGTGCGCATAGTCGAAGATCACCTTGAAGGGGTGCTCGTCGTATACGTTCATGCGCCCGGGCGCCTGGAAGAAGGTGCTGTCGAAGGTGCGCAGCGCCTGCCGGATCGCGTCGAGCTTGATGTCGAGCGAGAATGCGAGCGCGGCGGCGAACATGGCGTTCTGCACGTTGTGCATCGCGCGCCCCTCGAGGGTCGCCGGGATCAGATGCGTCCACATGAGCGGAATGTGGCGGCCCTTGTCGTACAAGGTGATCATCTGGCCGTTCACGCCCGCCTCGAGACCGCAGGCGCGGCCGCCGGCGCGGATGTGCTCGCGCACCACGACGTGATTGGGATTGAGCGTCACGTAGCACAGATGCTTCGCGTCGGTGTGGGCCGACATCCGGATGGTGTGCTCGTCGTCGGCGTTCAGCACCGCGCAGTCGCGCGCCACCTCGACCACGATGCGCTTGACCTCGGCGAGCTGCTCGAGGGTGTCGACGCCCTTCATTCCCAGATGATCGGACTGCACGTTGAGCACCGCCGCGACATCCGCGAACGGCACGCCCATGCCGGCGCGCACGAGACCGCCCCGCGCGACCTCGAGCACGGCGAGGTCGATGCTCGGGTCGGCGAGCACCATGCGCGTCGCCACCGGACCGGTCATGTCGCCCTCGACGGTGCGCTGACCGTCGATGTATACGCCGTCGGTCGTCGTCAAGCCGGGCGTGAAGCCCGCCATCTTGGCGATGTGGGCCAGCATGCGCGCGGTGGTGGTCTTGCCATTGGTGCCGGTGATGCACGCGATCGGCACCCTCGACGGCGCGCCTTGCGGGAACAGCATGTCGATCACCGGACCCGCCGCATCGCGCGGCGTGCCCTCGCTCGGAGCCACGTGCATGCGAAAGCCGGGCGCGGCATTTACCTCGCAGATCCCGCCGCCCACGGTCTTGTAGCTCTCCGTGATGTCGGGACAGAGAAAATCCACACCGCCCACGTCGAGCCCGATGGCGGTGACCGCCCGCACCGCCATGTCGCGATTGTCGGGATGAATGATGTCGGTCACGTCGGTGGCCGTGCCGCCGGTCGACAGATTGGCCGTGCTTCGCAGGGGAACGACCCGATCCGCGGGTATTGCGGAGTCCGCCGTCAAACCCTGGCGCGCCAGCATCATTTCGGCCTGTGCATCGAGCTCCAGGCGGGTCATCACCTTCTCGTGGCCGATGCCGCGCCGCGGATCCCGATTGACGATGTCGATGAGCTCGCGCACGGTGTGCATTCCGTCGCCGACCACGCGGCCCGGCGTGCGGCGGGTCGCGGCGACGAGCTCGCCGTCGACCACCAGCAGACGGTGATCTTCGCCCTGCAGATAGGTCTCCACGATGACCGAACTGGAATGCTCGGCCGCGGCGGCGAATCCTGCGCGCACTTCTGCGGCGTTCTTCAGGCCGATGGAAATCCCGCGGCCATGGTTGCCGTCGTACGGCTTCGTGACCACCGGATAGCCGAGGCGCTCGGCGGCGCGCACCGCCCGATCGGCGGTGCGCACCAGCTCCTGGCGCGGCACCGGCAGGCCGCAGTTCGCCAGGATCTTGTTGGTCTCCTCCTTGTCCTGGGCGAGCTCGACCGCGATGTGGCTGGTGCGGCTCGTGACGGTCGCCTGGATGCGCTGCTGGTATTTGCCGTGACCCAGCTGGATGAGGCTCTGATCATTCAAGCGCAGCCAGGGGATGTTGCGCTCCTCGGCCGCCTTCACCAGGGAGGCCGTCGAGGGGCCGAGCGCGCGCCGCTGCGCATAGCGGATGTACTCGTCGCGCTTCTCCGTCCAGTCCCAATCCGCGGGAACCGCCCCGTCGGGCCGGAGCGCCGGCGGCAGCAGGGAGCAGAGCAGCGCAACGCCCAGTTCGCCTGCGGCGATTCCCTCGTCGCGCTGCGCGTATTCATACACGACCGTGTACACCCCGCGCACGCCGGTGCTGCGCGTCTTGCCGAACGACACATCCTCGCCGGCGATGTTCTGCAGCTCGATCGCCACATGCTCGAGAACGTGACCGAGCCAGGTGCCCTCCCCTTCGCGCATGCGCCTGATGAGGCCGCCCGGCTCCCGATAGGAACATCCGTGCTCCGCCAGCGTCGGCAACGCCTCCACCAGAGCATCCACGAATCCACCGCCCAACCGGCCGCTCGGCCACTCCTCCAGAGACTGAAGATCGAGCAGCAGCTTGATGACGGGGAAGTGCGCGTACATCGACGGACCCACGTAGACGTTGCGTTCGAGGATGCGCATCGATCTCCCTGCCCTGCTAGCGTTTGGCCTGCACCAGTGTACCGGCGTCCGCCCGTCGAGAGTGCAAATTGAAGGTGGCGCCCTTGGTGAGAATATGCATTTTCACGCCCAAAAGGCACACCGGCCGGCCTTCCTCCACGTTGTCCATGGAGGAGAACTGCACTTCGGCCGCGTCGACCACGGTGATGGCGCCCGAGCCCTCGACGTGCACCGTGTTCTCGGGCTCGATGAACGCCGCGGTGTCCTCATCCAGGCCGATGCCGACCGCGAACGGGTTGTATGCGAGCGCCGTCAGCAACCGGCCGAGGCGGTCGCGTTGCCGGAAGTGCTGGTCGATGATGAATCGATTGGTGAGCCCGAGGCCGGGTGCGAGCCGGACGGAGCCCGCCACGGGGGTGCTTCCCTCGTCGCCGAAGGCGATCATGTGCTCGCAGAGAAACGCGGCGCCCGCGCTGGTGCCGGCGATCGGAACGCCGCCCGCGTTCAGCTGCCTGACCGCCTTCGCCACCGGCGTGCCTCCGATCAAGGTGGAGAGCCTGAGCTGGTTGCCGCCGGTGAAGAACACCCCGGTCGCCCGATGGAGATGCTCGAGGCGGCCCGCTTCCCCGGCATCGCGCCGGGTATCGAAATCCAGCGAGAAGACGCTTCGAGCGCCCATGTCGCCAAAAATGCGCTCGTACCGGGGCCCGGTGTCGCGCACCAGACTCGCGGTCGGGATGACGGCGATGTTCGCCTCGGCGCCGCCCGCCAGATCCACGAAGCGGCGCAAAATCTGCGGAGAGTTTTCCTTGTCCTCGGCCCCCCCGATCGGAATGACCCATCCCCGCCGGCCGCCTGCCGCCACCTTGCTTGCACACATCCTTACACCGCCCCCGACTTTTGGACCCGCGATCATGCCACGCGGCATAGGGGTTGGCTGACATCATTGCGGCGCTCGCTCGGGCGCCGGCGCGCGGCGCGCTCCTACACCCGGGCCCACCCCGGGGACGGACCCGCCTTTTATAATCCGCCGGTCGACGCCGCTCGATGGCCGGGGCCCCTGGAGGCGTGATGAAATGCATCCCGTTGATCATTCTCGCCCTGTCGGCCGCCGGCACGGCTTTCGCGGACGAACCGGTCGGATTTCAACGAGGGATGAAACTCCTGACCAAATACCACTGCCAGGCCTGCCATGCGGTGTACAAAACCATGGCCGGGCCGTCGCTGCACGATGTCGCCAAAAAATATGCCAGCGACCCGCATGCCCGCTCGGTGTTGAGCGAAAGCATTTTGAATGGCAGTACCGGCACCTGGGACAGCGCAGCGCCCATGCCCCCCACCAAGGTTCCGGACTCCGACTTGAGGCCGCTAGTCGATTGGATCCTCTCGCTCAACCAATATTAGCGCACGGGGGATGCGGCGCCATACGGATAACTGACATTAATAATGCAATATAAGAATATGAATAATATATTGTTATAGACCACTTAACTTGCTCAAGATTGCATCATCGATCCTGCGTCGCGCAGCCACGCCTCCAGATAAGCCGCGTAACTCGATCCCACGTACAACTCGTAGCGGGCGGATGCGGGACGGGCGATGACCACGGGGAGTTGCGCCAGGCGTGTCCTCGTGCAGCTTCCCTCCGTGAACGCCCGGGGATGCAGATCCAGCCCGCAGGCCGTCGATAAGATGTCGCGGGCCGCGCAGCCCTCGAGTTCCAATCCCGCCATGCCGTCGGAAAGATCGACCGCCGCCAGGCCGCACGAACGCGCGAACGGCGCCAGGCTGGCGAGCAGCCGGGAACCCTCGATGCCGTCCCCTACCAGGAGCCACTCGCGGGGGCCTAGCGCAAGAGGCCTTGCGCCCTCCTGAATCGAAGCGAGGTCGGCCAGGGTCGGGGGGACCGGCCCCCAGCTCTTCAAGTGCAGTATCGCGCGTCCCACCGGTGTCGGACGAAGCCCGAAGGCGGCCGGCGCGGGCGATGGAGGCGGCTCAGCCATTCATCCGCGCTCCGGCGGGATCGAAAAACGGCGTTTCGACCACGCGGGCCCGGCCCACCCGGGCCCCCAGATCGTAGACATCCACTTCCTCCCCGACCCTCGTCCTCCCCCCGCGCAGCATCGCGAGTCCAATGGGCTGGCGCGTCAGCGCCACGAGGCCCGCCGAGGTGATCCAACCATCGGAGGCATGCGCCGACCCTGCCGTTCGCACATGGCTGCCGATCACGAACGCGGTGCCATCGCCGCTCACCAGACCGACCAGCTGATGCCGGTCCGCTCTCGTGTTCTCCGGCAACCGGAGCGACCGCTTGCCGATGAAATCGCCTCGCTTGTTCGCAGCCGCCCGTCCCCAGCCGACATCGTCGGGTATCGTGGTGCCATCCGTGTCGGTGCCGACGTGCAGGAAGCCTTTTTCCAACCGCAGCGACAGCAACGCGTCGAGCCCTATCGGCTGCAGCCCCTCGCCGGCGCCGACGCCGCACAGGGCTTCCCAGAGCATGCCTGCGGAACGGGCCGGTACGTTGATCTCGTAGGTCAGCTCCCCGGTAAAGCTGATGCGAAAGATGCGCGCCCGCAAACCCAGCAGTCGCCCCTCTCTCACGCCGAGATGCGGAAAAGACTCCGCCGACAGGTCGATGTCGCCGTCGAGCCGCGACAGGAGCGCCCGCGCCTTCGGCCCGGTGAGCGCGATCGTGGCCCACTGCTCGGTGACCGGCATGACGGCGACGCGCAACTGCGGCCACTCGCATTGCCGCCACTCCTCGAGCCACTGCAACACGCTCCTCGCCCCGGCCGAAGTGGTCGTGACGATGAGGTGGTCGGGCGCCACCAGGGTGACGGTTCCGTCGTCGAAGATCACGCCCGACTCGCGCAGCATCAGTCCGTAACGTGCGCGCAGCGGCCTGAGCGTGGTCAGATCGTTGAGATAGAAGCGATCCAGGAATTCGACCGCATCGGGACCGTGAATTTCCAGCTTGCCGAGCGGCGAGGCGTCGAACAATCCCGCCGCTTCCCGCACCGCCATCACCTCGCGGCGAACGGCGCGCTCGCGCGTCTCACCGGATCGCACATAGACCGCGGGTCGGCGCCACTCGCCGTAATCGCTCATCACGGCGCCGTTCCCCGCATGCCATGCGCTGATCGGCAGCTCCCGCCGCGGCGCATAACGCTCGCCGAGCTCGCGGCCCGCGACGGCGCCGAGCGTCACCGGCACGAACGGCGGCCGCATGGTCGTGTGGCGCAGGTCGGCGGGCTCGATGCCGCGCAGGTTGGCGACGATCTCGAGGGTCGCCACGGTGGAGGTCTTGCCCTGATCCGCCGCCATGCCCACCGTCGTGTATCGCTTGAGATGCTCCATCGCGGTGAAGTTCTCGCGCAGGGCGAGCTCCAGATCGGCGACGGTCACGTCGTGCAGAAGATCCACCCACTTTCTCCCCGGCCGCCCGCAGGGACTCACGCGGACGCCCGCGGGGACGCCTCGCGCCGCCGCGCCCGCCGTCGTGACGCCCCGGATGGGCCGCACCGGCAGGAGGGCGCCCGAGGACGGGTCGTACCCGAGCGCGCCGCCGGCGTGTGCATACAGCTGCAATGCCGGCGTGAACCCGCCCGACACGGCAAGCGCATCGCAATCGAATGCCGCGCCCGCCTCGACGCGCGAGGCGTCGGAATTCAAGCGTCCGAGCGTCACGCGCTTGAGTGCCGAAAATCCCGCCGTGCAAATCGGAATCGAGCCGGGGAAGAAGTCGATGCCGGCCGATGTCAGGGCGGCCGACAGTTCCGCGGGCACGCGATGGCGTGTGTCCGCGAGTCCGAGCACGGTGACGCCGGCTTCCTTGAGTTCCCCCGCGAGCGCATAGGCGGAGTCGTTGTTGGTCGCGATCAGCACGCGGGATCCGAACGCGACGCCAAACCGCCGCAGGTACTGCCGCGCGGAAGCCGCGAGCATGATGCCGGGCCGATCGTTGTTCTCGAAGATCAAAGGCTGCTCGATCGCCCCGGTTGCGAGCACGATGCGCTGCGCCCTCACGATCCAGTAGCGCTCGCGCGGCGTCCTGCCGCCGCCCTCGCCGCCGATCTTCGCGCAGTCCGCAACCCGCTCGACGAGCACGGTCACGCGGTCATCGTAGATGCCGACCGCGGTGGTTCGGCGCATGACGCGGACCTCCGGCAGCTTTTCCAGTCCCGACACCGCACGTTGGATCCAATCGATCCCGGTCTCGCCCCCGACCGCCGCGCCATTCCACCGGGTCTCGCCGCCGCAATCGGGGTCGCGCTCCGCCAGTACGACCCGTGCGCCGCCATGCGCGGCCGCGAGCGATTCGCGCAGGCCCGCGACGCCGGCGCCCACCACCAGCACATCGCAGTGGACATTGCGCAGCTCGTATCGATCGGGATCCGGACCGTCCGGCGCGCGTCCCAAGCCCGCCATCCGCCGGATGGCGGGCTCAAAGACATGCCAGCTCGGCCAGATGAACGTCTTGTTGTAGAACCCCGCCTGCCAAAGCGGGGCGGTGAAATCCAGGGTGCGACCCATATCGAAGCCGAGGCTGGGCCATCCGCCCTGCGTGCGCAGTTTGAGCTCCGGCACCAGCATCTCGGCCGGAGCCCTGATGGACGCCGTGGCGGCGGCGCCCTCTCCCATCGTGAGCAGGCCGTTGGGCTCCTCGATGCCCGCGCTCAGCAAGCCTCGCGGCCGGTGGAACTTGAAGCTGCGACCCACGACCCGGATGCCGTTGGCCAGCAGCGCGGAGGCAACGCTGTCACCGGCAAGGCCGCCGAGTCGCCTGCCGTTGAACTCGAAAGCGATCGGCCGGGTGCGATCCACCAGGCCGCCGATCGACACGCGATGAGGTCCCCTGGGGCGTATCACGGCATCCGTTCCAGCGGAGGCTTGGGTGCGCCCATCGGATAGGTCTCGACGATCTCGTGGGTGAGCGTGTTTCGGACCGCATTGAACCAGCAGCCGCAACCGTAGGCATGAAGCCAGCGCTCGTAGTGCAAGCCGGCGAGGTTCTCGCGCAGGAACAGATAATCCGCCCACACCGCGTCGCTCACCGCGGGGTCCGGTCGCGTCACGTGCGTGGGACCGCCGAACACGAATTCCGGTTCGTCGCGCACACCGCAATGGGGGCAGGGAATTCTGAGCATGCCTTAATGCGCCACGCCGGCCGCCGCCCCCTCATCCACGAGCGCGCCCGTCCTGAATCGATCGAGTCCGAATTTCTCGATCAACGGGTGCGTGCGACCGGTGGCGATGGTGTACGCCATCGTATCGCCGCCGGCCGGAATGGCCTTGAACCCGCCGGTGCCCCACCCGCAGTTGATGTAGAGGCCCTGCACCGGGGTCGCTCCCATGATCGGACTCGTGTCGGGGGTGATATCCACGCGCCCCGCCCAATGACGCAGGAGCTTCAGGCGGCTGAACGACGGGAACATCTCGAGGGCGGCGGCGATGGCGGCGCGCTGCTGCGCGATGCCGCCGCGCTGCGCGTAGGTGTTGTAGGCGTCCGCGCCCGCCCCGATGACGATCTCGCCGCGATCCGACTGGCTGACATAGGCATGCACCGTGGCGGAGATCAGAAGGACATCGAGCACCGGCTTGACCGGCTCCGTCACCATGGCCTGCAGGGCCATGGTCGTGACCGGCAGCGTGAGACCCGCGGCCCGCGCGAGGTGGGAAGCGTGGCCGGCGACGTTCATGACCGCCCGGTCCGCCGCGATCGGTCCGCGCGAGGTCGAAATGCCGCGCAACCGTCCGCCGGCGATGTCGAATCCTTCCACCTCGCAGTTCTGGATGATGTCGACGCCGAGGGCGCTCGCGCCGCGCGCATAGCCCCACACGACCGCATCGTGGCGGGCGATTCCGGCCCGTCGCTGCATGAAACCACCGACCACCGGAAAGCGGCCGTTCAGGTTCACGGGGGGCGCCAGCGCCTTGATGTCGGCCGGCGACAGCATCTGCGAATCGATTCCGTTCATGCGGATGGCGTTGCACCAGCGCCGCGCGATCTCGAGTTCGTGATCGCTGTGCGCCAGCTGGACGAGCCCGCGCTGGCTCAACATGATGTTGAAATTGAGCTCCGCGGCGAGACCCTCGTACAATTTGAGGGAATGATCGTAGAAAGAGGAACTCGCGGAATGGAAATAGTTCGAGCGGACGACCTGGGTGTTGCGTCCCGAATTGCCGCCCCCGATCCATCCCCGCTCGAGGACGGCGACCCGCCGCACGCCGTGCTTGCGGGCGAGATAGTAGGCGGTCGCGAGACCGTGGCCTCCGCCGCCGATCACGACGACGTCGTATCCCGCCTTCGGCGCATCGTCGCGCCACGCGGGCTCCCAGACGGAATTGCCGCAGGCCTGACGAACGAGATTCAGGAAGGAATAGCGCCGCATGGCTGCAGGTTCGAGCGTGCCGTCCTCATGATGCGAGATGGCAGTATCGACCATACACTTCTGTATGGTCAAGATGTCGCGTGGCGCGTCGGCGCGCGCCGCCAACCGCATGCGCTCCCCGCCTAGCGCCGCCCGCGGACGCCCCCGCCAGCGCGACCCGCGGGCCCTGCGCCGGCAGGACTGGATAGATGCGGCCCGCAGGATGCTCGTCGCCAGGGGGGTGGAGCGCGTGCGGGTGGAGGCGTTGGCCCGCACGCTGCGGATCACGCGCGGCAGCTTTTACTGGCACTTTCGCAGCCGCAAAGCCCTCCTCGACTCCCTGCTCGAGGATTGGCGGGTGCGCAACACCGCGCCCTTTCTGGCGGCCGCGGCGGACGAGCGGCGTTCGGGCGAGGACAAATTCCGCGCCATCGTCGACGTTCTGGCTCGACGAGAGCGAGTACGATCCGGCTTACGACGCCGCGATCCGCGAATGGGCGAGAACTTCGGCACCGGTCGCCAATCTCGTGCGCCGCGTGGACCGCCGGCGCATCGCCCTGCTCGCCGGGATCTGCCGGGAGCTCGGCTGCGATCCGCAGGAAGCCGAGATCCGCGCGCGAATCACCTACTTTCACCAGGTCGGCTATTACGCGCTGGGCCTCAAGGAATCCGACCGGACCCGCCGCAGGCTCGCGCCGATATACACTCGGGTACTGCTCAGGTAGCATGAATTCTCCGGCGCACCGATGCTGCAAGATCTCGAAGTCCTCATCCTGATGTTGTTCGTGATCGCCGGGGCGGCGGTTGCGGCCGACCGGCTGAAGATTCCGCCCGCGATCGTGCTGGTGATCACCGGCGTGGTCCTGGCCGTGCTGCCGGGACTGCCCGCGGTCGATCTGGCGCCGGACCTCATCCTGCTCCTCGTGCTGCCGCCGATCATCTATTCCTCGGCGGTCGCCATGAGCTGGTGCGACTTCCGGTTCAACCTGCGGCCGATATCGCTGCTCGCGGTCGGCTGCGTGCTGTTCACGGCGACTTCGGTGGCCGCCGCCACGCACTGGATGCTGGGATTTTCCTGGCAGGCGGGCTTCGTGCTCGGCGCCATCGTGTCTCCGCCCGACGCCGTGGCGCCGCTCGCCATCGCGCGGCGGTTGGAGGTGCCGCGCCGGCTGATCGTGATTCTCGAGGGCGAAGGCCTCGCCAACGACGCGACCGCGCTCGTGCTGTATCGATTCGCTGTCGCCGCCGTCAGCATCGGCTCGTTCTCCTTCCCGCACGCGGTGGGCACGTTTGCGTGCATCGTGGTCGGCGAAGTGTTGTGGGGCGTGGCGGTCGGCTGGGGGATGTTGCGCCTGCGCCGCTGGGTGAACGATCCCCGCATCGAGATCATCCTCTCGGTGCTGACCCCGTTCGTCGCCTACTGGCCGCCGCAATACCTCGGCGGCTCGGGCGTGCTCGCGACCATCTGCACGGGTCTGTATATCAGCTGGAACGGGCTGCGTTTGATCAGTGCCGCGACCCGGCTGCAGGGGATTTTTTTCTGGGACTTCCTGATCTACGTCATCGAAGGGATGATTTTCCTGCTCACCGGCCTGCAGGCGCGCACCCTGATCGAGCGCATCGCGGGCCATCCCCTGAGGGAGCTCCTGGTGTCCGCCGCGGTGACCAGCCTGGTGGTCATCGCCACTCGCTTCATCTGGATGTATCCCGCAACCTACATCCCCCGCTGGATTCCCTCGATCCGGCGCAGGGATCCCGCGCCGCCCTGGCAGTGGCCGTTCGCGCTGGCCTTCACCGGCGTCCGCGGGCTGGTGTCGCTGGCGGCGGCGCTCGCCATTCCGCTGACCATCGAGAACGGCGGTCCGTTTCCCTACCGCGATCTCATCCTGTTCCTGACCTTCATCGTCATCCTCGTGACCCTGATCGGCCAGGGGCTCGCCCTGCCTGCGGTGATTCGCGCACTCGGACTCGCCAATCAGGGGCGCCTCGAGCGCGACCAGGACCGCGCGCGCGAATTCGAGGCGAGGCGCACGGCGATCGAGACGACCCTCGCTCGGTTGGATGACATCGTCCTCGAGCGGCACATCCCGGAGGACCTGGCGAAAGGGCTTCGCGCGCATCTCAATGGGCGGCTGCGTCAGGTGATCGATCGCAGCGACGGCGATGCCGGGCACGAGGCGAGGAGCCGACTGGTCGACGACACGGAACTCGAGCTGCTCGGCGCGGAGCGCGAGACCGTCAACGACCTCTACCAGGAGGGAAAACTCACCGCCGAAGCCCGCCTGCACATCGAGCGCGAGCTCGACCTCAGGGAAGCCCGGATCCACAGCCTGCTGTCGGGGGATTGAGCGATGAGAATCCTCATCGTAGAGGACGACGACAAGATCTCCTCGTTTCTCGCCAAAGGGCTGAAGCAAAGCGGATTTTCCGTCGACACGGCATCCGACGGCGAGCAGGCCCTGTCGTTGTGCCGGTCGGTCGATTACGATTCCATCGTGCTCGACATCATGCTGCCGAAGCTCGACGGATTGTCGGTGCTGCGGGCGATTCGCGGGGAGAAAAGGCTCGTGCCGGTGCTGCTGCTGAGCGCGAAGGCGAGCGTGGACAACCGCGTGACCGGTCTGCAGGCGGGCGCGGACGACTATCTCACCAAGCCGTTCGCCTTCTCGGAGCTGCTGGCGCGGCTGCAGGCCCTCATCCGGCGGGCGACGCACGTGGCGGAGCCCACGACGCTCGCGGTCGGCGACCTGTCGATGAATCTTCTCACCCGCGAAGTCTTCAGGGGCGGCCAGAAGATCGAGCTGCAGAGCCGCGAGTTCGCGCTGCTCGAACTGCTCATGCGGCATCCGGGCCGGCCGATCACCAAGACCATGATCCTGGAGCATGTCTGGGATTACAGCTTCGATCCGCAGACCAACGTCGTGGACGTGCTGGCCCATCGTTTGCGCTCGAAGCTCGAAAAGGGCTTCTCCTCGAAGATCGTGCACACCATCCGCGGCGTGGGCTATGTCATCAAGCCTCCCTAGCGGCGGCATCCGCGCCGGCCGCGCCTGGCACAGCGTGACGCTGCGCTTGAGCCTCTGGTACGCCGTCCTGTTCACCGCCAGCGCGGTGATCCTGTTCGGCCTGTCGTATTTCCTTCTCGGCGCGGCCCTCGAGCGCAAGGATCACGAGGTGATCGAAACGCGGCTCAGGGCGTGCGCGGCGATTTACGACAGCGGCGGCGTCGGTGCGCTGCAGGAGTTCGTGCAGCGCAGCCGGGGAAGCGACAGCGCCAACGGCTTTTTCGTGCGGGTCGCAAGCGCGTCGGGAAACGCCCTGCTGCTCGATGTTCCGCGGGACTGGGTGCAGTTCGACCCCGCCGCCCTGCGCCCCGGCGGCGATCCGGCCCATCTCGTCTGGCTGCGGATTCCCAAGGACCAGGAGAGCGATGTCACCGTCGCCTCGGCGCGCCTGGCCGACGGCTCGACCATGGAGGTGGGGCGCAGGACCAACAATCGAGAGGCCGTGCTGCAGCCCTTCCGGGTGAACTTCCTGGCGGTGATGACGCCGGCCCTGCTGCTCGGCGTGATCGGCGGCGCCCTGTTCGCGCACCGCGCCACCAAGCCCGTGCGCCAGGTCGTCGCCACGGCGCGATCCATCATCGACACGGGCGATCTGTCGGCGCGCGTCGAGGCCGCCTCGAGCCAGGGCGGTCTCGAGGAGCTGGCGCGCCAATTCAATCGCGTGCTCGACAGAAACCAGGCGCTGATTCAAGGCATGCGGGAGGCATTGGACAACGTGGCGCACGACCTGCGCACGCCGCTCGCGCGCCTTCGCAGCATCGCCGAGGCTGCGGTCCAGACCACCTCGGATCCCCTCGCGGAGGAAGCGCTGGCCGATTGCGTCGAGGAGGCCGATCAGGTGCTCACCATGCTCACCGCTTTGATGGACATCACGGAGGCCGAATCGGGCGTGATGCACCTCAACCTGGAGGCCACTTCGATTTCCGAATTGCTCGACGATGTGATCGACATCTACCAGCTGGTCGCGGAGGAGAAGCGCATCGGCGTCTCGAGCGAGCTCGAGACGCCCTGCACCGCCTCGGTGGATCGGGTGAGAATGCGCCAGGTGTTCGCGAATCTCCTCGATAACGCGCTGAAATACACGCCGGAAGGCGGCACGGTCCGGGTGTCCTGCCGCACCGAGGCGGATCGCGTGATCGTCGTATTCGGCGACACGGGCATGGGCATTTCGTCCGAGGAGCAGTCCCGCATCTGGGGACGCCTGTATCGCGGCGACAAGAGCCGCTCCCAACGCGGGCTCGGATTGGGATTGAGTCTGGTCAAGGCCATCGTCGAGGCGCATAAGGGCGACGTGTCGGTGCAAAGCACCCTCGGTCACGGCTCGACTTTCACCGTATCGCTGCCGGCCGGCGGCATCGCCGGCGCATGAGCCGCGAGCGGCCCGCTAAGGCCGGGGAATCACGGCGGCGAGATCGGTCGCGGCCACCCATCCTTCGCGCCCCTGGGCGTCGCGAATCAGCTCGAAGCCGGCGTGCCGGTCGATCACCCGTACCGCCGCAGCCGCCGGCACCTGGAACAATGCGTCGGCGCCCGCGACGGGCGAGGCGCTCGCCGGCGCCTGACGCATGGCAATGGACTCGGACAGCACGAACGAAGTCGCCGCCGCGTTGATTGCGCTCGCGCCCACCGCGGCGAGACCGAGCAGCGCGCCGGCGAGCAGCAGGCGGCGATGCGCCGACCCGAAGCGAAGCGCGAGCACGCATGCCCCGCCGAGCATCAGACCGGCCAGGCCGACCCAATAGAGCGCGTTCGGATTCGCGAACCGGCCGTCCTGCTCGAACCCGCCGCTGCTGTCCGCAAGGCCAGCTGCCTCGCGGACGCGATGCAGATTCCAGCGCAGGTCCGCATCCCTCGGCGCAAGCACCCGGGCACGTTCGTAGTCGAGTACGGCGAGCGGCGTATTGCCCGATCGCGCGTACGCATTGGCCGAATTGTACAGTTGAGCCGCGGAATAGCCGCCTGCGTCCGGGGCATCGGATGGGGCCGTGGTTTGAGCGCGCAAGCCGCCGGCGTAGCCGCCGAGCACCAGCAGCGCCGCCAGCGACCCCAGGAGCCGCAAGGCTCTCATGACGGCGTCCCCCCATCGAGGTTGCGCAGCACGATCCGCTTGCATTGGCGAAAATCCAGCGGCGTCAATTTCAGTTTCGAATAGGCGGCCTCTTCCGCGAGCAGCAGAATGCGCGCGATTTCGCTCTCGGCCCCCAATCTCGAGACCACCTCCTCGGTGGTCACTTCCGGGAGGGTCAGGCCCCACCTCGATGCCAGCACCGCGCAAAGCGCCCGCCGGGCGGCGCCGAAAAAGGACTCGGCGTCGCCCGCCGCCGCGTATCCGTCCAACTCGGTCGCGAGCGACTCGGCCGAGGGCAACAGGTACGGCTCGACGCGCACCGCTTTGGCTCGACGCTCCTCGCGGCGCAGCCAAAACCACGCCGTCGACAGCGCGACCAGGACCAGCGGGGGCAAGGCGAGATAGGCGGGCTGATAGTAATGCGGCATCAGGCTCGCGGTGCGGCCGCCGCCCTCGTCCGGATGGTCCGCGCGCCAGGACTGACCCGCCGGCGTGGCGGCGGGATTCGTCCCGGCGCCGCCCGGCGAAGCGGGCGCCGGACCTCCCGCCGTCGAGCCGCCGCCCGGTGCCGGCGTGATCGCCACGGTAAGAGGATCCGTATGCGCCTGCTCGTAACGCCGGGTGGCGGGATCGAACCAGCTGAAATGCACTTCGGGAACCGTGCGCGTGCCGGGCTGAAGCGATATCAGCGGCTGCTCGAAGACCTTCTCCCCGCGATAGCCGATCTCATCCTCCGGTTTGAAATTCGCGGTGGGGGTATAGGCCTTCCAGCCGTCGCCATCATGCAGCATGGCGGAGGAGACGCGTTCGAAGTCGCCTTCTCCCGTCACCCGCATTCGCAGCGTGACGGGATCGCCCTCCGCGGCCTTGTCTTGCGACAGCTCGCTCGAGACCGCGAACTTCCCCACGGCGCCGCTGAAGTCCGCCGGGCGGCCCTCCTCGGGCAAGGGCAGCACGGTGAACGTCTCCGGAGCGCTCGAGACGGTGATGTCGCGCTGGGTCGAGGTGCCGAAAAAGCTCTGGAACGCGGGATCGTTGAAAAGATCCTCGAAACCGGATCCGCCGAAGAAACCGCCGCCCGGCCGGCCGGGAGTCGTTATGCGCACGGTGAGCGGCGTGTCCATCGTCAGCGTGAGCGTGCCGGGCTTGACCGCCACGAGGGCGGTGTGCCAGGTGAACACGATGAAGGGTTTGCCGTCGACGATCTCCTCGGAGCGGGTTGGATTCTCGGGCAGCTTGCTCAGGGTGAACGCGTCGCCGTTGAGAGTGGGCGGCCCGTTGAGCGAGGCCACCATCCCGTCGCGGGCACCGACCTGAATGTCGACCGGCACCATCTCGCCCACGTACAGCTCGTGCTTCGACAGCCGCAGGCGGACGAAGGCGGCTCCATTGGCGCCCTGGTGCGTGGCGTCGGCCGGCAGCGATGAGGGCGGCTGCCCCTGAGCGCCCTGCGCAGTCCCGCCCGGCGCGGTCTGCCCGCCCGGTGCGCCCTGCCCGCCCGGCGCGGTCTGCCCGCCCGGTGCGCCCTGCCCGCCCGGCGCGGATCCCGTTCCGCGGGTCACCGTCAGCACCACCGGCTCGGCGCCCGGCAATGCGCTGGGGATGCTGAACACGCCTGCCTGCTGGGGAATGACTTGATAGGTTACCGTGATCCTGGAGCTCGTCACCCCGTTGATGATCTGCACCTGTTGAGATTGCCCGACGGCGAGAAACTCCAGACCCGGCACCATCGGCGGAGTTATGGCGGGCATCTCGCCGCCGATCGAGGTGATCGTCAACCGGGCGCTCGCCCCCAGCGGGATGGTCGAGGGCTCGATGCTCTGCAATGCGGTCTCCGAAGGCGACGAAAACGCCGCCCCGGCCATCAGACACAGAGCAAGCACGGCGAACCACGCATGCTGCGCGTAGGTTTTCACTTGCCTCACCAATCCTTCGAAGCTTCGTCCGGCCGGGCTTCGGCCTCGGAATTCCCGGCGGACGGGGCCGTGGGGGCGCGGCGCTCCTCGTCCTTCACGGAATCGAGCAGCTCGCGGGCTTCCTCGGGGCTCATCTGTCCGGGAACCCGCTGATCCTTCTCGTCGCCGGAGGCGCCGCGATTCTGTGCGCTCGGCGGCATGTTGGCCGCAGAGGCGCTGATGTTGCCCTGTCGCGCCGGACCTTGCCCCTGCTGCGGCTGGCTCTGGGCCTGCTGTCCCTGCCCCTGCCCCTGCTGCGGCTGGCTCTGGCCCTGCTGTCCCTGACCCTGACCCTGCTGCGGCTGGCTCTGAGCCTGCTGCGGCTGATCCTGACCCTGCTGCGGCTCACCGCCGTTCCGCTTTGGATTTTGTTCGGATTGCGCGGATGGATTCGTCTGCGAGCCGTTCTTGGGCGGCTGCGAAGCGGCGGAGTTGCCCGATGAGCCTTGCGATTGATCCTTCGATCCGCCTTGCTTCTGATTCTGCGACTGTCCCTGCTCAGATTGCTTCTGCTGCTGCTTCTTGAGCTGATCGAGCTTTTTGCTCACGAGGTCACGGTTGAACTTGCTGTCCGCGTCGTCGGCTCGCAGCTGCAAGGCGGCATCGTAGGCCTTCACCGCACCCGTCCACGTCTCGATGGTCTTGCCGGCGTCGCTCTTCTCCGTTTTCTGCCCCTCCCGATACAGGGTGTTGCCGAGGTTGTAATAGGCGTCCTGCTGCTCCGCCAAGCGTTGAGCGGATCCAGATTTGGCGGCGTCGAGCGAGGACTGAAACTCGCGCGCGGCCACCGGGAAATCACCGGCCTTGTACGCGGCGGTGCCGGCGTCGAATTTCAGCACCGGCGAGGGATCGCGCGCCGCGGCCTCGGAATAGTCGCGCTGCGCCTTGGAGAATTCGCCCCGCTGGTAGGCCGATGCCGCGCTCGCGGGCGAGGCGCGCGCCGGCCCGGCGGCCGTGAACGACAGAAGTGCAAGCGCGATGCAGGCAACCGACGCTGCGCCGGCTGTGGCCCGGGGAGAAGAGGCGCCCGCGTCGGCCGCCGCCGTGCGCGGCGACGAAGCCCGGCGCCGCGTGCTCACCATCAGGCTCGACAACAGACATACCAGGCATAGTGCCAGCGGCCACTGGTAGCGCTCGATGTACACCTTCTCGATTCGGGATTCCAATTCGTGCTTGGCGAGCGGCGCCAACGCCTGGGCGTAGATCTCGTCCAGCCCCTGGTTCTGGGCGCCGAGCGGCTCATAGGAGCCTCCGGTCGCCTGGGCCAGGGCCTTGAGCGCGGGCTCGTCGAGGCGCGAACGAACGAAGCGCCCTTGGTTGTCCTTCAAAAAGCCGCCGCCCTGATCGGCGGGCAGCGGGATCAGATCTCCGTTGGCGGTGCCGACTCCGACGGTATAGATCTTCAACCCGTCCTGTTTGTAGGCGGCCTTGGCGGTGTCCAGCGCGTCGCCCTCGAGATCCTCCCCGTCCGTCACCAGGATCAAAACCTTATCGCTGCCCGCCCGGTTGCGCAGGGCGGATTGCGCCGCCCGTATGGCGCTGCTGATATCCGTCCCGCCACGCGGAATGATGCGCGTATCGAGCGCGGCCAGGGACTCGTGAAACGCGCCGTAATCGAGCGTGAGCGGACACTGCAGGAAAGCGCTTCCCGCGAACGCCACGAGCCCCACGGCATCGCCGTCCAGGCGTCCGACGAGGTCGTCGATGGCCAGCTTGGCACGCACCAGCCGGTTGGGCTTCACATCCGGTGTCAACATGCTGCGCGAGGTGTCGACCGCGAAAATGATGTCGTTGCCGCGCCGCTTCACCTGTTCCAAGTGAAAGCCCGCCTGCGGCTCCGCGAGCGCGGCGAACAGCAGCACGACCGCGGCGATGAACAGGCTGCGTTTCAAGCGTCTGCGGGAGACCGAGATGGAGCGCGTGAGCTCCACGCCGAGATGAGGGGATACGAAGGCCTCGAGCGTCCTGCGCTGGCGCGCATCGTAGACGCGCCAGGTCCACAGTGCCCCGAGGCAGGCGGCGAAGCCGGCGATCAACCAGCCGGGATGCACGAAGATCACGGAAGCCTCCGGAAGCGGGTGTGCTCCAGTCCGAATCCGAGACCCAGCAGCGCGACGGCCGGAAACAGCGCCCATCGATACAGCTCTTCGTAGCGCTCGAACCGGTGCGCGACCTGTGCGCTCTTCTCGAGCCGGTTGATCTGCTCGTAGATCTCCTTGAGCGAGTCCGTATCCGTGGCGCGATAGAAGGCCCCTCCGGTCAGGGAAGCTATCGATTGCAGCGTTTTCTCGTCCACGTCGACCTTGGCCATCACCAGCCGCGTGTTGCCGAAGTTGTCCCGGACGGGAATCGGTGCTTCACCGCGAACGCCGACGGCGATGGTATAGATCTTGACGCCGAGCGCCTTCGCCGCCTCGGCCGCGGCCAGGGGCGAGATCCGGCCGGAGTTGTTCATGCCGTCGGTGAGCAGGATGACGATCCTCGACTTGGCGTGCGAGTCGCGCAGCCGGTTCACCGCGGCCGCGATCGCCGAACCGATGGCGGTCCCATCGTCGACGCCGCCGATCGCGACCCGATCGAGGTTCTGGCGCAGCCAATCGTGATCGAGCGTCAGCGGGCTCACCAGATAGGGTGCGCCGGCGAAGGCCACCAAACCGATGCGATCGTCCGGGCGCTCGTCGATGAATTTCGACACCACGGATTTGACCACATCGATGCGGTTGACGCGCTCGCCGTTGATCCGGAAGTCCATCGCCTGCATGGAGCCCGACACATCGAGCCCCAGCATGATGTCGATGCCGTTGGCGGTCACCTCGGTGCGTCCGTGCGCCAGTTGCGGCCGGGCCAGTCCGACGATCAGCAGGGCGGCGGCGAGCACGGGCAGCAGCCAGAGCCATCGGCCGATCCGGCTTCGGGCGTCCTGCGCGACGGCGCGCGCCAGTCCGACGCTCGAATATTGGATGGCGGCGACGGGCCCCTTGCGCCCGCGCCAGATGAGCGCGAGCGGAAGCAGCGCCAGCAGCCACAGCCATTCAGGTTGAAGGAAGTGAAACACGGGGCTTCCCCGGAGAGGATGGAGGAGGAATCGGTTCCGGCGGCGCCGAGTTTTGGGCCGCCTGGGCGGCCGCGTCCGCGTCCGCCGCTGCCTGGATGAAGCGGCGCGCGCTCTCGAGCATCGCGCTCATCTGGGCGATGTCCAGATTCCAGCCCCCGAACTTGGCGAGGTCGCAGGACTGCAGGAACTCGCCGAGCAGTTCGCGCTGCGCCGCCAGGCCGGGAACCGTGGACAGCACGAGATCATGAAGGAATTCGTGGGTCGTGCGATGGGCCGCCATCACCCGGAAGCGGCGCTCGATGTATTCGCGCACGACGGCGGACACCTCGATGGAGAAATCGCGCGCACCTCCCGCCCGCATCAGCGCGCGCGCCGCGTCCAGGCGGTCGAGCGCCACCTCGACATCGGTCTTTTCGGGCGCCCTTCGCCGGCGCTTGATCCACTTCCACAGCCCGTACGCCAGCACGGCCGCGAGCACCCCTGCGCCGACCAGGGCCCACACCACCCACGGCGAGGCGACCGGCTTCGGTCCGCGGATATCCCGTATATCGTCGGCGGGCGCCGCATCGAGCACGACCGGCAACGTCCCGAGGCAGATCCCCGCGCCGCTTCGCAAAAGCGAGCGGGCCGCCGCCATCGCGCGAGGGCAGCGCGCGTTCATATCCGCTTTCTCTCGCGCGACTTGAAGAAGCGCTGCAGGGCCGGCAGATAAGGCGCATCCGTACTGAGCTCGAGGGTATCGACACCCTCCGAGCGGATGTCGGAGATCAGCCGCTGCGCCCGCTTCGACGCCTCCTCGCTGAAGCGACGCCGTATGGCCGCATTCCCGGTGTCGATTTCGATCACTTCGCCGGACTCCGCGTCCTCGAGAGCCAGCACGCCCAAATCGGGCAGCGTCCGCTCCCGGGGATCCTCGACGTGCACGGCGACAAGATCGTGCCGGCGATTCGTCTGCTTCAGCGCCCTGCGCAACGGCGGCCGGGTCTCGGATTCGGGTCCGTTAGCCTGGAAGTCGGAGATCAGGAACACCACCGCGCGCCGGTGCAGGAGCTGGCCGGCGACCTCGAGCGCCTTGACCGTGTCCGTGCCGCGGCCCTGCGCCGTGTGGTAGAGAATCTCCCGCACGACGCGCAGGACATGCCTGCGCCCTTTTTTCGGCGGAATGTACTCCTCGACTCGATCCGTGTAGAGCAGCAGCCCCACCTTGTCGCTGTTGCGGATGGCGGAGAGCGCCAACAGGCTCGCCACTTCGCCGGCCAGCTCGCGCTTGCTCTGGGCTCCGGAACCGAAATTGCCGGATGCGCTGATGTCCACCACCAGGAGGATGTTGAGCTCGCGCTCTTCGGTGTACTTCTTGACGAAAGGGCGGCCGGCACGCGCCGTCACGTTCCAATCGATGGACCGCACTTCGTCGCCGGGCACGTATTCGCGCACCTCGTCGAAGTCCATGCCACGGCCTTTGAATACCGAGTGATACTCGCCGATCAGACTGTCGTTGACCAGCCGACGGGTGCGGATCTCGAGCTGCCGCATCCGGCTCAGGATGGTTTTCACGGAAGCCGCGGGCACGGGTCTATGCTCCGATTCCGAGGCGGATCAGGGGACGGGGAGCTGGTCGAGGATCTTGCGGATCACATCCTCGGCCGTGACGTTCTCGGCTTCCGCCTCGTAGCTCACCATCACGCGATGACGCAGAACGTCGAGCGCGATCGTCTTCACGTCCTGCGGCGTGACGAAATGCCGGCCGCTCAAGAACGCCGCCGCCCGCGAAGCCAGGCAGAGATTGATGGTGGCGCGCGGGGAGGCACCGTTCTGGATGTAGCCGTTCAGGTTGAACGATGAGGCGCCGGGCGGCCGGGTTGCGAGCACGATGTCGACGATGTAGTCGCGGATCTTGTCGTCGATATGAATGGCGTTGACGACGTGGCGCGCCCGCATGATCTGGTCGGCCGATACGATGCGGCGCACGGAAAGCGCGGGTTCCGAGGTGGCCATCGCGTCCAGGATGGCCCGCTCCTCGGCGCGGTTCGGGTAACTCACGATGACCTTCATCATGAACCGGTCGATCTGCGCCTCGGGCAGCGGATACGTGCCCTCCTGCTCCAACGGGTTTTGCGTCGCGAGCACCAGGAATGGATTGGGCAGCGGATAGGTCTCCTCGCCGATCGTGACCTGGTGCTCCTGCATCGCCTCGAGCAGGGCGCTCTGCACCTTCGCCGGCGCCCGGTTGATCTCGTCCGCCAGGATGAGGTTGCTGAATATGGGCCCGTGCTTGGTGCGAAATCCGCCATCCTGGGGACTGTAGATCATGGTGCCCACGATGTCGGCGGGGAGCATGTCGGGCGTGAATTGCAGCCGCTTGAAATCCAATGCCACCGTGCTCGCCAGCGTTTTCAGCGACAGCGTCTTGGCCAGCCCGGGCACGCCCTCGAGCAGCACGTGGCCGTTGGTCAGAAGCGCGATGAGTAGCCGGTCCACCAGATGCTTCTGACCGACGATGACCCGCGAGATCTCGTGCCGCAGAGGCTTGGCCCACGCCGAATGCTCCTGGACGGTGTCGCGCAGCGCGCGAAAGGCATCGTTGCCCTCCTCCGGCACGCCGGATGGCGGAGCCACGGGTCGGTAGCGGGCATCATTGACGCGCTTTTCAGCGCCGGCGGGCAGATCGGAACTCATGTCGGCGGTCCTTCGGATTTCGGGCTGGGCGTAGTACACCCGACGCAGATGGCCCGAACCTTTCCGTAAAATTACAAAAATGAAAGGTCGCGGCGAGCCCGCGTCGTCGCCTATGCGGACGCGACCGCGGCCTGTGCCGACGAGGCGTCGTAGAGTTTCGAGTCCACCTTGAGGTACACGAGATGCTCCTCCGGGACCACGACAGCCCCGGCCACGCCGGGCACCCGGCGCAAGGCCGCCTCGAGCGTCGCGGGATCGAAGGAGCGCCCATCGGCGATGCGGATCAACCGGGTGGTGAGGTAACTCGGCTGTTTCATCGTCGCGGCGATCAGCAGCCACAGGATCGACAGCCCGAGCGACGCGACGAACAGCGCATCGCCGCCGAGCATTTGCTGAATCGAGCCGCCGACGATGCCGCCGGCGAAAATGCCGAGAAATTGCGACGTTGAGAAGATGCCGGCGGCGGTGCCCTTGGCCGCGGCGGGCGCGGTCTTGGTGACCAGCGAGGGCAGGCTCGCCTCCATCACATTGAAGCCCGCGAAAAACAGCGTGATCGCGGCGATCACCAGGAACGCGTTGGCTCCGGCGAGTAACAGGCACTGGCTCAGCGCCAGCACCGCGACGGCGGCGACGAACACGGCCTTCATGCGCCGGTACTTCTCGGCGACGATGATGGCGGGCACCATCACCCCGACGGAGACCAGCAGCACCGGCAGATAAACGATCCACTGATGATGGCTGTCGATGTGTAGGCTCGACCGCAGCAGCGCCGGCACGCGCAGGAAGCTCGCGGTCAGCATCGCGTGCAGCGCGAACACGCCGAAATTCAGGCGCCCCAGCTCCGGATTGGAGACGATCGATTTCAGCAGCGAAGGCACGGTCTCGGCATCCCGATGGACCGTCAGCGCGCGCGGCCGCGGCACCACGAACGCCGTGATCGCGATTCCGACGAGCGCCAGCCCGACCATGGTCCAAAATATGCCGGACACGCCGATGAAGCCAGCGAGCACCGGGCCGGCGATCAGCGCGAACATGAATGCGCCGCCGATGCTCACCCCCACGACCGCCATCGCCTGCGTGCGCCGGTCTTCCGGGGTCAGATCCGCCAGCAGCGCCAGTATGACCGAGCCTATCGCGCCACCCCCCTGCAGCACGCGCCCCACGATCACGCCGTCGATCGTGGAGGAAAGCGCCGCCACCGCGCTGCCCACTCCGAACAGGACCAACCCCAGGACGATCATCGGTTTGCGCCCGACCCTGTCCGAGAGCAGACCGAACGGTATCTGCAACATTCCCTGGCTCAACCCGTAAATGCCGAGCGCAAGCCCCGTTTTGAACGGAGTCGCGCCGGACAATTGCCGCGCATACTCGGCGAATACGGGGTAGATCATGAAGAGGCCCAAAAGCCTCACTGAAAAGACGGCGGCGAGCGAGCTCACCGCGCGCAACTCCTGCTTTTCCATAGTCAGACGGCCCACGGCCCGCGAATCGCATCCAAATCGGATCGCCGCATGTTACAAGAAGGCACGGCTGGTACGCCCACTTTCGGCGCGCGAAGCCCGCGTTGGCCGCACATGGGAACGATCCGCACGTTCGAGGGTCTCAAGCCGGTCACATCCGGACTTATGCGTATTCCGCCGACCGTTGTTCGTATTGGAAACAGGACGCCCAGCCGTCATAAAGGCTCCCATGGAATCTTCGATGGAGCCCCCCGCGGGCGCACAGGGTATCAGCGTGCACGATGTCGCCAAGCTGGCTCATTCGTTCCACGTCAGCCGGGAGGTCGTACTGGATGTGTACGATGCGCAGTATCGGCGCCTGGCCGACGGCGCCCGAATCCGTCAATATGTGGATCTGCTGGCGTTCAAAAACACCCGCCTGGCATTGCACGAAATCGCCGCGCCCGATCGGACGACCTCGAGCTGAAATGACGGCGATCGCCAGTTAGTGTAACTTGCCGGCCTGCGATCGCGCGCCTCACTTCGCCCTCCACACCTCAATGTCCTAGCCCGTGCCATCCCTCGAGACGCAGAACGCAACCGGTGGAGGGGCGGCGGCGCGCACGTCGATGACCGTGCGAATCGCCGTCGTCGTGCTCGCCATTCTTCTGATCGGTGTGGCCTTGAGCTGGTGGCTCGGCCGCCGTCACGGCGCGACCGAGCTCATCCTGTACGGCAATGTGGATCTGCGTCAGGTGGATCTGCCCTTCAACGGCAGCGAACGCATCGCCGAGGTGCTGGTCCAGGAGGGCGATCACGTCAAGAAGGAGCAGCTGCTCGCGCGTCTGGAAACGAGCCGGCTCGCACCGCAGGTGGCCAAGGCCGAAGCCGACCTGGCCGCGCAGCAGCAGGCGGTGGACAGGCTTCATCACGGCAATCGGCCGGAGGAGATCGCGCAGGCTCGCGCCAATGTGCAGGCGGCCACCGCGGACGCGGACAACGCGGCCGCGCAGTGGGACAGGCTGCGCACCCTCTCCGCGAGCTCCACCGGCCGGGCGGTGAGCCGCCAGGACATGGATTCCGCGAAGGCCGCCGTCGACATGGCCCGTGCGCGCCTGGAGGTCGATCGAAAGGCGTTGGTGCTCGAGCTCGCCGGCCCGCGCAAGGAGGACGTCGCCCAAGGCGAGGCACAGCTGCGTGCCGATGAGGCGCAGCTCGCCCTCATCCGTCAGCAGCTCAAGGACGCCGATCTCAAGGCGCCGCTGGATGCGGTCGTGCGCTCGCGCATCGTCGAGCCCGGCGACATCTCCTCGCCTCAGAAAGCGGCCTTCACGCTGGCCATCACCGATCCGAAATGGGTCCGCGCGTACGTGGCCGAAACGGATCTGGGCTCGGTGCACGAGGGCCTCAAGGCGGCGGTCTCGGTGGACGCGTTCGGCGGCCGCAGTTTCCCCGCCTGGATCGGCTTCATCTCGTCGGTGGCGGAATTCACCCCGAAATCGGTCGAAACCACCGAGCTGCGCTCGAGCCTCGTGTACGAGATCCGGGTGTTCGTCAGCGATCCCCGCGACGAGCTGCGGCTGGGAATGCCGGCAACCGTGCACATCCCCCTGGACCAGGGTCGCCGCAGCCGATGAGCGGTGCGGCTCGCGCTACGCCGGCCGTGGCCGCACAGACTCTGCGCAAGGCCTTCGCGCGCGAGCACGAAGCGCCGGTGGTCGCCCTGGACGGCGTATCGCTCCAGGCGATGCATGGGGAGCTCACCGCGTTGGTGGGTCCTGACGGAGCCGGCAAGACCACCCTGATGCGCCTGGCCGCCGGCCTGCTGCGCGCGGAGGCGGGCTCCCTTCAGGTTCTCGGCATCGACGTGGCAGCCGACCCGCAGCAGGTTCAGGATCGGATCAGCTACATGCCGCAGCGCTTCGGCCTTTACGAGGATCTGACGGTCGCGGAGAACCTGGATCTGTATGCGGACCTGCATGGGGTGAGCGCCGCCGAGCGTGCACAGCGCTATCCGGAGCTCATGGAGATGACCGCGCTCGGCTCCTTCACCACGCGGCTCGCGGGACGGCTGTCGGGGGGCATGAAACAGAAGCTCGGGCTGGCCTGCACGCTGGTCCGCTCGCCCGAGCTTTTGCTGCTCGATGAGCCGACCGTCGGCGTCGATCCCTTGTCGAGGCGCGAACTGTGGGACATCGTGCGACGGCTGGTCGCCGACCGGGGCTTGACGGTCCTGCTGAGCACCGCCTACCTCGATGAGGCGGAGCGCTGCAGTCGCGTGATCATGCTGCACGAGGGTCACGTGCTCTCGCAGGGATTGCCGCAGCAGGTGGCCGACAGGGCGGCCGGGCGCAGTTTCGTCGCCTCCCCCCCGCACGGCGGGTCGGCGCGCACCCTCCAGGCGCGGCTCCTCGACCGCCCGGACATCGTCGATGCCGTACCCGACGGAGGCCGCGTGCGCTTCGTGCGCGGGCCCCTCCCCGACGCGGCGGGCGCGGCGGTCGACGAGACGATGACGGATCCGATCGCGCGTCCGGTCGCTCCGCGATTCGAGGACGGCTTCATGATCCTGCTGCGGGAGCATTCCCCTCGCGAGCATGCGAACAGCATCGCCGTCGCGCACCCGCTCCCGGTGAGGGAGGAAGAGGCCGCGGTGCGGGTGCATCAGCTGGTGAAGCGGTTCGGCGCCTTCACCGCGGTCGATCGCATCGACTTCGAGGTGCGGCGCGGCCAGATCTTCGGCCTCCTCGGACCCAACGGGGCCGGCAAGACGACCACGTTTCGCATGCTCTGCGGTTTGCTCGCCCCGAGCGGCGGGGAGCTGCACGTGGCGGGCGCCGACGTGCGCGATGCGCCGGCTTCCGCCCGGGCGCGACTCGGGTATGTCGCGCAGAAGTTCTCTCTCTACGGTCCGTTGAGCGTGACCGAGAACCTCCAGTTCTTCGCCAGCGCATACGGCCTGCGCGGCGAGCACAAGCGCGAGCGCATCGGCTGGGCGATGGATCAGTTCGAGCTCGCCGCGCACGCCGACGCCACCAGCGCGCAGCTTCCCGGCGGCTACAAACAGCGCCTCGCCATGGCGGCGGCGCTGCTGCACGAGCCTGAGATCCTGTTCCTCGATGAGCCGACCAGCGGCGCCGACCCCCTGGCGCGCCGCGCATTCTGGCGGCGCATCACCGCGCTCGCCGAGCAGGGCGTGACCATCATCGTCACCACCCATTTCATGCAGGAGGCGGAATACTGCGACCGCGTCGCCATCATGGATTCCGGCCGGATCCTCGCGCAGGGTTCACCGGCTGAGGTGCGCGAACTGGCGCGCACCGATGCGGTACCCGAGCCGGGCATGGATGACGCCTTCATCGCCGTGGTCGAGCGCTCGCGCGAACGGCTGGGCGCCTCCGCCACGCCCTCCGCCCATTCCCCGGCTGCCGCGTGATGCCGCCATGACCCCAGCCTCCGCCATGCGAGCCGCCAACCGGTCGGGGAAAGCTCAGCGCATCCGGGCGCTGGTATGGAAGGAAACCCGTCAGATCGTGCGCGACCCCTCGAGCATCGCCATAGGCGCGGTGCTGCCGCTGATCCTCATCCTGTTGTTCGGTTACGGGCTGTCGCTCGACGTGAAGAACGTGCCTGTCGCCGTCGTGGTGGAATACCCCGCTGCCGATGCGATCGAGCTCGCGGCGGGGTTTCAGCTCTCGCCGTACTTCCGGCCGGTGATGCTCCGCTCCATGCCGCCGGCGCAGCAAATGCTGCTCGAGCATCGTGTGGACGGCATCGTGCGCATCCCCGCGGATTTCTCCCGCCGTCTGGCCGCGGGCAACGCCGATGTGCAGCTGATCGTCCATGGCGGCGATGCCAACCGGGCGCGGATCATCGAGGGGTACGTCCAGGGCATCGTCGCGGTCTGGTCGTCGCGGTTGGCGGCGCAGGGACAGCCGGCCGCGAGCACGCCGGTCAACGTGCAGGCGCGCCTTTGGTTCAACGAAGCCGACGATAGCCGGTATTTCCTGGTACCGGGTCTGATCGTCCTGGTGATGACCCTGATCGGCGGCCTGTTGACCGCGATGGTCATGGCGCGCGAGTGGGAGCGCGGCACGCTCGAGTCGCTGTTCGTCACGCCGGTGCGCAGCGATGAAATACTGCTCGGCAAGACCATCCCGTATTTCGTCCTTTCGCTGTTCGGCTTCGGTCTCTGCGTGTTGTCCGCGAAGTTCCTGTTTCAAGTGCCCCTGCGCGGCTCGATGTGGGTGCTGCTCGGCGCCTCCATGCTGTACGTGCTCATCGCGCTCGGCATCGGATTGCTGATCTCCTCGTGGGTGAGGAACCAGCTGGTCGCGAGCCAGCTCACCATGCTGATCACCTTCATGCCCGCCTTCATGCTGTCGGGCTTCCTGTTCGACCTGCGCAGCATGCCGACCGCGGTTCGATTGATCACCTACGTGCTCCCCGCCCGCTACTACGTCGCGCTGCTGCAGAGCGTGTTCCTGGCCGGCGACGTATGGTCGGTGATCGTGCCGAACACGCTCGCGCTCGCGCTGATGGCCGCGGTGCTCGCGCTCGGCAGCCGCGCGGTCATGCGCAAGACCCTGGCATGAATCGCGCGCTGGAAAGTCTCCTGAGAATACTCGCCCTGACGCGCAAGGAATTGCTCGCGGTGCTCAAGGATCGGCGCAGCCGGCTGAGCCTGCTGATCCCGCCGGTGGTACAGGCGCTGATTTTCGGCTACGCGGCGACCTACGACCTCAACCACGTCACTTACGCGGCGCTGGATCGGGACCATACCGCCGCATCCCGGCAACTGCTCGCCGGACTCGACGGATCGGGTGTCTTCGAGCGGGTCGCGGACCTTCAGCGGGCCGGCGACATCAAATCCTTCATCGATGCGCGCCGCGTGCTGCTGGTCGTGCAGATCGATCCCGAGTTCGAACGGCATCTCGAGTCCGGCGAAAGCGCCGATGTGCAGGTGATCGCCGACGGACGCAACTCCAACACCGCCGGCACGGCGCTCGGATACCTCACCGGCATCGTCGGGCAGTTCAACGCCGATTGGGGCGGCGAGCATGGCTCGCCGGCACCACCGGTGCAGATCGTCACCCGCGCCTGGTACAACCCCAACCTCGAGACGCGCTGGTTCATGATTCCCGGGATGATCGGGACCCTGACGCTGATACAGACCATGATGCTCACCGCCATGTCGGTCGCGCGCGAGCGCGAACAGGGGACTTTCGACCAGCTTCTGGTCACGCCCTTTCGCCCCTTCGAGATCATGGCGGGCAAGGCGCTGCCGTCCATGGTGGTCGGCACCATCCAGGCCGGCGGCGTGCTGCTCGTCGCCCAGCTTTGGTTCCGAATTCCATTCGTCGGCTCCTATGCCACGCTGTACGCGGGTTTGCTCCTGTTTCTGCTCGCCGCCGTGGGCCTCGGCCTGCTGATCTCCGCCGTGGCGGCCACCATGCAGCAGGCGATGCTGTATTCCATGCTGCTGATCATGCCGTTCTCGCTGCTCTCGGGTCTCACCACCCCGATCAGCAGCATGCCGGCCACCGTGCAATACCTGACCGCCATCAATCCGCTGCGCTACGCGATCGACATCACGCGGCGTGTCTACCTGGAGGGAACGACACTCGATCTGCTGATCCCCGACCTGTGGCCGCTCGCGCTGATCGCGGCGCTCACCCTGACGGCGGCCTCCTGGATGTTCAGTCACCGCATGCAATGAGTACCGTGAGACGCCTGTACAGCCCCGCCCGCACCGCCCCGCTGGGCGCCGTCTTGACGACGGCGCTGCTCTGCGCGTGCACCGTCGGACCGAACTACGTGCCGCCCAAACCCCGGACTCCCGGACATTGGTCGGCCGCCGCGGTCGCGCCCGCCCCGACGCCGACGGATCGGCTCACCGAGCAATCCGCGCCGCTTGCCGCCTGGTGGGATGTCTTCCAGGACCCGGTGCTCAGCTCCCTGATCGAGCGCGGGCTCGATGCGAACCTGGACTTGCGCGCCGCCGTGTTGCGGGTCGAGGAGGCCAGGACCCAGCGTGCAATCGCCGCGGCAGGCTACTGGCCGTCCATTTCGGCGGACGCATCCTACAGCCGGCAACGGCTGAGCGAGACCACGCCCACGGGCTCGCTGTTCAACTCGATCGGCAATGTCCGGCTGCCCGGCGGGGCGGCCATCAGCATTCCCAACCCCTACAACCAGTTCCAATTGAGCGCCGATGCGAGCTGGGAAATCGATCTGTTCGGCCGCCTGCGCCGCTCGGTGGAAGCCGCGGACGCCTCCGTTCGGGTCTCGGTGGAGGATCAGCGATTGGTGCGCGTCTCCGTGCTCGCCGACGTGGCGCAGAGCTACACGGAGCTTCGCGGCGCGCAGGCGCGCCTGCGGGTCGCCAAGGAGAACCTCGACACCATCGAGCAACTCAAGGACCTGACGCGGCAGCGCCGGGCCGCGGGACTTACCACCCACATCGACGTGAGCAATGCGACGGCCGAGGCGGCGGCGACGCGCGCCGAACTGCCCGCCTTCGAGCTGCAGATCACCGAGAATATCAATCAGCTGAGCAGGCTTCTCGGCCGCGAGCCCGGGGCGCTGCGCGGCGAGCTCGAAACGCCGGCACCCGTCCCTTCCGTGCCCCGGAACGTCGCCATCGGACTGCCCGCCGAGCTGGCGCGCCGACGGCCCGATATCCGAGAGGCCGAGGCGAACCTGCATGCCGCCACCGCCGGGATCGGGGTCGCCGTGGCGGACCTGTTCCCGCGCCTCACGCTGTCGGCACTGGGGGGCTTCCAATCCGAGACCACCGGCAATCTGCTCGGCTGGGCCAGCCGCTTCGGCTCGTTCGGACCGGCCCTCGATCTGCCGCTTCTCGATCGCGGGCGCTGGAAGACGGTGCGCCTCTACGAAGTACGCGCGCGGGAAGCCGCGCTCGCCTATCAGCGCACGGTGCTGGAAGCCCTGCACGAGGTCGAGAACGCGGCCGCCGCGTACCACGCGGACCTGGAGCGGCGCACCTGGCTCGACGCCACGGTCGCACAAAATCGGGTTGCGCTCGCGCTGTCGCGTCAGCGCTATGACACCGGGGTGGTGAGCTTCTTCGACGTACTCGACCTCGAGCGCACGCTGCAGCAGAACGAACTCGCGCTCGCCGACAGCACCACCGCGGCCAGCGACGATCTCGTGGCGCTGTACCGCGCGCTCGGCGGGGGGTGGGAGCCGCCTCCCTAGTCGGGCGCCGGGCCGAATTGCCGCGCCCAATCGGACGAGGTGGTGTCGACCCGGATGACGCAGGCCTCCTCTTCGGGTGTCAGCGCATCCATCCGATCGAGCTGTTCCTCGAGCACGGCCACGTCGGCGTCCGAGGGATCGAGCGCGGAGCGTGCGCCGATGCGGCGGATCAGCTCGGCCTTGTCCGCCGTGCAGGCGATGATCGCGAAATCGGCCTGCCGGCGGGCCGCCAGCTCGCGAAATGTCCGCCGATCGGCCAGATTCAGGAAGCTCGCATCGACGATGGTGCGCAGCCCGGCGTCGAGCGAGATCCGCGCGCAATTCATCAAATGCCGATACACGCGTTCACGCGCCTCCGGGGCATAAGTTTGCGCATTCATCGATGCGATGCGCCTGCGCTCAAGGTCCGATCGCATTCGAATGGCGCCGAGCATCGGGACGAGGCGCGCGCTCAACCAGGATTTACCCGATCCCGATGCGCCATGCATGATGTAGAGCGTGGGCCGCCGCGCAGAGGTCAGTTCCACCGCGGTGCGCGTTCTGGCCAAAAAACGCTCCGAGAGGGCCCGCTCCTCCGCCTGCCGTTGCTCGGCGCCGAGCGCGTCCACCATGGCGCGCACCAGGGCGCGATAGACCGCATGGAAGGTCAGCGTTTCAACCCCGGCATAATCACCGGTGGCCTCCAGATAGCTGCTCAGCAGTTGCGATGCCAGATCCCGGCGCCGGTGACTGACGAGATCCATATAAAGGAATGCGATATCGCTCATCACATCGATGAAGCGCAGCTTCGGATCGAACTCCAGACAATCGAAGGGCGTGAGGCGGCCCTTCCATCGCACGATGTTCGCCGCATGCAGATCGCCGTGGCATTCGCGCACGAAGCCGCGCGACTGGCGCTCGGCGAATACGGGCAGCAGATCGTGCAGCGCGTCGTGGGTCCAGTCGGCGAGATGACCGAGTTGCGGCACCTTCGCGCTCGCCGGCCGGTGCGCGATGAGGGTGGCGAGATTGCCGAGCACCGATCGGCGCAGCTCGTCCGGATAGTCGAACTCGCCGGACCCGGCGGCCCGGGCGGCATCCCCGTGGAATCCCGCCAATCGCTCGGCGAGCGCTGCGATCTCGGCGCAGCTCACGTCGTTCCGCTCCAGCAGCGAGGGCAGCTCCTCGGACACGTCGAATTGACGCATTTTCACGGCATAGTCGACGATGGTTCCGGGACCGCCGATCCGCAGGCCCTGCGAGTCGCGGGTCACCGTCACCACGTCCAGATACAAATCCGGAGCCAGACGCCGGTTGAGCCGGAGCTCCTCCTGACAAAGCATTTGGCGATGAGGCAAGCTCGTCATGTCCAGGAATTCGAGCTTCACCGGCTTTTTCAGCTTGTAACTGACATCGCCCGTGAGGATCACCCAGGAGATATGGGTCTCGCGCAACCGGACCTCGCCAACGGCGTGGGGGAAGGCGGACGGCCGAAGGAGCTCTCGGATGTCGATGGGCGGCATGGCTTTCCCGGACGCGGCGAAAACTCAGTTCGAGTATCCGCCATCGGGAGCGGCCGCGCCACGGCATCACATACGGGGAAATACCCATTGCGGATCACGGCCCCATGCTCGCAGCATGGCGGCGACGGGCCTGCTTCGGAGGTGAGCGACATGACTGGTTATCAGCGCTATGGCGGCAACACCTGGTCACCCTTCGCGCCCGACGCGCATCGGCCGGATATCCTGCCGGCGCGCGCGGCGGCGCTGCTCACGCCGAGCGAGCGTCACCAATTGATCGCGGAGGCCGCCTACTTGATCGCCAAGCGGCGCGGATTCTCGCCCGGCGAGGAGCTCTCGGATTGGCTC
This sequence comes from uncultured Gammaproteobacteria bacterium, assembly GCA_963736185.1. Lineage (GTDB taxonomy): Bacteria > Pseudomonadota > Gammaproteobacteria > Steroidobacterales > Steroidobacteraceae > Bog-1198. The sequence continues at coordinate 27,009 of CAVTNZ010000032.1, read as the reverse complement.
GCGGCCGAGGAAGAGGTCGACCGCGCGTGCGGTTTGATCGAACCGTCGCCGCGATGGGACTGAGGACGCAATAGCATGGATATTCTCGAGGCAATCTACTCTCGGCGCGCGGTGCGCGACTATTCGCCGGCTGCGGTGGATCCCGAGGTGATCAACAAGCTCATCGGCGCCGCCATTCAGGCACCCACCGCCATGAATCAGCAGCCATGGACCTTCACGGTGGTCCGCAATCAACGAACGCTCGATGCGCTATCCAATCAGGCAAAGGTGCACATGTTGGCGGAGCATGCGGAACTGGCCGAGTCGAGCCATTTTCAGATGCTGAAGGACCCGCATTTCCAAATTTTCTACCATGCTCCCGCACTGATCGTCATCTCCGCCACCGCCGCGGTACCCTGGGGCGTCGAGGACTGCTCGCTCGCGGCACAGAATCTCATGCTTGCCGCCCACGGCGAGGGACTCGGGTCCTGCTGGATCGGCCTCGCGCAGTCCTACCTCGGCACTGCCGCCGGCAAGGCGCTGCTGCGTCTGCCTCCCGCCTCGGTGCCCATCGCGCCCATCATCATCGGCGTTGCCCGGGGTCCGGTGGCGGCGGTGCCCCGCAACAAGGCGGACATCCACTGGATCGGCTGACTCTCGATCCGTTGCATCTGCCGCCGCCGCGGTGGAGTGGCGGCAAATCGCTGTTTGCGACCCTGCGGTCGAGGCGAACCCGGCGCGATATCGGCGCCCGAATGCTGTCGCGTCAGGCGCTGTCCAACGTTCTATGGGCGGCCTTCGGGGTGAACCGGCGGAACGGTCCCTTCGGACTATCGGGCAGGACGGCGGCGTCGGCCAGCAACTCGCAGGAAATCGATCTGTACGTCGCCCTGCGGGAAGGCACGTATCGCTACGAGCCCGCACTGCATCAGCTCCTGCCGGTCGCGGTCGGAGATCTTCGGCGGTTCGCGATCAGCCGCGGCCAATCGACCGCAGGCGATCGGGCTCCCGCCAGACTGATCTATGTCGCCAATCTCGACAGGCTGGCGCACAGCGCCGGGTTCATGGAGCCGGGGCTCAAGGATCCAGCGGTGCAACGGTCCTACTATTACGTCGACACGGGACTCATAGCCGCCAACGTCTATCTGTACGCGGCATCCACCGGTCTCGCAGCCTGGTTCCACAATTGCGACAAGGCGGCTCTCACCCGCCGGCTGCGCCTGCGCCGCGGTCAACGCGTGCTGTTCGCTCAGACCATCGGTCATCCGGTTGGCGCACGGCGGTCACCGGCCGGCTGATTGCGGACTCGCCGGGAAGCCGTTTCGTTGCCGGGGACGCGCTATGGACTGCCGTGTCCTTGAAAATAGTCGCGAACCTTGGCGGTGATTTGCCGCTCGGTCATCTTGTCCGCCGTTTCCACGCCGGCGATACGCCCCGCGAGTTTATGCCCGGCGAGGCGTTTCTTGAGCTCCCCTTTCGCCTCGCCAGGGCCGAATATCAGCATCGCATCCACATCGCCGACCGCCTCGATCACGGCGTCGTAATAGCCGTCGAGCTTTGCCGTCAGGGCCCTTTGACGCCGGTCGTCCGGCGCCACCTGGCGCGCCTCGTAGGGGCCTTTCAACGGCGAATCTCCCTCGCGTTGCGGGTGCTTCTCGACGTGCGACTCGAGTTCGATCGTACGCACCCGATCGGTCGGTCCGAGCAATACGATCACTGCATGGCGATGATCGATCCAAATGCCGCCTTTCACACTCATCGAAATCTCCTTGTGGCTGCAGTATCTTCGGTTTGCCGGGCGGGGCGATAAGGGATTTCGCGTAGGACTCCACACGGGCGCGGGACTGCCGCAGCGCAACCGGTACATCTCCTGATGTCGCAGAGGTCGCGAAAAACGACAATTGCCGGCAATCCATATTCACAGGCTCGCCGCGGCAATGCAGCTCCCCTTGACCCTGACATTCAGACACGTGGCGCGCTCGGCCGCCTTGGAGGCTCATGCGCGGGATCTGGCGTCGAGGCTGCAGCGCATCGAGGATCACATCAGCCGATGCCACATGACGTTGGAGAGTCTGGAGGGCGATGGACTCCCGGAATCGACCTACGTGGTGAAAATAGAACTGACCGTACCGGGGGCGCAGATTCACGCGGACAGCCTGCGTGCGGACAGCAGCGGCCACAGCAGCCTGCTCCTCGCGATGCGAGAGGCCTACGACAATGCCAGGCAGCAGCTTGGTCATCTGCGACACGATCGGGAGAGGCCACCATGAGCCGGAGCAGCTGGATATGAGAGCAGACGCCGACATTCGTTGCGACGTGGAGTCGCAACTTCAACGCGACACGGCCATGGCCGACAGCTTGATCGGCGTGATAGTGCGTGCAGGGGTCGTCACACTGACCGGCGAGGCAGGGCATTACGGCGCCAAATGGGCCGCCGAAGAGGCGGCCAAGCGCGTCCCCGACGTTCGCGCGATCGCCAACGAAATCCATGTCAAGCTGCACGAGCAAGGGATGTCGAGCGATACCGACATCGCGGAGGCCGCCGCCGATGCGCTCGGACATCTGCCGGCCGCCGCGGGCCGGATCCAATGCGTCGTGCAAAACGGCATCGTCACGTTGAGCGGGCAGGTATCCTCCGGCGACCAAAGAAGCGCCGCCGTGAACGCCGTCAGCCGCCTGAGGGGCGTCAAAGGCGTTCTGAACTCCATCCTGACGGCGGCCCCGTCATGGGATGGCGCTCACAAGGCGAGCGAATAGATGATCTGATTGGAATCGTCCGGATCGCGGACCGCGCTCATGCCCAGTTCGCGCGCCAGCCCCGCCATGGCGCTATTGCTCGCCAGATCGATCGAATACAGCTGCCTCACGCCGTTCGTCCTTGCCGCCTCGATCAATGGCCGCATCAGCTGCACACCCAGCCCCTTGTGCTGCCATTCATCCGCCACGGTGATCGCGATCTCGCGCACATCCGCTCCGGAATTCTGCGCATATCGGCTCACTCCGATCTCCAGTTCCCGATCGGAGCGGCGCACCGTGGCAACGAACGCCATGGTATGGTTGCCATCGACATCGCACAGACGTTTCAATTCCTCCGGCGGCAGTTCGCTCACGCCGCCGAGAAAACGGAAATGCTTGCTTTCGGGGGATAACCTCCGGATGAAGTCCCTCTCCAAGTCCAAGTCGCTCATGCGAATCGGACGGATGGTCACCGTCTCCCCCGCTATCGTCGGATGAAGCTCATCGCTCATGATCGCAAGACTCCCTTTGAGGTGTCTGCGACGATAGGCCGCGGGGCACCGCCTGCGCCATCGTGGAATGCCGAAATCGACGTGCGCCCACGGTAGTACGCATGACGCTACGGACTTGTGCCTAATCCGCCCTCAAGAGGGTCCATTACGCCGCCGCATGACGTAGGATTCTATCCGTGGGTCATTCAAGGAGTGCCGGGATGGCGGGATACAAGCTGGATCGGATTCTGGTGGCGGTCGCCGATACCCAGGCCGGCCTGAACAAGGCGGTGCGGCGGGCGCGGGCTCTCGCGCATCAGACGGGCGCCACCATCGATCTGTTCAATGCAATACCGTCCTCGGTCTCGACCGGCATCTTGCATGCCGAGTCGGAGCACTTCACCCGTTTGGAGGCCGAGCAACACCGGCGGCTCCTCGAGCGGACAGCGAACCGGTTGCGTCGCGAAGAGATCATCGTCAACACGAAAGTGCAGACCGGGTATCCGGTCCACGAGGCGATCCTGCGCGAGGTGCAGCTCACGAAAGCGGATCTGCTGATCATCGAAGCGCGCAAGCACGGCGTCATCGCGCGCCTGCTGCTCACGCAAACCGACTTCGAGCTGATCCGGCACTGCCCGGTTCCGCTGCTGATCGTCAAGGGGAACACCGCCTGGCGCAAGCCCCACATTCTGGCTGCTCTGGATCCGTTTCACGTTCACGATAAACCGAGCGGATTGGATGACGAGATCGTGGCGGCGGCAAATGCCGTGGCCGCCAAGGTGGGAGGCTCCGTGCACGCCGCGCATGTCTACCGCCCGCTGCTCGGGTTCGTTCCCGATCTGGCGGGCGCCACGGCGCTCACCACCATGCCGGAAAGCGACAAAAAATATAAGGACACCATCCGAAAGCGGTTCTACGAGGCCGTCTCCCGGCATGGCATCGCAAGAAGCAAGGCGCACCTGGTGTGCGGCGACCCCGCGCCGGCACTCGCCGCGGTCGCGCGCTCAATGCGCGCCGGCCTGATCGTCATCGGCGCGACATCCCGCTCTGGCTTGAAGAGAGTCTTCATCGGCAACACCGCGGAGCGGGTGCTCGACGGCCTGAAGTGCGATGTACTGGTCGTGAAGCCCCGCAGATGACCCAACTCGGGCTCCGGCCGCCGCTTCTGATCGGAGGCGCGTGGCGGACTCGGCTCCCGAACTGGCGGGATGTCGCCGCCAGCATCCTGGTGCTGGCGACGCTCGGGCTGATCGGGACGGCAAGCCACCAATTGTCCGCGGCGTGGGATCCGACCCGGCAGCCGGAAATCTCGCTCTCCCCGGCGGCGCTTCCGCTCTATGCGCTGCGCACCACGGCGCGGATGATGCTGGCGCTCCTGGCCTCATTGCTGTTCACCCTGACCTACGCGACGCTCGCCGCCAAGAGTCGTCGTGCGGAAACGGTGCTGATTCCGCTGCTCGATGTGCTGCAGTCGGTGCCGATCCTGGGTTACCTGTCGTTCACCGTCGTTTTTTTCGTTTCCCTGTTCCCCGGCAATGTGCTCGGGCTGGAAATGGCGGCCATCTTCGCGATCTTCACCAGCCAGGCGTGGAACATGGCCTTCAGCTTCTACCAATCGCTGAAGACCGTTCCACGCGATCTCGACGAAGCGAGCCGCAGTTTCCGCTCCTGCGGGTGGCAGCGGTTCTGGCGCCTCGAGGTGCCCTTCGCCATGCCCGGACTGGTGTGGAACATGATGATGTCTATGTCCGGCGGCTGGTTTTTCGTGGTCGCTTCCGAGGCCATCTCGGTGGGCGACATCCGATACACCCTGCCCGGCATCGGCTCCTACGTCGCACGCGCCATCGAGCATCGGGATCTCGCGGCGGTCGGGTGGGCGATCGGCGCGATGACCGTCACCATACTCCTCTACGATCAACTGCTGTTCCGGCCGATGGTCGCCTGGGCGGACAAGTTCCGCTTCGACCAGACGGAGGCGGCGGTCGCTCCCCGCAGCTGGGTGCTCGACCTGTTCCGCCGCAGCCAGCTGTTACGGCTGGCGGCCGAACCCATCGGGGGCGCCCTGCGCGCCGGGTTGTACATGCGGCTGCCCCTGCCCGCCGCGCGGCCCGCATCGGGGGGGCGGCCGATCCTGCGCCGGATCGCGGACGTTGTCTGGTACGCAACGATACTGGCCGTGATCGGCTATTGCGTGCGCAGTCTCGTGGATTTCGCATCGCCGACACTTCGCGCACATGACCTCGCCGAGTCGCTGGGCGATGGCGCACTGACCCTCGCCCGGGTCGTCGTCCTGATCATCATTGCGACGGTCGTCTGGGTCCCGATCGGCATTCGCGTCGGCCTTCGGCCGAACCTGGCGCAAAAAGTGCAGGCGATCGCGCAGTTCCTCGCCGCATTTCCGGCCAACCTTCTTTTTCCGGTCGCGGTGTTCCTGATCGTGCGCTTCCGGTTGACGCCCGGAATCTGGCTGAGCCCGCTGATGATCCTGGGAACCCAGTGGTACATCCTGTTCAACGTCATCGCCGGAGCGAGCGCCTTCCCGAACGACCTTCGTGAGGCTGCCGCGAGCCTGCGCATCCGGCCCCTGCGCCGATGGCGCGAGATTCTGCTCCCCGGGGTTTTCCCCTACTACATCACCGGGGCGATCACCGCGTCCGGCGGCGCCTGGAACGCCAGCATCGTATCCGAAGCCGTGCGCTGGGGACCCACCCGCCTCGATGGGTCGGGCCTGGGGGCGTACATCGCGCGCATGACGGAGGCCGGCGATTATCCGCGGATAGCCCTGGGCATCGCGGTAATGTCGGTGCTCGTGGTGGGGATGAACTGCCTCTTGTGGAGGCCGCTTTACGATTTCGCCGCGCATCGAACGCGACTAGATTGAGGGTGATTGTGAACGCTCCCGCCAAAAACTCCATCATCGAACTGCGAAGCGTCTGCCATTCCTACAAGAAGCCGTCGGGCGAGCCCCTCCTCGTGCTCGATGCCATCGATGCCGCCCTGCGGGAAGGAGAGATCCTGGGATTGCTGGGACGCTCCGGATCCGGGAAATCGACGCTGCTGCGCATCGCCGCCGGCCTGATCCAGCCGACCTCCGGGGAGGTGATTTATCGAGGCTCGCCGCTGCGCGGGCCGTCGGCGGGAATAAGCGTGGTGTTCCAGAGTTTCGCCCTTTATCCCTGGCTCAGCGTCGAGCGGAACGTGGACGCGGGTCTGGACGCGCTCCGGCTGCCGCGTGCCGAAGCGCATCGTCGCACCGCGTCCGCGATCGATCTCATCGGTCTCGACGGGTTCCAATCCGCCTACCCACGCGAGCTGTCCGGCGGCATGCGCCAGAGAGTGGGGTTTGCCCGGGCGATCGTCGCTGATCCGATCGCGCTCCTCATGGACGAGCCCTTCTCCGCGCTCGACGTTCTCACGGCCGAGACGCTGCGCACCGACTTCCTCGATCTGTGGATCGGCCGCAAGCTGCCGCTGCTGACGGTCCTGCTGGTGACCCACAACATTGAGGAAGCCGTGCTGATGTGCGATCGGATCCTGGTGCTCTCGTCGAATCCGGGGCGCGTCTGCGCGCAGATGCCCATCCCACTGGCACATCCCCGCGACCGGCTCGGCGCCGAATTTCGCGCCATCGTCGACGAGATCTATTCGATACTGACCCTGCGTTCGCTCGAGACCCTACGAAGGCATGCTCAGCCGGCCGTTGGCATGGCGCTTCCCCTGCCGCTCGCCTCGGTCAACCAGATCTCGGGACTTCTCGAAAAGCTGCTTTCGCCTCCCTATGGCGGTCACATCGAGCTGCCCGAGCTCGCCCGCACGTTGGCCCTGGAGGTGGACGATCTGTTCCCTATTGCCGAGGCAACCCACATACTCGGGTTCGCGCAGCTGACCGGGCGCTCGCTTAAACTGACGGCGGCCGGCAAGTTGTTCGCCGCAGGCACCACGGAGGAGCGCAAGCGGCTGTGGAGGGAACACCTGCTGCAGTTCGTGCCGCTGGCCTCTCATATCCATCGTGTCCTCGGGGAGCGCCAGGTACACTGGGCGCCCCGCTCGCGATTCGAGACGGAACTGGAGGACCACCTGACCCGCCAGGAGGCCACCCGAACGCTCCGCGCGGTGACCGGCTGGGGCCGATATGCGGAGTTATTTTCCTACGATGCCAAGCTGCGGCGATTCACCTCGAGCCGATGAAACCAACAACCCGATCCGTCGCCCTGTTCGCCCCCGCCGCTTCCGCGGCGCTCGGCGGCGCCATCGCACAATCCCTCGCGATCCCGCTCAGTCCGATCGAGGAGACCGAATACGGGGGCGGCGAGCGCAAACTGCGGCCGCTGGAAGAGGTGCGAGGCCGCTCCGTCTACGTGATCCATTCGCTGTTCGGAGACCCGCGCGGCTCCGCCAACGACCATTTGTGCGAAATGCTTTTTTTGATCGGCGCGCTCAAGGACGCCGGCGCGCGCCGGGTCACCGCGTGCGCACCCTACCTGGCGTACGCGCGACAGGACCGGCGCAGCGAATCCTGCGAGCCGGTCACGACGCGTTATGTTGCGCAGTTGTTCGAGGCCGTCGGCGTGGATCGCGTGATCTGCCTGGAGGTGCATGACCCGGCGGCATTCGAGAACGCCTTCCGATGCGAAACCGTGCATGTCGGCGCGGGTTCCTGCTTCGTTCAACACTTCGCGGCGAAGCAGGCCGGGCTGCCATTTGCGGTGGCCTCCCCCGACATCGGGGGCGCCAAGCGCGCACGGCATTTCCAGCAGCTGCTGCAGGCGGCGCTCCGCCGGCCGGTGGACTACGCGCTCATGGACAAGATCCGCGGGCGCGAAGGAGTGAGCGGCACATTGTTCGCCGGAGACGTCGCCGGCAAACACGTCATCATTCTCGACGATTTGATCAGCTCGGGCGCGACAGTGCTGCGTGCCCTCGGTGCGTGTCGACGGGCAGGGGCCGCCCGGGTCGATGTCGCCGCAACGCACGCATCATTCGTTCCCGAGGCGCGGCGGCTGTTCGATCCCAACGTTCCGGCCCAGGAGAGGCCGGATTCGGTGGTGGTGACCGACTCGGTTCCACTGGGTGAAGCATTCTCGGACTGCGCGAAGGCGTCGCTCACCGTGATCGGAATCGCCCCGGTCCTCGCGGGCGCTATCGATTCTCTGGAAGCGGGCTGTTAGGGGGCTCGATCGTCTTGCAGCATCGGAATCCCAAATGATAGTTCGCATGGCTGTCGGGATCCATGACCCGCGTGCCATGCCAAAACGGCGCCCGCCAGCGGCACCAATCCTCGTGCGCCCGGTAGGTATCGAATATGAACCAGCTCCCCTTCATCTCCGTATAGCCTAATTCCTTGCTGCCGAGACTCGACATCTGCTGTTCGTCAAGAGGCAGGTTCATGTGCTCCGCGGCATTGCCATTCAGGTCGAATACATCCAATGGGCTGTGACAGGCGGGAAAATCGCCCGTTGGATAGGTGTTCGAGCCGCACAGCTTCCACCCTCCGCCCGGGCATCCCGGCGTCTTGAAGCTGCCGGTCGCGCAAATGCCGCGTTGATACTCGGGTCCGTAGCTCCAGGTCTTGTCGGACTGGGCCGCGGCATTATGCGCGAGCCGCCTCATCCGGATCGCCACCTCCGGCGGCTGGCCCTTGCCGAGATCGAAGCGATAGTCCGGCGGCTCCAGACTTCCCGCGCACGCCCCCTCCCATTCATGCGCGTCGCACAGCCGCTTGCCCTCCGCCTCGCATAGCTGCGCCGCTTCGCGCGCCTTCACCCAAACCACGGGATAGGTACAGGGAATGTCCGGGAACTCGAATTGATCGATGCATGCGCGGGCCCGGTCGGGCGACTCCTTCTTGGAATTGTAGAGCGGCGCCATGTACTTTCCGCCGCAGATCCGCTCGAATTTGGCGTTCCGATAATCTGCGCCCGCCTGCTTGAGCTTGGCCTCGCACTGCTGCGGCGTGACCGGATGCTGGGTGATGGCCGGATTGCCCTGCCCGAGCACCGCCGAATGCGCGAAGATCGCGCGAATATCGCGCATTTCCTGATCGCTCAACCCGTGAACCTGCTGCAGTTGCTGGAACAGCAGCTCGTTCTGTTCGCGCAGCGTCGGTTGAGCCGCCGCCGCGGACATGACGGCGATGGATACGAGTGCCAAGGCGGCTTTGATCATGGCTGCGTTCCCTTCCAGGTCAAATAGAAAAAATCCCGATCGTCGGGGAAGCCAAGGAATCGCGGGGCCAGCGAATCGCCGCCTTTGCGGTCCACCTCCGCCATGCCCTCGATCAGATGCTGGACCACGATTCGGTCGCCCTCATGCGTATAGATCGCAAAATAGGTGTGTTCGAGGGCATTCATGTCGAGATGCATGGCGTATCGGCAGCCGTACGCCTGGAATACCCGCGCCATGGCGGTCGGCGTCGCGGTCGAGAAATAGCCGTACACCAGATAGCGCGACGTGCCGCTCACCAACAGGCACGCCCCGGCTCGCAGGGTGCGCAGGCGCTCGTCGCTCGAGCCGGACCAGTTGCCCGGGCCCCAGCTCCCGATCAACGCGCCCGGGTAGGATCGTTGCGAGGCCCCGTCGTACTCGATCAAAGGAACGCCGTTCTGGCGGGCATGTTTTATCCGGGACAATCCGGACTCATCCGTCGACGCCCAGGTTTTCATGTCCACGGCACCATTGTCCCCGACGAGGAGGGTCGCCAGGGCCGGCTGCAGCTTGCTGAACACCACTCCCTGCTCGATGAACCCGTAATGGGATCCCTTGTTGCGCTCCGCGAGGGCTCCATAATGGAAGGCGCCGTGCTCCCGCTTGAAACCGCCGGCGAAGGTCGCCGCCACTCTCGCGACCGTGGGCGGATTCACCATGCCGTTGACCACCAGCGGCGCCACACTGCCGATGCCATCGGGACCGGGGAGCTTCGGATCGCGAACCGATTCGAGCGTCCGTTCGGACCAGCCGACCCGCGGATGATCGGTGCCGATGGCGAAGCCCACCTCGAACTGGGCGAGATCGAGCGCCACCATGTAATCGAGTGCGGCCCCCTCGACGGAGTCCAACTCGAGCGCGCGCGGGCCGCCGGACGGGCTCGCCTCGGGCGCGAGCGCCTGCGGCTGGATCACGCTCAGGAAAATCCCGGTGGTGCCGCGAGCCGCAAACCATTGGCCCATCATCAAGCCACCCGCGCCCTGTCCCACGTCGATGCCCAGATGCTCGGGCACGACGGGACGCGCGTACTCCCCGCTCACGCGCGCCGGCGGCGGCGCGTTCGGGGGGGAACCCGCGCCTGCGGCGCGGAGGCCTCCGCGGATCCGCCCTTCTCCACGAACGCATCCGCGTAGAACTGCTTGCGGACGAAGCCGACGATTTGCTCGCCGCCCCACACGTGGTCCCGGAGAAAATTCGTGACCCTTTCGAGATGCGTATAGGTTCCCGAGACCGGGTTGCGCAGATACAGCCGGTCCTCGCAGAGCGGTGCGTACGGCAGATCCGAGGCCCGGGCCTCCCGAAGCGCGCCGCCCGCCTCGCCGCGCCACAGCTCGCAATCGACATCCCGCCCGCCGGCGGAAATCCGGATGCCGTAGGGATGACCCGCGCCGATCGACAGCGTCTGTTGCCGGGGCTGCGGATTCTCCAAATGATAAACCGACGCCCTACCGCCCGCGGACCCCTGAACGCTGAGCAGAAACCACGCATTCACCCCGGGGTTCAGATTGATCAAAGTGACGAGGATAGGGCCGCCGGGGGACGGCGCCTCCACGCTGGTCGTCTGCCTGAACGGCTGCAGCTCGATGATCGTTTTCGGAACGTTCGCCGTATATTCCTCCCATTGCGATGCCAATGTCCGGGAGGAATCGGCGTCGGCCCGCGGGCGCACGAGGGGGAAGATCGCCCCCATCACGCCGATGACCGCGGCGATGAGTGCCCGCTGTGCCCGCCTCACAGGGCCAATCCGGCGAACAACCCCATTCCCGCGATGGCGCACAGGCTCGCCCGATCGGAGAGCGCGAATATGACCGGATCGCCGATGATGCGCCCGCGTGTCGCCATCATCCACAAGTAGCTTATCCAGTAGAGCAGCAGCAGGCAGATCCCCCAGAAGTAATCGTGCCGCGCGTACAGCCGCTGACTGATTTCGGTGTTCGTGTACAGCGCGAGCACCATCACCGCCAGATAGCCGCTGGCGATTCCCAGCGCCGCAAGGGTTGTCTTGTCGCCGCTCAGATACCCGCGCGCATGGGCGGCGCCGGCTCCGGGCTGCGATTCCAGCACCACGAGTTCTGCATAGCGCTTGATGAGCGCCAGGCTGAAGAACAGGAACATGCAGAGGGTCAACAGCCAGGCGGACACGCGGATATCGGCCGCCACCGCCCCCGCCGCCACCCGCAGAGCATAGCCGCCGGCGAGCACGAGCACGTCCACCAGGGCGATGTCCTTGAGCCCCATGGAATAGGCGATCATCAGTGCGACATAGAGACCGAGCACCCCCAGAAGGGCCGCCGATAGATGCCACGCGATCGCGCCCGCGGCGAGGATCAAGATCGGCATCATCATCAGGGCATAACCGAGCCGTATGCGGCCGGATGCCAGCATCCGGTCCTTCTTGTACGGATGCCTTCGATCGGCCGGCAGGTCCAGCAGATCGTTGAACAGGTAAACTCCCGAGGCGCAAAAATCGAATGCGATAAACGCGAGAGCCGCGCGCTCGAGAAGGGCCGGCTCGAACAGCCGATGGACCGTCGCCAACGGCACGAATACCAGGCCGTTCTTGACCCAATGCGGCGGCCGGAGCGCGTTGAGGTAATCCGGCCATCGTCCTTCCCGTCCGCCGGACACAATCTGCACGGGGGTGGTGTTGGATACACGCCGCGCCAGGGCCGGGTTGGGGGAGACGATCAATGCGCGCCGCGCGGCACACCAGATCGGATAATCCCGCCCGCTGCGGCCCAAATAGTCGAAGCCCCGCTCCCCAAACCGCTCCACGAGACGATCCCGTTTGCATCGGCCCTTCAAATTCACGATCCCGTCGCTGCCGATCACGGTGCTGAACAACCCGAGCTCGCGTGCCACCTCCTCGGCGAATCGCTGGTCCGCGTCGGTCGCCAGAGCGAGCGGCCGGTGCTGCCGGCTCTGCTCACGCAGAAATTCCAGGACCTCGGCGCGATAAGGCATCGCGTGGGCATCCGGCATGGCCCGGGCGGCGACCTGGTGCTTGAGATACGCGCGCCCCCTCAACCACCAAAATGGCAGCGCGAAGAGACTCATCGGCTGCTGTCGCGCGAGCACGAATATCGATTCGATCAACGAATGCGTCCGCAGCAAGCTCCCGTCGAGGTCCACCACCAGGGGAACGGGATCCGGCGCGGCGGCGGCCGCGGGGGGGCTGGGGACCGGGGCCGCCGGGGGCGCTAGAACAGCCACTTCGCCAGCCCGAGCGCACCTTTTCTCCACGGGACGCGATGCGTCAATCCGGTCCTTCCCCGGTAATCTTCCCGGTGCCGGACGTACCAATCGTAGTTGCGGATGAGCGCCATCCGATTGGAGTAGTGGGGAGTGAAATCCAGCCCGCGCTCCAGCCGATCGATCGATACGAAGCTGTCACGTCCGGCCGTCTCGTAGATCCATTGGTACAGAGGCGAGAGATGCAATGCCTCGAGAACCCTGAGGATCGCGATTGCGGGCGCCTCCGGCAGCCCGACGACATGCTTTCCATGGCCGGCCCGGTCGAGCACGGCCTGAAAATTCTCCCGCATCGTGCCGAATTTCTTCGCGCCCACGTTGAACGTGTCGTTCACAGACGCGCCGTCCCTCGTCGCGCAGCGAAAAATGACCTCGCAAAGATCGGCCACATCGAGCAGCTGGTACCGGTTTGCGCCGGAACCCAGCACCGGGAAATTCCGACCCTCATAAGCCCACTGGTAGAGCAGCTCGAACGCGCCGAGCCGCTCGGGACCGACGAAGCTCTTCGGCCGCAGAATGGGAATGCAAAGCCCGCTTTCCCGCGCGTCGAGGCACAACCGCTCCGCGCTGATCTTCGCGGAGCCGTAGGGACCCACGCCCTGCAGCCGGTCGTCTTCCCGGATCGGATGATGATCCGGAATTCCGTAGACCGATGTGGACGATATGAAGATGAATCGCCCGACGGCCCGTCGGGCCGCGTGCTCGAGCAACAATCGTGTACCCCCCACATCGGTCGATTCGATTTCCTCGGGGGTGGCGAGCGGCAGCGCTGCGGCGCAATGCACGACGATGTCGATGCCTTCCAGCGCCCGTTCGACCGCGGCGGGATCGCGGATGTCCGCCTGCATGACCTCCACCGAGTCGCGCTCCGGGTAATCGAAGGCCGCGATATCCATCGACCTCACCTTCAAATCACGCGCCAGCAGATGACGGCATAAATTGATGCCCAGGAACCCGGCGCCTCCGGTGACCAGAACGGACGGCTGCGTGCTCATCCCGCGGCGCCCTAGGGCTGCCGGGACGGCGCGCCCAGCAGCGCCGCGGCGATTTGATCCCGCGCCCTCTCGTCCAGTTTCCCGATCAGCTCGATCACATTCTCGATGACGCCCTCGCCGCTCAGAGCGGCCGCCAAGCGTGGGTCTTGCAGGACCGCGAAGATCGATTTCGGCCTGTCGTCGATGAACACCCGCGTGCTGATCAGCCGCGCGCCGTGACTGTAGTCTTCGTAGCGCCACCCATGCACGGTGCTCAGCGATTGGATCGGCTTCCCTTCGGTCAAATGCCACCCGTAGATCGCCACCCGGTCGAGGTGGGTCCAAAGCCGGTTGGTGAGCACGAGATCCTTCTTGTCGCCTGCGCTCAGGGTTCCGAGCGGCGCCTCGAGGGCGGCGCGCTGCGAACCGATCAGCTCGTTGTGGTGCAGCAGGTATTCCGTGGAGCGCATCTCGTCGCCGGCCGGCAGCGGCTGGGGAACGAAGTGAACGGGCGCTTGCGCATAGATCGCATCGACCATGTGCGGCGTCGGCAGGGTGAAGCCGAAGTGCGATGCGGCCGTCAACGCAGTGCCGAGGCGCATCGGGATCAGCAGGAAATCATCGTCCGAGCCGATCGCCAGGTAGTCCGGCGCCGCGCAAATGACGACATCGACCTGCATCAACGGCGCGGACAGCCGAACTGGCACCAGCCGGCGCAGAAAATCGGGGATATTGCCCGCGAGCAACTCCTGGCGAATGCGCGCTTCGCGTTCGTCGTCCGGAAGTCCGCGGATCTGCCGTCCGAAGACCCGCCCGCCGAGCGCGTTGGGAGCCCGGGCCGGTATCGATCGCGTCAAGCTTTCGTCGCAGGGCGCGCGCGGCATGGCGGCGGCGACGCCCTTCGACACGAGGGCGAGGGCGATCGTCGCAATCCAAACGTCGGTCCGCTTCGCCATCGGGCGCCGGCTCAGGCCGCGGAGGCCTTCAGCGGCGGCTTGAGCGCATCCTTCCGCGGCTGCGCCGCTCCACGCACCAGGAGGACCGGCACCGAGGCGGAGCGAACCACCTCTTCCGCGTCGCTTCCCATGGCGACCCGCGCGATCCCTCGCCGCCCGTGAGTTCCCATCACGATCAGTTCAGCACCCCACTCGTTCGCCTGGGCGACGATCAGGTCCGCGGCCCTTCCGCCCATGGATTCGACCAGCACGCATTCGGGCGTGATCCCCTGGTCCTGCACCGCGGCTTTGGCGCGCTCCAACACGCTGCGGCCGCCCTTGCGAAGCAGGTCGATGACATCCGTTGCATACACGCCGGATCCGTAGGCGTAGTCCAGCACGAACTCGTTGACGAAATGCACCAGCCGGATCTGTCCGCCGACGCATTTCGCCATCTTGACCGCCTCACTGAGACCGAGGGCCGAGGCCTCGCTTCCGTCGACAGGAACCAAAATCTTGCCGTACATGGGATCCACCTCCTTTTTCGAATCCTTGCCACCCCGCCACGCTGGCGAATCGCATTTTACAACCCATTTGTAACAGCCCGGGGAGCGCGCGGCATTTGGGGATTCCCACGCCGCACTACGGCTATTACTCATTGTGACGGCAACGGCCCCGGCTCAGTCTGTGCGCATTCCTGTTTGCCCGGAACCGGCTGCCGATGCGTGGAATTCTCCACATTGCCTACAAACTTCTCGTCAACGACCGCGCCAAGTACGTGGCGCTTCTCGTGGGGATCACCTTCGCCGTGTTCCTGATGATCGAGATGACGTCGCTGTTCGCCGGCATCCTGATGCGCTCGTCCGCCACGGTCATCAACATCGGCGCCTCGATCTGGGTCATGGACCCCGCGATCCAGACGGTCGCCAACAGCATCCCGCTCCCGGATTACGTGCTCGACGAGGTGCGCAGCATACCGGGCGTGAAATATGCCGTTCCCCTGTACTCCGGCGCGGCACTGTTGAAATTGCACGACGGCACCTATCAGGCCGCCAACGTGATCGGATTGGACGATACCAGCCTGTTCGGCCGTCCGACCCTGGTCACCGGCAAGATCAGCGACATCTTCGCGGAAAACGCGTTCATCGCCGTCAAGGACTCGGAATTCTACAAGCTCGGCAACCCGAGGGTCGGCGTCGAATTCGAGCTCAACGACCATCGGGGGGTGATCGTCGGCGTCGCCCACGTGGCCTCCAGCGGATTGTTCGGCGTGCCCACCCTATATACGACCTACAATCGCGCCCTTCAATACATACCGAACCCCCGCTTCACGATCTCCTACCTGCTGGTCGAGCCCAAATCGCCCGCCGATGTCGCCTCCATCAAGGCGCAGGTCGCGAAGGCGGGCTACCTGGCGCTCACCAAGGATGAGTTCATCAGCAAGATCGCGAAATTCTACATGTACCAAACGGGCATCGGCACCAACATGATGATCATGACGGTGATCAGCTTCATCATCGGACTGTCCATCTCCGGACAGACCTTCTACACGTTCGTGATCGAAAATCTGGAGAAGTTCGGCGCCCTCAAGGCGATCGGCGCCAAGGGCCGGGAGCTCATCTACATGATCCTGTTTCAGGCCTCCTTCGTGGCGTTGACGGGTTACGGCCTCGGCGTGGGTCTTTGCGCGCTCATCATCTGGCTCGCCCGGCTGTATCTGCCCGATTACGCGGCGATCATCACGGGTTGGAACCTCGGCGTCGCCTTTTTCATGGTGGTCGTGATCGCCGCAAGCTCCAGCTACTTCGGCGTGCGCAAGGTCCTGAAGATCGAACCCTTCGACATTTTCAGGGGATGAGCGTGGCGGCGACCGCAATCCAGGCCGTGGGGCTGAACAAATGGTTCGGCGAGGGCGAGGCGAGGACGCACGCCGTACGCGACGTGAACTTCGAGGCGTACTTCGGCGAGATCCTCTACGTCGTCGGCCCGTCCGGCAGCGGCAAGACCACCATGCTCAGCATGATCTCCGGAATTCTGCGGCCGAACAGCGGTACGGTGAAGATCGAGGACATCGATGTCTGGAGCCTCGGCAACGATGCGCTTGCGGAGTTCCGGCTGCACAAGATCGGTTTCGTCTTCCAGGATTTTCACCTGTTTCCTCGCCTGACCACGGCCGAAAACGTCGCCATCCCGCTCATCCTGCAGAAAAAGAACTGGGACGAGGCGCTCGAGGAAGCCGCCACGGATCTGGGAATCGTCGGATTGAAGGACAAGACGCAGCTGCCGCCGGTGAAATTGAGCGGCGGCGAACAGCAGCGCGTGGCCATCGCCCGGGCCATCGTCAGCCGCCCCGACATCCTGATCCTCGACGAGCCCACCGCGTCGCTCGACGGGGATACCGGACGCAGCATCGTGAGGTTCGTCCGCGAGCACATCCTGTCGGACAAGCGCTGCATCGTGATCGTGACCCACGACAGCCGCATCTACGAATTTGCCGATCGCATCGTGAAAATGGAGGACGGCAGGATGGCGGGAATCGAGAAAGGAACATTGGATGCGCAGTAAGATCATCTTCGTGGTGTCGGGCATCGGTCTCGTGCTCGCCCTGATCAGCGCAATCATCTCCGGTCAGCAGCCAAAGCCGCTTCCGCCGGCGTTCAATCCCGCCGCCAATCCTTATGCCAAGGGAATCTACGCGGAAGGCATCATCGAGAGCAGCCAGACGCACGGCGAGAACATCAACATCTACCCGGAAGTGTCCGGCCCGATCACGGATGTGATGGTGGCCGAGGGAGCGTCGGTCAAGAAGGGCGATCCGCTGCTCAAGATCGACGATTCCGTGCAGCGCGCCACCGTCGAGCAGCTCCAATCGCAGGCGGAAGCGGCCCGCGCCATGCTGGCGGAGCTCAAGGCGGAGCCCCGCCGGGAGAATCTCGATGTGGCCACCGCACAGGTCGACAACGCGCGGGCGACCCTCAAGAACGCCGACGATCAGCTCCAAAAGCAGGAGCGCTCCTACGCCCTCGAGCCGAAATCGGTCAGCCTCGACGCGCTCGACAACGCCAGGAACGCGCAGAAGATCGCCGCGACCAATCTCGAGGTCATCAGCAAGCAGTACGCGCTGACCAAGGCCGGCGCGTGGATCTATGACATCCAGAATCAGGAAAAAACCTACATCGCCCTGTCGAAGGCCTATGCATCCGCCGCCGCGCTGCTCGCGAAATACACCATCAAGGCGCCCGCGGACGGCATCGTGCGCTCCATCCAGGCCGCCGTCGGCAGCTATGTGTCGCCGACCGGCGCGTACGACAGCTACACGCAGGGCATGGATCCGCTCATCGTGATGAGTGCGCCCGACCAGAACATGCAGGTGCGCGCCTACATCGACGAGATATTGATCGACCGGCTGGCCGATCCGGGCAAGCTCGCCGGGCAGATGTTCATCCGGGGCACCGACAAGCACGTGGATTTGACATTCGTGCGGGTGCAGCCGTATGTGTCGCCCAAGATCGAGCTTTCCGACGAGCGCCAGGAGCTGGTCGACGTGCGCGTGCTGCCCGTCATTTTCCGCTTCGCGAGCCCGAAGAGCCTGCACGTGTACCCCGGGCAGCTGGTCGATGTCTATGTCAGCGCCCAATAGCCGGAAAGGTCCGGCACGGCGCGCCGTCCGTTCGACGCCGGGGCGCACGACGTCTTGGGCGGCCGCGGCGGTGCTAGCCGCATTGGCCGGCTGCGCGGTGGGCCCGGATTTCCATCGCCCCGCGGCCCCGCCCGCCACCCATTACTCGAACGGCGGCGACCCGCGGTCGACGGTCGCCGCCCAGGGTACGTCACAGCGGTTCGACCCGGGCGCCGCGGTGGCCGCCGACTGGTGGCAGCTGTTCCGTTCGCCGCAAATCGACGCGATGATCAAGGAGGGGATCTCCAACAATCCCGGTCTCGCGGCCGCGCACGCCGCCCTTCGAGCGAGCCAGGACGATCTGCGGAGCGGGTATGGGATTTTCTTCCCATCCGCCGACGCCGGGGCCGCCGCGACGCGCGAGCGATACAGTCCCGCGGCCTTCGGCGAAAGCACGGGCTCCCGTGTGTTCAACCTGTTCACGCTCTCGACGTCGGTGAACTATGCACTCGATGTCTTCGGGGGCCAGCGCCGGCTGGTCGAGGGGTTGCGCGCGCAGGCCGATGTGGCCCTGTCCGACGAACGCGCCACCTACCTCTCGCTGGCGGCGAATATCGTCAACACCGCGATCGCGCAGGCTGCCTATCGCGCCGAAATCGAGGCGACCACCCAGCTGATCGACTTGCAGAAGCAGCAGGTCGGGATTGCCCGGGTCCAGGCGGATGCGGGCACGGTACCCTACTCGAACGTCCTGAGCCTGGAAAGCCAGCTCGCGAGCTACCAGGCCACGATCCCGCAGCTCGAACAAAAGCTCAGCCAGAGCGATGACCTGCTCGCCGCCCTGGTGGGCCATACCCCGGCGGAATGGCAGGCGCCGCCGCTGCGCCTGGACGACTTGACGCTGCCCGGGAACCTGCCCGTCAGCCTGCCCTCGAACCTGGTCCGTCAGCGTCCCGACATCCTGGCCGCCGAGGCAACCGCGCACGCGGCGAGCGCCGGCGTCGGCGTGGCCACCGCCGCCATGCTGCCCAGCGTCACCTTGAGCGGCGGTCTGGAGACGGCGGCCAATTCGACCGCGAGGCTGTTCTCCCCGGGCTCGAGAGCTTGGAGCTTCGGCGGGGACGTGACGGCACCGTTGTTCGAGGGCGGCACGCTCTGGTTCAAGCGCAAAGCGGCCATCGACCAGTACGACCAGGCGCTGGCGCTCTATCGCCAGACGGTTCTCGCAGCGTTCGAGCAGGTCGCCGATACCCTGCGAGCGCTCGACCACGATGCGGCGGTGCTGGTGGCGCAGGATCAAGCGCTGTCGACGGCCGAACAGGCGCTGCACCTCATCGACGCCAATTACCAGGCGGGGATCGCGACCTATCTGGACGTGCTGAACGCGGATTCCCAGTATCGGCAGGCGAAGATCGCCGAACTGCAGGCGGTTGCCGTTCGGTACCAGGATACGGTCGCATTGTTCGCCGCATTGGGCGGCGGATGGTGGAACCAGACCGCCCGGTAACCGGATCAAGCCTCAGGTGTCTCACCGAGCTCGGCAATGGCCGCGAGCAGGGATTTGGTGTCGACCGGCTTGCTGAGGAAGCGGCACCGCGGAATCGACGTCTTGACCCCCCGCATCATCGATTGCAGATCGCCGCTCAGCAGGATGGCCGGCACGTCGCGGCCTTGCTGAATGCGCAGCTGCGTGAGCATGTCGAGCCCGGTCAAAGTCCCGTTCAGGTGATAGTCGGTGATCAGGATGTCGCCGGAGCGGATGTCCGCCAGGAGGGTTTCGGCTTCCGCGACGGTCGCCGCGGCGCGCGTATCGAATCCTTCCAGGTTCAGGAACAATTCCGTCGCCATGCGCACCGCATCGTTGTCCTCGATCAGTATCAGCCGGCGGCCCGAGGGCCGGCTCGCCACCTGCGGCTCGGGATCCTTGCGCGCCGGCAGGTCCGCGGTCTGAACCAACCGGTGCCCGGGAACGCGCACGCTCACGCAGGTGCCCTTGCCGAGCGTCGAGGCGACCGAGACCGAGTAGCCCAGAAGCCGCGACACCTCGCGGACGATGGCGAGCCCGAGACCGACGCCGAGGCGCTGCGTGCCTTGAGGTCCGATCTGATAGTACTCGTCGAAGATCCGCTCGAGTTTCTCCTCGGGAATGCCGATGCCCGAGTCCTCGACTTTGAGCACCACGGCGTCGTGTTCGGCGGCGGCCGAAACACGCACGAAGCCCCGCTCGGTGTACTTCAACGCATTGCCGATCAGGTTTTGCATCAGCTGGGTGAACAGGATCCGATCCGTGGAGATCACGGCCCGGGTGCCGGAGAATTCCAAAGTGAGATTCTTGGCCGCCGCGGCCGGCTCGAACTCCTGCGACAAATCGCCGAAGGCCTGCGCCAGGCCGACCGCCGTCAGTTGGGGCTCGATGGCGCCGGATTCGAGGCGGCTGATGTCCAGCAGGGTGTTGAGCA
The DNA here is from genome assembly GCA_963736185.1 of uncultured Gammaproteobacteria bacterium. Lineage (GTDB taxonomy): Bacteria > Pseudomonadota > Gammaproteobacteria > Steroidobacterales > Steroidobacteraceae > Bog-1198. The sequence continues at coordinate 6,360 of CAVTNZ010000032.1, read as the reverse complement.
GCCGCGTTGCGCTGTCGATGGCGAGGTCCTGCTGGCGAAGCAGCTCGCGAAGGTCCGGCAACGAGGCGGCGAGTTTCTGCATCGACGCGTTGATCAGGTGAATGGCCTGCAGGGGCTGGCGCAGATCGTGGCTCGCCATGGCCAGGAAGCGGCTCTTGGCCCGGTTCGCCTTGTCGGCCTCCTCGCGCGCCAGCACCAGGGCGTCGCTGATGGCGCGGCGCTCGGTCATGTCGCGGATCGCGGCCGCCACGAAATGCTCTGCGCCGTCGCTGAACGGCGAAAGCCTGATTCCCGCGGGAAATTCGCTGCCGTCGGCGCGCCGGGCGAAAAGGTCGCTGACCCGGGCAGCCATCTCGCGGCTGGTGGGATCGCGCAGATAGCCCCTGACATGGGCGCCATGGCGCAGGTGGAACCGCTCCGGAATCAGCAGCTTGATCGGCTGCCCGACGAGCTGCCCGGGCGTGTAGCCGAACAAGGTGCTGCAGGTCTCGTTGGCGAACTGAATGATGCCCGCCGAGTCCATCACGAGCATCGCGTCGGGGGAGAATTGCAGCAACCGCTGTGCAATGGAGCTGATCTCAGCCACTGCGGCGGGTCCTTGATTCCCAAGGGATACGGGTGAGCACGGGCCGGCGGATCATGGAGTTATGTGGTCAACCATACCACAATTCCAGCGCCGCCGAAGGCGCCGCCGCCCGGCCTATCGCGCGCGTTCCTCGAGCACGGCGACCGCCGGCAGCGTTCTGCCCTCCAAAAACTCGAGAAATGCGCCGCCGCCGGTGGACATGTACGAGATGCGGCTTTCCACGCCGTATTTCTCGATGGCCGCCAGCGTATCGCCGCCCCCGGCGAGCGAAAAGGCGTGGCTGTCCGCGATCGCCCGGGCGATGGCCCGAGTCCCCTCGCCGAACTGATCGATCTCGAATACGCCGATGGGACCGTTCCAAATGATCGTCCGGGCGGACTCCAGGATCTTGCCGTAGCGCTGGATGGTGGCGGGTCCGATATCGAGGATCATGTCCTCGGGGCCAACCCCGACCGACCAGACCCCCGTGGCCTGCGCCGATCGGGAGCACTCCCGGGCCACCGTGACATCGTCGGGCACCGCGATATCCGCGCCGCGGGCACGGGCGCGATCGAGCAGCCGGTGCGCCGTCTGCAGCATGTCCTTTTCATACAAGGATTTGCCCACCTTGACGCCGGCCGCCGCGAGAAAGGTGTTGGCGATGCCGCCGCCCACGATCAACTTGTCCACCTTGTCGATCAACGATTCCAGGATGGAGAGCTTGGTCGACACCTTGGAGCCGCCGACGATGGCGACCACGGGTCTCGCCGGATTGGCAAGCGCCCGCTCGAGCGCCTCGAGCTCCGCCACCAGAAGCGGTCCGGCGCAGGCGACCGGTGCGAATCTCGCCACGCCATGCGTGCTGGCCTCGGCGCGATGAGCGGTCGCAAAAGCATCCATGACGAACACGTCGCACATCGCCGCCATCTTTCTGGCCAACGCTTCGTCGTCCTCCTTTTCGCCCGCGTTGAAGCGCACGTTTTCGCACAAAACCGCCTCGCCCGCGGCGCACTCGACGCCGCCGAGCCAGTCCGTTCGCAACGGCACGGATTTTCCGAGAAGCTCGGAAAGCCTGACGGCGACGGGCGCAAGCGACAGCTCGGGCGTGAACTCCCCTTCCCGGGGACGGCCAAGATGCGAGAGCACGATCACCCGCGCACCCTGGCTCAGCGCGGCGCGCAGCGTCGGCAGCGCCGCCCTGATCCGCAGATCGTTCGCCACCGCGCCGTGTTCGAGCGGCACGTTCAAGTCCTCGCGGATCAGCACCCGCTTGCCGGAAAGATTCAAGTCGGCCATGCGCACGAGTTTCATGGGTGCCTGGCTAGCGCCGCAGATGCTGCTCGTTCTTCTGGGCCTTGGTCATCACATCGAGGAGCGCGCCGGCGTCGGAAATGAACACCCTGAGCAGATCGTTCAGCGTAACGATGCCGACCACCTCGCCTTCATGGGCCACGACGGGCAGTCGGCGCACGCCGTGCATGCGCATGCGCTCGATCGCCTGAGTCGTGTCCTCGGACTCGTACGCAATGACCACGGGGGAACGCATCAAGCTTCCGACCGTCGTCTTCCCGGGATCGAGCCCCTTTGCGAGCACCTCCACCACGATGTCGCGGTCGGTCACCACTCCGAGCGGTATGCCTTCATCCGCCGGATCGTCCACCACCACGACATCGCCGACGTGCTGGCGGCGCATGAGCTCGGCCGCCTGAAGAACACTGGTCTCCCTGCCGCAGGTGACCGCGGCGGCAGTGCAAACATCTTTCAATAACATCGTAAGCCCTCCATATCAGGTTGGTGTTGCGCGCTACATCGCAAGAGCCCGCGCGAGCTCGAGCAGCCGCTTGTCCGCCGGTCGCGTCCTGCCGGCCACCTGCCCGAGCGGGGTGCAGGCCGGCTTTCCATCGCGCATTCCGATGAGAACCCCGTAGCGCCGCTCGACCGCCGCGTCCACGGCCGCCGCTCCGAACTGCGTGCCGAGCATCCGGTCGAACACCCCGGGTGCCCCGCCCCGCTGCACATGGCCGAGCTTCGTCGCGCGAAGATCGAAACCGAGCCGCCCGCGATGCTCGGCGAAGTGCCTCAGCATCGCGTCCGCGTCGTACTTCGCGCCCTCGGCGACGACCGCGATGGCGTGGCTCTTCCCGCGATCGTAGGCGGCGCGCAGTTCCTGCGCGACCGTTTCCGGGTCGACCTCCGCCTCCGGAATCGAGATGACCTCCGCGCCCCCGGCAATTCCCGCCATCAGCGCAAGATAGCCGCAATGCCGCCCCATCACTTCCACCAGGAATGCGCGCTTCATCGAGGAGGCGGTGACCCGCAGCCGGTCGATCGCCTGGAGCGCGACATCGATGGCGGTGGTCGCGCCGATGCTGATGTCCGTGCCGTAGAGATCGTTGTCGATCGTCGACGCTATCCCGATCACCGGGGCGCCGCCCTCGTGCAGCGCGTGCGCACCCGCTTGCGAACCGTTGCCGCCGATGACGACCAGCGCGGATATTTCGTTCGCCCGCAGCGATGCGAGCGCCCGTTCACACCCGTGCACGGTCTTCAGCGGCTCATAACGCGTGGTGCCGAGCATCGTGCCGCCATCCTGGATGATGCCGCCCACGTCGCGCCGGCCCATGGGACGGAATTTTCCATCCACCAGTCCGCTGTAGCCATCTTGCACGCCGAGCACGCTGAATCCGCGCCCTATGGCGCTGCGGACGACGGCGCGTATCGCCGCATTCATTCCCGGCGCATCGCCGCCGCTGGTCAATACCGCCAACCGATTCACGCCGGGCCTCCCCCATGACATCGCCGCAGCGGATACTCGCCGCTCTGCCGGCCGGGCGCCATACGTGACATTACCTAGCGCGGCCGGTCGTCGACCTGGCGCCGCCGTTCGTCGGGTCGATTGCCGAGAGCAACACCTCCGCGCCGGAGCTCAATCCCGCCGCGTTGCCCTCGTCGGAATCCAGATGCAGCTCCATGCGGAACGAGGGGGATACCCGCACGATGACGTCGCCGAAAATCAGCCGCCGTTTTCCGGCCATCACCACCACGGCGACCTCGTCGTGATTCTTGAGCCCGAGCACATCGGCATCCGCAGGGCTCATGTGGATGTGGCGCAGGGCGCATATCACGCCGTGCTGCAGGCTGATGCTGCCCATGGGCCCTTCGATGACGATGCCGGGCGTGCCGGCGAGATCGCCCGATTCGCGCAGCGGCGCATCGACGCCGAGCACGATCTCGTCGGTATGGGCCAGCTCGACCTGATCCTCCGATCGGGGCGGCCCGATGACCCGCACATGCGCCAAACGGCCCTTGGGACCGACCAGCGTCACGACTTCCTCCGCCGCGTACTGTCCGGGCTGCGACAGGGGCGAATGCACCTGCAGCACATGGCCGGCTCCGAACAGGGCTTCGACGCTCGCCTGCCGCAGGTGGACGTGGCGGGCCGAAATCGCCATGGGAATGAGCGATTTCGGCCCGCCACGTCCACCTGCGGCAGGCGAGCGTCGAAGTCATGTTCGGAGCCGGCCATGTGCTGCAGGTGCATTCGCCCCTGTTGCAGCCAGGACAGTACGCGGGCGGAGGAAGTGGTGACGTTGGTCGGTCCCGAGGGCCGTTTGGCGCATGTGCGGGTCATCGGGCCGCCCCGATCGGAGGATCAGGTCGAGCTCGCCCAGACCGACGAGATCATGTCGCGTCGATGCGCCGCTGCGCGAATCGGGCGATCTCGCCGGCACGCCCGGCATCGTCATCGAAGGGCCCATGGGCAGCATCAGCCTGCAGCACGGCGTGATATGCGCCCTGCGCCACATCCACATGAGCCCTGCGGATGCCGATGTGCTCGGGCTCAAGAATCACGACGAGGTCGCCGTGGTGGTGATGGCCGGAAAACGGCGGCTGATTTTCGGCAACGTCATCGTGCGGGTATCCCCCTCGTTCCGCATGGAGCTGCATTTGGATTCCGACGAGGGCAACGCGGCGGGATTGAGTCCGGCGCGGAGGTGTTGCTCTCGGCAATCGACCCGACGAACGGCGGCGCCAGGTCGACGACCGGCCGCGCTAGGTAATGTCACGTATGGCACCCGGCCGGCAGAGCGGCGAGTATTCGCTGCGGCGATGTCATGGGGGAGGCCCGGCGTGAATCGGTTGGCGGTATTGACCAGCGGCGGCGATGCGCCGGGAATGAATGCGGCGATACGCGCCGTCGTCCGCAGCGCCATAGGGCGCGGATTCAGCGTGCTCGGCGTGCAGGATGGCTACAGCGGACTGGTGGATGGAAAATTCCGCCCCATGGGCCGGCGCGACGTGGGCGGCATCATCCAGGATGGCGGCACGATGCTCGGCACCACCCGTTATGAGCCGCTGAAGACCGTGCCCGGGTGCGAACGCGCGCTCGCATCGCTGCGCGCGAACGACATCTCCGCGCTGGTCGTCATCGGCGGCAACGGTTCGCAGGCGGGTGCGCACGCGCTGCACGAGGGCGGCGCCCCGGTGATCGGGATAGCGTCGACGATCGACAACGACCTCTACGGCACGGACATCAGCATCGGTGCGACCACCGCCATCGATGTCGCGCTCCAGGCGATCGACCGTCTGCGGGTCACCGCCTCGTCGATGAAGCGCGCATTCCTGGTGGAGGTGATGGGGCGGCATTGCGGCTATCTTGCGCTGATGGCGGGAATTGCCGGGGGCGCGGAGGTCATCTCGATTCCGGAAGCGGAGGTCGACCCGGAAACGGTCGCGCAGGAGCTGCGCGCCGCCTACGACCGCGGGAAGAGCCACGCCATCGCGGTCGTCGCCGAGGGCGCGAAGTACGACGCGGACGCGATGCTGAGGCACTTCGCCGAGCATCGCGGGCGGCTCGGTTTCGATCTTCGCGCGACGAAGCTCGGCCATGTGCAGCGGGGCGGGGCACCCGGGGTGTTCGACCGGATGCTCGGCACGCAGTTCGGAGCGGCGGCCGTGGACGCGGCGGTCGAGCGGCGCTACGGGGTTCTCATCGGAATGCGCGATGGAAAGCCGGCCTGCACCCCGCTCGGGCAGGTGGCCGGCAGGACGCGACCGGCGGACAAGCGGCTGCTCGAGCTCGCGCGGGCTCTTGCGATGTAGCGCGCAACACCAACCTGATATGGAGGGCTTACGATGTTATTGAAAGATGTTTGCACTGCCGCCGCGGTCACCTGCGGCAGGGAGACCAGTGTTCTTCAGGCGGCCGAGCTCATGCGCCGCCAGCACGTCGGCGATGTCGTGGTGGTGGACGATCCGGCGGATGAAGGCATACCGCTCGGAGTGGTGACCGACCGCGACATCGTGGTGGAGGTGCTCGCAAAGGGGCTCGATCCCGGGAAGACGACGGTCGGAAGCTTGATGCGTTCCCCCGTGGTCATTGCGTACGAGTCCGAGGACACGACTCAGGCGATCGAGCGCATGCGCATGCACGGCGTGCGCCGACTGCCCGTCGTGGCCCATGAAGGCGAGGTGGTCGGCATCGTTACGCTGAACGATCTGCTCAGGGTGTTCATTTCCGACGCCGGCGCGCTCCTCGATGTGATGACCAAGGCCCAGAAGAACGAGCAGCATCTGCGGCGCTAGCCAGGCACCCATGAAACTCGTGCGCATGGCCGACTTGAATCTTTCCGGCAAGCGGGTGCTGATCCGCGAGGACTTGAACGTGCGCTCGAACACGGCGCGGTGGCGAACGATCTGCGGATCAGGGCGGCGCTGCCGACGCTGCGCGCCGCGCTGAGCCAGGGTGCGCGGGTGATCGTGCTCTCGCATCTTGGCCGTCCCCGGGAAGGGGA
>CAVTNZ010000031.1:0-82209 GCA_963736185.1 uncultured Gammaproteobacteria bacterium | reverse complement strand
CGACCCTGCTCGTCGGGCTCCTGTGCAATCAGGATGTAGGGCCGCGGAAGCTCTGGGGTGGCCGCGCCGATCACGGCGTTCAGCTCGGCCTCCTGCAGCGGGTCGCGCCGAAAATAGGCGCTGGTGTAGGCGAGCCCGATCGTCACCCGCTCCTCGACCGGCGGTTCATACCCCCAATCGCGCAGCCAGGCCGGGCTGCGGGAGCCGCGGCCGCTGCAATCGACCACCAGTGCCGCGGGCCAAGTTTCGACGGCGGCGGCACCGTCTGCGCGCTGCAATTGCACACCGGTTACCCGGCCAGCGTCGTGTGTCGGCGCTAGCGCGCTGGCTCCGGCGACGATGCGCACGGGGCCATCCACGGACCCGCTGCCGCAGCTCCGCCTCGATCAGCAGCCGGCTTGCCCCCACGCCCGTGCTGCCAAGCGTCGTGCGGGCGAAGCGGCGCCCATTGGCCTCCACCGCCACATCGAGACCGATGTCCCCCGCCTGTGCTCCGCGCGCCAGCAGGGCATTGGTGAAACCCGGGAACAGTTCTTCCAGCACCTGCAGCCCGCGCGCCAGCAGCCCGTGTGGATGAATTGCATGGGGCGTGCCTCTGCGCTGCGCCGCCTGCTCGGAAAGTTCGTCGCGTTCCAGCACAACGACGAACACCAGGGTGTGGTCCGGGAGATTGGCCTCCCGCATCTGCCATGCCAGCGCGCGGGCCGGGAGCTCCGGGTGCGCGAACACGCCGCTGCCGAGCTCGCCGAATCCCTGCCAGCCGAGCTCCTGGCGCAGCCGGCGGCGCTGCGCGACCGGCGCCGGCGGCAGCACGATCAGGGTCCAGCGTCCCGAGCCCTCATTCGCCGGATCGCCGTAGATGCGCTCGGTCGCCTCCGCGAAGCGTTCGCGGCCGCCGTCCGAGAGGCGATATTCGCTGTGCTTGCCGATGCGCCGGGCCGCGAGCCAGCCCTCCTGCGCCAGGCGCGCGCTCGCGGTGCGCACCAGCCGCTCATTGAGTCCGAACAACGCGCCGAGCGTGATGAGGCTGCCGAGCGCGATCGCGCCGCCGCGCGGCATGATGGAGTCGCCGAACAGGGTCACTAGGAGCGAGCCCGCGCGCACCGGACGCTGGCGACGGAAGCGCTCGACGAGGTCGGCGGCGACTGCGGAAGCGCGGTTCGGCATGCTGTCGCGCAGTGTATATTGCGCCTCTTCAAATGACACATAAAAAATTGATCTGAATCAATTCCTGTGTCACGATCGGACGATCAAATGGGCGCCTATGCGGCGCTGAAATGCGCGGCCGGATCGGCGCGGGGGGCAGTCGATGTACACGCAAGGGCTGGATGTTCAGGGCTCAGATCCGGCGTCGCCGGCGGACGAGGCGGCGCTCGAGCGGCGCTTCCAGGCGCGGATCGACCGCGAGGAAAAGATCGAGCCCAAGGACTGGATGCCGGCGCGCTATCGCGCCACCCTGATCCGGCAGATCTCGCAGCATGCCCACTCCGAGATCGTCGGCATGCTGCCGGAGGGCAACTGGATCACCCGCGCGCCGAGCCTGAAGCGCAAGGCCATTCTCATCGCCAAGGTGCAGGACGAGGGCGGCCACGGCGCATACCTCTACAGCGCCGCGGAGACGCTCGGGGTCACCCGCGACCAGATGATCGAGCAGCTGTTGTCCGGCAAGGCCAAGTATTCGAGCATCTTCAATTATCCGACCCCGACCTGGGCCGATGTCGGCGCGATCGGCTGGCTGGTCGACGGGGCGGCGATCATGAATCAGATTCCGCTGTGCCGGTGCTCCTACGGACCGTATGCGCGCGCCATGGTGCGCGTCTGCCGCGAGGAGAGCTTCCACCAGCGCCAGGGCTATGACATCATGCTCGAGCTCTGCCGCGGCACGGCCGAACAGAAGCGCATGGCGCAGGAAGCGCTCAACCGCTGGTGGTGGCCGGCACTGATGATGTTCGGCCCGCCGGATGCGGCCTCCACGCACAGCTCCGATTCGCAGCGCTGGAAGATCAAGCGTTTTTCCAATGACGAGCTGCGCCAGAAGTTCGTCGACTTCACCGTGCCGCAGGCCGCGTTCCTCGGGATCTCCGTGCCCGACCGTGAGCTGCGCTGGAACGAGCGGGAACAGCGCCACGAGTTCGGCGCGATCGACTGGAACGAGTTCGAGCGGGTGCTCAGGGGCAACGGGCCGTGCAACGGCGAGCGCCTCGCGGCGCGCCGGCGTGCGTGGGCGGAAGGCGCCTGGGTGCGCGCGGCGGCCTCGGCCTGCGCGCAGAAGCGGCGCGATCGCGCCGCGAGGTGCGCGGCGTGAGCGCACCCGCGGATCCCAACGGCGCCCCGGACACGAGCCGGGAATGGCCGCTGTACGAAGTCTTCATCCGCGCGCGCGGCGGTCTCGATCACAAGCACGTCGGCAGCCTGCACGCGACGGATGCGCGGATGGCCATCGAGCACGCCCGCGACCTGTACACGCGGCGTGAGGAGGGCGTCAGCATCTGGGTGGTGCGTTCCTCGGACATCGCCGCCTCCGACCCACAGGATGCCGATGCGCTGTTCGAGCCGGCGCGCGACAAGATCTACCGGCACCCGACCTTTTACGACATTCCCGACGAGGTCAAAACCCTATGAGCGCGGCGGCCGTCGCGGCCCAGGCGCCCCCGGCGCCCGCCAATCCGCTCAGCCGGTACGCCCTGCGGCTCGGCGATGTTTGCCTGATCCTCGGCCAGCGGCTCGGCGAGTGGGTGGGGCATGCGCCCGTGCTGGAGGAGGACCTGGGACTCGCCAACATCGCGCTCGATCTCATCGGACAGGCCCGGCTCCTGCTGACCTACGCCGGCGAGGTCGAGGGCGCGGGGCGGACCGAGGACGACCTCGCGTTCCTGCGCGAGCAGGGCGAATTCCTGAACCCCACGCTGGTCGAGCAGCCGAATGCGGACTTCGGCGAGACCATCGTCCGCCAGGTGCTGATCGATGCGTTCCAGCTCGCGCTCTACGAGCGGCTGACGAGCTCCGCCGACGAGCGGCTGGCGGCCATCGCGGCGAAAGCGGTGAAGGAGACGCGCTATCACCTGCGTTACAGCTCGAGCTGGCTGGTGCGTCTGGGCGACGGCACGCCCGAGAGCCATGCGCGCGTGCAATCCTCGCTCGATCGATTGTGGCGCTACACGGTGGAGCTGTTCGAGGAGGATGATCTCGACCGAGACATGGCGGCGCGCGGCATCGCGCCGGGCCTCGCCGACGTGCGCGCAGCCTGGTCGGCGAGCCTCGAGGAGATTCTCGCCGAGGCGACGCTCGCGCGGCCCAAGGACCTGCCTTATTCCTGGTTCGGAAAACGCGGCGAGCACAGCGAGCATCTCGGCTACATCCTGAGCGACCTGCAATACCTGCAGCGCGCCCATCCGGGAGCGCGGTGGTGAGCGCGGCGCCGGCGGCTTCGCCCGACGCAGCAGCCCGCGTCGCGGCCGCATGGAGCGCGCTCGGCGAGGTGGAGGACCCCGAGATCCCCGCGCTCAGCATCGTCGAGCTCGGCATCGTCCGATTCGCGCGCGTGGGTCCGGATGGCGTGCTCGGCGTCGGCCTCTCTCCGACCTACACCGGGTGTCCGGCGACCGAATACATCGATCAGCTGGTGCGCGGCGCGCTCGAGACCGCCGAGGTCGGTCCGTTCGCGGTCACCCGCGTCCTCGATCCCGCGTGGAGCAGCGATTGGATCACCGAGGAGGGCCGCCGCAAACTCGCCGATTACGGCATCGTGCCGCCGCCGGCCTCCGCTGCCTCGGGGTGGCGAACCGGCGGTGCGCCGGTCGCCTGTCCGAGATGCCGCTCGACCCGGACCGAGTGCACCAGTCAATTCGGCTCGACTCCCTGCAAGGCGCTGCATCGCTGCCTCGATTGCCTGGAGCCTTTCGAGTGCTTCAAATGCATCTGAAATTCCATCCGCTCGAGGTCGCGGCGGTGGATCGCACCGCCGAGGACGCGGTCTGCCTCACGCTCTCGATTCCACCCGCGCTGCGCGAGCCGCTCAGCCACCACGCCGGACAATACATCACCGTGCGGCGGACCATCGACGGCGTCGAGGAACGGCGCACCTATTCGATCGTCACCGCGCCGGGCGGCTCGGTGATGCGCCTCGGCGTGCGCGAACAGGCGGGCGGGCGCATGTCGCGCGAACTCGCGCGCCGAATCCGGCCGGGCGACACGCTGGAGGTGGGCACGCCGGTCGGGCGTTTCCGCACCGCGGTGGATCCGGCCAGAACCCAGTCCTACGTCGCGTTCGCGGCGGGCAGCGGCATCACCCCGGTGCTGTCGCTCGCGACCGATATCCTCGCGCGCGAGCCGAACAGCCGGTTCACGCTGGTCTACGGAAATCGCAACACCGCGCGCACCATGTTTCTGGAGGAAACGCTGGCCCTCAAGAACCGGTACCTCGGCCGCTTCTCGGTGTATTTCGTGATGAGCCGCGAGCCGCAGCATGCCGTGCTCATGAACGGCCGCATCGATGACGCCAAGGTGCGGGCGCTCGCGCGCGAGATCCCGGAGATCGCATCGGCGGACGAGTACTTCATCTGCGGACCGGGCGGGATGGTCGATGAGGTGAAAGACGCCGTCAGGTCCTTGAACGGCGCCGCGCCGATCCGTTTCGAGCGATTTTCCGCGGCCGGCGGCCCCGCGGGCGCCCCTGCGGGCGCCCCCGTCCCGGAGCGCGCGCCGCGCGCCGCCGGCAACGGGGCGCCGGAGGCCGACGTGCGCGACGTGCTCGCGACGATTTCGGTGCTCATGGACGGGCGGCGCCGCAGCTTCTTCATGGCGCCGGGCGACGCCTCGGTGCTCGACGCCGCGGAGCGGGCGGGGATCGAGCTGCCGTTCTCCTGCCGCTCCGGCATCTGCGCCACCTGCAGGACCAAGATCGTCGAGGGCGGTGCGCAGATGGCGCACAACATCGCACTCGAGCCGTGGGAGGTCGATGCGGGCTTCGTGCTCTGCTGCCAGGCGCGGCCGACGACGCCCTCGCTGGAACTGAGCTATGACGAGAAGTGATCCGGTGGCGGCCCTCGAGGAGCGCGGCGATGTCCTATGAAACGATCCTGATGGTCATCGAGGACGGCATCGCGCGGCTGACCTTGAACCGCCCGGACAAGCTCAACAGCTTCAACGTGACCATGCACGAAGAGGTTCGCAGCGCATTGTCCCGTTTGCCGGCGGAGGGGGCGCGCGTGCTGGTGCTGACCGGCGCCGGACGAGGGTTCTGCGCGGGGCAGGATCTCGGCGATCGGGCGGTGGCGCCCGGCGGCGCGGCCGTCGATCTCGGCGAGTCCATCGAGCGGTATTACAAGCCGCTGGTGCTGGCGTTGCACGGCCTTGCGCTGCCGGTCATCGCGGCCGTCAACGGTGTCGCGGCGGGAGCGGGTGCCAACCTCGCGCTCGCCTGCGACCTCGTGATCGCGGCGCGCTCCGCGAGCTTCGTGCAGGCATTCTCGAGGCTTGGGCTGGTTCCGGATTCGGGCGGGACCTGGACTCTGCCGCGTCTCGTCGGCAATGCGCGCGCGCTCGGCCTGACGCTGCTCGGCCAGAAGCTGTCGGCCGAGCAGGCGGCTGCCTGGGGCATGATCTGGCAGTGCGTGGACGATGCGGAGCTCTCCTCCACGGTGGACGCGCTCGCGCGGCAATTGGCCACGGCGCCGACCCGGGGGCTCGCCGCGACCAAACACGCCATCCGTGGCGGTTGGAGCCGGACCCTGGAGCAACAGCTCGATATCGAGCGCGACCTGCAGCGCGAATTGGGCCGCTCGGAGGACTACGCCGAGGGGGTGGCCGCGTTCACCGCCAAGCGCACGCCCCTGTTCAAGGGCCGTTGACGATGAACGACACGAGCGCCGCCCTGGCAGCGGTCGACGCCCAGTACAGCCGGGATCGCGCCGCGCATTCCCTGGGCATCGAGCTCGTGAGCGCGGCGGCCGGCGCCGTGCAGATCGCGATGCGGGTTCGGGCCGACATGCTCAACGGCCACGGCACCTGCCATGGCGGCATCGTGTTCGCGCTGGCGGACACGGCATTCGGCTACGCGTGCAATTCGCACGGCGCCCCGATGGTGGCGGCCGGCGCGAGCATCGAGTTCCTCGCGCCCTCGAGCGCGGGGGAGCGGCTGATCGCGACGGCGACCGAGACCTCGCGCGGCGAGCGCCACGGGATCTACGATGTGACCGTCCGCGATGAGGCGGGCGGGGTGCGCGCGCATTTCCGCGGCCGCTGCGCGCGTTTTCGCGCGGCGGCGCAACTTTAGACACAGCAAGGATTGACATGACCGAGGCATTCATCTGCGATGCGATCCGTACGCCCATCGGCCGCTATGGCGGTGCGCTGGCGGTGGTGCGGCCGGACGATCTGGCGGCGCTGGTGCTGCGCGAGCTGATGAAGCGCAATGCGGGGCTAGATCCACGCGCGGTGGACGACGTGATCCTCGGATGCGCGAATCAAGCCGGCGAGGACAACCGCAATGTCGCCCGCATGAGCGCGCTGCTCGCCGGTCTTCCGGCGGACGTGCCGGGCGCGACGCTCAACCGGTTGTGCGGCTCCGGGCTCGATGCCGTCGCCTCCGCTTCGCGCATGATCGCTGCCGGAGAGGCCGAGGTGGTGCTGGCCGGCGGCGTCGAGAGCATGAGCCGCGCGCCCTATGTGATGTCGAAGGGCGCGACGCCGTTCGCGCGCGATGTGCAGATGTTCGACACCACCATCGGCTGGCGCTTCGCGAATCCGCTTCTGAAGAAGCAATACGGCATCGATTCCATGCCGGAGACCGGCGAGAACGTCGCCGAGGATTTCAAGATTTCGCGCGAGGATCAGGACCGCTTCGCGCTGCGCAGCCAGCAGCGCGCTCTCGCGGCACAGGCGGCGGGGCACTTTCGCGCCGAAATCGTCGCCGTGGAGATTCCCTCCAAGCGCGGCGAGCCCATCGTGGTGAGCACCGACGAGCACCCCCGCGAGACGAGCTTCGAGGCCCTGCAGAAGCTGCCGACCCCGTTTCGCGCCGGCGGCACGGTGACCGCAGGCAATGCGTCGGGGGTCAACGACGGCGCCTGCGCGCTGGTTCTGGCGAGCGCCGCCGCCGCGCGGCGCTTCGGCCTCACCCCGCGGGCCCGCGTGGTCGGCACCGCGGTGGCGGGAGTCGCGCCGCGCATCATGGGCATCGGACCCGTGGCGGCCACCCGAAAGCTGCTCTCCCGGCTCGGCATGCGGCTCGACCAGATGGATCGGATCGAGCTGAACGAGGCATTCGCCGCCCAGGCGCTCGCCGTGCTGCGCGAGCTCGGAATCGCGGACGACGCCGCCCACGTCAATGCGCAGGGCGGCGCGATCGCCCTCGGGCATCCGCTGGGTGCGAGCGGCGCACGCCTCGTGACCACGGCGGTCAATCAGCTCGAGCGCAGCGCCGGCCGATATGCGCTCTGCACCATGTGCATCGGCGTCGGCCAGGGAATCGCGATGGTGGTCGAGCGCGTCGCGGGCGCGGCTTGAGCGGCCTGGAGACCGCCGCAGCTTTCGCGCAGCGCGACCCGGGCGCCGGCGCCCGCGCGGTCACGACCGTGGGGGTGCTCGGTGCGGGCACCATGGGCTCCGGCATCGCCATCAGTCTGGCGACGGCGGGATTGGAGGTGACGCTGGTGGACACGCGGCAGGAGGCCCTCTCGGCCGGCATGGATCGGCTGCGCGGCACCCTCTCGGCGGCCGTTCAGAAGGGACGGCTCGATGCGCCCGCCGCGGCGGCCGCGGTCGATCGCGTTCGGGCGGCCGACGGCATCGATGCGCTCGGCGGCGTGGATCTGGTGATCGAGGCCGTATTCGAAAGCCTCGCGGTCAAGCGCGAGGTGTTCGCATCGCTCGGGAAGATCTGCCGTGCGGGCGCGGTGCTCGCCTCCAACACCTCGACCTTGGACATCGACGCCATCGCGGCGGCGTCCGGCCGGCCGCGCGACGTGGTCGGCATGCATTTTTTCAGTCCTGCCCACATCATGCGGCTGGTCGAGATCGTGCGCGGCAGCGAAACGGCCCCCGATGTCATCGCCACCGCGCAGGCGTTGACGCGGCGCATGGACAAGCTCGGCGTGGTGGTGGGGAACTGCTTCGGCTTCGTCGGCAATCGGATGCTCTACGCCTACGGCCGCGAGAACCAGCTGCTGCTGCTCGAGGGCGCCACACCGGCGCAGATCGACCGCGCGCTCGAGCAATTCGGCATGGCGATGGGTCCGAACGCCGTGGGCGATCTCGCGGGTCTCGACGTAGGTTATCGGGTGCGCCGCGAGCGCAGGGATCTTCCCGACGATCCGCGCTATTACCGGGTGGCGGACCTGCTGGTCGAGGCGGGACGCCTCGGGCAAAAGACCGGCCGCGGTGCTTACCTGTATGCCGACGGCTCGCGCAAGCCGCTGCGCGATCCCGAGGTCGAAAACCTGATCGCCGCCGAATCGGCGCGTCTCGGCATCGAACGGCGCGCCATCGCGGACGGGGAGATCGTGGATCGCTGCCTGTTCGCGCTCATCAACGAGGGTGCGCTGATCCTCGAACAGGGCTTCGCGGCGAGCCCCGCGGACATCGACGCGATCTGGTGCAACGGCTATGGCTTTCCGAAAGCGCGCGGCGGCCCGATGGCGCATGCGGACACCCTGGGCACCGCCGCGGTGCTCGAGGGCGTGCAGCGCTTCGAGCGCGCCTTCGGTCCGGCATACTGGACCCCGGCGCCGCTGCTTCGCGCGCTCGCCGCCGCGGGCGACACCTTCCAATCCTGGCAACTTCGCCGCGCGCCGCCGGAGGGCAACGCATGAGGCTCGAAAGCTACGTCTCGGGGCGCTGGCATGCGGCCCGGGGTCAGGGCGTCGCACTGCGCGACGCATCGACCGGCGAGCTGGTCGCCGAGGCCTCATCCGCCGGCATCGACTTCGGCGAGGTCTTGAGCTATGCGCGCAGCCGCGGGGGCCCGGCCCTTCGGCTCCTGAGCTTTCATGAGCGGGCGGCGCTGCTCAAGGCCCTCGCCAAGCGGCTCCTCGATTTCAAGGCCGAGTTCTACGAGCTGTCCTACCGGACCGGCGCGACCAAGGACGATTCGTGGATCGACATCGACGGCGGCATCGGCACCGTGTTCGCCTTCGCGGGCAAGGGCGCACGCGAGCTTCCCAACAGCACCGTCTATTTGGACGGCGCGCTCGAGCCCCTGTCGAAGTCGGGCGCCTTCGTGGGGCAGCACCTGTACGTTTCGCGCGAGGGCGCGGCCGTGCACATCAACGCGTTCAACTTTCCCGTGTGGGGCATGCTGGAGAAGCTCGCGCCCGCGATCCTCGCGGGCGTGCCGGTGATCGTGAAGCCGGCGACGGCGACGGCCTATCTCACGGAGCGCGTGGTGCGCCGGATCGTGGAGGCGGCCCTGCTGCCGGAAGGCGCATTGCAGCTCATCTGCGGCGGCGTCGGAGATCTGTTCGATCATCTGACGTGCCAGGATTTCGTCTCATTCACGGGCTCGGCCGAGACGGCGGCCAAATTGCGCGTTCATCCCACGGTGATCCGCAGGTCCGTGCCGTTCACCGCGGAGACCGATTCGCTCAATTCGAGCATCCTTGCGCCGGATGCGGCGCCGGGAAGCGCCGAGTTCGACCTGTTCGTCCGGGAGGTCACCCGCGAGCTCACCGTCAAGGCCGGCCAGAAATGTACCGCGATCCGCCGGGCCCTGGTTCCCGAGGCCTTCGCAGACGACACGGTCGAGGCGCTGCGAGCCTCGCTGTCCAAGATCGTCGTGGGCGATCCGCGCAGCGAGGGGGTCGGCATGGGGCCTCTGGTGAGCCTCGCGCAGCGCCAAGATGTGCTGGGGCACATCGCGGAGCTCGCGCGCGAAGCGGACATCGTGGCCGGCTCCCTCGAATCCTTCGAGGTCAGGGGCGGCGATCGCCAGCGCGGCGGATTTCTCGCGCCGCTGCTGCTGCGCTGCCGGGATCCTCACGCGGCGCGGGCGGTGCACGAGGTCGAGGCTTTCGGACCGGTCGCGACGCTCATCGCGTACCGCGACTCCGCCGATGCCATCGCGCTCGCGCGGCGCGGCGGCGGAAGCCTCGTGGCCTCGGTGTTTTCAGCGGACGAGGCCCTGGCCAGCCACCTGGTGCTCGGGCTCGCGCCCTATCACGGGCGCATTCTGGTCGTGAACGCGCGCTGCGCCCGGGAGTCGACCGGACATGGATCGCCGCTCGCGCCGCTGGTCCACGGCGGACCGGGGCGTGCCGGCGGCGGCGAGGAAATGGGCGGGATCCGCGGCGTGCTGCACTACATGCAACGAACGGCCGTGCAGGGCACGCCGGACACCGTCACAGCGCTCGGCGGACGCTGGGTGCGGGGCAGCCGCCGTCTCGATCCCGGCCGGCATCCCTTCCGGGTGCCATTTCATGAGCTTCGGCTGGGAGACACGTTCGAGTCGGCCGAGCGCGAGGTGACCGTCGAGGATATCGAGCGCTTCGCGGCGCTGTCCGGTGACACGTTCTACGCCCACATGAACGAGACGGAGGCGGCGCGCAATCCGCTGTTCGGCGGACGCGTCGCTCACGGATATTTTCTGATCTCCGCCGCGGCGGGTCTGTTCGTCGACCCGGACTACGGTCCCGTGCTTGGCAATTACGGCCTGAATGAGTTGCGCTTCGTCAAACCGGTGAAGCCCGGCGATCGGATCAAGGTGAGGCTCACCTGTGCCCAAAAGAGTCTGCGGGCGGACAAGGGCTGGGGGGAGGTTGCATGGGACACCGAGATCACCAACGGCGCGGGGGAGACCGTGGCGTCCTACGACGTGCTGACGATGGTGAGCGTGCATGCGGTGCCCGATCATGCCGGTTGACATCGATCGCTACGCAAAGACGTTCGCGAGCCTGGGCTTTGTCGCACCCGACGCGGACATCCTCGAGATCGTCATTGCAAACGAGAAGAAGCTGAATGCGGCCACTGAAGCCATGCACCGCGATCTTGCGGCGGTGTGGCGCGCGGCCGATGCCGACGAGGCCGTGCGCGCGATCCTGGTGCGCGGCGAGGGCGCGAACTTCTCGGCCGGCGGCGATTTCGGCATGATCGATCGCATGATCGCCGACGAGGCGACGCTGATCCGGGTGTGGAAGGAGGCGAGCGATCTCGTCTACAACGTCATCAATTGCTCGAAACCGGTGGTGTCGGCGGTGCGCGGCAGCGCCGTGGGTGCCGGGCTCGCGGTCGCGCTGCTCGCCGATGTGTGCGTCGCCGCGAACGATGCGAAGATCCTCGATGGACACACCCGCCTCGGGGTCGCGGCGGGCGATCATGCCGTCATCATCTGGCCGCTGCTCTGCGGACTCGCCAAGGCACGCTACTACCTGCTCACCAACAAACCGCTGTCCGGTCTCGAGGCGGAGCGCATCGGGCTCGTGGCGCTCGCGGTCCCCGACGCCGAGGTGACCGCGAAGGCGCTGGAGACGGCACGGATGCTCGCCGCCGGCAGCGCGACCGCGGTTTCATGGACCAAGCATGCGCTCAATAATTGGTTGAGGCTGGCCGGCCCGAGCTTCGACGCGTCGCTCGCGCTCGAGTTCCTCGGCTTCCGATTGCGCGACGTGCACGAGGGACTGGCGGCGGCACGCGGCCGGCGGCCGGCGGATTTCAGGAACCGCGACGCATGAGCGCGCAGGAGGTGCGCGATGCGCTCAGCACCGAGCCCGTGCTCGGTCTCGACCGGGCCGATATCGAGGCCTTGCAGCTCGAGCGGCTGCGGCAGACGCTGCAGCATGCCTACGCGAACAACCCGTCGTATCGCCGCAGTTTCGACGCGCAAGGCGTCCGTCCGGACGATCTGCGGTCCTTGCAGGACCTGGCGCGTTTCCCCTTCACCACCAAGGCGGACTTGCGCGCGGCCTACCCGTTCGGCTTCTTCGCCGTGCCGATGGAGCGGGTGGCGCGGGTGCACGCCTCTTCGGGCACGACCGGCAAGCCCACGGTAGTCGGCTACACGCGAAAGGACATCGAGACCTGGAGCAATCTGGTGGCCCGCTCGATCCGTGCCGCCGGCGGACGCCGCGGCATGCGGGTGCACGTGGCCTACGGCTATGGGCTGTTCACCGGCGGCCTCGGCGCGCACTACGGCGCGGAAGCGGCGGGCTGCACGGTGATCCCCATGTCCGGTGGACAGACGGAGCGGCAGGTGCAGCTCATCATGGATTTCCGACCCGACATCATCATGATCACGCCGAGCTACATGCTCTCGATCCTCGACGAATTCAGGCGGCAGGGGATCGACCCGAAGTCGGGCGGGCTGTCCATCGGCCTCTTTGGCGCGGAGCCCTGGGGCGAGGGCATCCGTCAGGAGATCGAGTCCGCGTTCGGCATCGATGCCTGCGACATCTACGGCTTATCCGAGGTGATGGGACCGGGCGTCGCGCAGGAGTTCGCGCGCACCAAGGAAGGTCCCACGATCTGGGAGGATCACTTCCTGCCGGAAATCGTCGATCCCCGGAGCGGCGAGCCCGTCGCGACGGGCGAGCCGGGGGAGCTGGTGTTCACCTCGCTCACCAAGGAAGCCATGCCGGTGGTGCGTTATCGAACCCGCGACCTCACGCGACTCCTTCCGGGCAACGTCACCGCCATGCGCCGCTTTGCCAAGATCACCGGACGCACCGACGACATGCTGATCATCCGCGGTGTGAACCTGTTCCCCTCGCAGGTCGAGGAACTGATCCTCTGCCGCCCCGGCCTCGCGCCGCACTACGAGATAGAGGTGTCGAGGCCGCACCGCATGGACGAGATGGTGGTGATCGTCGAGGCGAGGCCGGATCTTGCCGCCGAAGATCACCGCCGCGAAGCGCGCGCGCTCGGGCACTCGCTCAAGTCGATGGTGGGAATCTCCGCCGAGATCCGCGTGGTGGCGAGCGGCTCGCTGCAGCGCTCGAGCGGCAAGGCGGCGCGCGTCACCGATCGGCGGCGCTAGCAGGTCCCGCGGCGGGCGGTGCGGAGGGCGGCGCCGCGGTCGGTGCGGCCGCGGGCTGCGATCCCAAGGACGAGATCGGGGCCGCGGGCGGCGCGCTCGGGGGCTTGGCGCCGGAGGGCGGCGCGGCCGCGTCCGTGCTGAGCGCCGACTGGCGTGCCTCGGTGCGGTCCGTCTCCGCGGGGACGGGCGGCAGCTCCTGGACGGAAAGCGCCGCGGGATTGACGACCTGCGGATTGTCGCGAAGCTTGACGTACAGCGTGCCGGCGCGCGGGTGGGGCACCGGCATCGTGGATCCGAGGAAGCCGTCGGGCACAGCCACCGGGTTGGCGAAATCCGACTCGGCCGACACCGAATCGATCAGATACAGACTCGAGCCGGTGAGCTTGCACGCCAATTCGGGGGTGGCGGGACAGTCGAGCTTCTTGAGCATGGGAAGGCGCACGAGATTCGCGAGGGGCTGCCAGTCTCCCGAGGCTCCCTTCGCGTTCACGCGATACTTGAGCGGCCCATAGGCCGAGGCGCCGAATGCCTTGGCCGGCGTGAACGTGGCCACCGCCACGTGGGAATTCTCGAGCGCGAGCCCCCCGTTGGTGAGGCTCAGCGAGGCGTCGAAGGCATCGTCGACGGTGGCCACGTCGATGGTTTCGTCGCGGCCGAAGCTCGCCGGTATCTGCGCCCGAACCGAGAACACGAGCGTCGCATCCTGGGGCAGCTCGCTCGGGTCGGTGAGCAGGATGTTGCTGTCGCCGCCGAGCGCGGATGCCTGCACGCTCTTGCCGATCAACGCGACCTTGGGACGCGCCGCATCCACGGTGGCGGTCACGGGCATGACGCGTCCGTCCTTCAATGTGACCTTGGCGGACACCGCATGCTCGGGCTTCAAGTCCGGCGGCTCCCCCTCGTCCTTCGCGGTCATCGGCAGCTCATCGCCGGCGGGATTTCGCGTCAGATCTCCCGGCAGGAACACGGTGTTCCGGAGCGTCAGGCTCGCGACCTCGTCGAGGCGGCTTCCGGTCAGTATTCCCTGCGCATCGCCGGCATGAATCTCGAATCCATCGAAGCGGCCCGCTTCCGCGAAAGACTGCACACTCAACGGCTGGGGCTGCGCCAGACCGTACTGCGCGACCAGCAGCGTCATCGCCCCGGGCTGGGATTGCTGCAGCGGCAGCTTGACCTCGACCTCATCGGGCTTGGATCGCTTCCATTCCGCCTTCAGTTCCTTGCCGGCCGGATCCTTGAGCATGATGCTGTCGACGCAGCTCACGTCATCGGCGCGCAGATGCACGATGTCCTGGCGGCCGACGATCAGCGCGGCCTCGTCCCCGGATGCGAGCTGCCACGACGCGGCATGCGCATTCCTCAGCCGGAACGTGGGCCCCTGGTAGGGGTCGAAGCCCCAGTATCCGCGCAGCGTCGCCTGCACGCTGTCCCCGAGCACCACCGAGCCCAGGCTCGTGGTGTCGACCACGAAGCCGCCCTGCGAGGCGTCCGCGGTCACCGGCAGGTTCAGGGATTTTCCGTCGCTTCCGGTGAGATTCAAGGTCATGTCGTGCGCGTAGGACGTCGAGAACACGAGCGGCGCCCCCTCCACCGGCAGCACCAGCGCGGTCTTTCGCGCGCAATAGATTTCCTTCGGATCGACGGCGTGCAGCGGCGGCAGCTGCACCTGTTCGATGGCGGGCATCGCCACCACCAGCACCGATTTGGGATTGTGAAACGAAGGCGCCGTGTTGAGCGTCAGATCGAGCTCGTTGCCGTGCGGCGAAGCGAGCGCGGGAATGTACTGGTATTGCGCGGTGTGGAAGGAGTCGAGGATCTTCGCGATGTCGAGCACCGAGGCGATGTACGGGCTGTAATACCCGTAGCTCAGCTGCGGCGTGTAGCTCGCTTCCATCGCAAGGTCGCTCCCCGGTCCCGAGGTCAGCGCCTCGACGATGGAGGTGCTGTGGCCGTCGTTGAGGATCAGCGACTCCTGGCCGGCCATCAGGCAGGGCGCCTGCAGCTCCACGAGCCGATCCAGGCATTTCTCGTCCACCTTGATGGCGAGACTGCGCGCCAGCAGGGGCGCGACCTGCGACAGGCGCTGCGGGTCCGAATCGTTGAGCGTCCGGACCGTCGTGAGGTAGCGCTCGAGCCGGGAGCGGTCGAGCGCCGCTTGATTCAGATCCTGGGAGGTGCGCACGAACGCACCCGGCCGGCCGCGCACGGCGCCCATCAGCGTCTTGAAGTCACCGCCCGCTTCCGGCGCGAGGAACACGAGCATCTGCTGCGCGTCCTTCGGCACCGTGACGGTGAGCCCGTCCTTGGCGCACTTGGGCGTCCAGGCCTTGCAATCGAGAAACCAGCTTTCCGGGGGCGGGTTGGTGGAGCCGCTCAGGAACGCCGACACCAGGAGGTAGTGCGCGGACTGGGTGGCCGGCAGATTCACGCGCAGCCAAATCCGGTCGCCCGCGGCGAGATTCGGGACTTCGGCGGCCGGCAAGGTCGTCCCGGCGCGGGTCACCGTGACCTCGAGCGTGGGGCCCGCGAGGTCGAAGGGCGAGGCGGCGGCGCCGGGATCCGCCAGGAACGACGCGCACAGCAAAGCGCCCGCGAAGCGCCGCAGGTGGGATTTCCCGGCCAACAGTCCCGACGACGACATGGGTAGCAGCAACTCTCGTAACACCGACACGATGGGGATTAGAGCGTCATCCGCCCCATCGGTTCACGTTACATTCGGTTTACCTGCCGCCCGGGCGCAATGCATCGCCCACCAGCCGCTCAGCCTGAGATACGAGCTCCGCGGGAAGCACCTGTCCGCTCGCAGCGACGTTCTCGTCCACCTGGTCGGGCCGCGAGGCCCCGATGATGGCGGCGGCCACATTGGGTTGGCGCAGCACCCAGGCGAGCGAGAACTGCGCGAGCGTGAGCCCGGCCTGGCGGGCAAGCGGGCGCAGCGCCTGAATCGCACGCAGGACCTCGGGTTGGAGCCACGCGGGATTCAGGAAGCCCCGCATCGAGTCGTCGGCCGCCCGGCTGTCGGTCGGAACCGGCGCTCCCGGCTGGTACTTGCCCGTCAACACGCCTTGCGCGAGCGGCGACCAGACGATCTGAGAAATTCCCTCCCGCTCGCACAACGGCAGCAGCGCGCGTTCCGGGTCGCGGTGCAGCAGCGAATACTGGGGCTGGCTCGACACGAATTTCTCGACGCGAGGCAGTGCGAGCGCCGCCTCGACCCGATCGACGGGCCATTCGGAGAAGCCGATGTATCGCGTCTTGCCGGCACGCACCGCCCGGGTGAGCGCCTCGAGCGTCTCCTCGAGCGGGACTTGCGGATCATGGCGATGGCATTGGTAAAGATCGACATAGGAGACCTTGAGGCGCGCCAACGAGGCGTCGAGCTGCTTCTCGATCTGCGCGCGCGACAATCCCCGGTCCGTATCGCTCATGGGAAAGAACAACTTGGTCGCCAGCACCACGCTCTCGCGCTTGATTCCGGCGAGCGCCTCGCCGAGGACCTGTTCCGCGACACCCCGGCCGTAGACATTGGCGGTATCGAACAGGGTCACGCCGCGGTCGAGGGCGCGGTGGACGCAGGCCACGGCGCTCTCCTTGCGCGCGCCGCTGGAAAACGTCAGCCAGGAGCCGAAAGCGATCTCCGAGACCACGAGCTCGCTCGAGCCCAATTTGCGATATTTCATCGGCACGCCCCACAATGTGATGGACCGCGCGGCGCGGCGCGTGCCCGACGGCGATTCTAACCGATGGCTGACCCGTGAAAACGCTGTTGATCGTATATCACTCGATGACCGGCGGCACGCAACAGATGGCGTACGCCGCGGCGCAGGCCGCGCGCAGGGAGCCGGACCTGGCGACGCGGGTGGTGCATGCGCGCGATGCCGGCGCCGCCGACGTGCTGGCCGCCGACGGATATCTTTTCGCGACTCCCGAGAATCTCGCCGCGATGTCCGGACTGATGAAGGACTTCTTCGACCGCAGCTACTACGCGGCGCTCGAGCGGCTCAACGGCAGGCCCTATGCGACGCTCGTCTGTGCGGGAAGCGACGGCACGCAGGCCGCCGCCCAGATCGAGCGGATCGCGACCGGCTGGCGGCTGCGCGCGGTCGCCCCGCCCCTCATCGTCTGTACGCATGCGCAGAGTCCGGAATCGATCTCGAAGCCGAAAAGCCTGTCGGCCGGGGATCTCGCGCGCTGCGAAGAGATGGGAGCGACGCTCGCCGCGGGCATATCGCTCGGTATCTTCTAGCGCGCCCGGCACGCTCTGGCGCGGCGCATGCGCGCAAGCCACGGGCCGCCGCATCGCGGTACACTCGATCCTTTGACCCCAGGAGGCTTCAACCATGTCCGGCATCCTTTCCCCACGCCGTGCCGCCGTCACCGTATCGGGCGCGGCGCTGCTCGCGCTCCTCGGCGTGCGACTGGCGCATGCGGACAGCCCGCCCATGCCGCATTCGGTGGCCGAGGCGGTGAAGATGGAGAAGGACGACGCGCTGCCGCTCACATCGTTCTACGACACGCCGGCGCTGTCCGGATCGAAGCCGGGCGCGCTGCTGCGTCAGGAGACGTTCACCGGCTATGCCGTCCCCACCGGCGCAACCGCGGTGCGCATTCTCTACCGCTCGGAGAGCTCCAAAGGAGCCGCTGTCGCCACCTCGGCCGTGGTGCTCGTTCCCGCCGGACCGGCGCCGGCCGGCGGCTGGCCGGTGATCGCGTGGGCGCACGGCACCAGCGGCGTCGCGCGGATGTGCGCGCCCTCGCTCGAGAAGGACATGGAGTACGGCGAGGAGGGGCTCATGCCCATGGTGCGCGCGGGTTTCGCCGTGGTCGCCACCGACTATCACGGCCTCGGCACGTCCGGACCGCACGAATACGTCAACAAGGTGGCGCAGGCGCGCGACGTCATCTATTCGATTCCGGCCGCCCGCGCCGCCGTGCCCTCGCTCGGACGCCGCTGGGTCGTGATCGGACACTCGCAGGGCGGCCTCGCCGCGTGGAGCGTGGCCGAGATGCAGGCGGCACTGCGCGATCCGGACTACCTCGGCGCGGTATCGGTCGCGGGCGCGGCGGATCTCAAGAGCATCCTCACCGGCATGGGCGAGCCGGGAAGCGATGCCGCCTTTTACATGACCTACATGGCGTACGCCATTCACGTGCTCAGCCCGGACTTCAAGCCCTCCGACATGCTGCAGGGTGCGGCGCTCGCCCGCTACGGCAACGCGACCACCAAGGGTTGCTGGAATTATGCGTACGCGAGCTTTCTCGACCTGCCGCCGGGCAAGATCGTGAAGGCGGACTGGGATCGGAGCGCCGCGGCGGAAAAATTCTTCAAGCTCGACGAGCTCGGCGTCGCGCCGATCGGCGGCCCGATGCTGGTGATCGCGGGTGAGGGCGATCAGACCGTGCCCATTGCCTCCGTGCGGGCGACCGTGCGCAAAGCGTGCCGCAACGGCATCGCGCTCACCTTCCGTTCCTATCCGGGGCTCGATCACGATCCGACCATGGATCACTCGACGCCTGACCAGCTTGCGTGGGTGCGGGACCGATTTGCGGGCAAGGCGACCGAGGGAAACTGCGCGGATCTCAAACCCTGAGACCGCACGCCCGGCGCTCAGCTCCGCCAGCCGAGCCCCAGGCTCTTCTGCAGGGCCACGTAGTCCTTGATCAATTGCGCCTCGCCCGCCACGCGGTCCTGCTCGGCTGAGAAGCGGGTGCGCTCCGCGTCGAGCCAGTCCAGCGCCGAGGAGGTTCCGGCCCGATAGCGCATCTCGGTGAGCGCCGAGGCCCTGGCCGCCGAGGTCTCGACGGCCAGGAGCTTCACGACATAGGTGCGCTGATGTCCGTAGCGCGACAAGGCGGCGTCGGCGTCGCGCAGCGCGCCGAGCACGGTGCTCCGGTATTTCGCCTCCGCCTCGTCGCGGGCGGCCCTGGCCTGGTTCACGCGCGCGCGCGTACGCCCGAAGTCGAGCGCGTTCCACTGCAGGTAGGGCACCGCGAACGATAGAAAATTGTCGCTCCGGACCAGGCCTCCCGGTGTTCCGGCGGCGAAGCCCAGATCGCCGAACAAGGTGAGTTTGGGAAACCAGTCCGCCTCGCGCTCGCCGATCTGGGCGGTCTGCGAGGCGAGACGGTACTCCGCGGCGCGGATATCCGGCCGCCGCTTGAGCATCGCCGCGGGATCGCCCACCGCGACCGTGGTCGGCAGTGTCGGCAGCGGCCGCGGCGGGGTGAGCTCGGCATCGAGAGAGCCGGGTTCGCGGCCGGTCAGCACGGCCAACTGGTCCAGGGATTCGGCGATTTGCTCGTCGAGCGGAATGATGCTGGCGCGCGTGTTCTCGACCTGGGTGCGGATCCGCTCCACGTCCAGATCCGAGGCGACACCCTGCGCGCGACGCTGCTCGGTCAGGTCGAGTATGCGCGCCTCGAGCTCGGCGGTCCGCCGTGCAAGGTCCTGGCGCGCCTCCTGGTCTCGAAGGTCGACGTAAACCTGCGCGACTTCCGCGGCGAGCTGCACGCGGGCATCGGCCAGATCGGCCTGCACCGCGACCGACTCGGCGGCGGCCGCCTGCACGGCGCGCCGGGTGCCGCCGAACAGATCGACCTCCCAGGTGGCATCGAATCCGAGGCTGTAGAGATTCGAATCGCCGAGATCCAGGGTGGATTTGGGGAGCGTGGCATTGATGTAGCTTGCGCTCGCGCCGCTCTTCGGCAGGGCGTTGCTTTTCTGTTCTTTGAGCGCGGCGCGCGACTCGCGCAAACGCGCCTCCGCGGCCGCAAGGTCCGGACTGTTCGCGAGAGCCGCCTCGATGAGGGCGGTGAGCTCCGGATCGCCGAGCGCGCTCCACCAGGGCGCGGCCGAGGGCTCCTTCGTGAGCGCCTCCTGCGGGGCGCGGTTGAATGCGGCCGCCCGCGCGGCGACCGGAGCCGCCGGCGGAGCGCCGCGAAAATCGGGCCCGACGGTGCAGGCGGCGAGGCAGGCGACCGTACCGGCGATCGCGAGCAGGTATCGAACGCGCGGCGAGTCCGTCGAGAGGCGATGGATCATGGCGACGCCTCAGTGCTGCGGCGCCGGCGCGCGCGCCTGGCCGGTGGAGCTGCGAAGCACCAGCGCGAGCGGGATGCACACCAGCATCGCGACGCCGAGCACGTAGAAGGTCTCGGAATAGGTCATCACCGCCGCCTGGCCATAGATCTCGCCGGCCAGCTGGCCGAGGGCCTGGAGGTGCGCGAACGCGGGGTCGCCGTGCCGCGCGAGAAATCCGGCCGCGCTCGTCGCCACATGATCCTGGGCGAGGGTGGAGTTCGCCGTGACGGATTCGCGGATCACGGCATCGTGATACGAATCGCGGCGGTCGATGAAGGTTCCGAGCAGCGCGAGTCCGACCGATCCGCCGAGGTTCCGCGCCATGTTGTAGAGCCCGGCCGCATCGCCGGCCTCGGCCTGGGACACCGAGGCCATCGACGCCTGGTTGAGCGGCATCATCGCGAACATCTGTCCCACGCCCCGCAGGAGCTGCGAGGCGTAGAAATCGTGGCCGACGCTCTGAGCGGTCAGCGAGGTGTCGAGCATGCAGCTCACCGCGAACAGCAGCAACCCCGTGATGACCATGAGCCTCAAATCGATCCTGCCGAGCATGCGCGGCAGAATCGGCATCATCAGGAAGCCGGGCAGGGCGGCCATCAGCATGATGTCGCCCGACTGCGCGGCGTTGTAGCCCGCGACGTTGCTCAGGAACTGCGGCACGAGGTAGGACACGGAATAGAGCCCCGCGCCCACGGTGAACACGATGAAGATCACGCTCGCATAGGATCTGTTCTTGAGAAGCTCCAGCCGGACGATGGGCTTCTTCGCCACGAATTGCCCGACCGCCATGACGAAGACTCCGATCCCCGCGACGATGCTCAGCCAGACGATCATGCGCGAGTCGAACCAGCGCTCGCGCTGACCCTCCTCCAGCACCACGGTGAGCGAGCTCAACCCGGCCGCGAGTCCGACGATGCCGAGCCAGTCGGCATCGACGAATTCGCCCCAGTGCGCCCGGGCAGCGGGCAGTCCCACGTACAGCAGCAGGAGCAGCGCCGCGCAAACCGGCAGGTTCACGAAAAAGCACCAGCTCCAGCTCACGTCCTCCGCGAGCCGGCCGCCGACGACGGGGCCGAGCAACGGACCGAGCAGCACGATGAGGCCGAACATGGTCATGCCGACAGGCAGCTGATGGCGCGGCAGGCGCGTGCGCACGATGGTCTGGGCCGTGGGGATCATGGCGCCGCCGGCAAATCCCTGACCGATCCGTCCGGCGATCATCTGCGCGAGGCTGTGCGACAGGCCGCACATCATGGAGAACCCGGAGAACAGCAGGGCATTGGTCAGCAGGAATTTGCGCAGGCCGAACACCCGCGTGAGCCACGCGGTGAGCGGGATCATGACGATTTCGGACATGAGATAGCCGGTCGAAATCCAGGTGCCCTCCGTGCCGGTGGCGCCGATCGAGCCCTGGATCTGCGGCAGGGCCGAGTTGGTGATCGAGATGTCGAGCGTCGCCAGAAGCGCCCCCAGCGATCCGGCCGCCACCGCGATCCAGTCGGCGACGGACGCATTCGGCTCAGCCATCGCCGCGCTCCGTCCCGATGCGCCTGGGCGCGTCGCGGCCGCCGCGCGTGTCGACCTTGACCGTCACCGAGAGGCCGGGCACCAGGACCTTGCGCGCCTCCTCGCCGGCATCGACGTGTATGCGCACGGGCACCCGCTGCACGATCTTGGTGAAGTTGCCGGTGGCGTTCTGGGGCGGCAACAGCGCGAATTCGGATCCGGTGCCTGGCGCGAAACTCGACACCGTCCCGTGCAGATCCGCGCCGGAGAGGGCGTCGACGTGGATGGTCGCCGGCTGGCCGGCGCGCATCAGCCCGATCTGGGTTTCCTTGAAGTTCGCCACCAGATACAGATCCTGCACGGGCACGATGGTCATCAGCCGTGTCCCGGGCTGGACGTATTGGCCGACGCGCACGGTGCGATCGCCCACGCGGCCGGCGATCGGGCTCTTCACGACGGTGTCCTCCGCGTCGAGACGCGCGGATTCGGCGCTCGCGGCGGCCGCCTCCAGCTGGGCACGGGCCTGGAGAATCTGCGCCTGCGTGGCGCCGATCTGCCGCTCCGCCGACTCGAGCGCAGCCTTGTCCGCGGCGAGGGTGGCGGCCGCCTGATTGCGGACATTGCGAAGCTCCGCAAGGCGCTCGCCGGTCTCCGCGCCCGACGCCACCAAGGGCTCGTAGCGCCGGATTTGGGCGAGGGCGTAGGTGTCGTTCGCCCGCGCGCCCTGCAGCTGCGCCCGAGCCTGCGCGATATTCGCCCGCTGCAGCAGAAGATCCGCCTCGCCGCGCGCGATGTCCGCCTTGCGCGCGGCGGTGGTGGCGGTGAGTTGATCCAGCGCCGCGCGGTATTGGCGGCTGTCGAGCCTCACCAGGGGCGCGCCCGCCGGTACGGACTCGTTGTCCGCCACGTAAACCTGCACGATATAACCGGATACCTTCGGCGCCACGGTCACGCTGTCGGCCTGCAGGTAGGCGTCGTCGGTGCTCTCGATGAAGCGACCGACGAGCCACCAATGCACGCCCCAGACGCCGCCGACGATGAGCGCCGCGAGACCTACACCGAGCAGCAGCCAGCGCGCGCGCGGCGTCAAATGCCCACCCGGCCCGCTCGCGGGCGTCTCGGCCGGCGCTTCCGGTCGCGAAAGCGCGGCCGGCCGTGAAGGGGCGGCGGTTTCGACGGGTTGATCGCGCACCGGCGCGTCCATGCAGGACTCCAAAAATATTCCGAGTGGTATAAGTATTCCAAATGGAATATATTTGTCAACTGGTATATTTTGTATTCAGAGCGCTGGAGCCCAAATGTTCCGGGAGGACCGATGACGATCGCCAAGCACCGCCACGCGGTGAACAGTGGTTATCCGCGGGGTGAGGAAACGCGCGCCCGCATCATCTCGGCGGCGATGAAACTGTTCGGCGAGAAGGGCTACGAGGGCGCATCGACCCGCGACATCGCCGCCGCCGCGGGCGTCAATGCCCCGGCATTGCAGTATTACTTCGACAGCAAGGAGGGCGTGTTCCGTGCCTGCGTCGAATTCATCGCCGAGAGCGCGTGGGACAGCCTGTCGGACGTGGTCGAGGAAGCCGAGCGTCTGATCGCCGGGGGCGCCGAGGACGACGCGTTGATCGATGTCTACTGCGACATTCAGATGCGCGCCGCGGAATTCAAGTTCAAGGCGGCCAACCAGGACGACTGGCGGCTCTTCATCGCCCGGCAGCAGGCGGGGCTCGACCCGGATATCGGCTATCAGGCGGTATTCCGGCGCATCAGCCAGCGCTCCTTCGCGGTCGCCGCGGGGATCATCGGACGCCTCACCGGCCGGCCCGCGGAGGACGAGGAGGTGCGGGTCCGTGCGGTCGCGCTGATGGGGCAGTTCCAGGTATTCCACGTGTGCCGCCGCATGACGCTGGCGCTGCTCGACTGGGACGAGATCGATGCCGGGCGTCAGGACATGGTCAAACGGGTGGTGCGCGATCACACCCGGCAGCTCCTTCAGGCGTTCGCCGCCGAGAAGCGCCTCGCGGCGCCGGAGGCGATCAGGCGATCGAAGCGCCCCCGTCCACGCAAATATACTGACCGGTGATGTGCCGCGAGGCCGCCGAGGCGAGAAACACGGCGGCCCCCATGAGGTCGGTATCGCCGCCGAGGCGGCCGAGCGGCGTGCGCTCGACCACGGATGCGCCGATCTTGTCGAGGAGGCCGCTCGACATCTTGGAGGGAAAGAATCCGGGACAGAGCGCATTCACGCGGATGCCGTGGCGGCCCCATTCCGCGGCGAGTGCCCGGGTCAACTGCAGCGCAGCCGCCTTCGAGGCGTAGTAGCCCACCGCCTGCATGTCGAGACCGATGCGCAGCGCCGCCACCGAGGCGACGACCAGGATGTTGCCCGCACCACGCGGAATGAAACAGCGGTTCGCCACCAATTGACTCAACTGAAACACGGCGCCGGCGTTGAGCCGCATGACCTTGTTCCAGGCATCGAGCGGCATGTCCTCGGCGGGGGCGCCCCAGCTGGCCCCCGCATTGTTGACCAGCACGTCGATGCGGCCGAACCGGGACAGCACGGCATCCACCAGCGGCGGCAGCTCCTGCGGCTGGGCGAGGTCGCACGCCGCGGTGAAGGTCTCGATGCCGAGCCGCTCGAGCTCGGCCGCGGCCTGCGCCAGCTCGGGCGGCTTGCGCGCGCAAATCGCGATCTTGGCGCCCATCTCGCCGAGCGCCGAGGCGATCTGCAGCCCGAGTCCGCGCGAGCCGCCGGTGATCAGCACCACCTGCCCATCGAGCTCGAATAGTTCCCGGACCGTCATCCCGTTCGCTCCGACTTGGCGCCGCCACGCGATTCGGCGGCTCGCTATAGTAAGATCAATGCAGGCGACGACGGAAGCGCGGAGCGACAATGAATCTCGAGTTCACGGCCGAGGAGCGGGCTTTTCGCGACGAGGTGCGGGCGTTTCTACGCGAGCACCTGCCGGACACCGTCCGCGACAAGGTGCTCGATGGCCGCGATTTGAGCCGCGACGACTATCTCGTCTGGCAGCGCAATCTCTACGAGCGCGGCTGGGGGGCGGTGAACTGGCCCAAGCAGTTCGGCGGGACCGGCTGGAACGCCGTGCAGCAGTATATTTTCGAGGAGGAATCGGCGGAGGCGGGTGCGCCGCGCCTGATCCCGTTCGGGCTGAAAATGGTCGCGCCGGTGCTCATGGCTTTCGGAACGCCTGAACAGCAGCGACGATTCCTGCCGCCCATCCTGTCGAGCGAGGTCTGGTGGTGTCAGGGCTACTCCGAGCCCGGGGCGGGATCGGACCTCGCCTCGCTGCGCACCCGCGCGGTGCGCGACGGCGGGCACTTCGTGGTGAACGGCCAGAAGACCTGGAACACGCTCGGTCATTTCGCCGATTGGATGTTCTGCCTGGTGCGCACCGATCCGCAGGCGAAGCAGCAATCCGGCATCTCGTTCCTGCTGATCGACATGAAGAGCCCCGGGGTCAGCGTTCGTCCCATCGCGCTGCTCGACGGGGGTGCCCGCGAGGTCAACGACATTTTTCTGGAGAACGTGCGCGTGCCCGCCGAGAATCTGGTCGGCGAGGAGAACCGCGGCTGGACCTACGCCAAGTTTCTCCTCGGGCACGAGCGGACCAGCATCGCGGCCGTCGGCAGCGCCAAGCGCGAACTGGCGCGCCTGAAGCGGGCGGCCCGCGAAGAGCGGCGAGGCGGCCGCTCGCTGCTCGACGACCCGTTGTTCGCCGCGCGCGTGGCGAGAATCGAGATCGATCTGATGGCGCTCGAGATCACGAACCTGCGCGTATTGTCCGAAGAGGGCGCCGCGCGCGCGCCCGGTCCGGAGGCGTCCATCCTGAAGATCAAGGGCACCGAAATTCAGCAGGCCATCTCCGAGCTCATGATGCATGCCGCCGGGCCCTACGCGTTGCCGCTCAGGGTCGAGGCGATGGAGGCGGGGTGGCAGTCCGACCCGGCCCTGCCGACGGTGGGTCCGCGGTTCGCCGCCACCGCGACCGCCGCCTACTTGAACCAGCGCAAGCTCTCGATATTCGGCGGCACCAATGAGATTCAGAAGAACATCGTCGCCAAGATGATGGGTCTTTAAAGGAGCCGGCCGCCATGGATTTCGAGTTCAGCGACGAACAGCGGCAGCTTCGCGAAGCGGTCGAGGCGTTCGCCGCCCGGGAATACCCCTTCGATAGACTGCGGGCCATCAAGCGCTCCGGCGCGGGCTGGGATCCCAAGGTTTGGCGCGGGTTGGCGGAGCTCGGGGTCACGGCGATCAACGTTCCCGCATCGCTCGGAGGTCTCGGCTACGGGCCCACCGAGACGCTGGCGTTGATGGAGGCCACCGGCCCGAGTCTGCTGCTCGAGCCGATTCTCACGAGCGCGGTGATCGCCACCGCGTTGCTGCGGCAATTCGAAGGCAGCGCGGCGGCGGCCGCTCTGCTGCGCGCCCTGGCCGCGGGCGATCGGATCGCGGCGCTGGCCCACTTCGAGCCCCAGTCGCGGTTCGAGACCCGTTGGGTCGAGACGCGCGCGGCGCCGGCGGAGGGGGGATTTCGGCTCGACGGGGACAAGTCGGTGGTGGCGCATGCGGGAATCGCCGATGTGCTCCTCGTCTCCGCGCGCGTGTCCGGCGCGGCAAACGAAGGTGAAGGGCTGTCGCTGTTCGCGGTGCCGCGCGATACGTCGGGAGTGCGGCTCACGGAGTACGTAACCGTCGACGGGCAGCGCGCCGCCGACGTTCGTCTGGAGGATGCCCGGGTGCCGCCGCAGAGCCGCCTGGACGGCGCAGGCGATGCGCTCGCGGCGGTCGAGGCCGCACTCGACGTGGGGCTTGCCGCCTCGTGTGCGGAGGCGGTGAGCATCATGCAGGCGCTGGTGCGGGCGACCGTCGAGTACCTCAATACCCGGCAACAATTCGGGCAGCCGATCGGGCGTTTCCAGGCGCTGCAGCATCGCGTCGCCGACATGACGGTGCATCTGGAGCAGGCTCGCTCGATGAGTTATCTGGCGGCCATGCGCTGCACGTCCCCCGACCTCGATGAGCGGCGGCGGGCGCTGTCGGCGGCCAAGGTCGTGGTCGCCGAGGCGGCCCGTTTCGTCGGACAGCAAGCGGTGCAGCTGCATGGCGGGATGGGCATGACCGATGAGCTCAAGGTGAGTCATTGGTTCAAGCGGCTCACGGCCCTCGAGATTCTGTTCGGTGACGGCGACTTTCATCTGCAGCGCTTCGCGGCATCGATCGGCGCGTCGGAATCGGCCTAGAGCCGGGGGAGGGCGTCATGTTCCAGCGCGTGCTCTTGTGCTACGACGGGTCCGCCGCCGGCAGGCGGGCGTTGCGGCGCGGAGCGGATCTGTCCATCTGCCTGAAATCCCAGGTGTACGTGCTTTCGATCATTCCGCCCGGCGCGCTCGATCCGGTGCTCGCGGCAGGAGCCGCCGGTCATGCCTGCCTCGTCAACGAGGACCACGGCTACCGCCAAATGCTCGATGAGTCGGTGGCATGGCTCAAGGCGCGGGGTCTGGCGGCCGAGGGCTATCTGGCGAGCGGGGACACGGTCGAGCGCATACTGGAGTACGCGAACAAACTGGCGGTCGATCTGATCGTGGTCGGCTACTATCCGCGGCCGAGCGGCGGGTTCTGGTGGTCGAGCGCCTCGCGCACCTCGCTGGCCGAGCGCGCCCGATGCAGCATTCTCGTTGCCGTAGATCCCGCACCTTGACGCCGGGGTCGTTGTCGCTGACCGCCCTCGACGGCATGCCGGAAATCGGGCCCGGCGACGCCCTGGGACCGCTCATCGCGGCCGCGCTCGAGCGACAGTCGTTGCGGCTGCTCGACGAGGACGCTCTTCTCGTGTGCCAGAAGGTCGTGTCGAAGTCCGAAAACCGGTTCGTCGATCTCGAGGGCGTGGAGGTATCCCCGCGGGCCCGGGAGCTCGCTTCGCATTGCGGCAAGGACCCGCGCCTGGTCGAAGTGATCCTGCGCGAATCGACCGGCGTGGTGCGCTGCGCCCCCCAGGTGCTCATCGTCAGGCATCGACTCGGCCTGGTGATGGCGAACGCCGGGGTCGATCAATCGAATGTGCCGGGCGCCGGCCGCCGCGTGCTGTTGCTGCCGGAGGATCCCGATGCATCGGCCCGTCGGCTGCGCGAGTGGTTCCGGGCGATGCTCGGCGTATCGCCCGCGGTGGTGATCACCGACACGTTCGGCCGGCCCTGGAGGCGGGGGGTGTGCGGAACGGCGATCGGCGCGTGCGGACTCGTGACGCTGCTCGACCGGCGCGGCGATGCGGATCGGTTTGGGCGCACGCTCAAGGTCACCCAGGTGGCGACGGCCGACGGTCTCGCCGCGGCGGCCGAGCTCGTCACGGGGGCGGGGGCGGAGGGGCGGCCCGTGGTGCTCGCGCGCGGATTGCCGCCGGCCTGGCGCGACGAATCGGCGCGAGCGGCCGACCTGTTGCGGCCGGTGGCCGAAGACCTGTTCCAGTAGGTCGCGTCCGATGCAGCGAATCGTCGCATTATGCGGGGGCGTCGGCGGAGCGAAACTGGCGGATGGCCTGCAGCAGGTGCTCGCTCCGGGCGCGCTCACCGTCATCGTCAATACCGGCGACGATTTCGAGCATCGGGGACTGCCGATCTGCCCGGACCTGGACACCGTGCTGTACACGCTCGCCGGAGTCGCCAACGCGGAGCAGGGATGGGGCCGGGCGGATGAAACCTGGCGGGTGCAGGCGGAGTGGCGGGAACTCCAGCTCGACACCTGGTTCCAACTGGGCGATCGCGACATCGCGTTGCACCTGCACCGGCGCGAGCTGCAATCGCAGGGCATGACGCTCACGCAGATCACCCGCGAGCTCGCGCGGCGGTTTCGCATCGGCGCGGAGCTGCTGCCGATGTGCGATCAGCCGGCGCCCACCACGGTATCGACGGCGCTCGGCGAGCTGCCGTTCCAGGAGTACTTCGTGAAGCACCGCTGCGCTCCGGCGGTACGCGGGTTTCGCTTCGGCGCCGAGCGCTCGGCGACCTTGTCGGAGGAGGTGCGCGCCGCATTCGAGCGGCCCGATCTGGAGGGCATCGTGCTCTGTCCGTCGAATCCCTACTTGAGCATCGCGCCGATTCTGGCAGTCCCGGGCGTTCTGGATCTGCTGGTGCGGGCCGATGCGCCCGTGATCGCCGTGTCCCCGCTGATCGGCGGCGCCGCCGTCAAGGGTCCCGCGGCGAAAATCATGAACGAGCTCGCTTTGCCGGTGTCTCCTCTGGAAATTGCCCGCCAATATCGCGATTTCCTGGACGTGATGCTGGTCGATGAGGGCGACCGGACCCTGATCGAAGCGCGCGAGGCGGGCGATCCGCAGATCGAGGCGGCGCAGATTCTGATGAGGTCGCCCGCCGATCGGCGCTCTCTCGCTTCAGCATGCCTTGCGGCGCTCCGGCGCCGCCCGGATCGGCAGACATTCGAGGGTTCATCATGATCAAGCTCGGGTACAAGGCGTCCGCGGAACAATTCGGACCCACCGAATTGCTGGGCTTCGCGGTGCTGGCGGAAAAGCTCGGACTGGATTCGGTATGGATCAGCGACCATTTCCAGCCCTGGAGGCATACGGGGGGTCACGCACCCTTTTCGCTTTCCTGGCTGGGTGCGCTCGGCGCGCGCACCGAGCGCATCGTCATGGGTACCAGCGTGCTCACGCCGAGCTTTCGCTACCACCCCTCGATCGTCGCGCAGGCCTTCGCCACCCTGGGCACGATGTTTCCGGGCCGGGTGGTGCTCGGCATGGGGACGGGGGAATCATTGAACGAGGTGCCGGCCACGGGCCTCGACTGGCCCGAGCTGAAGGAGCGCACCGCGCGCTTTCGCGAGGCGCTCAAGCTGATCCATGCACTGTGGTCCGGGGAGCGGGTGAGCTTCGAGGGGCAATTCTACAAGACCCGGCTGGCCACCCTGTACGACCGGCCGGCGCGGCCGGTACCGCTGTTCGTGGCGGGCGCCGGACCGTTCATGGCCAAGCTTGCCGGCCTGGAGGGCGATGGATTCATCTGCACGAGCGGCAAGAAGCGCGAACTGTACACCGAGACGCTGCTGCCGAACGTGCAGGCCGGAATCGATGCCTCGGGCCGCGGACCGGAATCCGGCTTCGAGCGCATGATCGAGATGAAGGTCTCATTCGACACCGACCGCGGCCGGGCCGCCGCCGATACGCATTACTGGGGCGCGCTCGCATTGAAGCCGGAGGAAAGAGATCACGTCGGGGATCCGAAGGAAATGGAGAAACTTGCCGATGCGCTGCCGGTCGAGCGCACCGTCTCGCGCTGGATCGTGTCGAGCGATCCTGACGAGGTGACGGAGAAGGTCGCCGCCTACATCGAGCTGGGATTCGACCATCTGGTGTTCCATGCACCGGGGCCCGACCAGGCGCGATTTCTCACACTGTTCGCGGAGCAGGTGGCGCCGCGGCTCAGGAAGCGCTATGGCGTGTAACATCCTTTCCATGGACGAGCTGCACGAAAAAGACGGCGTCGGCAGCGGCGCGGACGGTGAGCCGGGGTACACGCCGGGCGCGCTCTGGGCGGTCGTTCCGGTGAAGCGGCTCGCGGCCGCCAAACGCCGGCTGTCGGCGGCGCTCGGCGCGGCACGCGAGGAGTTCGCCTACCTGCTCGCGTGCCGCACATTGGATGTATTGCAAAGCGCAGGCCTCTTCGCCGGCATCATCGTCGTAACGCCCGATCCGCGCGTGGCCGCGGCGGCGCGCGCGCGCGCCGCGCTGGTCGTGGACGATGCGGACGGCTCGCTCAACCAGGCCTGTGCGCTCGGGCTCGATGCCGCGGCGAAGCGGGGTGCGGGCCTCGCCGTGCTGCTGCCTTCCGATCTCGCGACGCTGACCGCGGAGGCGCTGGCGCGGCTGGTAAGCACCTATGCCCGCGTGCAGGACCAACAGCGCGGGGCCATCGGTCTCGTGCGCTGCAAGGAGGGAACGGGAACCAATCTGGTGCTGCTCGAGCCGCGGGCTGCGTTCGAGCCCTCGTTCGGGCCCGGCAGCTTCTCGCGGCATCTGCGCGCGGCAGGTCCGGATGCGCGCGAGCTCTGCGAGCCGGCGGTGTCGTTCGATATCGATACACCCGAGGATCTCGAGAGCCTGCGGGCGGTGGTCGAGGGGCAGGAGGAGGAGACGGACGGGCTGGTGGCGTTGCTGCGCGCGACATGGGCGGGCGCACACGCGTTGACGGCTCAGGGGGCATACGCGCTGACGGCGGCGACCGCGGCCGAGCTCACTGCGCGCGCCGGCGAGCTGCGGGACGTCGGGCATGGCCGGCTCGTCAGCTACTCGCCGAAAGTGTTTCTGCCGCTCACGCAGCTGTGCCGCGATTCCTGTCATTACTGCACGTTTGCCCAGGCCCCGCGGCGGCTCAAGAGCCCGTACCTGTCGGTCGAGGAGGCGGTCTCGATCGCGGCCGAAGGGGCGCGGATGGGCTGCAAGGAGGCGCTGTTCACCCTGGGTGAACGCCCGGAGCTGCGCTACCGCGCCGCGCGCGAGTGGCTCACCGCGCACGGCTTCGAGAGCACGCTCCATTATCTCGCGCGGGCGGCGGCGGCCGTCCGCGACCGAACCGGGCTCCTGCCGCATATCAACGCCGGCTGCATGACGGCGCAAGAGATGGCGATGCTGCGCCCGGTGTGCGCGTCGATGGGTCTCATGCTGGAAACCACGGCCGCGCGCCTCGGCGAGAAAGGCGGCCCGCATCATGGATCCCCGGACAAGGAGCCGGCCCGGCGGCTTGCGACCATCGCCGAGGCGGGACGGCAGAAGATTCCGTTCACCACCGGAATCCTGATCGGCATCGGCGAAACGCGGCACGAGCGCATCGAGGCGCTGCTCGCCATTCGCGAGCTGCACGAACGCCACGGGCACATCCAGGAAATCATCGTCCAAAATTTCGTGCCCAAGCCGGGCACCCGCATGGCCGATGCGCCGGCCGCCGACGCCGAGGAGCTGTTGTGGAGCATCGCGGCCGCGCGGATGGTGTTCGGCCCCGCCATGAGCATCCAGGCGCCGCCCAATCTGTCGCCCGCGCCGCTCCCGCGGGTGGTGCAGGCGGGCATCAACGATTGGGGCGGCGTATCGCCGCTGACCCCCGATTTCGTGAACCCGGAATCGCCGTGGCCCGAGCTCGAGCACCTGCGCGGGCAGACCGAGGCGGCGGGCAAGACCCTGGTGCAGCGGCTCACGGTGTATCCGGGCTATGCGAAATCACCCGACGTCTGGCTCGATGCGGGCATGCGCCGCGCGGTGCTGGAACTTAGCGACGGCGAGGCGCTTGGACGCGAGGACGCGTGGCGGACAGGCCGGAGCACCGATCTTCCGCGGAGCTTCACGGCGGAACACCGTCGCATCCAGGGCACCCGCATCGCGGCTCTTCTTCAGGAAATCGTCGATGCCGGCTCCGAGGCGCTCGGCGCCGGGGAGGTCGCCGAACTCTTCGGCGCCCGCGGAAGCGATCTGCGCGCGGTGTGCGAGGCGGCGGATGGGCTCAGAGCGCGGGTCAACGGCGATGCCGCCACCTACGTCGTGAACCGCAACATCAACTACACCAACATCTGCAGCTACCACTGCAACTTCTGCGCCTTCTCCAAGGGGACCCGCAAGCGCGAGGGGGCGGAACGCGGGTATCTGTTGGACAGCGGCGAGATCGTCGCGCGAACGCTCGAGGCGGCCGCGCGCGGCGCGACCGAGGTGTGCCTGCAGGGCGGCATCCATCCGAGCTTCACGGGCGAGACCTATCTCGACATCGTGCGCGCGCTCAAAGCCGCGGCTCCCCACATGCATGTGCATGCGTTCTCGCCGCTCGAGATCCGGCACGGCGCCGGGACGCTCTCCATGCCGCTGCGCGACTATCTATCGATGCTCAAGAGCGAAGGGCTCGGGAGCCTTCCGGGCACGGCCGCGGAAATTCTCGTCGATGAGGTGCGCGCGGTGCTCTGTCCCGACAAATTGCGCACCGAAGAGTGGCTGGAGGTGATCGAGACGGCGCACGAAGTGGGCCTGCCCACGACCTCGACCATGATGTTCGGGCACGTCGACGGATACGGCGATTGGGCGGCGCATCTGCTGCGGCTTCGCGATCTGCAACGCCGGACCGGCGGGATCACCGAGTTCGTGCCGCTGCCCTTCGTCGCGCACGAGGCGCCGCTCTACCGGCGCGGGCGGGCGCGGCCGGGTCCGACGTTGCGCGAGGCGATTCTCGTGCATGCCGTCGCCCGGCTCGTGCTGCATCCGCATGTCGGGAACATCCAGGCCTCCTGGGTGAAGATGGGCCGCGCCGGAATGCGCGAGGCGCTGGGCGCCGGGGCCAACGACCTCGGCGGCACCCTGATGAACGAAAGCATCACGCGCGCGGCGGGCGCCACGCACGGCCAGGAGATGACCCAGTCCGACATGCTGTCGCTGGCGGCCTCGCTCGGGCGCCCCGCCATACAGCGCACGACACTCTACCGGCGTCCGCCGCAGTTCAGCACCGGGGAGTCCCCGGCCCGCGTCTCCACCGCTTCATCCGGCTGGACGTGCTGACCCCGGTGCGCTAGAGAAGTCCCGCGCGCGAGGCCACGATCTCGCGCATTGCCTCGACAAACTCGCCGATGTGCCGGTCCTCGATCGCCAGGGAGAGCGCGACCAGTCCCCGGGTCGCGGTATAAAAACCGCGCTCGAGCAAATCGAAGAACAGGAGGGCGCCGGCCGCGGGGTTTGGCGAGGGCGTGCCGCCGGCATGCAGCGTCAGCAGCGAGCCGAGCCCCGAGACCCGAAGCCCTGTACCCGTGTCGGCGAACAGGCGCGTGAGCTCCTCGCGCAGCGCATCCCCGCGGCGGTTCAAGCGGTCCAGTGCCTCCGCGGTGGCCACCTGCGACAGCCCGGCGTAGCCCGCGGCCATCGACAGCACGTTATTGTTGAACGTGCCCGCGTGCGACAGATGCTTCGGATTTCGCGGATCGTAGAGCGACATCACCTCCGCGCGGCCGCCGAACGCCCCGAACGACAGACCTCCGCCATGGTACTTGCCGAGCGTGGTGAGATCGGGCCGGATGCCGAGCAGCGCCTGGCGTCCTCCGGCCGAGAGCCTCGCGGTCTGGATCTCATCGAAGATCAGCAGCGCGCCCGCGGCACGGGATTCCTGCGCGAGCATCGCGAGGAACGACGGATCGCCCGGAATGCAGCCCGCGGAGCCCAGCATGGGCTCCACCAGCACGGCAGCGAGCTCCCCCGCATGAGCGCGCAGCAGCGTGCGCGTGGCTTCGAGGTCGTTGTAGGGGGCGATCAGAAAATCATACGGCACGTTGATGGCGGAGGGCGCACCGCCGAACTTCAGCACACTGCCGTGATAGGCGCCGGCGAACACGAGGATGCGGCGGCGGCCGGTGAAGGCGATGGCCGTGGCGATGGCCATCAGATTGGCCTCCGTCCCCGAGTTCGTGAAGCGCACGAGCTCCATCGAGCGATAGCGTTCCCGGATCAGATGGGCGAGGCGGATCTCCGCTTCATTGTGCGCGGACAGGCTGATGCCGCCATTCAATGCATCGACGATCGCCGCCCGGATGATGGCATTCGAATGTCCGTAGATTCCCACCGTATATTCGCCCAGCAGATCCACATAGCGATGCCCATCGGCATCGAAGAGATGGCATCCCTCGCCGCGAACCATGCAAATGGGAAAGGGATCGAAGTAGAGGATGGTCCGGGTATTTCCACCCGGCATCGCGAGGGCCGCTAGCCGCCATTGCGCGCGGCTCGAGGGGTTGCGGACGGCGTATCGGTCCTGGGCCGAGCGCAGCGCATCGATGAGCGCGGCGTCATTCACCGCAATTGGCTGTCCTTGCTCCCGCGACGGTTGTATCCGCTGAAGCGGGCGGCCTCCCGATCGTGCGCGTCCTGGCAGGTCACGCACATGCGCACGCCGTGAAACGCCTGCCTGCGCGCCTCCGGGATCTCATTGCCGCATTCGACGCAGTGGGTGGCCGAAGGTCCCTGGGGCAGCCGGCTCTGTGCGCGCTTGATGCCGTCGCGCACCGTCGCATCGATTTGATCCTGCACCGCGCCGTCGCCGGCCCAACCCGTCGCCATGATCCACCTCGCCGCCTCTGCGCGCTCGACGCGCGCGCCCACCCCATTTATGGGTGCGGATGAGGCAAGTTGCAATATCCGGAATAAAAACTCATTGAATTTCAATATCTTGTGATTTCAGGTTTCGAGCCTGAGTGCTGAAGTCATGCGGCCGGGGCAGCGTCCGGTACAGGTGTCCGCCGCGCGCAAAAGATATACGCTAACGCCGGCGTACCCGATCAAAGCTGCTGAAATTCATGTCAAAAATAAAGCGCGCACCGGTCAAATCCCTGTATCCGACCCAGCTCACCGTCGGCATGCTCGAGGTGGAGGTCAAACGCAACCACCTCCTGAAGCTTTCGCCGGATGAGCGCGAGGCGTTCCTGGAAGCACACCCGATGCCGGCGGTCATCGGGCCCGACCTTCGCCTGTACATCACCGACCATCACCACCTGGCGAGGGCCGCGCTCGATGCGCGCGTCAAGGAAGCATTTTTCAGCGTGGAGGCGGATTTCTCAGCGCTCGCCCCGAAGAGGTTCTGGACCGAGATGGAGAAGCGCTCCTGGGTCCACCCGCTCGACGAGAACGGCGTGCGCCACACCTATCATCATCTGCCGGGGAGCCTGAAAAAGCTGCTCGACGATGTGTATCGCTCGCTCGCGGGTTTCGTGCGCGATGCCGGGGGGTACCGCAAGACCGACGCGGCCTTCGTGGAATTCATCTGGGCGGATTTTTTTCGCCGCAACATCGCCGTCGAGGACGTCGTGAAGGATTTTCGCGCGGCCGTGCGCCGCGCGAAGCGCCTGGCGCAAAGCCCGCTGGCGAAGCGCATCCCAGGCTTTACCGGGTGAGCGCCTCCGCGGCCGCGCAGCTCGCGGCGCGGCTCGACCGGCTTCCCTCCTCGCGCGCGGTGTGGACTCTCGTCGTGCTCATCTCGCTCGGCGGCGTGTTCGAGTTCTACGATCTGTTTTTCACCGCCTATGTCGCCCGCGGCATGATCGACAGCGGGCTGTTCGCGCCGGAATCACTCGGCTTTTTCGGCTCGCTCGAGCTGGTGCGGGTGTCGGGGTTCGGCACCTTCGTGTTCTGTACGTTCGCGGGACTGTGGGCCGGCGTCGTCGCGTTCGGGAACGCGGCTGACCGCTTCGGCCGCAAGGCCGTGTTCACCTGGTCATTGATGTGGTACGTCGCCGCCACCGCGATCATGGCGTTCCAGCGCACCGGGCAATGGATCGACGTCTGGCGCTTCATCGCCGGCGTCGGGTTCGGCGTTCAGCTGGTCACCGTCGATACCTATATCGTGGAGGTGACGCCCTTGTCGCTGCGGGGGCGCGCCTTTTCGGTGAATCAGTGCATCTGCTTCAGCATCGTCCCGCTGGTGGCGCTGCTCAGCTGGGTTTTGGTGCCGCGGGCGCCGCTGGGGTTGGACGGCTGGCGTTGGGTGGTGCTGTTCGGCACGGTGGGCGCGATCGCCGTCTGGGCGCTGCGCGCGGGAATCCCGGAAAGCCCGCGCTGGCTCGCCTCTCGGGGGCGCTTCGAGGAGGCGGAACACATCGTCGCGGCGCTCGAGCGGCGCGTTGCGGCGGAGCGCGGGCAATCGCCTGATGCAGTGCAGTTGGGGGAGCGAGTCCAGATCCCTGCGCAGCGCGCTGCGCGGCTGGCCGACATTTTTGCGCCGGAATATCGAGGCCGCACGCTGATGCTGTCGATTTTCAATGTCGCGCAGGTGATCGGGTTTTACGGCTTCAATTCGTGGCTGCCGAGCCTCTTGACCGGGCGCGGCATCAATCTAACCCACGGCCTCGAGTACGCCTTCATCATTGCCATCGCACAGCCCTTCGGCCCGCTGCTCGGGATGCTGTTTGCGGATCGGATCGAGCGCAAGACGCAAATTGTCGCGGGTCTCGGCTGCATGGGCGCCGCGATGGCGGCTTTCGCGCTGTCGACCTCGGCGGCTGCGCTCATTGCGCTCGGCATCGTTTTCACCCTGGCCGCGAACGTGATGTCGTATGCCTACCACGGGTATCAGGCCGAGCTGTTTCCCACCCGCATCCGCTCCCGCGCCGTGGGCTTCGTCTATTCCTGGAGCCGTCTGGCCGCCGCTTTCTCGGGGCTCATCGTTGGCGTGCTGCTGGCCGATGGGGGCGTCCCCGCCGTCGCCCTGTTCATCGGGGCGGCGATGGCCATCGGCATGCTCGTGATCGGCGCCTTCGGGCCGGCAACCCGCGGCGTGGCGCTGGAGCAACTGAGCGATTGACGCGCCTTGAAAATCGCCACCGGACGCTCCAGAATCCGGGGCCTGCGGAGTGCCGCGAAGAAGACCCAGGGTCGCGGTCGGACCGTTGCGGGTTTCGTCACCAGAAATCGGAAATCAGCATGGAAGACGTTCAAGCGGAACTCGCCGCGCTGGCCTTGCATTTGAGGGGCCGGCGCGATGCCATCCTTCAAGCCTGGCAACTGGCGATCAAATGGGATCCGAAGGTCACGACGGGCGATTCGCTGCCCCGCGTACAGCTGCTGGATCACATTCCCTCCATGCTCGCCACGTTCGAGCGGGCCCTGCACGGGCCCGTCGGCAGCGCGACCGACGCCGTTCAGGAGGCGGGTCAGCAGCCGGCGGCCGCACACGGCCTGCAGCGCTGGCGGCAGGGGTATGACCTGCGCGAGGTCACGCGTGAGCTCGGCAAATTGAACGAATGCGTGGTGGCGGAGCTCGATTCGTATACGGCTGCTCATGCAGAGCTGTCGCACGCCGCGATCGCCGCGGCGCGGCGGGTCTGGGCGGCCATGTGCAGCACCGGCATCGAAGAAAGCGTCGGCCAATACTTCGAGCTCCAGAAGCAGGAGGCCGCGGGCCACGTGAAGGATCTCGAAAGCGCGCTGGCGGAAATCCGCGAGCTGGAGCAGCAGCGCGGCGATTTGTGGCGGCAGGCGGCGCACGACCTGCGCGGCAACCTGGGCGTGGTCGCCAACGCGACCGTGGCGCTCACGCACACCGAGCTGCGCGATTCCTCGCGCGACGATTTCGTGCGCATCCTGATGCGCAACGTGACCTCGCTTCATCACCTCCTCGACGACGTGACCAGCCTGGCGCGGCTGCAGGCCGGACGCGAGCAACGGCGCATCGAACAGCTCGATGTGACCCCAATCCTGCAGCAGCTTTGCGAGGGGATACGCCCGCTCGCGCAGCAGCACCGCCTGTTTTTGCGATGCGACGGCCCCCCGGGCTTCGCCGCCGAGGGGGACGCGGTGAAAATCCGGCGCATCGCGCAGAACTTGATCCTGAATGCGGTCAAGTTCACGCGCGAGGGCGGAATCACGGTCAGCTGGGGCGACAGCGAGGCGAACGACAACAAACGCTGGGTGCTGTGCATTCAGGATACGGGGCCCGGCATCCATTCGGACGCGGGGAAACCGCTGTCCATCGCGCTCGGGGGCAAGTCATCGGCGCGAGGGACCCAAGATGCCGCGGGCTCGGACAGCGGCGAGGGCATCGGACTGTCCATCGTGAAGCGCTTGTGCGACATGCTGGACGCATCGATCGAGCTCAAGTCTGTGGAAGGCGTCGGCACCACGTTTAGAATCATGTTCCCGCGCCAATATTCCTGATCCCACCATGCCCGGCCTATGGTTCGAGGAGTTTCATGTCGGTCAGGTGTTTCAACACGCCATCCGGCGCACCGTGACCGAAACGGACAATGTCCTGTTCACCACCATGACCCACAATCCCGCGCAGCTGCACCTGGACGAGGAGTACATGCGCAGCACCGAGTATGGCCAGCGCCTGGTTAATTCGGTGTTCACGCTCGGATTGATGGTGGGGATCTCCGTCGGCGATACCACGCTCGGCACGGCGGTCGCGAATCTGGGTTGGGACGAGGTGCGCTTCCCGCGCCCCGTCTTCCAAGGCGATACATTG
Source organism: uncultured Gammaproteobacteria bacterium (assembly GCA_963736185.1). Classification (GTDB taxonomy): domain Bacteria; phylum Pseudomonadota; class Gammaproteobacteria; order Steroidobacterales; family Steroidobacteraceae; genus Bog-1198. The sequence goes on along the minus strand of CAVTNZ010000031.1, from coordinate 43,648 downwards.
CATGTCGAGACCGAGGTGATCGAGCTGCGCGACTCCAAGTCGCGGCCCGATCAGGGCATCGTCACGTTCGTGCATCGCGCCTTCAACCAGCGCAACGAGCTGGTCGCCTCCTGCAAACGTACCGGGCTGCAGCGCAGGCGGCCCGCGCAATGAACGTGCTCAGATCGCTGCTGTTCATTCCCGGCGACAGCGAAAAGAAGCTCGGCAACGGCGACCGCGCGGGGGCGGACGCACTGATTCTCGATCTCGAAGATTCCGTGCTGCCCGACAACAAGCCTCGCGCGCGCGGCTTGACGGTCGAGTATCTCAAGGCCAGGCCGAAGAGCGCGCGCCGCGGGCAGCTCTGGGTGCGCATCAATTCGCTCGATTCGGCGCTCGCGCTGGCCGATCTGTCGGCGGTCGTCGCGGCCGCACCGGACGGGGTGATGCTGCCCAAGGCCGAAGGACCCGCGGACGTGGCCAGATTGTCGTTCTATCTGGAGGCGCTCGAAGCGCAGGCGGGCATTGCCCCCGGATCGACGCTGGTGCTGCCGGTGGCGACCGAAACCGCGGCGGCGCCGTTCAACTTGGGCGGCTACGCGGGCGCTCGTTTGTCGCGGCTCGTCGGGCTGACGTGGGGTTCGGAGGATTTGTCGACCGCTCTCGGTGCGAGCACGAATCGCGACGCGTCGGGGGAGTGGGCATTCACCTACCGCATGGTGCGCTCGCTGACTCTCATGGGAGCACGGGCCGCCGGAGTACAGCCGATCGACACCCTGTACGCGGATTTTCGCGACGAGAAGGGCCTGTATGCGGCCTCGCGCGCATCGCGGGCCGAAGGTTTCACCGGCCGGCTCGCGATTCATCCGGCGCAGGTCGCCGCGATCAACGAGAGCTACATGCCCTCCACCGAGGAAATCGAACACGCACGCCGGGTGGTGGCCGCATTCGAAACGTCACCCGGCGCGGGTGCCGTCGGGCTCGACGGGAAAATGATCGATATCCCGCACTTGAAGCAGGCGCAGGCGCTGATCCAGCAGGCGGCGCGAAACGCGCGCTGAGATCGGCCCTTTTATCCTCGAACCGGGGCCTTGGAGCCCGGCACCGCGTCGAGCCCGATCAGGTTCGTCTTCATGGCGTCCAGGGTTTCGGCCACCAGATTTTGCCGCGTGGCCGGGATGCCGCGCATCACCTGGGAGTCCAGGGTGAGTCCGATTTTCGAGACGCGCCCCAGGATCTGATTGCCCTTGCGGGTGAGGAACACCCGGTTGATGCGCCGATCATCCGCGTCGGGACGCCGTTCCACGAACCCCCGCGCCTCCAACCGCTCCACGATGCCGCCCAGTGCGACCTTGCCGAGGTTGAGGAGCTGCGCCAGGGCCGTTTGCGTGATGCCATGATTCCCGTGGGTGGACAACCCGTTGAGCACCCACCACTGGGAACGCGTGACGTCGAGCGGCTTCATGAGGTGGTCGAACGCCGTGCGCCGCAGACGCGATACGTCGTGTATCAGGAAGCCGATTCGATTCCGTTCGGTGCGCTTCATCCTTAATCCCCTGGCATTTTTGTTCGCCGCGACATTCTATCGAATCCACAGCCCGAACACGGTCCGGCCATCAAAATATCGACCCGGCCTCCCCTCGGAGAGGGTGCGGACGAGTCGGGCAAGAGCGGCCGGCCCGGGAACCTGATAGGATGCCGGCCGTTCCAATCGATCGGGACCGGCACGGGGCATGGCGCAGTCTGGTAGCGCATCTGCTTTGGGAGCAGAGGGTCGGGGGTTCGAATCCCTCTGCCCCGACCAATTCCGGAGTGTTCCGGGCACATCGGTAACAGTTATCCCGGGGGATGGGTCCACATAATCCCGGTCCCCGGCGGATTATCTCGCCGACATGTACTATCCCGGGCAGTTGGCTATAATGCGCGTCCCCGAACGCGGTGTGCACGATTTCCGGGCATCGACCTGATAATACGTTTGGCGCGTGGACCCATCGATCACCGCGCCCGTAGCTCAACCGGATAGAGCACCGGCCTTCTAAGCCGGCGGTTGCAGGTTCGATTCCTGCCGGGCGCGCCACACGTCGGGCATCGACGATGGTGGACGTAGCTCAGTTGGTAGAGCCCCGGATTGTGATTCCGGCCGTCGCGGGTTCGAGTCCCGTCGTCCACCCCACCTCATGGTGGAGTGTCGAGGGAAGCGTTGATTCGAGTGGTTGATGTTTGCAAGGGCCGTTAGCTCAGCTGGTAGAGCAGTTGACTCTTAATCAATTGGTCGTAGGTTCGATCCCTACACGGCCCACCATCCAATAGCGTTCAGAGACGTCCAAGAACGTCCGCGACGGTGATGCAAGCGCAAGATTTTGCTCGAAATCCCATTCGGAAATCGCCTTGCCGCATCCATCAAGGTCCATGCCATCCGCGGGAAGCCTGCTGCTGGCGGGAGCACAATTGGGGGCGGGCAATCTGAAGGTTCTGCTCTACGCCGGCGGGAAACGGGAATAATTCACCTCTTCCGCTCTACCGAATCGCTCGGGCCACTGTCGCTGGCGTTGAAGCGGTAAAATCAGCTGAGGGCATAAAAAATATCCGCGCAACCATTTGAGCAGGACACGATCGCCAGGCGTATGCGTGACCTTATTATAATATGTACGCAAAGATGGTTGGAAAGGAAATTGTAAGCGCACGCTGGTCGCGAGCACGGCTGAGTTTTTCCTCCGTCAGGGCACCATGACTGTTGGTGACGTCATTTCGTTCGGACCCTACCGCCTGATACCGGCTGAGCGCCTCTTGCTGAAGGGCGCTGAAACCATCGACGTAGGCAGTCGGGCGCTCGACATCCTCATCGCGCTTGCAGAGGCCGCCGGGGAAGTCGTTGGACGGGGCGAATTGATGTCCCGAGCCTGGCCGAGGGCCGTGGTGGGCGAAGGGAGCCTGAGGGTGGCGGTCGCGGACCTGCGAAGGGTGCTGGGCGATGGTCAGAACGGGATCAGATACATCGCTAACGTGACAGGCCGGGGTTATTGCTTCGTTGCCCCTGTTGTTCGCGATGCGGCACGGCCGTTGATGTCCTTTCCGCTTCCGCCCGAGTCTTCCTCGGCTCCGAGGTACAAGCTTCCGGCGCGACTAGCCCGCATGATTGGCCGTAACAGTGCCGTGGAAACTTTATCGACATTGCTTGCCTCCCATCGCTTCGTGAGCGTGGTAGGCCCCGGGGGCATGGGTAAGACGACCATCGCTGTTTCCGTCGCTCACGCGTTGCTGGACGACTTCGACGAGGCAGTGTACTTCGTAGACCTCGGAGCAGTGAGTGACGCGCCGCTTGTTCCCAGCGCAGTGGCTGCTGCGCTGGGTGTCTTCGTACAGACGCAAGATACTCTTCCCAGTCTCCTCGCCTCCCTCGCGGGTCGTCGGATCCTTCTGGTCCTCGACAACTGTGAGCATGTCATCGATGTCGCAGCCTCGCTGACGGAGCGCCTCTATAATGATGCACCGCAGCTGCATATCCTCACCACGAGCCGCGAGGCGCTACGCGTCGAGGGCGAGCACGTGCATCTCTTGGCGCCGTTGGACTATCCGGTCGTCAGGGATGACTTGACCGCGGCGGAAGCCCTCGCGTCGCCCGCCGTGCAATTGTTCATGGATCGCGCGTTCGCCAGCGGCCACGCGTCCAGCCTAACCGACATCGACGCGCCGGCCGTGGCGGCGATCTGCAGCCGACTGGATGGCGTCGCTCTCGCGATCGAACTGGCTGGAAGCCGGGTGGGTACCTATGGGATTCAAGGGACCGCCGAATTGCTGAGAAATCGATTCAAGCTCCTCTGGCAGGGCCGCCGCAGTGCCCCGTCCCGCCACCAAACCCTGCACGCGATGTTGGACTGGAGCTTCAATCTCTTAACAGCCAGGGACCGACGCGTGCTCGCACGACTTTCGATATTCGTTGGCCCGTTCACGCTCGATGCAGCCCAGGCGGTTGCGGCCGTAGATCAAATCGATGCGATGGAGGCCGCGGCAGCGATCGCCAGTTTGATCAATAAATCGCTCATCTGGGTCGCACCGATCGACGGAGCCACGCATCATCGGCTGCTCGACTCAACCTTGGCGTTCGCCGCCGAAAAGCTTGCGCAAACCGCTGACTCGAACACCGTCGCGAAACAACATGCCCTCTACTACGCGCAATATCTTTCGAGCCGAGCCGGGAAGGGCTTAGACGTGTCAGGTACCGGACCGTACTTGAGCAATATTCGCGCGGGTCTGGAATGGAGTTTTTCCAGCGCCGGCGAAGTGGGGATCGGAGTACGGATGGCAGCCGCGGCGGCACCGTTGTTCTTTCATCATTCCTTGTTTGTCGAATGCATTCGCTGGTGCGAGCAGGGCCTAGCTGCATTGCCCGAAAACGAGGAGGGGAGCATCACGCACCTGGCGCTGCGCTCGTTCTTGGCCGCTTCAGTGATGCTTACCCGAGGCAACAGCGACGAAGTGCGGAAAGCCATCGAGGACGCGCTGAGCCTGGCGGACGCCCTGGGCAACCGGGAGTATCAGACGCACCTCTTGGTCGGCCTGGGGATCTTCCTGACCCGTATCGGCGATTTTCACGGCGCTCGGGCGGTCGCCGAGCGCAGCATCACTATCGCCCAGGCGATCGGCTCGGCCGGCGTGATTGCCACGGGAGAGTCGGTGTTGGGTGTCGCCTATCATTTGACTGGGGACCAGATGGGCGCTCGGCGCCACTGCGAACTTGGCCTGATGAAAGCCGAGGCCGCGGGCGCCGCGCATGTCTCCTTCTTTGGCTACGATCATGAGATTCGCGCGTTGATCGCGCTTGCGCGCTGCTACTGGCTGATCGGGTTTGCGGATCGTGCCGCCAAGACCGCGAGGTGGGTGATCGACCTGGCGACCAAACGCGATCATCCGGTCAATCTGTGCATGACTTTGATCTATACGGCGACCGCCTTTCTCTGGCGAGGCGACCTCGATCAGGCAGAACAGCTTATCCGACGCCTGCTCGCCCACGCCGCTAAACATGCGCTTGGACCTTATCATGCTGCCGGCCTGGCCTTGACAGGTGAGCTTGCCGTGGCGCGCGGCGAACCCGCGGAGGGCGTGCGCATTCTGAGGCGCGCCCTCGGGTTGCTGCAAGCGGAGCGTTATCACACGCTGACACCGGCCCTTCACGTGGCGCTGGCTGAGGGGCTTATGAAGGCGGGGGAGGCTGACCAGGCAGCAGTAGCGGTCGACGCAGGCTTGGTCCTCAGCGAGGCCTTCGGCGAAACCTTAAACGTACCCGAACTGCTGAGAGTTCGCGGGGAGATATGGCTCGAGACGAGGCCCCCGGACCCGGTAGCTGCGGAGCGGGCCTTCCATCGCTCCATGCAGCATGCAAAGGAACAATCGACCCTCAGCCTCGAACTCCGATCGGCTACGAGCCTTGCGCGACTGTGGGTCAGCCAAGGCAAATCCTCGGACGCAGCTGACTTGCTTGAGACCGTGTACCGACGGTTTACGGAAGGATTTCAAACGACGGACCTGAAATGTGCAGGTCAACTCCTGGCGGAGCTCAGGCGGCGCGTCATTCCCCCTGATACGGCAAGTGAGACCGATCTGAATAGGCGGGGCGATGACGGCGTTTAACACCGATTAACGCGCTCTCCTAGGCCTCCTGCGGCAATATCTGCCAGAGTTGACCCAAGATAGGGCGCTGGTTGACATGCCTCATTTGGACAAGCAGCAGGATTCCGGCGCGCACACGACCTCTGCTGGCGAGTTGACCGCCGGACTAGCGCCGGCAGTGGGCGCATATATCCGAGCGTCGAACCTTGGCGATCTCGACGCCCTGTTGGCTACGTTTGTCGATGACGCCCTCGTCAACGATCAACTCACTGACTACTGGGGCAAGCAGGCAATTGCCTCCTGGGCTGCTCGCGACATTTTCGGCGAGCGATTGACGCTCAAGATCGTCAAGAATGTCCAGCACTATGGAAACTCAATAGTGACAGCCCATGCGGACGGATTGTTCGACAAGCGTGGGCTTCCAGACCCTCTTGTGCTCGCCCTCTATTTCTCGTCCTACGACAGCAAAATCGTTCAACTCATCATTTTGCGCAATCAGTCCGGCACCTGACGAAATTCTTGTAGATATCCCGACCCATGTCCGGGGCCATCGGTAACCGCCGAGACACGGCTAATCGATCAGGCGACCGGGGCCGCTCCGCCCCTGCCCTCGCCGACGCACGATCATTCGAGCGGCTGCCGTAACGGGGCTTTGCACTGTCTTACGCCGTATAACACCCGCTCCAATAGCCCTCGTGTCATCCTCTGCCGTGCTGCTCTCAACGGACGGTTGTCTCAGAACGCCTGGAGGATCACATGAACGAACGCATGACTGCGAGCCGCGACTTCGAGCCACCGGCACTCGGCGCTGTCGGATTTATCTTGGTCCCCTTTAGCTGCATCAGGAAGTGATATGCATCTCTCTACAGTTGGATATGTTCACACTTTCTTCGGTCTCGTTGGTGTCATGCTCGCATTTTATATGCTCATTAGGAACCGAAAGATTGACCCAAAGAGCTCCGCTGGGGCGGCTTATTTCGTTGCGGTAACGGTCAGCTGTATTTTGGTGTTTGCTCTCCCGCAAGCTCCGGGTTTTAATCCTGTTCCTGGTTATGTTCTGACTCTTTTAACGTTAGCTTCCTTGTTTATAGGCTTCTTCATTCGCTTTTCTAAAATTCGTGCCAGCAGGTACATCGAAGTCTTGGGACTCTCTGGAAGTCTCTTTTTCTCGATGGTGCCGGCAATCAACGAAACTCTAACGCGACTTCCCGTCGGTGCGCCGTTGGCCTCGTCGCCTCAGGATCCTCTGGTCTTAAAATCATTGGGTGCGTTGGCCATTCTCATGGTGGCTCTTTGCGTCGCACAAATCGTGAATATTCGAAAATCAGAACGACCGTGAATGGACTAACGCATCATGGCAATCGGCGAAGTGATCTCCAAGCCCCCTTGGCCAACGCGGAGTTCGGCAGTGCGGATGTTTGAAAGCGGTCCACACGCGGTGTACGAGTGTGGCCGATGGGAGCTGGATCTCGCGCGGCATGAACTGCGGGCGTGTGGAGTCCCGGTTTCTCTGGGCAGCCGAGCGTTGCAGATCCTTGCAGTTTTGGTTGAGTCGGCTGGCAAACTCGTCGCCAAGGACGAACTCATGGCTCGTGTCTGGCCGGGTGTGATTGTCGAAGAAAATACACTCGAGGTCCATATCTCTGCGATCCGCAAGGCCCTTGGACCCGATCGCGGAACGCTGAAGACGACCTTCGGTCGGGGCTATCGCCTCTTGGAAGCCTGGACGATTCGCAATCTCAGCATGCGGGCAGATTCGGGTGCACTGGATTCCGAGCGAACGCCTGTCCGGCCGTTTATGACCAATGTGCCCTCGGCGACGTCTGAGGTTATCGGCCGAACCGTGGCCGCACGGCAGTTGCAGGATCTTTTGTGCGCCCACCGAGCCGTCACGCTGACCGGGCCCGGCGGGAATGGGAAAACCACGCTGGCGCTGGAGGTTGCCCGTAGCCTACTCCCGTCTTTGAACGGCGATTGTTGGCTTGTTGACGTGGGATCCCTGTCGGATCCCGCTCTCGTGCCGTTGATGGTCGCTAGCGTGCTTGGGTTGGACTTGCGCGGCGAGGAGATCTCCCCGGAATCCGTCGCTCGCGCCATCGGAGGAGAAAGGCTTCTCCTGGTACTCGACAATTGCGAACATGTCATCGACGCGGCGGCGAAACTGGCCGAAACGGTCATTCGGCTGTGTCCGGCCACCTCGATCCTGGCGACGAGTCGCGAGGCGCTGCGGATTGAAGGCGAACACGTCTTTCGCGTTTCTCCGCTAGATGTGCCGAGACCGCATGAGGAGGACTCAGACATCGTTCTAGGACATAGCGCCGTACAGCTGTTCATCGTCAGGATGAGGGCGTTGGACCCAGTCTTCTCGGCGCACAGAGAGAGCCTGCGCGTGATTGCTGCCATCTGTCGCCGACTCGATGGCATGCCGCTCGCAATCGAGTTTGCGGTGGCTCGTGCCGCGGTGCTCGGACCCGAGCTTGTTCTTGCCGGACTGGACGAGCGCTTCGGACAGTTGACCGGCGGGCGCCGTACTGCACCAGCGCGACATCATACGCTGCGGGCGACGCTCGATTGGAGCTATGAACTACTACCCGGACCGGAACGCTGCCTGCTGCGCCGCGTCGGTATTTTCGCCGCTGGATTCACGTTCGGGGAAGCGAATGCCGTGATGAACGACCAGGGTCACACCGCCCCCGCCGTCCTGGAAATGCTCACAAATCTTGCCGCCAAGTCGCTTGTTGAATTGGACGGACCGGCACCCAGCGGTCGCTGGCGGTTGCTCGAGACGACACGGGCGTATGCGCTCGAAAAATTAGACCAACACGGTGAAATGCCTCAGATCGCGCGACGTCATGCCGAATTCGTTCGAGACCGCCTCGAGCGGCCCATCCATGGCTCGCGAGAACCATCCGCCGTCGCGGACATGGTGCGACATGGGCGGCGTCGACAAGGTGCGCGCGTCCCTCGACTTGTGTTTCTCCCCCGTCGGAAATCCCGCATTGCCACCGTGTCGACCCGCTAAATTCGCGAGGTGAGCGTTCAATGGCGTCCCGGGAACGAAGTGGGACGAGGAAGTCAGCCATCATCGTCGCATCGCACGTCCTCTACTCGGATCAGCACCTATGATTTTCCACATATTGGTCACGACATTCTTTTTCGGCATTACGTTGCCGGTGGGTGTATTGAGCGTTATGCGGGGTATCTACTCGTTTAACGGTTGTCCGTCGCCGATCGTACCAATTGAATCCGCCGCAAATGTCTTGGTAGAAGAAGAGCACGAGCAAGCCCACTATCCTGCTCGACCCGCGCCCTCTCGCGCACACGAAACTCCCGGAGTCTGCTTATGACAACGATCTCACCGAGCCGCAAGCTCGTAACGCTGATCAATGTCTTCACGGTCGAGCCCGCGAATCAGCGGCAACTCGTTGAGCTGCTGGCCCGCGCGACCGAGGCGTCGGTACGCCATGAGCCAGGATTCGTTTCGGCGAGTCTGCATCGGAGTCTCGATGGAACAAGAGTCACGATGTACGCGCAATGGCGCAGTATCGAGGACTATCAGGCGATGCGCGAGAATCGCGCGCCGTTGCCCTATTTTCAGCAGGCACTCGCAATCGCCCGGTTCGATCCTGGAATGTATGAGGTCGTCGAAAACTACTCGGGATCTGCATCAGAATCCGAGACGCCCAATGGCCAGCCGACCGGCATCAATCGGTGATAATTAGAGTCGAAGGCCATCCTGACGAATGCGCGTGCCCAAGATGCAAGCTAGTGACATTCTGTCCGCTCTTCCCTAAATCGGAGCCCTCGTACTTTAGAATTGCCTTCAGTATTATTCAGCAGAAACCCAAGGAATCGACCCACCCGCTGTAAGTAGGATGTTGATCAGCGAGGTGAGCGATGTACACTTTCGATACCCAGACGAACTCTGTAACCGATTCCCTGTTTGACGTGCAATCCAGCCCGCTGCACCGAAGCATCGTTGCCGACGAGCCAACCTGGCGAGTTCCGGGCCGTGCCTCACTGTCCGCGTTATCGGCGTCGAAGGTAGTTGCCACGCGATGGTTTGCCTGCAGCGGGCGGACGCAAGGGTTTGACGCCGAAACACCCGCAGACTGCCACGTCGTCAAGATCATATTGCGAAACACAAATATTCGGTTTGGGGTCGCCGGCCGAACCGTGCAGGATGGCCTCACTACACCTGGAACGGTCCACGTCACCGCGCCCGCCGTCCCGGTTCGTTGCCTGTTTCGTGGGCCGTATGATGTGCTTCATCTTCACGTACCCAACGATCTAATCGCCGAATGCGCTTGCGACATGACGCATCATCCAAAGCCGGTATTTGGCGCGAACGGTGTTCTACGCAAGGATATGACGGTCGATGCGCTGTCGCGCGCGTTGCTTGATGCCGACCGAGTCGGTGGCTCGTTCGGACAGCTCTATGCGGACTGCATAGGCATCGCGATCATCGCAAGGCTTCTCGCCTCGGCAAACCGTATTGCCGAGCGGCGGAAAGTAGGCGAACTTCCGCGATGGCGACTGAAGCGAGCGATGGACTATTTCGAGGCCCATCTCGGCAAGCCCGTGAGCCTCGCCGACGTTGCCTCGTCGACCGGCCTGACGCGCATGCATTTCGCTGCGCAATTCCGGGCTGCGACGGGCCTGAGGCCTCACGATTACCTATTGCGCCGGCGCATCGAGCGGGCACAGGAGATGCTCGCAGAGACCGGTATGTCGCTGGTGGAGATCGCGCTATCGGTCGGGTTTCAAACGCAGTCACACTTCACCAGCGTCTTCAATCGCTACGCGGGGCAGCCGCCACGTGCATGGCGCTTGTCTCGTGGCATCACAGGTCAGCGCGTGATGCGCTCACAGTCGCCGGACACGTGCGGATCCACATCGGACTCGCCGAACGTGGCCGATCGTAGGTTTCGTCTCAAAGGACTTCGCACCGAAGAGGAACACAGATCATGATGATGAACAGGCGTACCTTCTCCGCTGGCATGATTGCCGGCGCTGCCGCATCGCTCGTTTCCAGACGTGGCTTGGCCGCGAACTCCGCTCCGATCGCGGCGCGCAACGTCGTCCTCGTGCACGGACTGTTCGCGGATGGATCGTGCTGGTCCGAGGTGATCGCACGTTTGCATGCGGCAGGACTCAACGCCACGGCCGTGCAAAACCCGCTGACGACACTGCCTGAAGCCGTTGCATCGGCGCAGCGCGTGCTGGATCGGCAGGATGGCCCGACCGTTCTGGTCGGGCATTCCTTCTCCGGAATGATCGTCACTGAAGCTGGCATGCATCGGATCGTGTCAGCTCTAGTCTACGTGGCGGCGCGGGCGCCGGACGCGGGCGAGGACTACACGGCCTTGGCCAAGACTTTTCCAACGCCTCCCGCATCGGCCGGCATCCTGTTCGACGGCGATGAAGGGCGCCTGAGCGAGTCGGCGTTCCTGCGCGATTTTGCAGGCGACCTGCCGGAAGCGAGAGCGAAGGTTCTCTATGCCGTGCAGGAGCCGTTCCAAAAGGCCCTGCTGACGGGGAAGACGACGCACGCGGCCTGGCGGTCGAAGCCGAGCTTCTATGCCGTTTCGACAGAAGATCGGACGATCAACCCGGACCTCGAACGTTTCATGGCTAAACGCATGGGCGCTAAGACGATCGAATTGAACTCAAGCCATCTGTCGTTGATCTCCCACGCCGACGAGATCACGCGGCTTATCCTGGAAGCCGCCGGACAACGCGTGTAGTAGGGGCCAAGCGATCGCCTGCGAAACTTCCGCCGCGACAACGCAAAGGCGAAGAGCCATGAAACGTGTCGGATCCGCCGCCTAGCCAATATCAATACTGCCGCGGGTAGTGCGCGCTAGTCTCGACCAGGAAATCGAGCGCGCCGATCCTTTGATCACCGGCAGGACGGCGTCCTGCTTCGTCAAGGCATGATCGCCAGAACCGCGAACGTATAAGGTCGCGTGAGAGCAATGAGGATAATTGCATTCATTCGTGCAAGCTTGTTTGTGTCCCTTGGAGGTCTTTGCTTTCGATCAACCGGAGTACCGCAGGAGGACCAGAAGGGGAGAGCGGTTCCAACTGACTGGAGGAGAACTCTTCGTGGTTGAGAAGGGCGCTGAATGTAATGACGACGGTAAGAAGCGGCCAATGATTTGGTGACAAAGATATCGTTTACGACCCGGGTCGCGCCCGACGTTTCCCGCGCGTCTTCCTCGGCGTCTGCTTCATGAGGCCCTGACTAACCTCGCCGGACAAATCACCACATGATCCAGTGTCTGCGTGTGGACTGAATCTGGAGGTCCCACATCAGGGTGCTGATTGATCAGCGCCTGTACGTTTGCTGTTTCTTGATCTTTGCATCGTCCCTGGACAGTCACCCGCGTCGCATCTGCTCTCGACGGCACATCCCGGAAGTAGCCCTGATAGGACGATGATGGTGGGTAATGCATGGAATGGTTTGAGGGTTTCCAAACAGGTATTCTGCTGTCTGGGTTGACTGCATTTGGGCCGGGCGTGCGTGACGCCTGCCCCGCAACTTCAAGCCTTGATGAAGGCGAGCAAGTCTTCGTTAACCTGATCCTTCATCGTGGTGCACAGTCCATGGGGAGCGCCCTTGTATACCTTAAGCGTCGCATTCGGAATGAGCTTCCCCTGAAGCGCCCCGGCATTGGCAAACGGCACAATTTGATCATCGTCACCTTGGATGACCAGCGTCGGGATGTCCATGCGTTTCAGGTCATCGGTTTGATCCGTTTCGGAAAACGCCTTGATGCAAAGATAGGCTGCGGGGAATCCCGCCATCATCCCTTGGAGCCAAAAGGATTCACGCACTCCCTCCGAAGTCTTGGCGCCGGGACGGTTGTACCCGTAGAACGGGAACGTCAACTCCTTGAAGAATTGCGAACGATCGGCCTGCACTCCGGCTCGGATGCCATCGAAGACACTGAGCGGCACGCCGCCCAGATTGCCCGGCGCCTTTACCATCAGCGGCGGGACGGCGGCGATTAGCACCGCTTTGGCCACACGCTTTGTTCCGTGCCGCCCAATGTAGCGCGCAACCTCGCCGCCGCCAGTGGAGTGACCGACATGCACGGCATTTTCCAAGTGAAGTTTCTCGGTCAGTTCGGCGAGATCGTCGGCGTAGGTATCCATGTCGTTGCCGGTCCAAGGCTGACTCGATCGACCATGGCCCCGGCGGTCGTGCGCGATACATCGATATCCGCGGGACGCTAGGAAGAACATCTGATCTTCAAACGCATCGGCGGAAAGCGGCCAGCCATGGCTGAATACCACGGGTTGTCCGCTGCCCCAGTCCTTGTAGAAGATGTTCGTGCCGTCTTTGGTGGTAATCGTGCTCATCGAGAGTGTTCCTTTGCTGGGCGAGACAGAAGAATGCGTATGTTCGGTCGCAGTGGCAGGCGCCGTGGATGCTAGGCTTGCGGCGGCAAGGACGCTGGCGCCGCCGGCTAAGACGCTGCGTCGAGAGGTCGTGGTGACAGTCGAAGTCATTCGCTCGTTCATTGAATCCTCATGTTCATGGTTGGTTAACAGTGAGATCGCAACCGTTTGTTAAAGGGAGGAAAAGGCAGCCTCCTGAGCGTCCTCAGTCCCGTCCCTGCGCTGCATGTGTAATGACGTCGGCTACTGCGTCCGGTCGAGACAACATGATGACGTGGCTCGAACGCACAGTGGTCGTGTCGGCGTTGATCGTTTGCGCCATCATGGCCTCGAGCTTTGGAGAAAGGACCCGATCTTCGCTCGCGACCATGTACCACGACGGTTTCGTCAGCCAAGCTGGTGCGGTCGCCGGTGTGCCTAGAGCGACTTCTGCAATCGGTCCCTGAGTGACTGCCAAGGTTTGCTTTTCGGTGTCGGAGAGATCCTGCGCGAAATCAGCGCTGATTCCTTCGGTGGTAATGCTTAAGAAGCCTGCATTCAGTCTGATTTGCGCCGCGACCGGAGTGACAGGCACCAACGCGTTCAGCGAGGCGACCGACTGCCCCGCGTCCGGGGCGAACGCGGCGATATAAACCAGTCCACTCACTTTTGGGTCGTTCCCCGCTTCCGTGATCACTATTCCAGCGTAAGAGTGACCCACAAGGAGTAGCGGGCCAGGGTCCAACTCAATCGCCCGGTTCACCGTGGCCACGTCATCCACCACGGAGGTCAACGGAAGCTGCACCGCCGTCACGTGGAGCCCTCTACGTTCCAGCAATGGAATGACTTTCGACCAGCTTGAGCCATCCGCCCAAGCTCCGTGAACGAGAATCACGTCTTTCGTTTTTAGCACAGGACCGTCTTCCGCCCGCACCAGATTGGCTGCGAAAAGAGCTAACGCGCTGCACATCAACGGTGCCATTGGTGATATCCGCTTTCTTTGACTTTGCACCTTATGTCCTCCGAACAAGGCTGCTGACAGGGCAGCGGGAATGAGCATAAATTTCATAACAGGCTCCAATGGTGATGGTGGTTGTCGTCTTGGTCTTCCGTGGAGGCCTTGGCCGGCCCACCTTTTGCGGAGAGTCTGCTTATTCGCTCCGGGGAAAACCTTAGTCCCGGAACGCAATTGAATCTGCCCGGATCGCCGGTCCAATGTTCTAACCGCACTGCGATCTCGATGAAACGAAAAGAGCTCGCAGCCGCAGGGTGCACGCAACGCACGCAACGACTTCGTTCGATTGGGCGTGCTGCGTCCCCATAATGAAGGGAACCTCCACATTGATGAGATGTAGGGTGTGCAGGGGCTGTGGTTGTCCGCAGATATCCGAAGACCACGGTCTTGCTTGGGGCCTGGTTGGGGGCCTAACATTTCCGTGAGGACAATTTCCTCAATAAAATTCGTAGCTTGCGATGAAAATTGGAGGGCTACACGGCCCACCATCCAAGGACGTTCCAGGACGTACAAGAACGTCCACCCCGACTAAAAAATCGCGAAGGCTCGCTTCGAATCTCGACGGAGAATTTTAAATTCCACTTCTGCCGATATCCGTCGGTGGCAGCCGGCCGTGTATGAACCTGTTGATGCTCGGGGAGCAAGGTCGGGGCCCGATTCGCTAGAGCGCATTACGACGGATAACCTGAGGCGGCTGACCGAAGCCGCGCAGGAATGCTTCACGCATTCGACGTCGACCCGCAAAGCCCGTTTCCCGAGCAACCACATCAATCGGGTGGCGCGTCTGTTCCATCATCAGGCGAGCTGCTTCGAGGCGGAGATTCTCAATGGCTTTAGCGGGGGACTGGCCCGTTTCGGCTCGAAACGCACGACTGAACTGCCTTGGGCTCAAGTGGGCGGCCTCAGCCAAGTGTTCTACGGATAGTGCGGTATGCAGGTTCTTCTTGGCATAGATAAGTGCGTTTTGAATTCGGTCGGTCTTGCGTGCCATATCGAGCAACGCGGAATGCTGCGACTGCCCGCCGGCCCGACGATGGTGAATGACCAGCTTCTGGGCGATGGAACGGGCCGCCTCGGCGCCGAGGTCTTTCTCAGCCATAGCCAAGGCGAGGTCTATTCCGGCGGTCATCCCAGCTGAAGTCCAAATGCTTCCGTCGATAATGAAAATTCGATCTTCTTCCATCTTCACATTCGGATAGCGCGCTTGAAGATCGCGGGCGTGTAACCAATGGGTCGTCACTCGCCTGCCCTCGAGAACACCCGCTTCGGCGAGAATGAACGCGCCGGTGCAGATCGAGGCGAGACGGCGCGACTTCTTCGCAGACTTTCGCATAAAAGCCAATACACCCTCCGGGGCGTGCTCAAGAATGCTCGTGCCCCCACCCACCATCACCGTATCGAAGACCCGGTTATCGAACGGATCGGAGTCAATGACCATCCCGGTCGAAGACCGAATGGGGCCACCTGCCTCTGACAGAAAGTGCATTTCGTAGAGCGGCTTTCCCGCCATCATGTTTGCCGTCTCGAAGACCGAGAGGCCCGCAAAACTCATCGACTGAAAGCCGTCGAAAACGACCAAACCTATGCGTTGCATGGGAACTCCGTCAGGCTCGTGGCCGAAAAACGTACTATATACGTCATTTAAGACAAACGGCAGCCGAATTACATTTCTCCCGAGGCCGCGCACTTCAGCGACGGCGGAACTGGAACAAGGAGAAATTTAATGTCTGACACACAAAACAAAGGCACCGCACTGATCACGGGCGCATCGACAGGAATCGGTGCGGTCTACGCGGACCGGCTCGCCCGACGTGGGTTTGACCTCGTTCTCGTGGCTCGTAATCCGGACCGCCTGAATTCACTCGCCAACAGGCTGACCACGGCAACAGGCCGCAGCATCGAAGTCGTGGCGGCCGACCTGACCCAGTCGGCCGATCTCGCCAAGATCGAGAAGGTCCTGCACCAAGACGCGAGCATCACCATGCTCGTCAATAACGCGGGCGTCGGCTCGGTCGCATCGATCCTACAAGCCGATGTGAACGCGATGCAGCGGATGATCGATCTGAACATCATCGCATTGACGCGCCTGTCGTACGCGGCGGCTCCCGCCTTCGTGAAGCGCGGCACAGGCACCATCATCAACATCTCCTCGGTGGTCGCCATCGCGGTGGAAGCCCTGAACGGTGTCTACAGCGCCTCGAAATCCTATGTGCTGAGTTTCGGCCATTCATTGCAGAAAGACCTCGCCGACAAGGGCGTTCGCGTGCAGACGGTGTTGCCGGGCGCAACCGCCACGGAATTCTGGGATGTCGCAGGCTACCCTCCTCAGAAGACTTCCGAGACGACCATGTCGGCGGAAGATTGCGTCGATGCTGCGCTGGCAGGCCTTGACGCAGGCGAACTGGTGACCATCCCCGGCCTGCACGATGGCTCGCTGTGGGCCCACTGGGAAGCCGAACGCAAGGCAATCGGCCCGAAGTTCCGCAATTCCAAGCCTGCGTCCCGCTATCACGTCGCCGACGCGGTCCCCGCCTGATCATCGCAACACTCATTTCCAAACAATCGCACCACTGGAGGTACCTATGAATTCCTCAAAAGTATTGGTCGTTATGTCCGGCGCTCATCTGCTCGAGCTCAAGGACGCCAAGGTCTATGCGACCGGCTACTATCTCAATGAACTGGCAACCCCCCTTCGGGCGCTGATCAAGGCGGACTATACGCCGGTCTTCGCGAGCCCGAACGGCGACCCGCCGGCGATGGACGCCAGCTCGAACAAAGCAATGTTCTTCGGCAACGATGATGCCAAGCGCATGGAAACGCTGCGCTTCATCGATGGCCTCCTAGGTCTGCGCCATCCCAAAAAGCTTTCGGAGATTGCGGACCACGCCGATGACTATGCCGGTGTGTTCGTGCCGGGCGGCCACGCCCCGATGGTCGATTTGGTCAAAGACAAGGATTTGGGGAAAATCCTCTTGAGCTTCCACAAGACGAGCCGGCCGACGGCACTGATCTGCCACGGCCCGATGGCGCTCCTGTCCACGCTTCCCCAGTCCGAGCAATTCGACAAGGCCCTCAACGCGGGCAACGCCGATGCGCTGCCGTCTTTGGCTCGCGGTTGGCCCTACGCCGGTTACAAGATCGCAGTGTTCTCGAAGAGCGAGGAAAAGCAGATCGAGGCCCCCCAGCTCGAGGGAATTGCGCCTTACTATAACGACGAAGCTCTCGCGTCGGCGGGCGCCACGATTCAGAACGCAGCAGATTGGACCCCGAATGCCG
Organism: uncultured Gammaproteobacteria bacterium; assembly: GCA_963736185.1. Taxonomy (GTDB): domain Bacteria; phylum Pseudomonadota; class Gammaproteobacteria; order Steroidobacterales; family Steroidobacteraceae; genus Bog-1198. The sequence continues at coordinate 26,385 of CAVTNZ010000031.1, read as the reverse complement.
TCGTTGATCGTGAATTGATCACCGGGCAGCAGCCCTTCTCCGATCAGGCATTTGCAGATGCCTTTTTAGCGAAGCTGGGAAAAGTCACGCCGTAGCCCACATGCCGTACCTGCAACTCGATCTGAACGGGCACTATCCGGCCGCCACCAAGCAGCAGCTCGCCGGAAAGATGAGCGCGACGTACGCGGCCATGATGTCGGTGGACATTCGGCGCATCAGCGTCGCTTTTCGCGAGTTGGGTGACGGCAACGTTTGGCGAGTTGCAGAGTCCGGCGGGGATCCGGTGCGGGCCGCAGTCATGATGCTGGATATCCGCCGAGGACGTTCGGCCGAACAGCGGATGGAAATCGCCAAGGCGCTTTGTGCGCACTGTGTTGAGATATTGGGCTTGAGCGAAGACCGGCTGAATGTCGAGTTCACGCAACATTCCGGTGACGAGATGTACCACCCGGCATTGGGAGGCTACAGCCCGGAATGGACGAAGGACGACAATTGATCGACCGACTGGAGGTCACCATGAGGCCGCTCCCGGATTGGGGGTCGATAGTGCGGGGCACTCATCGTGAATCGCGACCAGCCTTGTATTTCCGCGGATTCGGTACGCCAATAGCCATCACCAGGAGCATCCATGCCAACCTATGTGTGTTCAGTGGCCGAGAATTCCGTCAATGACGGCCAAAAGGCAGCCATTGCGGGCGCAATAACGCGCATTCACAAGGAGTCGACCGGGGCACCGTCGTTTTTCGTGCAGGTCATTTTCGACGAGAAGAAGGCCGCCGATCGCTTTTTGGGTGGGTCTCGACAGACGAGACATGTGTGGGTGCGGGCGGATATTCGTGAAGGACGGACCGAGGCGCAGCGAAGCGCGCTCATGATGGGCATCATGAAAGAGATTGCAGCCATTACCCATGTGAAAGAAAATGATGTCTGGGTGTACTTGAACAATCTGGCGCCAACGGACATGGTGGAGTACGGGCACGTGCTACCGGCTCCGGGAAAAGAGGCTGAATGGTTCGGAAGTCTGCCCAGTTCGCTGCAAACGTACCTGATAGGTCTCGGCACCACGCAAGATAACTTCAAATTATGAGGCGAAATACGCGGGTCGTGAGGTCGTCTACCCGTCGATCACGCCGGCGCGTACTGGGCGACGCCATCCCCGAAAGACCAGTTCTCCCGCTTCACTTCTACGAGGCTGACGAAGACGTTCTGCTGTTCGGAGGCCTGTTGCGTCGTGAATTCCGTCAGCGATCGCTTTGAACAGCGTCTTTTTCTGGTCGGTTGTTCGCCCCTCGTTGAAGGTGATTTGGATCATGACCAAGTCGCTCGTATGCTCTATCCCAAGGTAGGATTTGGCAAAGAGGAAATTGGCGGACTCGTGCTCGGTGATGATTTGGAAGCGATCATCTTCCGGCACGCCGATCGATCGCAGTGCGTCGTAGACGGCGTTTCCAATCGCCTGACGATATTCATTGGTTTTCCCGCGCATAAGGTCTATTCGAGCCAACGGCATTGCTTGCTCCAATTCAGGGTTGATGCGACGTACCGCCGTACGAGGTCGCCGCAGGGGCGCAGTCGCGACGGCTGAAGTGTCCGACGAGCAACAAGTTTAGACGGGGTCACCTTTGCCTCAAGGACATAGATGAGGCACTTTTCGGACATGTCTGGTGAGAGCCATAGGAGCTCAGGATGTCCATGGCGCCAGCGGGCGTACGATACGTATGTCGAGTATTGGAACTCCAAGGTGGAAGAGAGTTCAGCAACTTTTCGGCGCGCCCGACAGGCGAAGAGATGAATTTGGCGAGCGCCCGTCAGCGACTCTGTTACATGTAATCAGTCGATTGGAAGCAATCCACTAAACCAATATTTAGATATGTAAAACAACGAGTTATTGTTACAGTATATAATCAACTCGCTGCAGGGATCCCGTACAAGTTAGCACTGCATCGCCTGCGGCATTTGGGACGAAGGAGTTAGGCCAATGACTGAGCTGGATCGCATTACTCAAAACCCTGTTGTCATGGGCGGTAAGGCCTGCATCAGGGGTATGCGCGTCACTGTTGGCATGATCGTCGGACAGATTGGCGCCGGCCACACCATCGAACAACTGCTTGCGGATTATCCATATTTGGAGCGTGAAGACATCCTGCAGGCTTTGCGTTATGCCGCCTGGCGTATGGAGGAGCGGGAGATTGAACTTGCCCAGGTATGAAACTCCTGGTTGACATGAATCTTTCTCCGCGGTGGGCCTCCTTCCTCGCGGCATCGAAAGTCGACGCAGTGCATTGGTCGAGGGTCGGTTTAGTCACGGCGCCCGATACGAAAATCATGGCCTACGCACGTGAGCACGGATATATCGTGCTGACACACGATCTTGATTTCAGCGCAATCCTGGCAGCTACCGGCGGAACGAAGCCGAGCGTCATGCAAATCCGATCCGAGAATCTCAATCCCGATGTAGTTGGTGAGAAAATCGTTAGCGCATTGTGGCAAATGCAGGTGCAGTTGGAGGCGGGTGCGCTCGTGAGCGTTGAGCCCCACCGCACAAGGGTGCGACTCTTGCCACTTTTAGATCTGCCCGCCTGAGGTGAAAGGCCGAAAGGCAGTCCGTGGACGTCCGGCGGCTGCCACGCCATCCTGGTGGCCCCGATGGGGGCCTCGCAGTTTCTGGCAGAAAGTTTATTCATGAAAATCAGGTGCGTACGATGAAAATGTGAGGGCTACACGGCCCACCATCCAAGGACGTTCAGGAATGTCCAGAGACGTCCGCTACGGCGAGATAATCAGCGACAAATCGCTTCGAATCTCACTCAAAAGTTTGTCCTCAACGTCCACCGATTCACTGATTTCCATTGCCCTCCAGTAGCGCCAGCCCTAAGTGAGTGCATTTTGGAGGCATTTCGCCGAAGTCGGCGGCGAATCACGGGACCTCATCTCCCATTCGCGTGTGAGCGGACACTCAGTCGTTACGCGAAATGCGACGGCTCTCCTCGGAGGCCGCCCGGTCAGGACTCTTGCGACATCCCGGGACGAGGGCCGCTCGCCGCAGTGTCCGCAGCTGCTCTTCAGGCCGGTTTGCGCATCGCGTCCAACGCCGCCCGCGCAAGAAATCCCGACCGGGTCTCACCCTGCTTGCGAGCATGCGCATCCACGGCGCGAAGAATCCGCTGCGGCAACGTAATGTTGATCCTTGCCGCTTTGTCTCCAAGCTCGCTGAGGTCGACATCGACAATCGCCCAAGTCCAGCCGCGATAGCTGCGCTTGCTGCGTAACTGTTCGATGGCGGACGGCTTTGGAAAAGACCCGCCGTCGTCCAGCAGACCTTCCAGGTGCAGTAGGATCGCCTCTCGCGCGTTGGTCAACGCCTCATCCAGAGTATCGCCTGCCGAAAAGCAGCCTGGTAAATCAGGCACCACGACGCCGTACGCATGCTTGGAATCGCCCGTTTCAATCGCAATGGGATATCGCACAAAACCTCACTTCAGGCCTGCCTGCTTTCGAATTGCCCGCACTAAGCCCCGACCTAAATCCTTCTTCGGATGCGGGACCGTTACCGTGCCCGGCTTCGTCGGATGCACGAACTGGTGGTGGCTACCGCGAGTCCGCTGAAGTCGCCAGCCATCCGCCAGTAATAGCTTGATCAGCTCGCGACTTTGCATCGTGTGTATTATACACACTATGTACCGGTCCATCGAGTGCGTTGTCCGGAGATAGTCAAGGATTGCCGGTCGCGCTCGGGGGCCCTGGCGGGGGCCTCATGTTTAGAGGGTAGAACGTTTCTTTAATAAAATTAGCAGCTTAGGATGAAATGTGAGGGCTACACGGCCCACCATCCAATGGCGTTCGAGGGCTTCCAAGAACGTCCACTCCGGCGAGAGATATGCGGCATCGGTCAGCCGTTCGGGTGCCCGCTCAATTTGCAGAGCGCAGTCCGAGATGTCGAACGAACGGATCAAAATCGCGATCGCTGTAGAGCAACGAGAGTTCCTTCTCTATATAACTCGTCGCGATCAGAGTATCGATTGTCTTGCGAATTGTTATCCCGAGGGTCCTGAGTTTGCGGAAGTTCCTAGCCGCTTGAAACGCGATGTCTTCGCCGATCAGCGGAATCAGCGGTACCGAAGCCAACAGTTTGCGGGCGTGATTGAAATCGCGCGCGCTGACGAATCCTTGTAGCACTTCGGTCAATATCAGGTCACCGGTAGATACCTGCTCGACTCCAAGAATACTGTCCAGCTTGTCTGATTGCGGAGTGACGACACCGCGAAAGTAATCGATCCAGACGCTGGTATCGACCAGTATCATCAGTCCGTTCTCAACGCATCCAAGTCACCTCGCCACGGAAGTTTGCCGCGGACCCTGCGGATCTGTTCCTGTTTGCGGAGGCGAACGATCGTGCGCAGCCCCAGCTCGACCGCCTCGCGCTTGGTTTTGAGGCCGGTGAGCCGGAGTGTCTCCTTCATCAACTTCTCATCGATAACGATATTGGTGCGCATAATGTGTAGTCCTAGAAGATTTTATACACATTATAGCTCCCTACAGGATACGGCAAAGACTCGAATTGCGACGGTGTAGGGGTCGCCTGCCACGCCCCCCCGTCTCAAGGTACGGGGCAGAACGCTTCACGCGAGCGACAACGGGGTCGTTACGCACGCCGAGAACGGCAATCAATACGTCGCAGTCATGTCAGGCCGACCTTCGCCGTACTGGGCTAGCGAGATCGCCGGAGCGCCGACGGTGTTTCTGTTCGGACTGCCGTGACGCGCATACCTTCGCCGCTGATGGGGGCTGATATGCCGTGGCTCCATTACGCCGATCCGACACTGGCTCCATTATGCCGATCACCGCCTGGCTCCAATGTGCCGATCAGTGACAGCGGCTTTCCCAGCGAACAGAAAGGCAATTATAGTCAGCGGGTTACCGTTGCACCCGGCATTTTCGCCATAATTTCGCGAACAAAGTACCGGCACTTTTGGCACGGAAATCAAGCGTACCCCGGATTGCACACGCCGAACTTATCATCAGCGCGGTCGAATGCTCGGTGCCCCAGATTGTCATCAAGTTCCTCGAAATCGCGGGACGTTCTGACAAGAGGTACAGATTAGGCCGAAATCGGCAATCGTTCGACCGACATCGCGGCCGGTGTCTATCGAAACCCAGTAAATCGGTTGGACCGCGAAGGGCAAGGGGGCGGCGCTCATGCGCCAAATGAGCCCGCCGATATCGCGTGAACGCACTTTATGGGAATCAAAAAAGTATTGCAAAAAAACTGACTTTAATTATTATCGGACGGCGGTCGTGCGAAAACAATGAATTGTTCATTTGCTAACCAGGGATGCCATGCCTAGATCAGCCTTTCTCTTCGCTCTCCTAGTCTGCATTGTCGTCGCGTCGGGAAGTGCGACGCCGGCCAAGGCGGAACTGGCGACCAGCGACACCGGGACCAGCGATCTGCAGGAGATAACGGTGACAGCGACGAAGGAATCGTCCTCTCTTAGTAAGGTCCCATTGAGCATAACCGCCATTTCGAACGAAGGTTTGGAGATGCGCGACATCCGGGACATCTCCGACCTCAGCGCAGTCGTGCCGGGGGTGACGTTCTCACCGGGCTTCAGTGGTACCAGCCAGATCTCCATTCGAGGCGTCGCCTCGGAAAGCGGAGCGGCAACGACCGGAATCTACATCGATGACACGCCGATTCAGTCGCGTGCGATCGGTGCCGGCCAGACCTTCAGCAATGTCTACCCCACGATTTTCGATCTGGACCGAGTCGAAGTGCTGCGCGGCCCCCAGGGTACTCTGTTTGGCTCCGGCTCCGAGGGCGGAACGATTCGCTTCATTACCGCCCAGCCGAGCTTGACCACCTACAGCGGAATGGAGAAGGTGGAGGGTCGGTACACCCAGTCCGGAGCGCCAAGCTTCGATACCGGCGCGGCATTCGGCGGACCTATCGTGGAGGATGTGCTCGGCTTTCGCATGAGCGTCGATCAACGACGCGATGGCGGTTACATCGATCGCGTGGCCCCGCTGTCGGGGGCATTGCTCGACCGGAACGTCAATTATCGGGATAACACGTCGGTACGCGCGGCCGTAACATGGGCGCCGGTCGACGGGCTCACTGTCACGCCAAGCTTCTATTATCAACGCGCGTACCAGAATGCGGAAAATAGCTATTGGGGATATCTATCGAATGTTTCGAACGGTGATTTGGTCACCGGCGCCCAGGTAGCCACGCCCAAATGGGACACGATGGCGCTGCCCGCTTTGTCGGTCAGCATGGACTTCGCAAAAGTCCGTCTGATGTCTAGTTCTTCGTATTACGGTCGCCGGACCACCAACGATCAAAACTTCTCAAACTTCTTGCCTGCCGGTTTGGGTTATCCCATCTCTCCCGGTCATTTCATTCCGGGACTCGAGAACTTTTCGATCCAAGGGATCGACCGCAATCGTCAGAACAGCTTCACACAGGAGTTCCGGCTGCAATCGACCGACACGGACGCGCGTCTTGATTGGCTCGTGGGGGCGTACTACCAGCACGCCAAGCAATCCGCAGATGAGGTCATCCCGCAATCGCAGGCCAATCTCGATGCGCTGACCATGGCGCTCTTTGACGCTCCGTCGATCGACATCTTCGGTGTTCCAGTAACCCCGCAGGGGTATTCCTATCACGATCATGTGGACGGCATCGACGAGGAATATGCCGGATTCGGCAGGGTGACCTACAAGGTTACCGACCGACTGAGCGCCACGGCAGGTGCCCGAGTGGCGCGCACCCGATTCTCGTTCAACTCCCTGAACGAAGGGCCGTTGAACGAAGGCACCTCGACTGCGGCAGGCTCGCAGCAGGAGACGCCGGTCACGCCGAAGTTCGGCCTGAGCTACCAACTCGACTCGTCCAACCTATTCTATGCCACGGCCGCCAAGGGCTTTCGCGGCGGTGGCGCCAACACACCGGTGTCATCGCTTTGTAACGGGGATCTCGCTGCACTCGGCTTGACGGCAGCCCCCACGACCTACAAGTCCGACTCCGTGTGGAGCTACGAGGTTGGCGCGAAAGACTTGTTGTTCGACAATCGACTGCGCTTGGCGTCGAGCTTGTTCTTGATCAATTGGACCAAGATCCAACAACTGATCGAGTTGCCAAGCTGCGGCCTGTCTTTCGTGACGAACGTGGGTGGCGCGCGCAGCAAAGGGTTCGACCTACAGGCTGACTTCGCGGTATTCAAGTCCTTCACGATCGGTGGCTCGATCGGATATACGAACGCGCGGTATACGGAAACCGTGCTGAGCGGCGTAACCGACGCCGGGACCGAAAGCATACTCGTCGAGGATGGCAACGGTCTGGGAGCGATCCCGTGGATCTTTACCTCCTATGGACAGTACGACTTCAATTTCAATGGCCAATCCAGTTTTGTCAGGGCGGACTATCGGTACTCGAGTCCGTATGGCAGCGACACGCCGGAGAACGACTCGCGCACGAGCAGCTATCGCGGCTACTTGTTCGGAACCCCGGCCATCAGTGTGGTGGATTTGAAATTCGGCACAACCATCGCAGGACTCGAAGCCACGGTATTCGTCGATAACGTCACGGATTACGCCAAGAATTTGTATCTGCTCCAACTGCTCGCGAGCTACAACCGAATCGACGAATTTGGAACGGTCAGACCACGCACTTATGGAGTGAGTCTGAAATATCGATTCTGAACTCAGTTAATTAAAAGGACTCCGGGGGAAACATCGATGAAATTTGCGGTTATTGGCGCCGGCGCGGCAGGCCTCGGCGCTGCTTGGAAACTGTTGGCTGCAGGGCATTCGGTCACCGTGTATGAAAAGGACTCCGAAGTCGGAGGTCGCTGCCGCACCCATTGCTGGAATGGCGAGTGGATCATCCGCGGTGCCGCGGCGTTCATACAAGCGGAAGAAAATCTGGTGCAGCAGGCGAAGGAGCTTGGCATCTACAACGAGGCGGACCTTGCCAACCTCAACCATAATCATGTGTGGAACGTCTTTAGGCGCAACGCATCGTTGATCCATCTCAAGGAGTTGAGCCCGGGGCACATACTCACGTGCGCTGAAATGCCGCTCATGGAAAAGCTCGCGCTGGCGACGGCCTTTCCGGTCCTGATTCGCAGTTTGGCGAACAAAGATAGAGACGACTCTACGACGGCGGTGGAACTCGATAATGTGACCGCCTGCGAATATTTTCGCGGCAAATCGCCATTCCTCGTCGATTATCTGTTGGAGCCGGTGATGCAGACATTTTGCGGTTATGGCGAAGAGGACTTCTCATTAGCCTGGTTCGCATGGTGGCTCTCGGGGCACACATCGACGTCCGTTGACTGGTGGACCTTCAAAGAAGGCGGGGTCGGCACGCTAACCCGGGTGCTAGGCGAGCGCATCAGCGCGAGAGAGCAGGGTGTGGTGCGGACGGGCGCTGCGGTTCAGCGGGTGTCGATGGATGAATCTGGCGTGACGATTGCAGTTTTGGCCGGCGGCGTCCAGGCAGTGGAGCGCTACGATGGCGTCGTCGTTGCCGTGCCCGGTTCGCGGGTGTCGAGCATCGTTGATACGCTAAGCGATGCGGAACGGCGGTTCTTCAGCGCCGTGCAATACGTGTCGCATCACGTGTGTCATGTCGTGCTCGATCTATCGCCGGAACAGCAATACTGCACCCGACGGGTGCTGCCGACGGTGGAAGGGTTCTCGACGGTGAGCAACTTCAGTATTTGGCCGATGCAATCCGAGGGTCGGCACATGCTGTATTTTGAAATCAAGGGGGCCGCCAGCGCCAAGTTGTCCTCGAGCCCCGATGCGGCCCTCCTTGAGGAGGCGCTTGCGGAGATTCGTGAGGTCGAACCGAAGGTGGCGACTGCACGAATCTTCGATTCGCACGTACAGCGAAACGATATCGCCTTGTGCCGACGCTATGTCGGCTACACCGAAGCCCTGCGCGCATTCCACTCACTGAAACCCAAGGCGCGCATAGCCTTCGCCGGGGATTACCTGATCAATAGTACGGTCGGTCAGGCTCATCGCTCGGGTCAACTGGCCGCCGACCAACTGCTGAGGAGTGCCGCTTGACCGATTCAGCTCATCAGGACGGCACCCTGCCGACCGGTAAGTTCCATGCCATCATAGGCCCGGAGCCTTCGCCCGGCTTCTGGGATAAGAGCGAGCTTGAGAAATCGTGGGGTCGGCGCTGGGGAGCGGCGGACGAGGTTGGCCGTCTCCGTTTGCTGTTGATGCGCAGGCCCGGCCCGGGTCTCGCCGAGATTCGAGATGGCACATGGAACGCGGAGGTCGGCGCCTTGGTCGATCCACATAAGTGCTGGTACTGGCTCGATCGGCGCCCGCCGGATCTTGAACGCATCGAGGAGCAATACGATGCTTTCGTCTCCACGCTGCGGGGTCAAGGCATCGACATTCTGTTTGCGCCGGATCTGCCGCCAGCCAAATCGAAGGCCATGTTCACTCGCGACCCGCTGTTGACGGTTCCCGGCGGCGCTATTGTCACCCGACTTGCACCTCGCATGCGCCGCGGCGAGGAACAATCGGCTGCCGCCTGTGTGGCGGAAGCTGGCATGCCCATCTTGGGAACACTGGCAGGGACGGCGATCGGAGAAGGAGGCAGTTTCATCAAGCTGCGGCGCGACTTGGCCGCTTACGGAACGTCAATCAGGTGCAATCCTGAAGGACTGCATCAGATCGAGCGCATACTCGAGCCGCTCGGTATGTCGGTCATCAACGTGCCGCTTGCGGGATATCGAATACATTTGGATGGTGCGCTGCTGATGCTTGACCATGATCTGGCACTCATTAACAGCGGATCCCTGGATTACCAATTCTTGTCGAAGTTGTGGTCGCTGGGTATCGAAACCGTCGAGACGCTCAGCGATGAGCAATGGGCCATTAACTCGCTCGTGCTGAGCCCGCGAAAAGTCATCATGGCCGCGCACCTGAAGCGCACCGCGAACTTCTTGAATAGCCAGTACGGAGTCGAAGTGATACCGACGCCTTACGATGAGATAAACAAGAATGGCGGTAGCCTACATTGCTCGACCATCGAACTGGTACGAGATTGGTAATGCGTAATTTGACGCTCGCCGAAACCATAGCGATGGTCGTGTTCGGTATATTGGGCAACGCAATGTTGACCTTAATGCCATCGCTCCTTGGCATTCTGGTCGATCGTCTTCGCGTGACGATGAATGACGCGGGTATGGCGGCATCTTGCGAACTGGGCTGCTCAGCGCTCGGTGGAGCGTGGGTCCTCCTGCGTGCCCACCGAACCTCGGGAAGGCGCTTTCTAATTCAAGGCTCTATAACTCTGCTGGGCGCAGCATGTGCTTGTCTGTTCACAAAGAGCCTCGTGCAGGTGGACTTTCTGTGGGCACTGATCGGGTTTGGCGGCGGATTGGTGGCCACGGCTAGCGCCCGCATCGGTGCGAGTTACATCAATCCGGATAGAATCTATGGCTTCATGTTGATCGGGCAAATGATGTTCGGTCTGGTGCTCTTCCCATTGCTGCCGGCGCTCTTGCGAAACAGTGGGTTGGGCTTAGTTTACGGCTTGTTGATCGCCATATGCGTTCTGAGTCTGGCACTCACGCCGATCATCAAGGCCGCCAATCCGGCGCACGCGCCGGCTAGGCTCAGTTCCTTCGAGCGGCTCACACCGCGCGCGATCATGATCGCCGCCTCGGTTCTGACCATCTTTACCGGGAATATTGCCCTTTGGACTTACGGCGATCGAATTGGGGTGGATCACGGGATAAAACTCTCCGTCGTTGACGCAGCGCTGGCGGGATCGATGGTAGCGGGTCTCGCCGGAGCGGGCATCGCGGTTCACTGGACGCGCTGGTTTCGGCGGAAAGTCGGCATCCTATGTGGCATCGTGCTCGAAATTGCAGCGGCCCTGCTGCTCTCTTGTTCCCATCCGGCACTCTTCTTCGCGGGGGTTAACTTGCTGGTCGGCGCACTGATGTTCTCTGTCCCACTCTATCTCGCTGATCTAGCACAGACGGATGGCCAGGAGGATTCGGCGACATTGGGTATGTTAGCGGCCTTGCTAGGGACGGGCGCAGGACCGCTCCTTGGTGCCGCGGTGCTCGGAGCAGCCGGCTTCAGTGGCCTGATCGTGTCGTCGATTGCGGTGTTGGGTCTGGCCTATCTATGCGCAACTGGAGGCTTTCGGCAGAAACGCTAGCTTGCCGTGACTTTAGGGGTTGGCTAGACTGTTGCTTGGTGCCTCAGCGCCCTACGCTTAGATAAATAATGCCAAAAATCATCGATAGGGAGGAGCGTCGAGCCGCGATCGCTGGAGCGACGTTGCGGGTCATCGGCAGGGTGGGCGTCAATGGGGCCACCGTGCGCGCAATCGCCGCGGAAGGTGGTTTTAGCAGCGGCACTCTTGCACACTATTTTCGTGACAAAGATGATGTGGTGAGCTTTGCGTTCGAGTGGATTGCGCAACGTGATTCGGATCGTATAGAGCAGCGCATTGCTAAAGCGAGGACTGCGCTCGAACGCCTCCGAATCTCGTTGGATCAACTTGTGTTGGATCCCACCGAGCCGGGCGGGGTCGCTACATCGATCGGATTTTGGAGCGCAGCCATTGGCAACGAGACTTTGGTAGCCATATATGAGCGTAACTACGAGCGCTGGCGGAATTATATTCGGCGATTTCTCAAGGAAGCGATCGCCTCGGGCGAAATCAAAAAGCGCATCCCGCTCGAGGATGCCGTCGATCTGATGATTAGTACGATCGATGGATTGTGCATTTCGATGGCGCTCGGGCCAGCGCGATTCTCCGCGAGGCGACTTCGTCACCTCGTGGACCAACTGATCGAATCGATGACGGAAATCACGAGCCGATAGAGCCCGATGATCGAGCGTGGAGTCACGCTTTCGGCCCAACCACGTCTGAGCGGCCGATCTGACTTACCTGCCGATGGCACATGGGTTCGACCCGCGGCCGAAATCTGTGCTTCGAGTGCGGTGACGCCAGGGGCGAGCATGGTCTGTAGCAGAAAGAGCGCGACTCCATTTGCCGGTTTTAAAGCAGCGTGAAAGCCTTGCCGCGTGGCAGGCGATAGCGGGAAAAATCCGCGACATCGACTGTCAAGATCTCGGTCACCCCCGTTTCGGCGGCCAGCCAATACAGGGAAGCATCAGCGAGATCCATTTCGCGCTTGCCGCTTTCGCTGTATCGACGCATCCATCGAATAATGCCGCCAAGCTGTTCGCACTCAAACGGATAAATCACAACGCCGCCCAGCTCTACCCATTTGAGCATCTCAAAACGCTGCGGAATTTCGAGCAGATACGACGCTTCGACTATGCAGGGCCAAGTTGTGATGAGCCGGAGTCCATCCGCCGACATTTCTTGCACAATCGCATCGAAGCGTGAGTGATGGCGGTCATCCACGGCAAACAGAGCGATCAACGGCCCGGAATCAATCAGACAACTTCGCACGTAGCTTAGCCTTCATTCTTGCGGAGACGTTGCGCGACGCTAGTGGGTTCCCCATTGCTTTGCCGCTGCGCACCGTTCTGAGCAAGTCCGCTGGGTTCTTGAGCCCTAACACCCGCTCGAGTGCATCCTTCACGAACTCCGATTTAGTAACGCCCAGTCGGCGAGCCTCCTGCTCTACGCGCGTCTCCAAGGTCGGATCCAAACGCACACTCATCGCCATGTCGCTACTCCAATGCGTAATACTGCAATACTGTAGTACATGTGCCAAATTCCGTCCAGAAGGATAAGCCGCATAGCGCGGCTAGCGGGAACATATCTTGTCCGAGGATGTCCGGGAATTGCCACTTTCGCTTGGGGGCCCCGGTGTGGGCCTCATCTAAATCGCCATATAAATGTTGGCTGTTGATCAGCAGGTTAGATCGAAAATGTGAGGGCTACACGGCCCACCATCCGATAAGGTTCGGCGCGCAACGGCATTCGATTCATCAGAATTCTATGCACAGCGAATCAAGCTTCGCCGCAGGAGGTTCATCAGCGACTTCCGAGTTCAGAGCACGCCTGTGCGCCCCGCCCAGGTGGCAATGTAGCTCTTGAGGAAAGACGTGAACTCTTCAGCTCCGGGCGGCAGCTCTATGCCGCGACGGCTGATCATGTGAAAGTCGAAGCGCACCACGGGCTTGACCAATTGGCTCATCGTGATCATCCGGTTGCGGCAGGCCGGCATTCCGAACGAGGGAATGATGGCGATCCCTTCCCCGGCCTCCACCAGGGCAATCTGCGTGTCGAGCAGATTGACGGTGAGTCCGGGCCGCACCTTGACACCGGCTTTCGCGAGATGCCGGTCGATGAGCTGTTGATGAGGGTGGCCGGGCGAGAGCGAGATCAAAGTCTCGCCCTCGAGGCTGGACCACATCGTTGTTTTGCGGGGCTGAATCAGGTCGCTGGCAGCGCGAGCCACCATCAAGGAGAATCGGAAGAACGGCTCGCGACGTACGTCCGGCATGGCCTTGAATATTCCCAGGCTCATGTCGAGCTTGCCGGCCTCGACCATCTGGATCAGGGTGGGCAGATCCGCATCGAACAGCCGAATCTGCACGTCGGGCCGCAGCTTTCGGAACTCACGCATCGCCGGCGGCAGGATATTGGCGGCCACCAGCGCCGTGGTGCCGAGCGATAAAGACTCCCGCTTGCGCTTGGCGCCGCCGCCAATGCTCGCGATCGCAACATCCAACTCCTCGAGGCTGCGCTGAATGACGGTGAGCAGCTGCCGGCCCTCGGGCGTCAATTCGACCCGTCGCGTGGTGCGGTCGAACAGCCGGAAGCCGACGCGACTTTCGAGTGCCTTGATCAGCACGCTCAAGCCCGAGGGCGTGATGTACAGCGCTTCGGCTGCGCGCGCGAAACTGCGATGTTGGGCCGCGAGACGGAAGGCGCGCAATTGCCGGGTGCTGACTTCCATTGATGAGATTTTATCACTAGTACAGGAAACCTCCGAACTTAAGCTTCATGCAGGTTGGGCGTACAACGTGATCCATGGACCTCGGCGGGATCCGCCGGATCCGGTAAACGAAATACGACATCAACCAAGGAGACTCGTCATGGCTAACAATTCAAATTCGGCGCTTCCGACGATTGTTCTGGTGCACGGCGGATTCGTCGACGGCTCGGGCTGGGAAGACGTTTATCGGATCCTGAAGAAGGACGGCTACCGGGTCGGCATTGTGCAAAATCCGACCACCTCTCTCGCCGACGATGTGGCGGTGACGAAGCGCGTCATCGCCGAGCAGCAGGGCCCCGTCGTTCTGGTGGGACATTCCTACGGGGGAGCGGTCATCACCGAGGCTGGCACCGATCCCCGCGTCGCGGGCCTTGTCTACATCACCGCATTTGCTCCTGACCGGGGTGAGTCGGTCGCCTCGCTGATCAAGGACCCGCCGCCGGGCGCACCCGTGCCGCCGATCCTTCCGCCCACGGATGGATTCCTGATGCTCGATAAGACCCAGTTCGCCGCGAGCTTTGCGGCCGATGTGTCAGCCGAGAAGGCGGATTTCATGGCGAACTCGCAGGTCCCCTGGGGCGTTGCCGCGCTCAGCGGCGCGATCAGCGAGCCCGCTTGGAGAGCCAAGCCGAGTTGGTACCTGGTCGCGACCGACGATCGGATGATCCCGCCCGCCGCGCAGCGTTTGATGGCCAAGCGCGCGGAGGCCACCGTCGCCGAGGCGAAAGGCAGCCACGCGATCTACGTTTCGCAGCCCCAGGCGGTTGCCGAGCTCATCGAGAAGGCGGCGAAGAGTCTGTCGATGAAATAGGTCCTGCGGCGCCGGCGTTGGATTTCCTTCTCCGCCGGCGCCGATTCGCCCGTGCCTACCGCCACGAGGTCTACGGGTCTCGAGCGCGTCGGCCCGACGGGGCTCACGGTGGCAAGCAACCGTCGCGGCGCGTTGTCGAGATCAAGTCGTCTGCCTTGAATTTGTCCCTGCGCCGGCACTCGTCCAATAAATAGCGGCGATTCGGCCTTGAGCCGGACATCAAGGCCGGTTCGGTAGCCGCTCCGGCGCTTGAATAAGCTATTCCTAAACTCAAGTTTTTTGAAACTTCTTACCCAAGAGCCAAAGGACTACAAACGGTTTGGGTTGCGCTAAGACACATTGGGGTTCGTGGCAAACCCCGGGCCGATTATCGATCACGGTCGCGAGACTCGGGCGGTTGTCGGACTCATCGATTAGACCACGTCGTCTGTCACGGTGCGCGCTCCTTACGGGCGAGCCTCAGGCGCTCTTCGAGCGCGGTGAGGATACGCTTCTGGGCTGGGTAGAAGAGGGGCTGCTTGGCTGGCAGGCCCGCGCCACTTCCCTGGGCGGCAACCGGCAACCGCGCCCTAAGCCTTATCCGCGTAAATCAACCGCCCGGGCCCCAGTGTCGAGAGGACCGTATCCAGACTCGGATTCGACACCGCAAGGCAACCTTCGCTGCGCCCGAGCATTCCAAAGTGCGCGACGATCTCATCGCTCACGTACCACGCACCGTGCACGACGATGGCTCGCGCCGCCGCTTTATCGTTGGATGGATCGAGACCCTCGAGGCGCATCGAGCGGCCATGCTCGCCTGTATACAGAGTATCTGTCCGATACGCACCCGCTGATGTCGCCTGCGAGCGAGGTTCGTTCGAGAAGCGCTCGAGCCATCCCGTATGCGTCGGATCCGACCCTCGGCCGTGTGCCACGAGGTGAGTGCTTGAGCTGCCATCGAGGAGGTTGAGCAAATGGAACCGTGGCACGCGCGAGGGCAGCGAGAAATCAGCGATTCCGATAACGTCGCGATGAGCGACCCTTTCCCGATGGCGCTCCAAGGCGTCGAGCGCGCGGTGCAGGAGCGTGGGGGGCACGGCTCTCACGGCCGCCGGCCGCGGGCTGGCATTGGGCTCCAACGCGGCTGCCGGCCTCAAAACGGCGCCCGCCAGGCCAGCGCATCCGGCTCCCACGAACGATCGACGTGTCACTCGCAAAGCAAGACTCCTTCTAGAAACCTGCGCCCGCGGGCTCGAACTCGAGAAAACGTCATACTTAGACGTGATCAGGGCGCTTCCGTTCAATTCTCGCGTCCGATCCACCGATATTATGTCTGGCGGAGCTTCCGTGCCGCCAGCGATCGCGTCACGGCCCGGACGCGTCTTGTCGCCCAGGCGAGACTGATCGAAGTGTACGCAGAGCCGTTGGCCCCGGCGGACGCCCACGCTCCCGCAGCTTTTGACCTGCCCTGGCGAAAGGGGGAACGCCTCAGGATATGAAGCAGTCACATCCGAATGCGAGCATTCTCAAGCATTGCGAGCAGGTATCGAGCGCATTCTCGGTCCGCTATTTGCAAGCCGCAACTTGAGTTTATCTCGTCTGTCCGGGACAAATGAGCGGTTGCTATGAGGGGCGGCTGCGATTAGTGTCTTTGGATAACGAGGAGGGGAGAGCAGCAAGGTGCGAGCAGCCTATTACGAGTCCGTGGGGCCCGCCTTGGACGTCATTCGGGTGGGCGAACGTCCCGCCTCGCTATCGCAGGTGGGAGAAGTTCTAATCCGGTTGCAGGGATCTGGAGTCAATCCGTCGAATGTCAACGCCCGGGCAGGAGCTCGCGGAGCAAGGTGGCAGCTGCGCCGAGTTTGTCTGCCTGCCCTCGGAGCAGGCGCCATCGGTGCCCGTTTTGCATTGGCAGATACGGCTAAAGCGCATGTCGCGGTGGAGAGCGGATCCGTGATCGGCAATGTCGTCGTCACGTTCAACTGAGCCCGGCTGCGACCGGAGCCGACGCGGTGCATAAGAACGCATCGGCCGCGCGTCTGGTGTTGCTGGTGACCGGGGCCGTCTTCATCAACTACATCGATCGCGGTAACCTGGCAACGGCCGCTCCGTTGATGCAGGACGAGTTGCACTTGAGTGCGAGCCAATTGGGCGTCCTGCTGTCGGCATTTTATTATGGCTATGTCGTTTGCATGCCCGCCATGGGATGGCTCGCGGAACGCTACGGCGCCAAAGGCGTACTTGCGGCGGGGGTCGCCGTTTGGTCGCTGGCAACATTGACAACGGGCTTCGCAGGAGGCTTCCTGACCCTGCTGGCACTTCGCGTGCTGCTCGGCATTGGCGAGAGCGGCGCGTTTCCATGTGCATCGAAGATACTGGCGCATGCCGTCGAGGTCAGCCGTCTCGGGGTCGCCAACGGTATCCTGAGCTTCGGCTACCTCTTGGGGCCCGCCGTGGGTACCTTGCTGGGCGGTTACCTGATGACCGTGTTCGGCTGGCGACCGGTATTCATCCTGTTCGGCGCGTCCTCGCTCCTATGGTTGTGGCCCTGGAGTCGCGCCAGGATGACCCCGCCGCCGCTCTCGGCACCGAAGCAATTCGCCGCTGAGTCACAACCCTCGTTCGCGGCAATCTTGCGCCGCCGTGAGTTGTGGGGCGCATCCCTGGGGCACTTTGCGTCGAATTACGGCTATTACTTCATCGTGTCGTGGCTGCCGTTCTACCTGGTCAAATCCCGCGGTTTTTCCATGGGTTCCATGGTCGCCATCGCATCCTGGGCCTATCTGCTCAACGCCCTGAGTGCGCTCGCCATGGGCTGGCTTGCGGATCGGTGGCTTCGCGTTGGATGCAGCCCTACGATAGTCTATAAGTGCATCATGGCCGCCAATCACGTGGCCGGCATCGCCTGCATGATCGGCATGGTCATGCTGCCGCCGGCGGGATCGATCGCGGCGCTGTTCGTGTTCGAGATCGTGAGCGGATGCTCCTACCCCGGCTTGTTCGCGATCCCGCAGATTCTTGCCGGTCCGCGCGCGAGTGCGCGCTGGGTGGGAGTGCAGAATGCCGCCGGCAATGTGGCGGGGCTCATCGCACCAGCGATCACCGGCGTGCTGGTCGACCAGACTGGGCTCTTCGATGTCGCGTTCGCGCTTGCTGCCGGCGTGAACGTGCTCGGCCTGATTGGTTGGGTGCTCATGCTGCGAAAGATCGCGCCTATTCAGTGGGTGCCCGCGATCGCTCCGACCGGCGCAACGTAGCGCCCCTCTTCCAAAGGAAATCGGGAGTTCCCATGACCAAGGCACAAATGATCGAGTTCAAGCTCCAGGGTATTCGCGCGCTGGTGACGGGCAGCGCGTCTGGAATTGGCCGCGCGACGGCCGAGCGACTCGCGAGGAGCGGCGCCCGCGTTGCGATGAACGACTTGCCGACGGAGGCGCTCGCTCGGCTCGTCAGCGACTGGCAGGCGCAAGGCCTGTTGGTCGAAGCGGTGCCCGGGGATTTGAGCGATTCGGCAAACGCGCGCGACGTGGGCCTGAAGAGCTTGGAAGTACTCGGCGGGCTCGACTATTTGATCAATAACGCAGGCGCACCCTATACCCGTACGCCTATCCATCCTTCGGATCTCGACGCATTGACGGACGATTTCTGGGACCGGATCCTTCGGATCAACTTGCTGAGTGCCTTCTGGATGACCAAGACAGTCGCGGCTGCGTTGATCCACGCCCAAGGTGCCGTGGTCAATACCGCGTCGGTGGCGGCGCTAGGCGGCGGTGCGAGCAGCACCGCCTACGCCACCGCAAAAGCGGGGCTCGCGGGCTTGACGCGGGAACTGGCTCGCGGTCTTGCTCCGCATGTCCGCGTGAATGCCATTGCGCCAGGGTACGTGGACTCCAATTGGGAATGTTCGTTCGGCGACGTGGATGCTGTCGCCAAGGCGACAGTGCCGCTCGCGCGGGTGGGAAAAACGGAAGACTACGCAGAGGTGATCGTATATCTCTGTGCCGGGGCTTCGTACATCACTGGTGAGGTCGTGCCGGTTACGGGCGGCAGTCGAATATAGCCGCAGAGGAATATTGCATGACCATGCGCGCGTTGACGCGGTGTCTGCTCATAACGCTTTTGGTGCCGGGGTGGGCGGCGGCCGCCACCCCCTCCATCGGCTGCGGCAAGACGCTCGCCAGCGGTACGTACCAGATAACCGACCAGCAAGTCACGCGCAGCTACCGCGTTTTCGTTCCCTCGCGCTACCAGCCTGGCACCGCATACCCTCTGGTGGTGGTGTTCCACGGATGGGGCGGTGATGAGAACGAGTTTCTCGCTGATAAGAACGTCACCACCCTCGCGGACGAAAGAAGATATATCGTCGTAGCACCCCGGGGGCTGGGGTCATCCAGCCCCGATTCGAACCCCAATTCCTGGTCTTTTCGAGGATCGACGACCGGTCTCGCGGGAACATTCCAAGATGCCTCGCATGCAGCGGGGTCTGCCGCACCGATCTGCGATGTCGCGCGTACTCCCAATTTCACCTACCCGTCGTGCAAATCCGTCGCACGCAACACCTGTTCGTGGACGCAGTGTCAAACCGATGACGTGAGATTTACGCTTTCGCTGATTCACGAGGTCGAGTCGAAGCTTTGCGTGGATACCGGCCGAGTCTTCGCAGCAGGCGGATCGAACGGCGGCATGTTCGCCTGGGAGTTGGGCCAGAATGTCGCAAGTGCTCCGACTTTCCGGGCGATCGCATCGCTCGTCGGCTTGCCCCATCGCGGGTACCTCGTACCGCCCGGAATAAGCGGCGGTATGCCCGTGTTGGTCATTACCGGGATGCAGGATACAACGGTGCCTCCCGGCTTCTGGGAGGACCCCAATTACACCACCACGAGTGACGGCAACGCCTATTTCTACACGGGCGCGACCGCCATCACCCGAGCTTGGGGCGCCGCCGACAGCTGTCCCTACAAGGGAACACCGGCGACTCCTTTCGATACGGGCACCAAGCAGGCCGATTGCCGATCCTATTGCGGCCCCACGGCTGCCGGATGGTCTGGAGGCCACGCTCGCGCCGGCTGGCCGAAGGTGCTCGACTGTCGAGCTCCTATGGGGCACACCTACCGCTTCGATTGGTCCTGGAAGCTGATTCTTGACTTCTTCGACGCCCAAGGCCAAAGGAGGAAACGAATCCCCACACTATCCCAAAGTGCGCGGCATTAGGCGCAAATCGCGAAATCTTTGTTGTCCGGCTGTGCGGTGCCAGGTGGGAACAAATCGTTGTCCGCCGCGATCTGGCGGCCCATTCCGGCGATTTTGCTCCATTCGACATCGCTAATGTTTGCGCGCTCGCTGGCAAGACTCTGGGCCACTTCCAGAAATCCCTGGCGGCTACTCGCGGCGGCAGCGTAATACGTTTCCAAGAGCTTAATTCGCAGGTCTCGGCGGTTGGGCTCTCGCCTGACTGCGACCTTCAAGACATCTACCAGACTGGTGCGACGTTCTTTGAATCCTCCCTTATCGTTCAGAAAGCTAGGCATTGGAATGTGATGCGCTACGCCGTCGAGATCGAGTAGTTTGTACTGGATTTTAGCCGTATCAGCCTCTGACTCATCTGCAGGAGTCATGTTATCTGGGGCGGAATGCTCTGGAGCCGAAAACTCGGGCAAATCCCCCATGCGGACGGCTACGAGCGGCGTAGTTTCGGCGTTGGCGTCGGGAGCGCAAGTCTTCGTGGTGGTTGACGCAGGCTCGCCCATGTCGGTCACGGCGAAATTGAGATTGATTGGGTGCTCGAGTTCGCCGCGGCTAGCCTCTGCGTCGGCGGGCGAAACCGTCGGATTGACTGTTCGACGGCTGCGCCAAAGAAAGAGTAGCCCACAGACGCCGCCTGCCAGCACTAAAACCGCTACGATCGACGCGCCAAGTCCGTGCCCCGATTTTGCCGCTGGCGGGACGACGGACGCCGCCCGTGTGCTATCGGCGAGGGCCACCCTGGTTTGTATCGCGGCTAACGTACCCTGATCGCGGACAAGCGCACCTTGCAATTCATGGAGCCCTATTTCCAGTCGCCGAATCCTGTGATCCAGTGCGACATCCTCGGTAGCCACGGCGTTGTTGTCCGGCGCATGAATTGCACTCTGAGACGCATTGGACGGCGATTCCTGGCGTGCAGACACCGGTTCTTTTGAAATGGCCTCGTAAGACACCGGAGCGGACGCCGCTACCGCGAGCTTTTCGGGCCTGGCGGGGTTCACCCATTGGGGTGACGCGCGCCAAGATTCCATTTGAAGTCGAACTTCGTGTTCGGCATCTGCCACGGATATCTTCGACACCTCGGGGAACGAAGGAATCGTCAGCACGGCGCCCCGGCGCATCCGGTTGATGTTGCCCTCGAACGCTGTTGGATTTCCCCGGTAAATCGCAATCATCACTCGGTCCAGCCCGGAATGCCCGCCGGAGCCTAAGCGCGATGCAATTCCGCGCAGGGTCGCCCCCGCGGCAACTTTAACGGTCTGTGCTGGAGCGGGGCCGCCCAGCGTCGGCCTCGTTCGCGTTGGGCTCGGCGTATTCTTCAAGGGAGGTTGCGAAACGAGTCTGACCAGTTCCCGGGCGGCGGGCGCTGTGTAAGCACCGGCTTCGCTGCCTGTGCGCGCTGCCTCCGCGACAGCGGTGTCGGATAGGGATCCCGCGGGATCGAGCAGCAGGGTATATTGCCGAATTAGTTCGCCGCTGTGCCAGCGGAGATCAATTAACATACTGATTAAAGGCTCGGTGAAGGCGTCCGTAGAGCGAATCGAGAGGACTGGCTGCCCATTGCCGTTAATCGCGATTCTGAACGCGGCACTGGACAGGAACGCGGGCCGGTCGAGGCCGAATCGCAGAAAAGCTTCTGGATCGGCGATCGAGGCGCTGATCTCCGGTAGATCCTCGGCCGTCGCTCCGACGATGTCCACGTCGGCAGCGAGCGGTTCGTTAAGGGTGGAAGTCACATGAATCTCGCCCAAACCGAGCGCTTCGGCTGCGCTGGGCAAGGTAAAGGCCATCATCAATATAAGCGCGGCTTTCGTGTGCGGCATGCTCTGCTCCAAGACTACGGAATCCCAGCAAGTCGAATCTATTCGACAGATTTGATAATGGTCGATGCGCTGCGAGTGTCAGAAATGTCGACGCAGATGCAGTTCTTTTGGACGTGCAAACAATTCATTCTTCTTGGCAGGCGGCGCAACCGATCGTTGCATACCATATCTTCTCCCACAAAAAATGTCCTGCGTTAGGGAGCCGCTCGGCTCGATTGATCTGTGGGTGCACAAGAATCGCACTGCAGCGTTGCACGCTGCATGGTGCGGTGCGCAATTTTATCTCTGTCAGCCAATTCAGCGATGGGCATTGACTCGATTTAGCTAAACAACTCCGCAATCGGTATAAAGTGCGGTGGCAGGGGTGAAGAAACGCAAGTCAGGGAGGATTGAAGGGTGCGCAGCATCTCCGTCGACCACGGGCGCCTCATGCGCGAATCGACCGATCGCGTAGAGAGTGCGCTGCGCAGCGATAATTCCGTCGAACAATTGATCGCCAGTCGGCTGCTGGAGAGCCCTGCGATATTTCGGATCTGGGAGAGCGAACATTCCGGACTGATGCGGGAGATTGCAAGCACGGGCTTCCGGCGTACCCAGGCCGCCCTGCTCAAGAAGGCGACGTTTCGACTAATCCATCGCAAGGCGCTTTTCGAATACCTGCGCGACGAGCGCGTTCGGGGCAGCGCGCGCCAGCGCATCGTCCTGACTTTCCATCCCACGCAGGATTACACCCGATCCGTCATTGCGGAGCATGAAGTGTATCTTCGCAGGGCCTGCAGCTTTTTGTGCACCAGCCACGTGGGCGCCAATGTCGTGCATGACCACAGCTTCTTTGATCCCATGAGGCACTATGAGGCGCTCTACGCGGAGTACTTCCAGCTCTTTTGCCATTCGCATATCGGCGCAAACTCCGACGGCACTGACCCGCAGAGCGAGCTACTGCCGCTGCTGAAATACCAACTCGAAGAGTGCCGTAAGGCGATCATGCATCCGCTGCCAGAAAAGGAATGGCTGAGGCGCGAAGCTGAATTGCGCGACCCCACGGGTGATACAGTCCGCATGCGCCGGCCGTTCATTTTGCGCCAGCCCTAGGGCCGTCATTTGTACAGTCGGTCGAGCGTGAGCACTCTCAGGCTCGAATTTCCTATTTGCTTTAGCCACCCTGGGGGTGGGCCCCGACAGCAGTGATATATTCGACTCTCCAGGCAAGAGTCAGAAACAATCAATCGGGGAATCGAATCATGAGACGGGTTTTTGGCCTCTTTGCGGTTCGCGTGCTTCTGATTCTTGCCGCCGGCGCAGTGCTGCCCGCGCTCGCGGCGACGAAGGACACGAGCTTCCTCACGCCGCAGACCTTGATGAGCCAGCTCAAGTGGCGCTCGGTGGGACCGTACATCGGCGGCCGCGTCATCACCGTGAGCGGCGTACCCGGCAATGCCAACCTGTTCTATGCCGGCACGGTCGGCGGCGGCGTCTGGAAGAGCTCGGACGAGGGGATCAAGTGGGAAAACATCACCGATGGGAAGCTGCCCGGGCCGAGCGCCAGCATCGGAGCGATCGCCGTGGCGCCGTCCGCACCGTCGACGCTCTACGTGGGTACCGGCGAGGACGATATTCGCAATGACATGATTCCGGGCGACGGGATTTACAAATCCACCGACGCGGGAAACTCCTGGAAGTTCGCGGGTCTGGGCGAGACGCACTCGATCAGCAAGATCGTGGTGAGCCCGCAGGATCCGAACGTGCTCTATGCCTCCTCCATGGGCCACGTGTTCGTCCCCGGTCCCGACCGCGGGGTATTCAAGACGACGGATGGGGGCAAGAGCTGGAAGAAGATTTTGTTCGTGGACGATAAGACGGGAGCGATCGATCTCGTCATGGACCCCGGACATCCGCAGGTGCTCTACGCCACGATGTGGCAGGCGCAGCGCTTGCCGTGGGGACTGATCAGCGGCGGCCCCGGAAGCGGGCTCTACAAGACGACCGATGGCGGTGAGCACTGGACCAATCTGAGCGGTCATCCCGGACTGCCGCAGGGGATTTTGGGACGGATCGGCGTGAGCCTCGTGGCCAGCCAGCCGGATACGTTGTATGCGATTGTCCAGGCGAAGGATGGCGGGGTGTTTCGCTCCGACGATGCCGGCGCGAACTGGAAGCAGGTGAACGATGAAATGAAGCTTCGGCAGCGCGGCTTCTATTACATGACGATCTTTGCGGATCCCAAGGATGCCAACACCGTCTACGCGCCGCAGGTGGACGCGCTGTGGGTTTCCCGTGACGGGGGGAAGACCTTCACCAAGCTGCAAACGCCGCATGGCGACAATCACGCGCTATGGATCGATCCGGACGACACAAAGATTCTGCTCGAGGGGAACGACGGCGGCGCGACCGTGTCCACCGACGGCGGCAAGACCTGGAGCCCAGATCACAATCAGCCGACCGGGCAGTTCTATCACGTCAACCTGGATGATCAGTTTCCCTTCCATATTTACGGGGCGCAGCAGGACGAGGGCTCCTACGAGGGACCGAGTGCCAGCCCCGATGGGCAAATTCCACTGGCCGACTGGAAGGCGGTGGCCTTCGGGGAAAGCACCTTCACCGTGCCGCAGCCGGGCAGCCCCGACATCACCTACGGCAGCGGCTACTACAGCATCTTCATCAAGGAGAACGAGCCCACCGGCGAGCTGCAAAGCGTCAGCCCATGGCCGCTGTATCGCAGCGGCGCTTCCTCCGCCGAGCTCAAGTATCGATTTGGGTGGACGCATCCGATCCTTTTTTCGCCCGTCAACCGCAAAGAGCTGCTGATCGCGGCTCAGTATGTGTTCAAGAGCGACGACCTCGGCTCGACGTGGACGCGCATCTCTCCGGATTTGACGCGCAACCAACCCCACACGGAAGAGCCCAGCGGAGGGCCCGTGGATCTGGACCAGACGGGAGCGGAGGTGTACCCCGATATCTCGTCGCTGGCGGTTTCGCCCCTCGATGGGAATCTGCTCTGGGCAGGATCTGCCGACGGCCTGGTCCATGTGACCACGGACGGGGGCGCGAGCTGGCAGCTGGTCAGTCCGCCCGGGTTGCCGGAGTGCGAGATCAGCTCGATAGAGCCTTCGCATAGCGACCGGGAGACCGCGTACCTCACCGCGTGGCGCTACATGTGGGACGATTTTCGGCCTTACGTGTACGAGACGACGGACCTCGGCAAGCACTGGACGGCGATCACCGCGGGACTGCCCGACGATGAGTTCGCGTACGTCATCCGGCAGGACCCCAAGGACTCGAGCCTCCTGTTCCTGGGAACCTACGGCACGGTCTACGTGAGCCTCGATGGAGGCGCGCAGTGGCAGCCGCTGACGCGGAACCTGCCGCCCGCCGAGGTGCGGGATATCGCGATCAACACGCGCCAGGGGGACGTGGTGGCTGCCACGCATGGCCGCGCCTTCTGGGTGCTCGACAACCTGGCCCTGCTCGAACAGCTGACCCAAAAGCCGCCCGTGCAGGCGGCGCAAAGCTATGTGTTCGCGCCGCAGAACGCGTGGCTGACCCATGCCTACGGCGTGCAGAGCGACCCCGACTCGATCGAGCCGAATTCCGGAGATAATCCGCCTTTCGGCGCCACGGTACTTTTCCACATACCCGAGCATTACGACGGCAAGACGCCCGCGACGCTGGAGTTCGAGGACGCGCAGGGTAAGGTAGTGCGCAGCTTCACCCTGCATCTCCAAACCCAGAAGGAGAAGCAGGAAAAAGCCGATGAGGAGGCCGGGAAGCCTGAACCGGACCACAGCGCGGAGAGCGCCATCGAGCAGACACAGGAGGCGGAGGCAAAGCTGACGGGAGTCGAGCCGGGGATGAACCGGTTCCAGTGGAACCTGCGCTACACGCCCGTCGTGGAAGTGAATGGCTACCATTCGCCGGAATCGGGGGGAGGGTTGGACTATTCGGCCAACGGCCCGCAGGTGGTGCCGGGCACCTATTCGGTGGTCCTGAATTATGGCGGCCGGCAGACGCGCCAGACCTTTGTGGTCGCTTTGGATCCGCGGCTGCATGCGACCGAGGAAGACCTCGCCGCGCGTCTGGCGCTGACGCAGCAGATCGAGGCGGATATGAATTCCCTGAATCGGGACTTGAACCGGGCCTTGGCCGCCCGTGCGAGGCTCCAGGACGCGTTGGCAAAGCACAGACAGAGCGCCGGCTCGGTGGCAAGCGCCATGGACGCGCTGAACGGAGCGGTCGATCACGTCATTCAGATGAAAATCCGCTCGAGCGAGGGCGACTCGATGCAGGAATCGAAGCTGCATGCGTATCTGGCCTACCTGGTGGCGGAGGTAGAGCTGGCCTATGCAAGGCCAACCGAAGCCCAGTATGCCGTCTTCCGCGACCTTGATCAGCAGACGAAAGCCGGCGAGCAGGCGCTCGAGGCCGCCGTCGCGAACGCGGAGAAGATGGCCCGATAGCACACGACGACGCCTGAGCTCACATCGTCCCGAGGGATACGGGGCCTAGAATTCGTAGGAGGCTCCGGCATACCCCGCCACCGAGTCGGCCGGCTCGAGTAGCC
>CAVTNZ010000030.1:0-8494 GCA_963736185.1 uncultured Gammaproteobacteria bacterium | reverse complement strand
ACGGCGGGTGCAGACAGGCACCGTACCGCCCCTGCCCGTCTATGGCACGGGCCATATCACAGGCCATGGCAGTTCCATAGGCAGCTCCGCCAATCACAGGGACGCCTCCCGGGAGCGCAACGGTGGCGCGCACTACCTCCTCATGCTCCGCGAGGCCAAGGGAAAAGATCTCCCCCGCGCCGCCTGCGGCCACCAGGACCTTGGATGATAGGCGGCCAGGAATGCGACATGGGATTCAAGTCCGCCTCGGTCAAAGGAGCCGTCAGCGTTAAAAGGCGTCGCGGGAAGGCGCCACCACGCCCTCCGCGATGCCGTGCTTTGATCTCATCGGGGGCCAACATGTCGGATACGTCTCAGTTAATGGGATTGGTGTCCTACTCCCTGAAACTTATCGAGAACCCCCATCAGTCACCCTCATGCTGGCCGCTCCAGGTGGCCGAGGCGCTCGGATACGGCTGCGCGCAGCAATCACCACCTCCGCGCCGATCCGGGTCGAACTTGGCGAGAATCCGATCAGCCGGTCCCGATACGCTGATCGCGGCTACGGGCACGCCGCGGTGATCAAGGACCGCCGGCCGCGCAACACGCCTCAGCGTCTGCTCGAATTCCCGCTGATCTCGTCAGCGAAGCCGCGTTGCTGAATGGCCAGCAAACTTTCGCAACTCTTGTCGACGATGGTCTCCGGAGTGAAGCGCGTAGGCTCCA
Source organism: uncultured Gammaproteobacteria bacterium (assembly GCA_963736185.1). Lineage (GTDB taxonomy): Bacteria > Pseudomonadota > Gammaproteobacteria > Steroidobacterales > Steroidobacteraceae > Bog-1198. Next base: position 7,789 of record CAVTNZ010000030.1, on the reverse strand, counting down.
CCCGCTCGATCAGCGCATGGCGCTCGCTCGATCGAAGCGCCGCGAGATAGGCTTTGCCGAGGCCGCTGGCGTGCATCGGACGCCGAGATCCCAGCCTCGAACTGATGGTCACGGATTGCGGTCCCTGTTCGCGGTAGATGAGCACCATCTGTCGGAATCAAACACAGCGAGATTCACGGCCTCCCGGGTTCCCTCCAGGAGTCCCAGAAGCATGGCCGGCGCCACGCGCATATGTCGGTCGACTGCAATGCCGCCACGCCGAGTTGAACCGTCTCACGCCCGAGCCGCCAGCGCGCCGTGGTCCCGCTCACCTCCAAAAAACCGAGTTCCCGCAACGTTCTGCGATTCGGTACGTCGTACTTCGACTGAGCCCGATCGCAGCCGCGACCTCGGCGACGCTCGCTTCCGGCACCCGCTTGAAAAATTGCAGAATAGCCAGTCCGCGTTCCAAGGTCCCTATGGCAGGTTCCACTGACTTTGTCTTGACTTTCGCGGTCACCTGTTTCTTCAATTGAGCCTTCCCGGGTTGATTTCAATATTGCCGCGCGCCGCACGCGCCAAGGATGACCGGTGAAGCCCATCGTCGCAATCGTCGCGCAAGGATCCATGGCTGCAGGTCTGGCTCGACGGCTGACCGAAAACGGCGTCACCGTTCTCACCGATCTCACCGGGCGCAGCGAGAGAGCCGTGCCCGCGCGCGTTCCTCCGGAATGACCGTCGTGAATCGTGAGGAATTGGCCAGTGCCGTATACCATGTCGGTGATGCCGCCGGCGCAAGCATTGCTGTTCGCGACGCTTTCGCTCCCATCCTGGGACGTGCTTCCAAAAAGCCCCTGTTTGTGGATTGTAATGCGTGAACCCCCATGGTGCAATCCATCGAGCGAATCATCAAATCCGGCGGCGCCTCCTTCGCGGACGTGGGAATCATTGGATTGCCGCCCAGGCCCGGCGCGCCGGACCCAAGCTGTACGCCGCGGGAGATGGTGCGCAAGCCTTGGCGGTGCTCAACGACTATGGCTCTGCATTTGGCCGCTCCAGGGCGGCGGGGACCGCATCCTCGCTGAAGATGTCATATGGCGGCATCACCAAGGACTTCTTTTCGTTTCGAGCGCGATGGTGCTCGCGGCCTCGCGCGCCGGGGTCGCGTCCCATTGGTCATCGAGCTTTCGAGAGCGCCCAACTCCTTCATCATTTTCGTGGCGCATTCCCACATGCTGCCTAAAGCCTATCGGTGGGTCGCCGAAATGGAGCAGATCAGCGATTTCACCGCCGCGGACACGGCGGCGGCCGCGCTGTTCGCGCCGCTGCCTGGTTCTATGAACGCATGGCCGCAGACTTTTGAGTGGTGGCATCGAACCCGCTGCGTTGGGCGAGTTTGTCCCCAACGCGCTGTCGCGGCAGAACGCCCCGCGGGAACGCGCGCCCTCGTCCGCTTGCATTGAAATCGCTGTGCTAAAAACTGAACCATATGGTTCAGTATGTGCGAGCCCACCTCGATGCCTCGTTTGGCGCGCTTTCGGATGCCACGCGACGCGGTGTTCTGGAGCAGCTGGGACGGTCAGACGCCTCGATTACGGACCTTGCCGAAAAATTCCACATGACCCTCACGGGCATGAAGAAGCATGTCGGCGTCTTGGAGCAGGCCGGGCTCGTCACCCGGAAAAGATCGGCCGGGTGCGGACCTGCAAGCTGGGCATGCGCCGCTTGGAGGAAGAGACGGCATGGCTCGAGCGGTACCGCCAGCTCTGGGCTTCACGCTTCGATGAGCTGGATAAGGTTGTCGAAGACTTCATAGCAAGGAGAGAATCGATGGCCGCAAAAAGAGAGACGAGCCCACGGCTGCGGAAAAGCGTACGTCGGTGAAACGAAAGTCCGAGCGTGAGCTGATCGTCACGCGCACCATCAGCGGCCCGCCCCGCCTCGTTTTGAGGCGTTACCCGGCCGAACTGCTCATGCGATGGTGGGCGCCGATCACTGGGCATATCCCTGCTCTCCTGCGAAGCGGATGTCCGGGCGGGCGGCCGATCCGTTCGTTGGCGAGGATGCCTCCAGGACCATGGCATTCCATGGCAGGTACCTCGAAGTAACACCTCATTCGCGTCTGGTCGGACCAATAGGAAGGTGACGACGGCGGCGCCGTGACCACGGTGACCTTTGAGGAAAAAGGAGGCAGGACGCTGCTGACCATGCATGATCTGTACCCCTCGAAGGAAGCTCTCGACGGGATGCTCGCCGGCATGGAGCTGAATGGCCGAGCACTCGGAGCAACTCGAGGAGCTGGTCGTGCGCCTGGGCGTCACTTGAATCTTTCCCGGTGAGCGGCTTCCCGAATGAGCTCACGATGGACGGGGATATCGCAACGCGGCAACCAGGGTAAATGCGGCCCTTGGCTGGAACCCGGCGCCCGGTCGGCCTGGCACACGCACCCGCTCGGTCAGACTCTCATTGTCACGGCCGGTTCTGGTTACCCAGTGCGAGGGCGAGGGGTCGTGGGCGACGCGCTGAAAGCGATGATCGAGCACTTCGTGCCCGTGAAGCGCGAAGGCCGGCCCGAGGAGATCGCGAGCACGGTTCTGTTTTTGTGCAGCGATGCGGCAAGCTACATCACCGGCCAGTGATCTCTGTCGATGGCGGCTATGTTATGGGCTAAGGGCTGATGCGCGTATCCTGTGACCCATGACAACGAGCATCCGGCGTAGCGTGGGTCGTCGGGTCGGCGCCTCAGCGGGACGCGGGCGCCGCGCTCGCGCGGCACGGCGGGTCACGGCGGAATACGCGGTGCCGTTTCTTGCCCACGCCCACGATGGAGCCGCAGACCTGCACCGCGCACGTCACCGCCGATGGCGTCGAGATCGGGCGCCGACCCAGACCCTCCACCGCGCTCGCCACTGCGGCGATCGCCGCCGGCGTGAGCAACGAGAAGATCACGGTTCATCGCATGTTGCTCGGCGGCGGCTTCGGCCGGCGCGGGCCAATTCCAGGAGTTCGTCCGCCAGGCCGTCGTCATCGCCAAGGAGTTCAAGGAACCGGTCAAGCTCGTCTGGTCGCGCGAACAAGACGTGGCCCACGATCTCTACCGGCCGTGCGGCGTGGCGCGCCTAGTCGCCGGCCGGCGACTAGGCGCGCCACGCCGCACGGCCGGTAGAGATCGTGGGCCACGTCTTGTTGGCGCGACCAGACGAGCTTGACCGGTTCCTTGAACTCCTTGGCGATGACGACGGCCTGGCGGACGAACTCCTGAATTGGCCCGCGCGGCCGAAGCCGCCGCCGAGCAACATGCGATGAACCGTGATCTTCTCGTTGCTCACGCCGGCAGCGATCGCCGCAGTGGCGAGCGCGGTGGCGGGATCTGGGTCGGCGCCCGATCTCGACGCCATCGGCGGTGACGTGCGCGGTGCAGGTCTGCGGCTCCATCGTGGCGTGGGCAAGAAAAGGCACCGCGTATTCCGCCGTGACCCGCCGCGCCTCGCGAGCGCGGCGCCCAGTCCCGCTGAGGCGCCGACCCCGACGACCCACGCTACGCCGGATGTTGCCGTTGTCATGGGTCGCAGGATACGCGCATCAGCGCCTAGCGCATAACATAGCCGCCATCGACAGAGATCGACTGGCCGGTGATGTAGCTTGCCGCATCGCTGCACAAAAACAGAACCGTGTTCGCGATCTCCTCGGGCCGGCCTTCGCGCTTCACGGGCACGAAGTGCTCGATCATCGCTTTCAGCGCGTCGCCCACGACCCCCTCGCCCTCGCACTGGGTCCAACCAGAACCGGCCGTGACGATGAGAGTCTGACCGAGCGGGTGCGTGTGCCAGGCCGACCGGGCGCCGGGTTCCAGCCAAGGGCCGCATTTACCCTGTTGCTTGCCGCGTTGCGATATCCCCGTCCATCGTGAGCTCATTCGGGGAAGCCGCTCACCCGGACCGATTCAAATTGACGCCCAGGCTCACGACCAGCTCCTCGAGTTGCTCGAGTGTCTCGGCCATTCCAGTCTCCATGCCGGCGAGCATCCGTCGAGAGCTTCCTTCGAGGGGTACAGATCATGCATGGTCAGCAGCGTCCTGCCTCCTTTTTCCTCGAAGGTCACCGTGGTCACGGCGCCGCCGTCGTCACCTTCCTCATTGGTCCAGACCAGACGCGAATGAGGTGTTACTTCGAGGTACCTGCCATGGAATGCCATGGTCTTGGAGGCATCCTGGCCGAACACGAAACGGTATCGGCTGCCCGCCCGGACATCCGCTTCGCAGGAGAGCAGGGATATGCCCAGTGATTTCGGCGCCCACCATCGCATGAGCAGTTCGGGCGTGGTAAACGCCTCGAAAACGAGGCGGGGCGGGCCGCTGATGGTGCGCGTGACGATGAGCTCACGCTCGGACTTTCGTTCCACCGACGTACGCTTTTCCGCAGCCGTGGGCTCATTCTCTCTTTTGCGGCCATCGATTCTCTCCTTGCTATGCAGTTCTTCGACAACCTTATCCAGCTCATCGAAGCGTGAAGCCCAGAGCTGGCGGTACCGCTCGAGCCATGCCGTCTCTTCCTCCAAGCGGCGCATGCCCAGCTTGCAGGTCCGCACCCGGCCGATCTTTTCCGTGGTGACGAGCCCGGCCTGCTCCAAGACGCCGACATGCTTCTTCATGCCCGTGAGGGTCATGTGGAATTTTTCGGCAAGGTCCGTAATCGAGGCGTCTGACCGTCCCAGCTGCTCCAGAACACCGCGTCGCGTGGCATCCGAAAGCGCGCCAAACGAGGCATCGAGGTGGGCTCGCACATACTGAACCATATGGTTCAGTTTTTAGCACAGCGATTGATAGTATGCAAGCGGACCGAGGGCGCGCGCTACTCCCGCGGGGCGTTCTGCCGCGACAGCGCGTTGGCGACAAACTCGCCCAACGCAGCGGTTTCGATGCCGCCACTCGAAAAGTCTGCGGCCATGCGTTCATAGAACTGAGCAGCGGCGCGATACAGCGCGGCCGCCGCCGTGTCCGCGGCGGTGAAATCGCTGATCTGCTCCATTTCGGCGACCCACCGATAGGCTTTAGGCAGCATGTCGGGAATGCGCCGCGACAACGATGACAGGAGTTGCGGTTCGCTCTCGGAAAGCTCGATGACCAATGGGACGCCGACCCCGGCGCGCGAGGCCGCGAGCACCATCGCGCTCGACACGAAAAGAAGTCCCTTGGTGATGCCGCCATATGACATCTTCAGCGAGGATGCGGTCCCCACCGGTCCCTGGAGCGGCCGAATGCACAAGCCATAGTCGTTGAGCACCGCCAAGGCTTGCGCACCATCTCCCGCGGCGTACAGCTTGGGGTCCGGCGCGCCGGGCCTGGGCGGCAAGCCAATGATTCCCACGTCCGCGAAGGAGGCGCCGCCGGATTTGATGATTCGCTCGATGGATTGCACCATGGCCGGGTTCACGGCATTACAATCCACGAACAGGGGCTTTTTGGAAGCACGTCCCAGGATGGGAGCGAGAAGCGTCGCGAACGGCAATGCTTGCGCCGGCGGCATCACCGACATGAGTATATCGGCACTGGCCAATTCCTCACGATTCACGACGGTCATTCCGGAGGAACGCGCGCGGGCACGGCTCTGCTCGCTGCGCCCGGTGAGATCGGTGAGTACGGTGACGCCGTTTTCGGTCAGCCGTCGAGCCAGACCTGCACCCATGGATCCTTGCGCGACGATTGCGACGATGGGCTTCACCGGTCATCCTTGGCGCGTGCGGCGCGCGGCAATATTGAAATCAACCACGGGAAGGCTCAATTGAAGAAACAGGTGACCGCGAAAGTCAAGACAAAGTCAGTGGAACCTGCCATAGGGACCTTGGAACGCGGACTGGCTATTCTGCAATTTTTCAAGCGGGTGCCGGAAGCGAGCGTCGCCGAGGTCGCGGCTGCGATCGGGCTCAGTCGAAGTACGACGTACCGAATCGCAGAACGCTTGCGGGAACTCGGTTTTTTGGAGGTGAGCGGGACCACGGCGCGCTGGCGGCTCGGGCGCGAGACGGTTCAACTCGGCGTGGCGGCATTGCAGTCGACCGACATCATGCGCGTGGCGCCGGCCATGCTTTTGGGTCTCCTGGAGGGAACCCGGGAGGCCGTGAATCTCGCTGTGTTTGATTCCGACAGCATGGTGCTCATCTACCGCGAACAGGGACCGCAATCCGTGACCATCAGTTCGAGGCTGGGATCTCGGCGTCCGATGCACGCCAGCGGCCTCGGCAAAGCCTATCTCGCGGCGCTTCGATCGAGCGAGCGCCATGCGCTGATCGAGCGGTTGGAGCTTACGCGCTTCACTCCGGAGACCATCGTCGACAAGGCCGCGTTCGAGCGCAGCCTGCTGGCCATTCAGCAACGCGGCTTCGCTGACGATCGGCGTGAATTCGAGCAGACGCTGGCGTGTTGCGCGGCCGCAGTATTTGATCACCGCGGCGTGCCCGTAGCCGCGATCAGCGTATCGGGACCGGCTGATCGGATTCTCGCCAAGTTCGACCGGATCGGCGCGGAGGTGGTGATTGCTGCGCGCAGCATATCCGAGCGCCTCGGCCACCTGGAGCAGCCACATCAACTTGACTGATGGGGGTTCTCGCTATAAGTTTCAGGGAGTAGGACACCAATCCCATTAACTGAGACATATCCGACATGTTGGCCCCCGATGAGATCAAAGCGCGCATCGCGGAGGGCATCATGGCCTTTCCCGCGACGCCTTTTAACGCTGACGGCTCCCTTGACCGAGGCGGACTTGAATCCCATGTCGCATTCCTGGCCGCCTATCATCCAACCGCCCTGGTGGCCGCAGGCGGCGCGGGGGAGATCTTTTCCCTTGGCCTCGCGGAGCATGAGGAGGTAGTGCGCGCCACCGTTCGATTGTCGGGAGGCGTCCCTGTGATTGGCGGAGCTGCCTATGGAACTGCCATGGCCTGTGATATGGCCCGTGCCGTCGAGCGGGCAGGGGCGGATGCGGTGCTGTTGCTGCCGCCGTACCTGATTCGCAGCGAACAGCAGGGCCTGCTCCGGCATCTTCGAGCGGTAAGTGCGGCGGTCTCGATCGCCGTCATTCCGTACAGCCGGGACAATGCCGTGATCACCCCTCAGACCATGGCGATTCTTGCGGACGAATGCCCGAACGTGGTCGCCCTCAAGGACGGGACCGGTGATACGGCCCCGGTGGCCGAGCTCAAGCGCCTGGTTGGCGAACGGCTGGCGATCGTCAACGGTGCGCCGACCGCCGAAGTTTACGCGCCCCAATTCCAGGCCGTCGGGGTGCAATCGTACAGCTCGGCGGTCTTCACCTTCCATCCGGCGCTGGCGAGCCGATTCTTTGAAGCATTACGCGCCCGCGACGAGGCCATGGTCAACGCCATGCTCGCCGAGTTTTACATGCCGTTGGTCGAGTTACGTGATCGTAAACGCGGCTACTCCGTGAGCATCGTCAAGGCAGGGCTGCGAGCCATGGGCATGTCCGCCGGTCCCGTGCGCGCCCCGCTCGTGGATCTCGATGCGCAGGAGCAGGCGAGACTGGTGGAGTTGATCGAGGGGGCAACCCGTTGGATTCCCTGACCGCAGGGGCAACTCCGCCCGATTGCCACACGCTTGCTGCAGCGATGCGCATCGCTCTTCTCGATGTGGCGAAGGCGCAGGCGTCGAGGTTGTCCGCACTGCTCGACTTCCCACACACTTTCGTCGATGCAACGGCAGCCTCTCAAATCGTCGATGTCGCGATCGCCTTGCGATTTGGGCAAGCCGAGGCGCGGGTTTTCCAGCCGCGCTTGCTGCATCTGCCGGGAGCGGGG
>CAVTNZ010000029.1:0-13383 GCA_963736185.1 uncultured Gammaproteobacteria bacterium | reverse complement strand
GACGATGACCGCGCCGGAGAGCAGGTTGAACCAGGGATTCGGCCGATGGCCCACGAGCGGCGAGGGTTTCGAGCTCGGAATGACGGCGTCTGCGTGTGTGGCCATGGATGGTCTCGGCGCGGGGTAAAATCTGCGGCCTTTATAGTTCTGTAATATTGCAACGAGATGACATTCTGAGCTTTTGATGCCGTTTACCTTATCCCACCCGGCCACCGTGCTTCCGTTCGGCCGACTGCTCGCCCGATGGCGCCTGCTCTCGGCCGTGGTCGTCGGCAGCATGGTTCCGGACTTCGGCCGCTTCCTGCCGTGGCAGCCGACGCGCTTCGAGACTCACAGCGCCGCGGCGCTCATCACCTTCTGCCTGCCCGCCGGCCTCGCCACCTATTGGCTGTTCCAATGGCTGATCAAGCGGCCGTTGATCGAGGTGCTGCCCGCGGGTGCCCATGCGCGATGGCGCGGGTCGTACGCACCCGCGGACGTGACGAGCATCAAGCAATGGGCGCTGGCCGCCGGCGGCGTGCTGTTCGGGGCGGTGACGCATCTCGTCTGGGATGCTTTCACCCACGAGGGCGCGCGCGGGGTGCGCATGTTTCCGGTGCTGGATGAGCCGGTGGTGCAGCTTGGCGGCCATAGGCTCGTGGGAGCCCACCTTCTTCAAGATGCGAATTCCGTCGTGGGCCTGCTCGTGGTGGTCGCGATCGTGGCGTATGGCCTGCGTCCCGGCCGCCCTGGAGATGAGCTCGCGGCGCGCCGGCTGGCGCGGGGGGAGCGGCTGGGCTGGATCTTGGGCTATGTGATCGCAGCCGCGGCCCTCAGCGCGCTGTTCTTCTTCGGCCGCCGCCATGCCGCCCTCGGCACGCTGAGCGGCGCGGCGATCGCATTCCTTCGAGGAGCGGCGGCCGCTTTGATCTCGATCGGCGCCGCCCTTACGCTGCGGTTGCGGCTGCGCCCCCGCCGGCCCGGTTGAGACCGGCGGGGGCGCCTCCCCGAGCCCTATCGATCGTCAGGTCCGGTGCGCGGCACGTCGCTCGGTGCGGAGGACCACACCACATACTTCTCCTGCGGGGAGGAAGAGGGCGGTCTGGACGTCTCCCCGGCCGGTGCAGGTGCGGACGGCGCCGAAAATGGCTCTGACGCGGCGTTCTGCGATGCGGGTGCGGGCTGCGAATCGGACCGACCGCTGTCCGCCCGCGCGCCGTTGTCACCGCGGCCGCCAGCGGCCGCCCCGGGTTCCCCGTTGAGCGACGGGGCGGCGCCCTGGCCGCTGCCGTTTGCCTCGCCGCCTTCGCGCCGTCCGCCGCGACCGCGCCGCCGGCGGCCGCGGCCGCCGCGCTCGCCGCGCTCCGGGCGTTCACCGCCGGAGTCGGCGCTGCGATTCTGGGAGGGCTCCGCACGCGGTGCTTGATCCGCACGGGGTGCGGCCGCATCGCCGCGAGGTGCATCGCTCCGCGGCCCCTCGCCGCGTGTGGCGTCCGCTGCACGCGGGCTCTCGTTGCGGCGGGACCCGTCGGCGCGGCTTTCACCGCGCGACCGCTCGCCATCGCCGCGAGGGCGCTCGCCCTCCGGGCGTGCCCGGCCTTCGCGCCGCACGTCCCGGTCGCGCCCTCCCTCCCGTGGGCCGTCCCGGCGCCCGTCACGATCCCGGCTTCGATCCCGGTCGCGTCCGCGCTCCCGGTCGCCGCCCCGGTAGCGCTCATGGCGTGCATCCCGATGCGAGGAGCGTTCGCGCTGCGGTTGCGATTCGGTGCTGGTCGAGGCATTGGCCTCGGCTTTCGGTGCCGGATTGCCGAACAACCAGCGCCAGAGCCTCACGAATGCGCCGACCTGGGGCGCGGCGGCCGCCGCGGCTGCCGGGGCCGCCGCGGGCGGCTCCGGCTCCGGGACCGGAATGGGCGAGGCCTCAACCGGCAGGATGCTCGGGACCAGCGGCGCCTCGCCCTGGGGCTTCTTGTCGCGGGTGCCGATGTTGGAATCGTCGAGCACGGGCTGCTCGGCGATCTGATAGCTGACGGTCGTGTTTTCCGGAAGCTCCTTTTCATCGTCACGGATGCGGCGCAGGCTGTACGCGGGCGTTTGCATGTGCGGGTTGGGCACGATCACGAGCGACACCTTGTCCCTCGCCTCGATTTGATTCATCCACTCGCGTTTCTCGTTCATGAGATACGTCGCCACATCCACCGGCACCTGCGCGATGACGCGGCCGGTGCGCTCCTTTCGCGCCTCCTCGCCGATCAGGCGCAGCAGCGCGAGCGACATCGACTCGACGCCGCGGATGGTTCCCATGCCGCTGCAGCGCGGACAGTTGATGTGCGTGGTTTCGCTCAGTGCGGGACGCAGACGCTGGCGCGAGAGCTCCAGCAGGCCGAAGCGCGAGAGCCGGCCGAGCTGGATCCGCGCGCGGTCCATCTTGACGGCATCGCGCAGCATGTCCTCGACCGCGCGTTGATTGGCGGTCGACTCCATGTCGATGAAATCGATCACGATCAGTCCGCCGATGTCGCGCAGACGCAGCTGCCGTGCGATTTCCTCGGCCGCCTCCAGGTTGGTGTTGCGGGCGGTCGCCTCGATGTCTCCGCCGCGCGTCGAGCGCGCGGAATTGATGTCGATCGAGACCAGCGCCTCGGTGTGGTCGATGACGAGGCTGCCGCCTGACGGCAGCGTAACCTTGTGCGAATACGCCGATTCGATCTGGCTTTCGATCTGGTAGCGCGTGAACAGCGGCACCGGATCCTGATAGAGCTTGAGTTTGCGCTGCGCATCCGGCGGCATGAAGCGCTGCATGTACTCCTGCGCCTTCTGAAAAGCCTCCGGCTGATCGATGAGGCATTCGCCGACGTCGTCCGAGAAATAATCGCGCAAGCCGCGCGTCACCGCGTCGCTTTCCTGGAAAATGAGGAACGGGGCGGGGCGGCCCTGGTGCGCCTGGCCGATGGCATCCCACGCGGCCTTGAGATTGTTCAGATCCCACTGCAGCTCCTCGGTCGACCGGCCGACGCCGGCCGTGCGCACGATGGCTCCCATGCCCTCGGGGATGACCAGCCCGTTCATGGCTTCGCGCATCTGATCGCGGTCTTCGCCCTCGATGCGCCGCGAGACGCCGCCCGCGCGTGGATTGTTCGGCATCAGCACGAGGAAGCGTCCCGCCAGGCTGATGAAGGTGGTGAGGGCGGCGCCCTTGTTGCCGCGCTCCTCCTTCTCCACCTGAACGATGAGCTCCTGGCCTTCCTGCAGGAGGTCCTTGATGTTGAGCCGTCCGCCGGGCGCGGGCTGGGAGCGGAAATACTCCTTGGAGACCTCCTTCAGCGGCAGGAAGCCGTGGCGCTGCGCCCCGTATTCGACGAACGCCGCTTCGAGACTCGGCTCGACGCGGGTGATCCGGCCCTTATAGATGTTGGATTTTTTCTGTTCCCGTGACGGGATCTCGATCGATAAGTCGTAGAGTTTCTGACCGTCGACGAGTGCGACTCGCAGTTCTTCTTCTTGAACTGCGTTGACGAGCATTCTTTTCATTTGCCCCAACTAGGATGGTGGAGGCCGAGGAGGGTGCGAGAATTAGAGCCGGGGCCGCGAGACGACCCATCGCCGTAATGACAACAGCAGCAATGAATAGGGAAACACCGAACGCAAACCCTGCGAACGGCATCGATTCAACCCAATTCTGCCAAAACGTATACAGCAAGCCCGGGGCCTTGTTCTCGGTTAACGCCTGCTGGATATCCGGGGGAGATCCCGAAGGGTATCCAGCATTGGCTCATCGGCCGAGCGATGGTCTGGATGTCCAGAACCAACTAATATGCGGCGCCCCCAAATGGTTGGGGCCGCCGCCGAAACCGGTGTCGGCTCGTCTACCCACGAAGATATTCGAGCCCTCGCTTCCCTTCAAAAAGGGCAGGCGCTCGACACGGTTTTGAAACATTACCATAGCGGGCGAACAGGGTCAATGTAATCAATGTCTTAGATGATGAACCGGCGTAAGATGCGGGATATGAAAGAACTAATCGAGGCACCGGGAAACGCCGCGGCGGCCAAAAGCCCGCTCGAATTGCGCACCATCACCGAGCAGGAGGCGGGCCAGCGCATCGACAATTTCCTCATGCGGCATTTCAAGTCCGTGCCACGCAGCCGCGTCTACCGGCTGCTGCGCAAGGGCGAGGTGCGGGTCAACAAAAAGCGGGTCGACGCCGAATACCGTATGGCGGCGGGCGATGAAGTCAGGCTGCCGCCGGTTCGCCTCGAATCCTCGGAGGAGCCCGGCCGGCCCTCGACCAGCCTGCAGGAGCTCATCGAGAAGTCGGTGATATTCCAGGATAAGCATCTCCTGGTGATCAACAAGCCGCCGGGCGTGGCCGTGCATGGCGGCAGCGGCATGAGCTTCGGCGTGATCGAGGCGCTGCGCGCCTCGCGACCGCGCGAGACGCTTGAGCTCGTGCATCGCCTCGACCGGGATACCAGCGGATGCCTGTGCGTGGCGCGAGACCGGGCGACGCTGGTGGCGCTGCATGCGCTGATCCGCGGCTCGGGCATGCACAAGACCTATCTCGGTCTCGTGGCGGGCAGCTGGCAGCTCGGCGCCAAACGAATAGACGCACCGCTGGCGACCGATGGCCGCAGCCACGGCGAACGCCACGTGCGGGTGGCCCCCGCCGGCAAGTCCTCGGTGAGCCTGTTCAAGCCGGTGCAGTTCTTTGGCAGCGCGGCGACGCTGATGGAAGTGGATATTCCGACGGGGCGAACGCACCAGATCCGGGTGCACGCGGCGTTCGCGGGCCACCCCCTGCTGGGGGACGACAAGTACGGGGATCGCGAGCGCAATGCGGAATTCAAGCGTCTCGGCTTGAAGCGCATCTTCCTGCACGCGCAGTCCGTGGCGTTCGATTGGCCCGGATCGGGGGTGCCGTTCCATGCGAGTGCGCCGCTGCCGGAGGATCTCGTCGCCGTGCTCGACGCCATCGCGGTGACCCCCCGCAAGTCGCCGCGGCGGGCGGGACGCCGCCGCGCTTGAGCCCGCACCGAGGCGGGCGCGGCGGTTCAGGGAAGCTCGAAGCCCACGCGTCGCAACGTCGCGCATAGCCGGATCAGCGGCAGTCCGATGAGCGCACTCGGGTCGTCGTTGTCGATCGAGGCGCAGAGCGCGATGCCGAGCCCCTCGCTCTTGAAGCCTCCGGCACAATCCAGGGGGGATTCCCGGGCCACGTACCGCTCGATCGTCGCCTCATCGAGCGTGCGAAAGGTGACGCGGGTGGTGTCGACGAATTCCAGCTCGGTCTTCGCGGAGCGGCGCACCAGGGCGACGGCGGTGAGGTAGGAAACCGTTTTCCCCGAACAGCTCCTGAGCTGCTCGATGCAGCGGGCAGGCGTGCCGGGTTTGCCGAGGATGCGTTCCTGCTGGAAGGGATCGAGCAGCACGGCCGCCTGGTCGGATCCGATCACCCAGGCCTCCGGATTCAGCTCGGCCACCGCGCGAGCCTTGGCGCGCGCCAGCCGGGTCACCAGCATCCCCGCCGCCTCCCCGTCATGGGGCTGCTCGTCGATGCCGGGGGATACGCACCGAAAGGAGGTGCACACGCGCGTGAGAAGCGCCCGCCGGTAGCCCGACGTGGACGCCAAAATCAGTTCGGCTGGAGACTTCAAAAACAACGACTTGCACCACGCGCTTGTTTTGACAGGGGTGGGGACCCGCCCTATTATACGCGGCCCATGGCAGCCGGCCCGCCAGACCTCGTCGATTGTGCACAGCTGGCCGAGGACGCCGCGGTGCTGGAGCGCGTCTACGAGCTGGCGGATTTGGATCGGCTCGAGGACGTGCTCGCGGACACCCGCGGCGTCGTCCACGCCAGATTTGTGTTTTCGAGCAGCGTGCCGGGCAGAGCGGGCGCGCGCGTGGAAGTTCGCGCCGAGCCGCAGGTGCGATGTCAGCGCTGCATGCGGGGTTTCGCCCTGCAGGTGAGCGCCGGGAGCCAGATCGAGTTTGCGGAGGACGAGACGGCCGAAGCCTCGGACGCGCAGCGCGAGGTGTATCGCGCCGTCGGAGGCAGGGTCTCGTTGCGGGACCTGGCCGAGGAAGAGTTGTTGTTGGCGTTGCCGATCGTACCGGCCTGCGATGAGCCGGGGGGTTGCCGCAACGTGCCGAGCCTCTCCGGGGATCCGGAGCGCGCCGGAACATCGGACGCGAGGCGCCGTCCTTTCGGCGGGCTCAAAGAGTTGTTGAAGAAAACGTGACAGGACATAGCACCCATGGCAGTTCAAAAAAGCAGAAAGACCCCGTCGAAGCGCGGCATGCACCGGTCGCACTCGGCTCTCGCGGCTCCCGCGGTGTCGATCGACTCGAAGAGCGGTGAGACTCATTCCCGGCATCGGATCTCGCGCGACGGTTTCTATCGCGGCAAGAAGGTCTTGAAGACCAAGGCGGATGTCGAAGCGGAAGGGGCCGAAGAATAGATCGCGAGCCGCGGCGGCTCGAGCGCCGTTCGAGGCTTTCTTAAAAGACGCGCAATCCCGTGTCCGCGCCCCTTCACATTGCCATCGACGCCATGAGCGGCGACTGCGGACCCTCGGTTTGCGTGCCGGCCGCCCTCGCGGCGGCAGCCGAGTTTCCGGATGTCCGATTCACCCTCGTGGGGCGGCGGTCCGATCTCGAGCCGCAGGCGGGATCCGCCGCACGGGCGAACATCGAATGCCTGTTCGCCGAGCAGGTGGTGGAGATGACCGACCACCCGCGCGACGCGTTACGACGCAAGAAGGACTCTTCCATGCGCCGCGCCCTCGACCTGGTCAAGTCGGGGCGGGCCGATGCATGCGTGAGCGCCGGCAATACCGGCGCGCTCATGGCGATGGCGCATTTCGTGCTCAAGATGCTGCCGGGCGTCGATCGTCCGGCGATCGTGTCGCTGATTCCTTCGCGGGGCGGCCACACGTTCATGCTCGACTCCGGGGCGAACGTTTCCTGCACGCCCGGGCAGCTGTGCCAGTTCGCCGTCATGGGCTCGGTGCTGGCCCAGGACCTCGAGGGCGCCCACGAGCGGCCCAGGGTGGGTCTGCTCAACATCGGCGAGGAGGAGATCAAGGGCAACGAGATCGTGCAGAGCGCGCACAATCTGATCGCCGCGAGCGGCGTGAACTACGTGGGGTTCGTCGAGGGGCACGATATTTTTTCCGACAAGGTGGACGTGGTGGTCACGGACGGCTTCACGGGCAATGTGGCGCTGAAAACCATGGAAGGGGCCGCGCGGCTGATCACCGAAACTCTGCGCGAGGAGTTCAGCCGGAGCACGGCGCGCAAACTCGGCGCGCTCGCCGCCGGCCCGAGCCTTCGCGCATTGCGCACCCGGCTCGATCCGAGGCGATACAATGGCGCCACGATGGTGGGATTGAACGGGATCGTGATCAAGAGCCACGGGGGCGCCGATTTGTTCGGATTTCAGCGCGCGATCGAGGTCGCCGTGATGGAGGCTCGAAACGGGGTCCCGGCGAAGATCGCGCAAGAGCTGGGCGAAATGCCCCTGAAAATATCCTGAGAATATAAAGGGTCGCCATGTACTCGAGGATTGCGGGCACCGGCAGCTATCTGCCGGAAAAGATCTTGACCAACGCCGATCTGGAGCGGCTGGTCGACACGAGCGACGAGTGGATACGCAGCCGCACCGGCATCGAGCGGCGGCACGTGGTCGTCGAGGGCGAAACCACCACCGATCTGGCCGAACAGGCGGCCCGCCGCGCGATGCAGGCTGCCGGAGTGACCGCGGCGGACATCGATCTGATCTGCGTGGGGACCACGACGCCCGACCTGGTGTTTCCGAATGTCGGCACCCTGCTGCAGGCGCGCCTCGGCATTCAGACCGGTTGTCCGGCATTCAGCTTGGAGGCGGCCTGCACCAGCTTCATGTATGCGCTCGGCGTCGCCGACAAGTTCGTGCGTCTGGGCGAATCCAAATGCGCGTTGGTGGTCGGGGCCGAGACGTTGACGAGAATCGTGGACTGGAGCGATCGCGGGACCTGCGTGCTGTTCGCCGACGGCGCCGGCGCCGTGATCCTCAAACCCTCCGATGAGCCCGGGATCATCAGCACCCGCCTGCATTCGGACGGCCGCTACAAGGATCTGCTGATGTACCCGGACGGCGTCTCGAGGGGTTTCCATCTGGTGCGCGAGGGCAAGGCCGCCGTGCAGATGAAGGGGAACGAGGTCTACAAGGTCGCCGTCAACACCCTCGGACACCTGGTCACCGAGACGCTGAGCGCGAACAACCTCACGAAGAGCGATCTCGACTGGCTGATTCCGCACCAGGCCAACATCCGCATCATCGAGGCCATCGCGAGGCGGCTCGATCTGCCGATGGAGCGCGTCATAGTGACCATCGCAGACCAGGGCAACACCTCCGCGGCTTCGGTGCCGCTGGCGCTCGACACGGGGGTTCGCGACGGACGCGTGAAGCGCGGGCAGCTTCTGCTGCTCGAGGCGTTCGGCGGAGGATTCACCTGGGGCTCCGCGCTGATCCGCTATTGATCGCCGCGGATCGAGGCGGCACACCCACAAAAGAAAACGCCGCGGCATGACCGCGGCGCTGGTTCTCGCAAGAGGTGCCGGTCGAATTACTTCGAGACGGACTTCTTGAACATGCGATCGATCTTCTCGTTGATCTGCTCGATCGCCTGCGAATTTTGCTGGGCGGTCGACAGAGCCTGGTTCGCGGTGCTCTGCGCGCCGGACGCCGTGGAGGAGGCGCTCTGAGCGGCGCTTTGAGCGGCCTGAGCATCGCTCTCGGCCTTCGCGGTGTCGCTCTGCAGCTTCGCCACCTGCGATTTGAGATCGTCGATCTGAGCCTGCATCGGCTTCAGGTCCGTGCATCCTGCGAACGCAATGAGGCAGGCCGCGGCGACTGAGGCCTTGAGTGTCGTGGAAAATGTCATAAATAGTCCCCTAGGGTTGTTAATTCATTCGTTTCGGAAATCCGAACGTGTCCTCGCACGCAAGTCCAGTCGCTAAGTCGGGCTCGAATGCGTCGCAACACAGTCACACATAAAGCCAAATTCGCGCGTTGATTGCAACTGAAAGCATCTTAATGTCTCTTCCCGGCGACGATTTTACCCAATTTCGAGGCTGAGATTAACCCATCGTAAGGAAACTGCGGCTCCGCCGTCCCGCCGGGTATGTAAGTTTTACAGCCGGCCGCGAATTGGACGCTCTCCGGACGCTTCATCCGTGCAACAGCTCCATGACCGCCCGATGACCCTGATCGATCGCCGAATCGGTGTACGCCGCGCCTCCGGCGTCGGAGTTCGCGATGGTGATCCTGCCGAACGGCGCGCGGCCGATCACGTGCGGCTGCCGATTTTCGGGCAGCTCGGGCTCGAACAGCGCGTTGTATTCCGGGGCGTAGCCGTGCGGCCACCGATTCACGGTGATCGCCGTGATGTCGCGCGCCGGATCGAAACCCCCGTCCTTGAGCGTGCGGCCGAGCTGGTCGCGGATGTTGCGCTCGAAGGTCTCGAAGGGCGTCGCGAGCAGCTCTGCACGGCCAGCGCGATTCTGATCGTGCTCGGGCAGCCCCGGCTTGCAGGGGGTGCGCACCATGTGCACGAGAATGGGCTCGCTCGGCGACTTCGTGCTGTCGTAGGAGCCGATGGTGACGTGCGGATTCAAATGAAAATAGCTGTGGTAGCTGCCCGGCGCATAGACGCCGTATAGCTTCAACGCGGCGAATGCCTGCCAATTGGTGAGCGCCACGCTCGTGTAGACGAGCGGGGTCTTCACCAGGCTGTGGAGGGCCTCCTTTTGCTCGGGCGGCAGTTCCGGGCATAGATAGGGGATCATCATGTTGTAGCAGGCGAGCACCACGCCCCGTGCCCGCGCCGTATAGGCGGAGCCGGCCCGCATGTAAGTCACTTCCACGTCGCTCGCGCCCACCGGGGCGCCCAGATGGCGCGCACGAACCACCGTGCTGCTCAATCGCAGCCGGATCGGCGCACCGGCGCGATCGAGCTGCGAGTAGTCGACGCGCGCCGTGACGATCTGTTCCGCCGCATGCGCGGCATTCGCGCGCCCGCCGACGGCCTGCGGTATGAGGTCGCGCACCAGCGAGCGCGCGATGGTGGCATTGCCGTCCGGAAAATGCAGCCGGTAGGAGCCGCCGGTATCCTCGTAGCCGGCGGGCGTCGGTCCCATGCGCGGCGTCGATCCCTTGGCGAGTTTCATGCCCTGGAAACCCGGCATGCCGAAGCCCCAGCAATCGAGCGCCGATACCGCATCCGTGCCGACCCCCCATTCACCCATGGTGGTCGCGTGGTAGTAGGTATTGACGGCCGGATCGACCTTCACCACGTCGCGCAGGAAGGCCTCGTAACTCATGCGCGAGAGGCGCAGCTTCTTTTCCGCCGAGGAGATGCCGGCCATGTAGTCGATTTGCGCGGTTTCGATCTGCACGATTTCCTGGCGCGCCCGATCGGACAAGGGCGCCTGCAGCACCGCCTGGGCCAGCGAGGATTTGTCGGCGTGGTATCCGCCCATGCCCAAGACCAGCTTGTCGGTGCCGAAGGTCTCGCGATCGAAGAAGGTGCCTTCCTTGAGGCCCATGTTCTCGTAGAAATCCAGATGCTGCGTGGTCTTGATGAGCTTTTCGACCTGGATGTCGAGCGCGCGCAGCAGTCCGTCCGCCACCTTGCTGTAAGGGCGCGGGCTGTCGATTTCCAGCGTGCCGCCGTTCAGCAGATTGAGATGCCCGTCGAGGCTGAATTCGTTGCGCTTCGCATGGCCGCCGAAGTCGTCGTGATTGTCGAGAATGAGGATGCGGCTCGCGCGGCCGGCGTGCTCGCGATAGAAATGCGCGGCGGCGAGACCCGAGATGCCAGCGCCCACCACGATGAGATCGTATTGTTCGCCCGTATCGACGGGGGTGGGCGGCGCCTTGCCGTCGCGCAAGGCGTGGGCGGACTCGAAAGATCCGGGGTGACTGCCGCGCATGCCGGTGAGGAGCGGGGGATAGTAACCGGGAGCGTCCTGGGCCGCGGTCGACGCTGCGGCGGCCGAGCCTGCCGGAGGGGCGGGTTGTCCGGGGCTATCGCCGGGGCTATCGGCGAACAGCGGCGCTCCCGTCAGGGCCGCCGTGCCGGCGGCGACGCCGTTCAGGAAATCGCGCCGCGTGATCGGCCGGTCCATTCCGAGGGCCCTGTCCGACTGGGGGTCTTTTTTCATGATTTCCTTGAGGTTAGCCATGTTGGACGATCCGGCAAGTTACCTCGCCTCAAGGGCACTTGCCAGTATTCCCGAACTGTATATAATGACAGTCAACTGGCTGCATATACAGGTGACGTCATGACGGATCTCACGCCCCGACAAACTCAGATCTTGAGGCTCATCCAGGCATCGATCGCCGAGAACGGCATGCCGCCCACCCGCGCGGAGATCGCACGCACCCTGGGCTTCAAATCCCCGAATGCGGCCGAGGAACATTTGCGTGCCTTGCAACGCAAGGGCGTCATCGATTTGATCCCCGGTGCTTCGCGCGGCATTCAGCTCAAGGATATTTTGAGGGAACAGCTGGGACTGCCGTTGATCGGCCGAGTCGCCGCCGGCCGTCCGATCCTGGCCGAAGAACACATCGAGCGGCACTATCAAATCGATCCTCAATTGTTCCAGCCTGCGCCGCACTATCTGCTGAAGGTGCAGGGCATGAGCATGAAAAATGCCGGCATCCTGGATGGCGATCTGGTGGCCGTGCATCGCACGCCCGAGGTGCGCAATCGTCAGATCGTCGTCGCGCGTCTCGAGAACGAAGTGACCGTCAAGCGTTATAAGCAAGAAGGCACCATCGTGTGGCTCTTGCCCGAGAACGCGGATTTCGAACCCATCCGCGTCGATCTGAAAAAAGAGCCCATGATGATCGAAGGAGTGGTGGTCGGAGTGCTTCGGCGCGGTAAAGACGTGGATGCCGCGTGAAACACCCTCGCTTGGCAGCATTCTGGCCGATGCGCGTGTCTGGAAGTTATCTTTAAGCTCCCGGGACGCCTCGGCCGGTCTCGGTAAGCACCCGTCGTCGTCGCGTCCGGTTTGGCCCACCGGACGAAGCGAGCTCGATGCGCGCCTACCCGGAGGAGGCTGGCCGACGGCGTCGCTCATCGAGGTGTTGCTGGATGCGCCCGGCCTCGGCGAAGTTCAGCTTTTTCTGCCCGCATTGATGCAATCCCAACAGGTCCAGGGTGAGACCCCCTGGTTGGTTTGGATCGCTCCTCCGCACGAACCTTTCGCACCTGCCTTGGCACAACACGGAATCGATCTCGACCGGCTCTTGGTGGTCAGGCCGGTCAGCGGGACGGAAGCCTTGTGGGCCGCCGAGCAGGCGTTGGGCTCCGGGGTGTGCGCGGCCGTCCTGCTGTGGCTGAAGGGCACCGACGACCGTTGGCTGAGACGTTTGAAATTGGCGGCGGAGGCCGGGAAGTCCCTCGGTATTCTGTTCCGCCCCGAGCGCCATCGATTCGAGTCTTCACCGGCGTCGTTGCGCCTGTTGCTCAGCCGGGGAGATCACTCCCCGCGTCTCGATATCATCAAGGTTCAGGGAGGACGGCCGGGCCCCGTCGATCTCCATGTTTCCCCACCTGCCGCGCTGAGCGCCAACTCCGCGGGCTGACATGCGGTCGCGCGCCCCCGCCATGGCGGATTTGTTCGCCGCCCCCGAGGCGCCGGCCGCACGGCGTCCCGCCGCCGCACCGTCGGCGCCCGTCTCGCCGCCGCCTCCGCCGCAGCAGGAGTCCGCTCGCTCGCGCCTGAAACACCTGTGGTACGCGGTGGTGTTTCCGGCACTGGTCGGCCCGCAAGGCACGAACGCGAGCCTCGAACGGCTGTGCCTGCACGCACAGCGATTCACGCCGTGGGTGAGCATCGAGCCGCCCAACGCGCTGCTCCTGGAGATCAGGGGCAGCGTGAAACTCTTCGGTTCGCTCGCGGCACTGCATGCGGACATCGATGCGGCATGGAGCGCACTGAAGCTCCGTGCGCAAAGCTCGACGGCGCCTTCGACTTTGGCGGCGCTCTGGTTGGCCCGCGCCGGCCAAAAGGCCCTCATCGAGGATCCCGGCTCGCTCGCGGGGCGGCTTGCGAAGCTGCCGGTGGCATGCACCTGCTGGGATGGCGAGAAGCTCTCCAGGCTGCGCACCATGGGCGTCGGCCGGATCGGCGAGCTGATGCGGTTGCCGCGTGCGGGCATTGCGCGACGCTTCGGTAGGGCGGCGGCGCTCGATCTGGAGATCGCACTGGCGCGCCAGCCCGCGCCGCGCCGCGCTTTCGCGGCACGCGAGCGTTTTCGGGAACGCTGCGATTTCGAGACCGAGGTCGAGACCGTCGCCTATGTGCAGAAGGCGCTCGACCCGATCATCGAACGCTGCGCCCGATTCTTG
>CAVTNZ010000028.1:0-267246 GCA_963736185.1 uncultured Gammaproteobacteria bacterium | reverse complement strand
GGGCCTGAGCAACTACACGATCGATTACGTCAACGGCGTCCTTTCCGTCACCTCGGCGATCCTGACGATCACGGCGAGTCCACAAACCAAGGCGTACGGCGAGAAGACCCTCCCTTGACGTATAGCTCCAGCGGGTTTCAGTCCAGCGACACCGCCTCGACCTTGTTGAAGGGCACGCTAAGCCGGACAACCGGAGAGCACGTCTCGGGAGGGCCCTATGCGATCACTCAGGGCACGTTGGCCGCGAATTCGAACTACACAATCCAGTTCACAGGCAGCTATCTGACCATTACACCCGCGCCGCTCATGATCCAGGCCGCAGGCCAGTAAGGTCTACGGGACGGCACGACCGACCCTGACCGCCAGCTACACTGGCCTGGTTAATGGCGACACAGCGGCGAGCATCACAACCCCGCCAACGCTTACTTGCTCGGCCGAGCGCGGCCAGTACGGTAAGCGGCGGGCCGTATCCGATCACGGCCGGCGGGCTCTCGATTCGGATTACACCATCTCCTACTCCTCTACGCCCGGATACCTGATGGTCACGCCGGCTGTTCTGACCGTCACCGCGGGGAACCGCGAGCCGGACCTACGGGGCCGTGAACCCCGCTTTCAACTACGGCATCACCGGATTCGTCAACGGGGACTTCCTCAACCAATCGCTCCTTAGCAACCAACCGAACTACGCAACGACTGCTGATCCGGAAAGCCCGGCGGGTTTGTACCCATCACGATTTCGCAGGGCAACCTGGCATACGCCGATCCCGATTACACGTTCAGTTCCGCGCAGTTCGTGACCGGAATTTTGACGATCAAGCCTGGCGCCCTGACGATCGCACTCAATTTGCCATCGTCTTACCTGAGCCGCCTCTACGGTCAGTCCAATCCCAGTCTCGATCTGACCATCGACCAGTTCAAGTACACCGGCTTCGTCAATGGCGACAATCAGAATAACGCCTTGACCGGCTTACCGAGCGTCACCACCCTGGCAAACCAGTCGAGCCCGGTGGGCAGCTATCCGGTCACCGTCTCTGCCGGGTCATTGTGGTCGGCGAATTACACCTTCTCGTTTCAGGGTGGAACATTGACGGTTTCTCCCGCTTCTGAACTTGACCGTGACGAATGTCGTTGCAACTCGGCTTTACGGGTCCACGGCTGTCACCGTGACCTCATTCAGCGCAACCGGGAACTTCGCCAACGGGGAGACGTTTTCTACCAGCGACTTGACCGGCAGCCCAGGCGTCACTACCCCGGCCACCGTGACAAGCCCGATTGGAACCTACTACGGCACGGCAAACATCGGATCGATCTCATCGACGAATTATAATATTACTTTCGATCCGGGTAACGCGTCGCTGACCATCACCCCGTGCAGCTCACTGTGTCAGCCACCGACGTCAGCCGCTACTCGGCCTTCCCAATCCTCAATCGTATGAGATCACGGGGTTTGTCAACGGCGAAGCCGCCAGCGAGGTCGTCACCGTACTCCCACCTTGGCTCCGACTCCTGGGGTTACCGACCCCGTGGGAACCTATTCGTTCACCGTCTTGCTCAAACATGCTCCAGGCGGCCAACTACGACTTTCAGCTTGGGCCGGCGGTCGCACGTTAACGATCAATACGGCCAGGCTGCATCGTCGAGGTCGGGGATTACAGAGGTCATAGGCACGGGAGACCCAATGCCGGCGGACCTGGCTGACTACTGGGTACTGGTGAGGGAAGACTGCCGGGAATGACCGTTTATGACCCGAGTTGGGTTTGCAGCCCGACGCGAACCTGCAATTGACTCTGGGTCCAACGCTCTCCCTGCCGAGCATTGCGGCAGGATCGCAGTACCGGCCGGTCGGGCCGTACTTGATCACTCCGGGCTCAGGGCGGGTTGATCGTCGGCAACCCGAATTACCTTCTCGATGTCGCGAACTTCCAGGCCGGCACACTCACGGTCACTCCTGCCACCTTAACCATCACGGCCAACAACGCCAGCAGAGTGCACGGCGCGGCCCATCCGACGTTCACGCCCAGCCCGAGTCGGCGTGCAGATAGCCGGTCATCTCCTCGAGCATCTTGCTAAACGAGTCCACGGATATCTCCCGCTCGTGTCGATGCAGGATCTCGACGAACCTCGACATGTGCGTGCCCTTGAAGTCGTGCGGAAGATTGACGTACATGTTGAAGTTGGCCACGGTGTGCTGCTCGCCGTTCGCGCGGTCCTTCACCTTGACCGGATGGTAGATGTCCTTGATGCCGACCTTGTTGATCGGGATCTGCCGCGTATCGGCGTTGGCCTGCACGTCCTCGATGGCGGCGGTGCGGGGCTTGGTGGGCGGGGCGTCGACGTTCATAGGCGGTTCCTGCGGCGCGGTCAAACTCCCCACATGGTGCCGGGAGCGCCAAATGCAATGATAGCAGAGAGGGGATTCGCGCCGGCCGGCCCGCCGGCGGGGACTCCCCGAACGGGAGACTTCCCGTCAGCCGTTCCTGGCGTCGTCGGGTTCGAAATCTTCCACGCGCGCCTCGCCGGCCTTCTTCAGCAAGATCTCGACTTTTTGCTCCGCGTCCTTCAACGCCGACTGGCAATTGCGTGTCAGCAGGATGCCCCGCTCGAAGGCCTTGAGCGATTCCTCGAGCGGCAGATCGCCATGTTCCAGACGCTCGACGATGTCCTCCAGGTCGCGCATGGCGGCCTCGAAATCCAGGGGCTTGGTCTCCGCTTGTGGGTTGCTGCCGGGCATGGGACCGAACGGTACACAGCCGCCGTCGCCGGGTCAAACCGCCGGCCCTCCCGGTATCCAGTTCACGGTGTCGGTTGCCGATACGGCCAAAGGCTTCGAGAAATTGTCAAGCCGTGATGCGCGTCACAGGCGGGGAGTCGCACTCGGGCGCGATTTCAGTACCATGGCTTCGGGAAGCTTATGCAACACTCGACCAGGCAAATTCTCGGCTTTGGATGTCTTTGTGCGCTCCTCATGGGCGCCGTCGCCTGTTCGCCGCGCCGCATCCCTTCCATGACCGTCGAGGACCTCATGGAGGACCGGGTCACGCTGGACGGCATCATGATGAAGTGCAACCAGAACCCCGAAAAGCTGCGCGACACGTCCGATTGCGAGAATGCACGGGTCGCCATCGAGCGGCTGGCCTCGCAGAACGTGGATCCGACGGCCGAGAAAAAGCGCCAACAGGAATTCGAGCGTGCGCGCGAGCAGCTCAGGCTCGCCACGGAAAAGCAGCGCCAGGAGCAGGAGGCCAAGTCCAAGGTCGACGCCTACAGCCTGCCGGTCGTCCCGGTAACCCCTGCCGCAACACCCAACGGAGCGGCGGCCGCCGGTTCGGCCCTGGACACCAGCGGCGCCGCCGCTCAGGGCAGCTCGCCGCCCCTGGGGAATGCCCGGGTGAGTGCGGACCCGCCCGCGCTGGCGGGGACGACGACGTCACCTTAAGCGCCCCCCGATCGACTTACGCCCACCGCCCTGACCGCCGGATTCCCGGCCGCCGCGCGCGCATCGTTTCCAGGTAAACTGCGCGCCTTCCGAATCAAGGTGTGCCCAATCATGATGCCATCCCTGTTGCGTCTGCCCCCAGCCTTGCTCCTCGCGGGCGTGATGTCGGTTTGCGCCGCGGCGCGCGGCGCCGAGATGAGCACCCACCGCTATCCCGGTGAGGTGAAGCTCGACGTCGATCTCTCGGACCCGATTCAACGCATATTCCGGGTGCATGAAACCATCCCGGTCAGCCCTGGCCCATTGACCCTTTATTATCCGAAATGGATCCCCGGGGAGCACTCGCCGAGCGGAACCATCGACGGTGTCGCCGGCCTCGTGGTGAAAGCCGACGCCGGGCAACGCATCGACTGGCGGCGCGACCTCGAGGACATGTTCACGCTGCACGTCACCGTGCCGGCGGGGGTGAAAACGCTGGTGCTGGACTTCGAACTGCTTTCGCCCGGACCCGGCGGAGAGTTCGGGCAGAGCGCATCGGTCACCGGCCGCATCGAGGATCTCGAGTGGAATCAGGTGCTCTTCTATCCGTCCGGGTACGCTGCGCACAACATCACGTTCAAGCCCAGCATTCGGATTCCCGCGGGCTGGGGTTACGCGACCTCGCTCGATCAGGAAACCTCGAGCGGCGGCAGCATCGCGTTCGCGCCCGTCTCTCTCGAGCAACTGGTCGATTCGCCGCTGATCTGCGGCCGATACTTCAGCCGGATCGATCTGGCGCCGGGCGCCGCGGTTCCCGTGCATCTGGACCTCGTGGCCGACGACGGGTCCGATCTCAAATTGAACGATGCCGAGCTTCAGGCGCACCGCAATTTGATATTGCAGGCCCAGGCGCTGTTCGGCGCCCATCACTACCGCCACTACGATTTCCTGTTCACGCTGTCGGAGAACACGGGGCATTTTGGGCTGGAGCATTCGCAATCGAGCGACGATCGGTACTACGCGAGGTTTTTCATCGATCCGGACACCTACCTCGCCGGCGGGGGTCTCCTGCCCCATGAATACGTCCATTCGTGGAACGGAAAATTCCGCCGCCCGGCGGGTCTCGCGACGCCGAACTACAACGTGCCGATGCGCGGCGATCTGCTGTGGGTGTACGAGGGGCTGACCGAATATCTCGGGGACGTCCTGACGGCACGGTCGGGGATCTGGACCCCCGAACAGTATCGCGAGCAACTGGCCGCAACGGCCGCCGACATGGACCATCGGCCGGGACGCTCCTGGCGCGATCTGCAGGACACCGCCGATGCGGCACAGCGTCTCTACTACACGCCGCCCGATTGGAATTCGGAGCTGCGCTCGGTGGACTACTACCCGGAAGGCGAGCTCCTGTGGTTGGATGTCGATACGACCATCCGCGAAAAGTCCGGCGGCAAGAAGTCTCTGGACGACTTCACACGCGCTTTTTACGGCATGGACGACGGCAGCTTCGAGGTCAAGCCGTACGACTTCGGGGATCTGGTCAAGGCCCTCGATGCCGTGCAGCCCAACGACTGGGCGGCATTCCTGCGCACCCGTCTGGACTCGCACCAGACGGGCGCGCCGCTGGGCGGCATCAAGCGCGGCGGCTGGAGCGTGACCTACGATGATCACCGCAGCGCCATCTTCAAAGCGCACGAGAAGACGCGCAAATTTCTCGACCTGCGCTATTCGCTCGGCCTCTTCCTGGGCACCAGTCCCGACGACGCCGGCCATGTCATCGACGTGTTGTGGGGCAGTCCGGCGTTCACCGCCGGCCTCGCCCCGGGCATGGTCGTCGTGGCCGTCGACGGCCGCAAATTCGATCCGGACGAGATGGACGAGGTTCTGCGCAATGCGCAAAGCGGCAAGGCACCCATCGAGATTCTGGCCCGCAACTACGACTCCTACTCGACCTTCAAGGTCGACTATCGCGAGGGGCCGAAGTATCCGCACCTCACCCGGGTCGAACAGGAAAAGGACCGCCTGGACGAGATCATCGCGGCAAAACCCGCGAACTAGCCGGGGACCGGCCGGGAGCGCGAAAAGCCGACCGGAGCGCCGGCCCGGTCGGCTTTAACCGCCTATTCGCCGGTGCGAAAACGTGTCCACTCGCGGGTCACCAGCCGCGAATATTCCAACGACGCGGCCGTATGGGTCACCAATCGGGCCCGGGTCGCGGCATCGGGGTAGACGCTCGAATCCGACCGGATGGCCGGGTCGACCAGGGGTAAAGCGGCCGCGTTGCCGTTCGGATACCTGATGAAATTCGTGATGTTCGCGATCACGTCCGGACGCAACAGGTAATTCATCCAGATCTCCGCATTCCTGGGATGCGGGGCATCCACTGGAATCCCCATCATGTCGAGCGTCATCAGGGCGCCCTCCCGGGGCACGAGGTAGGCGATGTTCGCTCCCGTCGAGGCCTCTTTGGCCCGGTTGCGCGCCGCCTCCACATCGCCCGACCAGGTCAGCGCCAGGCACAGCTCGCCGCTGGTGAGCGGCGGGATCAGATCGGGGTCGATGCGACCGACGAACGGGCGGATCCTGAGCAGTACCTCCGAGGCGGCGGCGACATCCTTCGGATCGCGGCGATTCGGGTCGTGACCGAGAAAAATGATCACGGACTCGAAGATCTCCAGGGGGGAATCGACGATCGCGATACCGCAATCCTTGAGCTTCCCGGCGTTGCGGGGATCGAGCAGCAGGCCCCAGCCATCGGGAATGTCGGGGCCGAGCCGCGCCCGGACCTTGTCGACGTTGTAACCGAGACCAGTGGTCGACCACAGGTAGGGGACCGCGTACCGGTTGCCGGGATCGTGGACGGCCATTCGGCGCATGATTTCCGGATCGGCGTTCTTCAGGTTCGGGATCGCGTCCTTGTCGAGCTTGCGATACACGCCCGCCCGCAGCTGGCGGTCGAAGTAATTTTCGGTCGGGACGACGATGTCGTAATTAGTGTGGCCCGTCAGCAGCTTCGTCTCGAGCACTTCATTGTTGTCGAAGGTGTCGTAGCGGACCTTGATGCCCGTCTCGCGCTCGAAATTCGACACTGTGTCCGGAGCGATGTAGTCCATCCACGAATAGACATTCAGTACTTTCTCGCTGCCGGGGGCGCCGCGCGAGCCGTCGTGCGCCCCGCATGCGGCCAGCAGGAGGATGGCGGCGGCCGCAGCCAGCTGCGTGCCGAAAAGCACCATCGGAAATCTGCGCATACGTTCATCCCGCCCTTTTTGGAGGTATGATCGATTCGACCGGGGTGGACCGGCGAATCGGGCCCTGCCCGTGCGATCGATGTCTCAACGTGCCGAGGCAGATCATTCTAACCGCCAAATGCCACTGCGGCGCGAGCCGCATCGGGACCGCATGAGCGCGAAGTTGAGCCTCGCGGCGACGGCGCTGCGCCTGGGCGCGATCGGCGCGGTGATCGTTGCGGCGGCGGCCGCATTCGCCGCCGTGGCGGGTTGGCTGTCTCCGCAGCGGCTCACGCAAGCGAGCCTCATGGAGGCGTTCTCGCGGACCAACGGCGACCATCCCGGATTTCGCCGCAATCACGCGAAAGGTTTGTGCGTCACCGGCTGGTTCGACAGCACCGGAGCTGCCACGCTGCTTTCCAAATCGGCGATGCTCGCGCCGGGTCGCGTGCCGGTGATCGGACGGTTCGCCCTCGCGGGCGGCATGCCGATGCAGGCGGACAAAGCCTCGGCGGTCCGCAGCCTCGCGCTGCGCCTGGTGGGGCCGGATGGCCACGAATGGCGGACCGGCATGAACGACATCCCGGTTTTTCCGGTGAACAGCGCGCAGGCGTTCTACGAGCAGCTGCTCGCCTCCAAGCCCGATGCCGCGACCGGCAAGCCCGATCCGCTGGCGATGAAGGCCTTCCTCGGCCGGCATCCCGAAACCGTGCGCGCACTGGCGATCATTGGTTCCCGGCCGGTCACGCCGGGCTTCGCCGATTCGACATTCAACAGCCTCGATGCATTTCGACTGGTGGATGAGGGGGGGCGCTCGACCCCGGTGCGCTGGGCCGCGGTGCCGCTCGAGCCGCCGCCGCCCGAGCTCGCGACGCCGAGCGCTCCGGACGCGAACCCTCTGTTCGATGACCTCATCGCCCGGATTCATCAACGTCCGCTGAGGTGGCGGCTCATGATGACCGTCGGCCAACCTCAGGACCCGACGGCGGATGCGACGATTGCATGGCCCGCCGGACGTGCGCAGATCGATGCCGGGACCGTGACCCTCGATACGGTTTCGAGCGAGGATGGAGGTCCCTGTACGGACATCAATTTCGACCCGCTGGTGCTGCCGCCCGGCATCGCGCCTTCCGATGACCCCCTGCTCAGCGCCCGCTCCGCAACGTACGCGCGATCCTTCTCGCTGCGCATCGAGGAGAGGCGGAGAAAGCCGCCCAGTGCGATCACCCAGCGGGAACTGCGCCTCGCGGAAGGCGCGCCATGAACCCGCCCAGCCCCACGTTCAGCGCCAGTTCGCGAGTGCTTCATTGGACGATGGCCGTCATGGTGATCGCCATGCTGTTCATCGGTGTGGGAATGGCCGCGACCGTCTCGGACCGCTATCCGATGCTCATGTCGATCCACAAGACTTTGGGAATCGCGATTCTGGTGCTGACCGTGATCCGTTTCCTCAACCGCCTGATGAATCGGCCGCCGCCGCTCCCCCGCGACCTTCCGCCATGGCAGCGGCTCGCCGCGAGAGGCTCGCATCATCTCCTGTACGGACTGATGCTGCTCATGCCGCTGATCGGTTGGGCCATGCTCTCCGCCGCGCCCTATCCGGTGGTGCTGTTCGGGTCGCTTCGCCTTCCCGCGATCCTGCCGCAGAGCGCGTCACTGTATGCATTGCTGCGTCCCGCTCACACCTACCTTGCCTACCTGTTCTTCGCCACGCTCCTCGCACACGTGGGCGCGGCGCTGTTCCACGGGCTGATCCGGCGGGACGGTGTGCTGCAGAGCATGGCATCGCTGCGAAGCCCAGCGGAGTAGAGCTACTCCGAAGGCGGTATGGTCACCATGGTGAGCGTGCGCTTGCCCAGAGAGGCGCCATCGCTCGGATCATTGATGACGATGTAGAAGCTCTTGGATTGCTTGCGGGTCGGATCCGCCACCACCGGCACGAACAGGTTGACGACGGCCTTGCCGTCCTCGAAGCGCTCTTCGTGCGCTTTGACGCTCATGTAGTCCTGTCCGGGCTTGGCGGTGCCCGACTCGGTCCACCATGTGAAGCCGGCTTGCGCACGCAAATTGCCGGTGCGCTTGACGAGTACATGGGCCGCGGGATCCTCCAGCGGGACATCCACGGCGTCGGCGGCCAGCTCGATCCGCGTATGCGATGGTTGCGCAACCGCGGCAGATCGGGACGGCACGACGGTAGGCTGGGGAGGCGGTGACGTCACCGCAAGGGGTGGCGCGACCGTGCGCGTCGATGCAGTGCGATGCGCGGGAGCGGCCGGCACAGCGTCCGAAGGGCTCGGCGTCGTCGCTTGGGGTTGCGCGGCGCGGCGCGTCGGGGCCGGGGCGGTCATCGCCGGCGGCTCGGCGGCGGGCGGCGCGGCCACGGGCTGCCCTTGCTGCCAAAGCCGCGTCACGGCCGCTTCGGCGCTTGCCACAGCATCCTTGAAGTCGCCACCGGCGTCCCCGGCCATCTGGGATACCAGATCCCGGTGTCCATTCGCCCACCACCCGGCTCCCGCCAGAACCAGCACCACGAGAATCAGCGCGGCGGTCCCGCTTCGCGCCGTGCGGCGCGGCGGGGACTTCAGCAGCGCGAGCAACACCGGCAATCGAGCCTCCGGCTTGGGTGGATCGAACGAGGCGAGCCAACCTGCGATATCCGCGGGGCGACGCTGCCGATCGAACGAGAGCGCGGCTCGAAGCGCGCGCCACTGTTTGCCCGTGAGACCGGGGGGGCGGGGGGGCTTCAGCCGCTGAGCGCGGGCCTGGGAGGCATTGAGCTCGCCAAAAGGATGTTTCCCCGCCAGAAGCACGTACAAGACGCAGGCGAGGGAATACGCGTCGTCACGCGCATCCGCCCGATCACCGTCGAGCAACTGCGCGCTTGCGTAGCGCGGCGTCGCATAGGCGGCGGCGTCCCAGGCGGATTCGGTGATGGACGGGGAGTCGCTCGGCATGCGAGCGGCGCCAAAGTCCAGCACGCGGATCTCGCCGTCATTGGTGATGAAGATGTTCCCGGGGTTCAGGTCGCCGTGGACGATCCCGCGCGCGTGCGCATGTTCCAGGGCGGAAGCCACGTCGCGAACGATCATCAGCGCGTGAGCGCGTCCCAGCACCACTTCGCGATGAGCCGAGAGAACGCTTTCGAGCGAGAGACCGCTGAGATATTCCATCGTGAAGAAGGCGGTGTCGCCGTCGCGGTCATACTCATGCGCGCGAACGATGTTGGGGTGCGACAGCGACTGCAGCAGCTGAAACTCGCGGCGCAGATCGGTCAGCACGGCGGATTGTCCAGCCGTTCCGGAATGCAAAACCTTGACGGCGACCCGTTGGCCGGACTCCGGCAAATCCAGTCGATAGCGATCGATCGCCTCGAACACGGTGCCGGTACCGCCGAGACCCAGCACGTTTTTGATCACATAGCGGTCTCGCAATACATCGCCGACGACCACTTCGCGCGTAGTACCCTGCGCGGCCTCGGGCGGTCGATTGGCGGAGCTCAGCACCGGGATGGAGGTGCCTTCGACTGCGATCATCGGAACGGTGCGCCCGCCCGAGAGGGAGTCCGCCCTGGTGGGCGTGGAAACCGATCCGGTGCGCGATGGGGGCACCAGGAATGCCGGCAATGCCGCAAGAGACTCCGCTGAGCCGGCGGCGGGCCGGGCCGCCGAAGGCTGGTGCCGCGGGGCGGCGGCAGGGGCTGGCGCGGCCGATGCTGCCGCCGGGGCCTGCCGTGGGGGCGCGCCGGCGGCGGCCGGGGATGCCGAGGGGGCCGGAGCGGCCACCGGGGCGGGCGGCGGGGGCGTCGCCCGCCGCGCCGGCCGCAGCGCGCTCGGAGCGGCGGGCGCAGGGGCGGCGGACGGGCCCGGGGTCGCGGCTGCGGGGGGCGGCACGGGCACCACGACCGCTGCCGGTGCCGGCGGCGTCTCGTGTCGCCTGAGCGGAACGCTCAACTCGACGTCGAGCGCAGGTCCGAGCAGCTGGCTTCCCAAGCGCGATTTCACGCGTTTGAAAACGTCCGCGGTGATCTTGCCGCGGCGGTAGTACTGGTCCAGCAGTGCCAGCGAGTCCCAGGCCGCTTCGGGGGAGCGCCGTGTCAGCATCTGCACCGCGCGAAGGAACGCTTCCTCGTCGCACGTGCCGCGCGAGAGGGCGTCGAGCCAAACCTGGCTGACATTGAAGTCGCTTTCATTGCGACTGTCGGTGGTGACGGCGGGGTCAGGCGTCATGAGGGCGAGGGTAACACTTCACATCAAATTAGAGGAACGTACCGAAAATCGGTGCACCGCAGCGAATGGTTACGCACTGTCCAAACATAGCGCTAATGGTTGTTGGTATTTTCCAGTGGATAAGTACGGGGCGCTTCGGCCGCCGGCGAGGAAGCCGCGGGCGCCTGTGTAGTCGCGGCGGGCACTTCGGCCTGCGGGGCGGGCGACGAGCGCGCGACGGTGTGGGTCACCTGGGACAACGCCGCGAGGAAGCGCTGTGCGCTCTCCGGAGGCGTCGGCGCCTTGCCCGAGATGATCTCGGTTGCGGTGACGCCCCTCTTGCCATACAGGTCCTCGTTGGCCGACTTGTCGATGGCGATCACGCTGCCGTCGACGGCGATGCCGCCGAACAGGCCGCGGGTGCGGGCATAGGAATAGATTTCCGCAAGCGAGACATCGGTTGCGGCCGAACCCTGGCGTCCCACCGGGCCCGCGGCCACCGATGCATCGGCGCCGAGCGTCAGCTTTCCGCCGGTGATGCCTTCGATCCCTCCTTTGGTGGTGAACACGAGGATGATGTCCGAGGACTGCGCTCCCGCCTGCAGGCCCCAGCTGCCACCCGTCAGGGCGATGAGCACGGGATTGCTCCAGGGCGAGTTGAGGGTGTCCCGCACGGTCAACACGCCGTTGCCGTGACGGCCGCCGAAAAAGAAAGCGATTTTGGTGACATCGGGGATCACCGCGATGCCATAGGCATGAGCCAGGAGTGTATCGGGCAGCCGTTGATCCGGCATGCTCTGGACGTCCTCCAATACCTCGGTGGCGGTCAACAAGCGCCCCTCTTCCCGGGCGGCTCCCGCAAATGAAAAATTTGCAATGCTGGAGGTGGCTGCAAGGACCGCCGCGGCGAATAGCCTCGGCGCGATCTTTTTTCCAATAATCATATGACTCCCGGCGTAGCTGGTTTGCTCATTGGGCGCAAATTCTGGGAGTCATAGCGAAGGGGACTCCTCATCGAGCGCTTAGTTCCGCCAGCTTACCGCTTGTCGGAGCCCGGGAGAACCTTGGCTGCGTCGGCATCGCGGTGCCGGGATCGGTAGTATTCGGCCAGACGGGCGGTCGCCAGCTGCGTCGCCGGATGTGCCGCTCCCACTGTAGCGAGGAGCCGCGCGCGTGCCGCGACCAGCATCGGCTCTCCCTGGGCGGCTTTGTCGTTCCTGATCATCGCCCAGCCAAGGCTTGCCGCGCTTCGGGCGGTGCGCCAATGATCCGCGCCGACGAGATTGGTGGCGATGTCGACGGCGGTCCTCAATTCGGTCTCGGCCGCCCCGAGCGCGCCGCGCGCGAGCAGCACTTCGCCGAGAGTCTGCCGCGCCGATGCGACGTAGAGATGCTGTTCCGGCAGGGATTTCGAGAAAACGATCAGGGTCTGTCGTGCGGTATCCTCCGCGCGCACGAGGTCACCTGTTTTCAAATAAAGCTCGGCGAGCTCATCGAGATAGTAGCCGGTCATGAAGTGGTCGGGCCCGTGCACCCTGGTTTCGATCGCTATCGCTTCCTGGGCCGACTTGATCGCGCGAGGCTCGTCGCCTTTCCGATCGTAAAGAATGCCGAAATGCGACTGGATCTGCGCAAGCCGGTCGCTGTTCTCCCCGAACACGCTGCGTTCGATTTGAAATGCCTCCGTCAGCAGCTGCTCCGCTTCGCGGAACTGCCCGCGCTGGGTAAGGATGTAGCCCAACGAGGCCAGCGCCACCGCATGGTCCGGATAGTTGCGGCTCACGGTAGCCTGGTAAATCTCGATGGCCTGCCGCTCGTAGCGCTCTGCGGAGGCATAGTCGTTCGCCCACAGGGCCGCCGACGCGAGGCCGCTCAGCGTCTCGGCGACCGACAGATGCTGATTTCCCAGCGCGCTCCGGTATATGCCGAGCGCTTCGGTGAACAGCGTGGCCGCGCGCTGCTGATCGCTTTTCGCGGTGAGCTCGAATTGGGCGAACTGCACCAGGATGTCGGCCGTCTCCACCGACGGCGAGGAGTCGCCGCTCTTGGAAAGGTCGAGCGCCTGCTGAAGGTATGCCTCAGCCGAGACCAGATTTCCCCCGTCGGTCAACGCCCGGGCGAGATTGGCGAGTGCGGCGGCGGTGCGGTGACTGTCGATCGGATGCTCCGACCGGCGGATCGCCACGGCCTGCTCGAACAAGGGAATCGCCCGATCGCTGTCTCCCTTGCGACGGTACGCGAGTCCGATGCTTTCCAGCAGCTGCGCCCGGACCTCGGGTTGCAACGCCGCGTTGTCCATGATCTTCGCGGCGCCGCGATCCAGAAGTTCCCGGGCGGTGGCCTCGTGTCCTTGTGCCTTGAACGGGTCGGCTTCGGAGAAGACATCCACGAGAAAGGCGGAGACCTGCTGGGCGCGATCCCGCTCCTGCGCCGTTGCCTCGCGCGCCAGCTCGATCCTATGGTTCTGCCACAAGGTCACGCCGGCGATGACGGCAAGGCCGAGAAAGGCCGCGCTCACCGCCAAAACCGGGAGCAGATGCCGTCGCAGGAATTTCCCGCTGTTGTAGCGCCAATCCCCCTGGCGCGCCTTCACGGGCTGGCCCTGCAGGTGGCGATTCAAATCGTCCGCAAGCGCTTCGACCGACGGGTACCGGCGGTCCGGCTCCTTGCGCATCGCCATCGCCACGATGGCATCCAGATCGCCGCTCAATCTCGCGCGCAGCCGCGGAGGGGAAAGACCGCGCCGATCGGAGATGCGGCTGCGGTCGGCGTCGGTCTCCTGGCCCAGCCTGGCGACGACGATCTGACTCGGCCGCATGGGATCGTCCATGCAGATCGCACGCTCCAGCTGCAGCTGACTGTAGCTCAGCAGCCGATACGGCGAGCGGCCGGTGAGCAGCTGGTAAAGGAGAACCCCGAGCCCGTAGATGTCGGTCGCCGTGGTGATCGAGCGGCCCAGCACCTGCTCGGGAGCGGCGTTCTCGGGCGTGAGGATGCGCTCCTGCAGGCGCGTTACCGGGACCGTGTGCGAGAGGCTCTCCGGCGCCAAAAGCTTGGCGATGCCGAAATCGAGGAGCTTCGGAATGCCATCGCCGGTGACCAGGATGTTCGCGGCCTTGATGTCCCGGTGCACCACCAGATTGCGGTGTGCGAATTGCACGGCGGCACACACCTGCACGAACAGCTCGAGCCGCTCGCGAATGAACAGCGTCCGGCTGTCGCAATACACGTCGATGGCCTCGCCATCGACATACTCCATGACGAGGTACGGCGTGCCGTCGTCCAGCTCCCCGCTGTCGATCAATCGGGAGATCGAGGGGTGGGCCAACGTCGCCAGGATGTGGCGCTCGCTCTGCAACCGGTTTCGCAGCCGCGGATGCAGCGCCGTGAAGTGCAGCACCTTGATTGCCACCGTCTGGCGGTATTGAGCGTCGTCCCGCTCGCCGCGATAAACCGTGCTCATGCCGCCGTGCCCGAGAACGGACTCGATGCGGTAGTGTCCGATGCGAGTCCCCACCAGCCGATCCTGCTGCTCCGTCAGCAGCGACTCCGCTGCTTCGCTGATCGCGCTCAACAACGGGTCCGCCGTCCGCTCATCGGAGGCGAGAAGCGATTCGACCGAGCGCTTGAGCTCGGTGTCGCTGCCGCAGGAGTCCGCCAGACGGTTGGCGCGTTCGGGCGAAGGGATGTCGATGATCTCCTCGAACAGCGATTGAATCCTTTGCCAGCGGGCGCGCGAAATCACGTCGAACGCTGCCCTGCAATTTCGTTGAGCAGCCATGCGCGCGCCAGTCGAATGTCCCGATGGACGGTGGCGGGGGACGCCCCGGCGGCCGCCGCGATCTGGTCGTAGGTCAACCCGCCGAAGTAATGCAGCTCGATAACCTGCGCCAATCTCGGCTCCATCTGGTTGAGACCCTCGAGCGCCTCGTCGAGCGCAATCACGTCGATGCTGACCGCCGGCGGCATCGTGTCCTCGGTCACGGACTCGCGAAGGCCGGGCCCGCGCTTGATGCGCGCACGCGATTTGGCGTGGTCCACCAGCACGCGGCGCATCAGCCGCGAGGCCAGGGCGAAGAAATGCGCACGGTCCTGCAGCGCGACGTTTGCCTGGATGAGGCGCAAAAACGCCTCGTGCACCACCGCGGTGGCTTGCAGTGTATGACCGCTTCGCTCCGTCTTCATGTAATTGCGCGCCAGACCGCGCAACTCGTCATAAACCAGCGGCGTCAGGCGCTCGAGCGCCTGTGGATGTCCCTCCCGCCACTCGGTCAGGAGCTGCGTGAAGTTAGAGGAGGCTGGCATCGCCGCTCGTCCGTCCAATCAGCCGTTCCCGCAGTGGATGCCTGGGGGTTCGCCGCAAAGGGATAGAAATCGCGCTGCACCATGAGGGGAATTTCAACTTATTGTCGCTTTACCGCCGAGGCCATCCCATTGGTGGCCATTCAACTCGACCAAAAAGGAGACATCAAATGAAATCAAGTCTAATCGCTTTATTCGTGGCCTGTGCAGTGTCCAGTGCCGGTTTCGCGCTGGCGGACGATCCGGGCGTGGCCCCCCCGCACTTTGCATCGGCGGACGATCCGGGCGTGGCCCCCCCGCACTTTGCGTTGGCGGACGATCCGGGGGTGGCCCCCCCGCACCTTGCATTGGCGGACGATCCGGGCGTGGCCCCCCCGCACCTTGCACTGGCGGACGATCCGGGGGTGGCCCCCCCGCACCTTGCGCTGGCGGACGATCCGGGCGTGGCCCCCCCGCATTGGGCTTGAGAGGCCCATCGTGAATCGTCGCAAAGTGGTAGTGGTGGGCGTAGCCGCCGTGGCCATCGGGGCGGCATTTGCAGCGCAGCCGGTGTCGGTGCGCGCCGATAGGCGCGGCAGCGAGCTGCTCGAGCGGCCCAATTGGGCGCCAGGAACCAACGGAGTGATGGCTGCCTACGAGCCGAGCACGCTGCTGGTCGCACCGCCACGGTAACTGAAAGGGCGGCCGGTGGGCCGCCCCGCCGCGGCCGAGGCTCCCCGCAACGGGAGCCTCGGCTGTGCGCGTAAGCTAAACTGGGGTGGACACTTGCCATCGGGTGCGACGTGCCAGAGAAACATTCGAGCCACATCATCGTCATCGCCCACCGCGGCGCGAGCGGCGAGCGCCCCGAACACACGCTGGCAAGCTATCAACGCGCCATCGAGCAGGGTGCGGACTACATCGAACCCGACCTGGTCATGACGCGCGATGGTGTGCTGGTGGCGCGCCACGAACCGGAGATCGGCGGCACGACCAACGTCGCCGACCACCCGGAGTTCGCGAGCAGGCGCCGCACCCAGTTCATTGACGGTGAAACCATGGACGGCTGGTTCACCGAGGACTTCACCCTGGCCGAGCTCAAGCGCCTGCGAGCGCGCGAACGGCTTCCGAAGCTTCGATCCGCGAACACCGAGTTCGACGGCAGATTCGAGGTGCCGACCTTCGATGAGATCATGCAGTTGGCCCTCGATACCAATCGCCGGCGGCCGGGTCAGCCGAAAATCGGGGTGTACCCGGAGACCAAGCATCCGGCGCATTTTCGCGCCGTGGAGCTCCCCCAGGAAGAAGCGGTTCTGGAGACCCTGGGCCGCTACGGCTACGACGCACCCGGCTCGCCGGTGTTCATCCAATCTTTCGATCCGCAGAATCTCAGGCAGCTGCGGCACATGACCCGCCTGCCGCTGGTGCAATTGCTCGAGCATGAGGTCACCGATCTTCCGGGCATTGCGAACTATGCTGATGCCATCGGCATCGCCAAGGCGCTCGCGACACCCGAAACCGTCGCCAGGGCCCATGACGCGGGGATCTCGGTGCATGTCTGGACGTTCAGGGCGGAGAATGAATTCCTGCCGGACGACCTCAAGTCGGGCCCGGCCCCCGCCGCTCACGGTGATTTGCCGGCAGAAATCGAGCGTTACCTGTCGCGCGGCATCGATGGATTCTTCACGGACTTTCCCGCGGTGGGTGTGCGGGTCAGGGACGCGTTCGCAGCCGCTTCGCGCTGAAACGAGTCCGCGTCTACATTTCCGCCGCCCACCCCGAGCACCAGCCGCTCACCGACACCAGCCTGCCTGAAAACAGGCTGCAGGGCCGGTAATCGCTGCCGGGCTTGCCCTGCAACAGCATGCAATTCTCGCACTTCGAACCGGCCACGAACTGCGGGTATTTCCTGGTGTCGACCTGGCTCGCATTCTCCACGTAGCCGAGCTTCACCGCGGCGGGCTCGTGCACGTCGACTTTTTGGGAGGGTTCGGCGCCGAGCAGGGGACGCGTCGCCAGCCCGGCGACGGTGGCGGCTCCGAGCGCCAGGGTTTTCACGACGGCGCGGCGGGACAGCGGAGCGGGACCCGTGGCGCCTTTCGATGGTGATCGTCCGGACATATCTACAATATGCAGAAAAATCGCGGGGAAGTCACCGCCCGCGGCCTGCACCCGGCGGACGCCCGTTGCAAGGGCTCCATTTGTTATGCTGGTACTTTTGGATGTCCCGTGCTCCGAGTTTCCCTGCTCATCCGCGTGGCGCAGGTCGCGTTCTTCGCGGCGCTGATCTTCACCTTCTACAGTGCGGTGATCCCGCCGAAACAAGCCCTGCAACTCGTCCCCTGGGACAAGGCGGAGCACTTCATCGCCTTCTATGCGCTGACCGGGCTGGCGGTTGCGGCGTTTCCACGGCGTAACCTGTTCGTACTGAGCGCGTTGTTGTCCGCATTCGGCGCCTTCATCGAGTTCGTGCAGGGACTCGATATTGTGCATCGCGATCGAGATTTCTGGGATTGGGTGGCCGATACCATCGCCATCATCGCCGCGCTCGCCCCCATGATTCTCGTATGGTGGCGCCGGGTCGTCGCATCCGGTCAGAAGAACATCGACATGTAGATCTGATAGACGGTCGCGTTGAACTGGTACAGCGGTTCATCGCCCGGCTGGTAGCCGTTCGCGATTCCGTAGTACTTGATGTCGCGGAAGTCCAGGTAGTGGAAGGTGATGCGGCTCACGTCGAACGTCACGGTCGCGCGTTTGAATATCTTCCACCCGTTGGGCAGAAAGGCGTAGGTCGCCTTTGCGCCGATGGTGTAGTTGTCCTGGGCCGCGAGGTCCTGATCCCGGGCCTCGAAGCGGTACTCGTCCGCGTAGGCGAACAGATCGCTGTAGAAATTCGCGTGGTTCTGCTTGTAGTAGCGGAACCGCCCTTCGAGGATCCAGATGTTGCTGATGGGATGGGTGTAGTCGAGCTCATAGGTGGCGCCCACCACATCCCAGGTGTCGCGGAAGTACCGGTACGAGCCCGTGATGGCGGCGCGATAAGGCAGATAGTACTTGCCCTCCACCTGAATCGCCGTGCTGGTGCGCGTGTCGGGATAGACCTGGCTCGCCAACGAAT
Organism: uncultured Gammaproteobacteria bacterium; assembly: GCA_963736185.1. Classification (GTDB taxonomy): domain Bacteria; phylum Pseudomonadota; class Gammaproteobacteria; order Steroidobacterales; family Steroidobacteraceae; genus Bog-1198. Next base: position 248,994 of record CAVTNZ010000028.1, on the reverse strand, counting down.
AGCCCTTGGCGTTGGTCGGGTCGAGGTAGCGCACGGATCGGTAGGGGTTCGCCAGATAGCCCTGGTCGGTGATGACGTTGAAGTTGACGCCCGCGATGAAGTTCTTGGTGAGGATTTGCGACAGATCGACGTTGTAGCTGCGGCTTTCCGCGTGGCCGAGCCAGTTGATCACCGGTACGAAGGCCGTTCCGTTGTTCTCGCCCACGGTGTCGTTGGTGTTCGAGAAGGCGAGGGAGAGCGTGGTCAGATCGCCGAACATGTCCTGTTTCAGCGAGAAGCTCCCGGTATCCGACTTGTAGTCGCGCTCGACCGAATTGATGATCGAGGCCGTATAGGTGGTCTTGTCGTGCACGTACTCGACCGTGGCGCTCTTCTGCTTGCGCTCGTCCTTGATCTGGCTCGCCTGGCTCAGCACGTCGATGGACGCGCCGCTCACCTTGTCGACGAAATAACTGGCCTCGACCGCGAAGTTTTCCGTGAATTTCTTGCGCACCAGCGCCGATTCGCCGGTGATGTCCATGCCGCCGCCCGAATACTTGCTGTAAAAGATGTCCGCCCGGTCATCGGGCAGGACGTCCGCGCAGGTGGCCCGGACCAGCAGGAGGGCGGTGAAAATCACCGCCGCCCGGCCGAGGATTCGCTTCGCGGACGCCCTCGTCATCAGTTGCAACCGCACCCGCCGCCGGCGCTTCCGCTCGCGCCCCGCGAGCCCTCGCGGGCCTCGCGGATGTGGTCGAGGTAGGCGGAGGAGATGGCGTCCCGATCCCACGCCATGATCGGATCGGCCAGGCGATCGCGCTCATACGGCTTCACCCAGGGCTGGATGCTGCACGCGCAGTTCATGAGCCCGGCGCCGGCGACCAGCGCGGCGGCGGACCATCTCAGGGAACGTTTGAGGGGCGGCATGGCTTACTCCCGGATCAACTGGCGAATGCGGTCCTGATACTCGTTCTCGTCACCCGGCTTGTAGCCGCGATGGATGTAGCGGATCTCGCCCTTGCGGTCGATGATGACCGAGCTCGGCATCTCGTCAACATGGTAGGCCTTCGAGACCTGATTCGCGGGATCGAGCATCACCGGGAAGCTCACCGGTCTGCGCTCGAGCAGCGCCTTAACCGGTGGCGCCTCCTTGTCGACGTTCACGCCGATCAGCGTGAACCCGGCGGGCTTGTACTTCTTGTACATCTGGTCGAGGAGCGGCATTTCCTGCTGGCAGGGTCCGCACCAGGTCGCCCAGAAATTCACCATGACGACCTGGCCCTTATACTGGGCGAGGGCGCCCTGGCTGCCGTCCAGCTCGGAAAGCGTGAAGGCGGGCGCGGGACCGCCGGCATCGCCGGCAAAGGCTGCGGAGGCGGCGACGATCGCGGTCATCACGCAGCGGGTGAGAAACTTCGATTTGGCACTTTGCATGAGAAATCTCCTGATACTGTCCATTTACCGGCCGACCGCTAGAAAAACGTGGTCAGCCCCAAGGTCCCCTCGATGTTGTGCACGTTCTTGTCGACTCCGAACAGGCTGGACTCGAACACGTGGTCGCGCACGTCCAGATGCAGGGCAAGCCAGTCGGTGATCAAGATCCGGGTGCCGACCCCGAAGTTCAGCGCGAACTGGTCCTGATCCGCGAACTTCACGTCGCCCATGCCGGCCGTGACATACAGCGCCGTGTTGAACGCGCGTCCCCTGCCGAGAAACACCTCTCCGGGCAGGATGTTGTAGCCCACGTCCAAATCGTAGTACGTGAACTGCCTCCCAGAGTTGCTGAGCACCGTGATCTCCGGGAAGACCTCTTCGAGGCTGCTCTGGCCGGCCTTCGACCGCGCCAGAAAGCCCTCGAGGAAGAAATCCTCGGTCACGTGGTAGGCGGCCCGGATGCCATACACGGGATTGGTGCCGAAGTCCTCGATGCTGAGCGCTCCGAAATACGCCCCCATCTCGAAATCCTTGGCCTTTACCCTGGGCGTCTTCACCTCGCGCCGCGTGACCTGCGGCTCGACGATGGTGGGTTCGGCGCCGGGATCCTCGACCGACACCTGTGCCGGCTTCTTGTCCCCGCGATGGAACCAGCCGCAGCCGGACAGCAGAGCCGCCGCTAAAAGAACACTGCAAAGCCGACTTTCCATTCTTCCAGATCCTCGTAAACGTTCAGACTGTTGAAGACCACGTAGTGGCGCCAGTCGGCGCGCCACATGAAGCGGCGGGTGATGAAGCCGCGCGCGCCGAGCGACACGTAGGCCATCTGGTTGTTGCTCTCCAGGGGAGCCGGCGGAACCTTGTCCACGATGTGCTGATAGCCCGTGCCGAGCCCGGCCGTGGGCGAAAACCATTTCCATTCCGGAATGAAGGTGTGGCGCAGGCCGATGGTCGCGACAATGCGGTTGTCGAGCGTCCCGAGCGCCTGCTGCAGCACCGCCTCGACGTCGATGCTGTCCGTGAGCCCGAAATCGGCATAGGAGGTCACCAGGTTCTGCCGGTTGTACACGCCGTATCCCGCGCCCACCTCCCACCGATGGCTGGCAAAGTCGGGGTAGGGCGGTATCGGCGCCGGCTCGCCGTCGGCGAGCTTGGTGATCGCGAGATCCTCGCGCCGCGCCCAACCCTCGTCGCCATGCGGGGCACGCACCTTGTACCAGTCGGTCCGGCTGAAAAGCACCGTGACGATCTCGTCCCGGCCGACCACGTACACCACGGGGTATCCGCGCCCCGGCCCCGAGTGCATCTCGAGATACGGTGCGGTCACCACCAACTGCAACAGCGGACGTTTCGCGGCTTCCGCGACACCTACGTGCAACGCCTGCAACAGCAGAATGAGCCCAAGCAGACGTTGCATCAGTTCATACGCTTAGGGCTAAGTCAGTTCGCAGCCGGCGCGACGAACGGATCGTTGTAATACTGGCCGCCGATATCCAACCATTCCGAGATCAACCGCATCTCCCCGATCGTCAAGAACCCCGTATGGTCGAGCACGGGGTCATGGAAGCTCCCATCGAACATCCGCAAGAAGGCGGTGGACGCCGCCGCATCGCCCGCCGCCATCGGCGCCGTCAACATCACCGGCACCTGCGTCGGCGGCGGACCCGGGTCGGTGACCGTCAAGTCCTGCAGGATACCCATATTAAGCGTGAGTTCGTCATGAGAAAACAAGACTTCCTCGTACGATTGCACGTGGGTCACATCATCGTCGCCGGTGGCGCCGCTCGAGGCGACTCCGGTCAAGTCGAGCTGGCCGGCGGGCACCTGCACTTTATTTTGCGCGCTGAGCGGATTGTGACAGAGCGTGCAGGTCACCGGCGTGTTGGCGACGCCGTTGACGGTCGCGACCCGTGAAGTGTCGTTCCAGAGATTCTGAATGAACAGCTGAGTGGGGTTCGAGGCCGGATTGGCATAGTGAATCGTGATGCGGCACTGCGCGCTCCACGGAGCGCAGCTGCCATTGGTGGGCGGCGTGCTCGGAATGCCCGGGGTGCCTCCATAAGGATAGGCGAAGACGTTCGACCCCGCGACCACGGCCAGCACGTCGGGCTGCGGGGTGGTCACGGTGTCCGTCCAGATCGGCGCGTAGATCACGTCCGTCGTGAGAATCTGCGAGCAGGGCTGGGTGTAAGGCGCGGGAAGCGCGGCCAGCGCGCTGCCGGTCTCGCAGCTGATGCGCTCGAGCGTCTGCGCCATGGTCTCCCCGGCGTTGGCGAACAGCGCATCATAGGTGCCGGGGAACGGCTCTCCCGTGGTCGGGGCGCCCTGATTGACCGCCACCGTCAAGCCTGCGCGGCCATGCGAGGGGGTTTTCAGGTTGCCGGCCGTATGGCAGCCGTTGCAGCTCTTCGTCTCGCCGGGCATCAGCTGCATCCAACTCGTGTGCTGCGCGCTGATGCGCCGGCCATTAGCGTCGAGGACATCCACGACGAACGGCACCTGCGCCGGGACCTGGATCTGCACCGAGCCGTCCGGCTGCACGGGCGCGTAGCCCAGGATTTCGCGCATGCCCATGCCTGCGGGCCCGAAATCCGCCTGGTCGAGCTTGCGCACGGTCTTCGGCGGAATTTCCACCGACTTTTCGATGCGCACGAACCGCGCCGGGCGGGTGTAAAAGCCCGCCTGGGAGGGGTTCGCCTGCGTCGCGATATTGGGCTTCGCCGTGTCGACCCCGTCGTAGTCGTAAACGCTCGAGATGTTGAGGATCCCGACCTGATTGTTGACCAGGGTTTCCTGGGCCGGGGTGCTCGGGGTGAAATCGGGTATGTAGGCGGGCAGGGGAGTGCGGGCCTGCAAAATCACGGGCTCCACCACTTCCATACCCTGCTCGGCCGACAGCAGCGGGCTCAAGGTGCCCGCGCCGAAATCGTAGATCCATACCGTGTACTGCGGCGGAGCCTGGATGACATTGGTGCCGGTGGTGTTGGAGCTGTTGCAAACCTCGGTCGTGTCGCTGGTCGTCTGGATCAGGCACGGCGCCCAGCTCACCAGCATGCGATTGGTGCCGTCGTACAGCGGATATAAAGAGTAGAAGCGACCGCCCGCGGACGGCATGTTTGCGTCCGTCGTCACGCCGAGCGTGGTGGCCTCGGTCTGGCCCACCGCCGCGGGGGCGGTCCCCGAAGTGCCGGAGGCCGCCGCGGGGGGCGAACTCGGCTGGTTTATCTCCACGAAATTGGCCGCGTCGATGAGCTCGATATCGCCGCCGAGCTGCGTGCCGAGCATCGGTCGGACGATCGAGAGGAGCTTGCCGTCGGCGCGCTGGCGAGCGCCGAGGAATTGGATCACGTTGTTGTTGGTCCCCGCGATATTGGCGCCCGTGGCGTGGCTGTTGGCTCCGTAATAGAGCTGCAGGCCGGTGCCGTCCGGGTTGGTCACGTACAGGCTGATCTGATCCTGTCCATTGGTGACCTCCCAGCGGGAGAACACGATCTGGCCGTTCGCGAGCACGGAGGGCGCGAAGTCGTGATTGGTGTTGAAGCTGATCTGATGCATGTCGGAACCGTCGGCGTTCATGACATGCAGGAGAAAGATGGCCTGCTGCTGGTTGGAGGTCACCGCCTGGTATTGGGGGCGCCCCTCGTCGAGCAGGATGGCCTGGGTCGCGAGCTGGCGGGTGGAGGCGAACACGATGCGTCCGTCGGGCAGATAGTGAGCGCCCACGTCGTGGCCGCTGGTGATGCTGTCATTGGTGAGCTGCGTGACCGTCTTGGTGGTCGCGTCGTACTGGTAGATCTTCCAGTTGGGCTGCTTCGGGTCGGTGTTCGCGAGCGTGGTATCGAGCGGCAGGCGCAGCGAGAAGACGATCTTCGTGCCGTCCGGCGACACGTCGAGATCGCGCACGGCACCCTTCCCGCCGGTGATGGGAAAGGTGACGTTGATTTCGGGACTCGAGGCGCTCGCGGTCTCACGAACGTACAGATCGCTCCCGGTGATCGAGGTGATGAGGTCCTCGACGTTGATGTCGGCGGGCGTGGCCGCCTTGTCCGCCTTGTTGGTGTTGGTGGTCAGGACCGGCTGCTTGACGTACGCCATCGGGTAGTTGGTGATGCCGGGCGTCAGTGCCTGGCCGCCGGCGACGCCGGGGGCGTTGCCGGTCGGCGCGCTCGAGCATGCGATCAGCAGGCTCAGGGGCAGTGCGAGCATCGCGGCCCCGATGATTCCGCGAAGCGGGCGCTCTGAGAAACCGTGAACGGAGTCACGAAGGCGGAATTTATTCATTGGCGGTTACCTACTCTTGATCTGAAGACCGAGACGCAGGTGGAATTCGAGTCATTGAACTTAATGATCCCATATCTGCATCTTCGTTTGATGTGCTCGTGCAATCTGTTAACGCACTCACAGAAGAACTTCGCCACATCCGTTTTCCTTGAACAATTAGGAGCGAAGTCTCGCAAATCGCGGCTCAGGATAAGGGTGCGTAGTTGGCTGTCGGTACTGTCGCGAAACACCGACGTTGGTTGGATGAGACATTATTTGCGCGCTCCGATGATGCTTATATTGGCGCCGGTCCAAACCACAACTCGCTTAAGTGGATGTGAACATGATGTACGGGATGGAAAACTCTATGAGCGATATCAACCGTTGCGCGGCGCTCCCGCGTCTCGTCAAGCTCGCGCTCGCGGCGACTGCATGCGCCGGCGCGCTGGCGCTGTTCAGTGCCAATGCGGATGCGCAGGTTACCGCCACCCAGGCGACGCGCATGTACAACCGCATCGCAGGCATCCCGCCGACCGCGGCGGAGCTTGCGCAGATGCAAGCGGCGGCCAGTCCGATAGCCGCGGCGCTGATAGCGACCAAGGATCCGAAGTTCCTGAACGACACCATCCGCAACATGGCGGCGCCCTGGACCAACAGGGCTCAGTCGGTGTTCGTGCCGCTGAACGATTACACCGCGACCGTGATCGGCATGGTCCGGGACAACGTCCCCTTCAACACCATCCTGAGCGCAGACCTCTTGTACATCGGTGACGGCCAGTCGGGTGAGGGCAGCTACTCGCCCGATAACAACAACATGTATCAGACGCTCGACGACAACAACGTCGACTTGAGCGTGCACTTGAAGTCGACCGCGCAGTCCGCGGTCACGGGCATTCCCTCGGCGGCCACGGCCGGCGTGATCACCAGCCGGGGCGCGGCGAGCGCGTTCTTCGTGAATGGCACGAACCGCGCGATGTTCCGCTTCACCATGATCAATCATCTCTGCAACGATCTGCCGACGGTGATGGACACGACCCGGCCCCCCGACCGCATCCGCCAGGACGTGACCCGCAGCCCCGGCGGCGTCAGCACGCTGTTCCTCACCAACTGCATCGGCTGCCACTCGGGAATGGATCCCATGGCGCAGGCGTTCGCGTACTACAACTTCTCGTACCCGGCGAGCGAGATCGGCGCGACGGCCTGGCCGATCGGTCAGATCGTCTACACCGCCGGTCAGACGCAGCCGAAGTACCACATCAACACCACCAATTTCCCGCAGGGATTCATCACCCCGGATGACAGCTGGACCAATCGCTGGCGCACGGGCCCGAACCAGGTGCTCGGCTGGAGCGGATCGCTCCCCGGCTCCGGCAGCGGCGCGAAGTCGCTCGGCCAGGAGCTCGAGAACAGCGCAGCGTTCAACAGCTGCCAGGTCACGCGCGTCTTCAAGACGGTGTGCTACCGCGCGCCGGCCACGGCCAACAATGGCGCCGCGAGCGGCTATGCCACGAGCGACGCCAACGAGATCAACTCGCTGATCCAGACGTTCCAATCAAGCAACTACTCGCTGCGGCAGGTGTTTGCGGCAGCCGCTGCCTACTGCATGGGAAATTGATCATGAAACCTACACGCATAATCGGGATGTTCATTCTCGCGGCCTCGCTCGGCCTTTCGGCCTGCGGCGGCGGCGGTGCCGGCAACTCCGCGCTGCCCACGGTGGCGCCGACCTCGAGCGCCGACGCCTACACGGGACCCGCGCCGGCGACCGCGGACGTTCAGGCCTTCGAAGTCAATCTGTGGAACAACATCCGCGGGCAGAATCGCTGCGGCCAATGCCACAATGCGACCACTCCCGCACAGATGCCGAATTTCGCGCGCAGCGACAATGTGAACCTCGCCTATGCGCAGGCGAACACGGTCGTCAATCTGGCGCAGCCCTCGACCTCGACGATGGTCGTGAAGGTCAGCGGCGGTCACAACTGCTGGCTCGCCGATGCGAGCGCCTGCGGCCAGATCTTGACCACCTGGATCAGCAACTGGGCGAATGCCACGGGTGCCTCGTCGGCGACCCAGGTCCAGCTGGTGGCGCCTCCTGTGCAATCCGCCGGGCAGAGCTTGAATTTCTCGTCGGCCAGCGCGGCGCAGGCCGCGTATATATCGACCATCTACACCGTTACCAGCCAGTGGTGCTCCAAGTGCCATAGCTCGCAGGCGAGCCCGGCCAACGCGCAAACGCCGTACTTCGCGGACCCCAACTACACGACCGCATATCAGGCCGCGATTCCCAAGATCGACTTCACGGGCTGCCTGCCCTTCGTCGCCGGCAGCGGCACGGGTGCCTGCGGCACGAACTCGCGCTTCTATCAGCGGCTTGCCACCGATCTGCACAATTGCTGGAGCACCTGTTCCACGGACGCGGCGATCATGCTGGCGCAGATTCAGGCATACGCCAAAATGGCGACGCCGACCAGCCTCGACCCGGCCCTGGTGGTGAGCAAGGCGGTGACCCTGACCCAGGGTACGGTGGCGAGCGGCGCCAATCGCTACGACGCGGACACCATCGCCAAGTATCTGTTCTCCGAAGGCGCCGGCTCGACCATGGCGTACGACACGAGCGGCATCGACCCCTCCGCGGATCTGACATTGACCGGCCATTACCAGTTCGACGGCAGCTGGGGGCTCATATTCCTTGCCGGTGGCGCCAAGGCCCAGGCGACCGTCCAGGCGAGCTCCAAGCTCAACACGCTGATCCAGGCGACCGGCGAGTTCTCGATCGAGGCCTGGGTCGCCCCGGCGGTCGTGGCCACGAACCTGTCGGACATCGTGAGCTACTCGGGCGGCGACACGCTGCGCAACGTCACCCTCGCGCAGACCAATCAGGACTATGACTTCTCGCTGCGCGGCTCGAATTCGGATCTGAACGGCATGCCGATGCTGCAGACGCCGAATTCCACCATGGCGTTGCAGGCGTCCCTGCAGCACGTCGTGCTGACCTACGATCCGGTCAACGGTCGCCAGATCTACGTGAACGGCGTGAATCAGAACATCCCCGACCCGCAGAAGGGCGGCACGATCTCGAACTGGGACTCGACCTTCGCGCTGGTTCTCGGCAGCGAAGTGTCGGGGGACAACCCCTTCCAGGGCGAGATCAAGTTCCTCGCCATCCACAGCCGGGCCCTGTCCGCCACGCAGGTGTTGCAGAACTTCAATGCGGGCGTGGGGCAGCGCTACTACCTGCTGTTCAACATCTCGAACGTGCCCGGTGTCAACGTGAGCCAGGCCTACATGATGTTCACGGTGAGCCAGTACGACAACTACAGCTACCTGTTCTACGAGCCCACATTCATCTCGCTGGATTCGACCGCGAAGCCGACCAACATCCCGGTGAGCGGCATGCGCATCGGCATCAACGGCACGATACCGCTCGTGGGTCAGGCGTGGATCCCGCTGAATACCGCCATCACGGCGGCGAATTACTCGGCGACTTCGGGCGACATCCTCTCGACCGTCGGCAGCATCATCGGGCTCGAGAACGGGCCGTTGACCGACCAGTTCTTCCTCCAGTTCGACACGCTCGGCACCGCGCACGACGTGATCGTGGAGGCGACGCCGCAGCCTGCGACCCTGGCCCTTGGCCCGCCGGCCGCCGACTTCGGCGTGCGCACCTTCGCCCAGGTGAACTCCACCTTCTCGCAGCTCACCGGCGTACCCACGTCGAACGCTTCGGTTGTCACGACCTATCAGAGCGTCCAGCAGCAGCTGCCGGCGATCAACACGCTCGAGGCCTACTCGGCCGCCAACCAGGTCGGCGTCGCGCAGCTGGCGGTTCAATACTGCAACCAAGTGATGCTGAGCCCGACCCTGCAGGCGAAGCTGTTCCCCACGGTGAATTTCAGCACCCTGAGCCTGCCGACGGGCGCCAGTCAGATCACCGGCCCGCTGACCACGCTCGCGGTGGGCGCCACCGGGACGATCACGCAGACCTCGGCCGTGCAGACCGAGCTCGGCAACCTCGTGAATACGCTCTGCAGCGGCGCTCTTCCCTGCAACAACGCAGCGCGCGTCAGTGCGGTCACCGTCGGGGTCTGCGCCGCGGCGCTTGGCAACGCCAACGTGATGATCGATTAATCGGATCAATAGTTAAGGAATCGTAGAGGTTCAATTATGCGCATTATTCGCAAGATCCCCAGGGGCCTCGGCCGCTATGAGCCGCTTCGTCATGCCGATCATCCGCGGCCGACGACGCGCCGACAGTTCATCGCCCAGGGGTTCATGACGGGCAGCGCCTCGGTGCTGCTGCCCTCGGTGTTCAGCTTGATGGCGAATCCGCGCATCGCGCAGGCCCAGCCGCCGCTCGTCGGCGACATCCAAGCCGCGGTCGCGTCGTGCGGCATCACGGCCGGCGCCGGCATGATTCCCTTCATCTGCTTCGACCTGTCGGGCGGCAGCAATATCGTCGGCTCGAACGTTCTCGGCGGCGGGCCGGGCGGTCAGCTCGATTTCCTGAGCGTTGCGGGCTACAGCAAGCTGGGGTTGCCGGGCTCGATGGTGCCCAACTCGAGCACCAAGAGCTTCGTCGATTCGAGCTTGGGATTGCGCTACCACTCCGACAGCGGGCACCTGCGGGGCATCAAGACGCGTTTCACCAACGCTGCCGCCGCCGCCAAGGTCACCGGAACGCTGATTCCCGCTCTCTCGCAGAACGATACCAACACCAATCCGCACAATCCGATGTACGGCATCTGGCAGGCGGGTGCGCGCGGCGCACTCCTCGATCTCATCGGCACCGACAGCTCCACCTCGGGCGGCAATTCCATGGCGCCTCCCGGCATGGTGAACGTGGCGGCTCAGCCGAGCGTGATCGACAATGGCTCCGATACCGCCGGGCTCGTCAGCACGGGTCAATTGAGCACCTTGTTACCCAATCCGCCCAATCCGGAAACGCAGACGACCGACGTGACCAACGTGCTCGAATCGATGAAACGGATCAGCGATGCCAAGTATTCCGGCGTGTCGGCGTACGCGGGTTCGATTCCGAACGCCTCCACGCTGCAGACCGCCGCCGTGCAGGCACAAACCTGCGCGTACACCAAGGCAGCCTATTTGCTGAATCGATATCCGAGCCCCGGCGCGGTCGATCCGGACTCGGACCCGAACATCGTCGGTCCGAGCGGCATATTCCAGACCGCCGAGTATCAGGCGAGCAGCGACTTTCAGGCGACCGCCGCCATCATGAAGCTCGTCATCGACGGTGATGCGGCGGCAGGCACCATCCAGCTCGGCGGCTTCGATTACCACACGGGCGATCGGGCGACCGGCGAAACGCGCGATTTCTCCGCGGGTCAGTGCATCGGCGCGGTGCTGCAGTACGCGGCCATCCAGGGCAAGCCCGTGATGATCTACATCTTCAGCGACGGCTCGCTCGCGAGCGACGGCACCATCGACGATTCGGTGGCCGGACGCGGCAAGGGCGTGTGGACGGCGGACAACGGCAGCGTTGCCGCTACGTACTTCCTGATTTACGACCCGAAAGCCAAACCCACGCCGGCCCAGTCGAATCCGGAGATGAGCTTGCAGCTGGGATACTTCAATCCCGACGGCTCGCAAGACACCACCTCGAGTCCCGCGGGCAACAACGTTCCGAACCTGGTGCAGACGGTGGTGCTCAATTACATGGCGCTGCACAGCACGGCGGCCGTGTCGAACTGGCCGAATCTCTGGCCGAACTCGCCGACCAACAATACGCTCGGTTCCGGGGCGGCGACGCTCGATCCTCTGATCATGTACCAGCCCCTCGCGAGCCTGGTGAACGGCAAGGTACCCGGCTGAGGCATCTTCGGCACCCGTTCCGGCCCGGCGCCGGAACGGGTGCCCGAACGGGTCCCCCGTCTCAACGAACAGACAGTGCATCGGGTGGCGGGGGCTTGCGACTCGCGCATGCGTTCGCCAGCGTGCGTGGCGGGAAACTTCCACGAATGTGCGCCAGGTCATACTGATTGCTGCGCAAAGCAAAGCCCCGCGCGTTGACACTCCGGCGTGCAGTATGCGATTTTGCATAAGGTCTGATCAGGGCAAACTCGTCGAAAGTCGAGGGCGCAAAGCTTCCGGTCTACGGGTGTTCCCAGGAACTCGAACCCAGGACGTGAACCTAGGACAGCGGGGTTACCAGCGTGATTGATTCGCGACCGTGCCGTAGCGCCGGCTTCTATCTGAATTCATCCACGAGCGATGCGGCAAGGGCATCGCGCCATGCGTAAGGATTTGGTTCTTTGCGGCGTGATTCTCGGTGCGTTCTGGGCTGCCCGGGCGTCGGCCGCCGAGACGGCTCCGCTGGTGGGCAGGGACGCGCCGGACTTCGTGCTGAAGACGAACGGCGGAGCCAACCTCCGCCTGTCGGAATTTCGCGGCCAGGTGGTGCTGGTGAATTTCTGGGCGCGCTGGGCCGGCGACACGCACCGTGAGATGCGCGCGCTCGACAAGATCAATACGACCTACCAGCGCGCCGGCCTGGTCGTGCTCGGCGTGTCCATCGACGAGGATCTGAAGCGCGCGCAGGAATTCGCCGATTCGATGAAGGTGTCCTACCCGATCATGTTCGATACGGGATCGGATATCGGCCGCGAATACCAACTGGCCAAGATGCCCGTGACGATTCTGGTCGACCGCTCGGGAGTGGTGCGCTTCGCCCACATCGGGTTCCAGCGCGGCGACGATCGGATGTACCTCGAACAAATACGCGAGCTGCTTCGCGAGTAACCGATAGGTCTGATATGAATTTCAAGTGCAGAGTTGGGTCGATCGTGGCGGGCGCGCTGTTGATGATGGGCGCATACCAGGGCAGTGCGGCGCAACCGGCGCCGGTGGGCGGCGCGAGCTCGCCGGCCGCTCCGGCCGCCGCGCCAAGCGCGCCAGCCGACGCCCCGGCATCGGACTTCAAGACCCTGGATCAAGAAGTGCAGGGAATGAAAAAGGACGTCATCGACCTCAACAAGGATCTTTTCGTGCTGGAGGAGGAACTCCTGTTCCCGGCGAACACCCAGGTCGCGGTGTACGTATCGATGGACGTGGGCGCCTTCTTCGCGTTGGATTCGGTCACCCTCAAGATCGACAACAAAGAGGTCAAGAACTATCTGTACACCGCGCGTGAGGCGGATGCGCTGCTGAAGGGCGGCGTGCAGCAGCTCTATCTCGGCAACCTCAAGGTCGGCAAGCACGAGCTCGTGGCCTTCTTCTCGGGCAAGGGCCCGGTCGAGCGCGACTACCGGCGCGGTGCCACCATCAATTTCGACAAGGGTGTCGGAGCCAAGTATCTCGAGCTCAAGATCACCGACAAGGTCGCCAAGCATCAACCAGAGTTCCTGATCAAAGACTGGGAATGACGTGCGGGGTCTAACCGTCAAGCTGCGCCCGATCGTTTTAGCGGGGCTTCTCTCGGCGCTGCCGCTGATCCCGGCCGCAGCGAAGAACGTGAAGCCGGACCCCGACGGGTTGCCGCCGCACGATGTGCGCGATCTTCACTATGGGGACGTGCTGTTCTATTTCTATCAGGACGACTATTTCGACTCGATCACCCGCCTGCTCGCCGCGCAGCAGCTCGAGCGGCTGCCGCATACCGAGGGCGAGGCGGAGCTGCTCCTCGGCGGGTTGTATCTCTCGCTGGGCGAGCACGTCGAGGCCGGCAAGATTTTCGAGGCGCTGCTGGCCGGCAAGGTCTCGGAGGCCGTGCGCAACAAGGCGTGGTTCTACCTGGGCAAGGTCTGGTACCAGCGCGGATATCTTCAGGAGTCAGAACGCGCGCTGAAACAGGTGTCGGGCAAGATTCAACCGCGCATCAGCGCCGAGCGCTACATGCTGCTGGCACAGCTGATGCTGCGCGAAGGCCGCTACGACGATGCGATCGCGGCCCTGCAATCCTGGCGCGGGGCGCCGGATTGGACCGCCTATGCGCAATTCAATCTCGGCGTGGCGCTCGTGCGCAAGGGCCGCCTCCCAGAGGCCATCGGCTATCTGGATCGCGTGGGACGGATGGAAACGCGGGACGAGGAGCTGCTGTCGCTCAAGGACAAGGCGAATCTCGCCCTGGGCTTCGCCTACCTGCAGGCGCAGCGTCCCGCCGACGCGCGGCCGATCCTGGAGCGCGTGCGTCTGGAGGGGCCGTTCTCGAGCATGGCGCTGCTCGGCGACGGCTGGGCGGATTCCTCGCTCGGCGAATTCAAGAAGGCGCTGGTCCCCTGGATGGCGCTGCGCAGGCGGAACCTGCTCGATTCGGCCGTGCAGGAGGCCTATCTCACGGTCCCGTACGCCTACAATCAACTCGGCGCACGCGGACAGGCGGCGGAGTACTACAGCGCCGCGATCGATTCCTTCGATGCGGAACAGAGGCGCATCGACGAGTCCATCGAGCTCATCCGCAACGGCGATCTTCTCGACCGGCTGCTGAACGACGACAAGAAGGACACCCTGACCTGGTACTGGCAGCTGAAAACGCTGCCGGACGCGCCGGAGTCGCGCTACCTGTACCATCTGCTCGCGACCAACGAGTTCCAGGAAGGTCTCAAGAATTACCGCGAGCTCAGGTTCATGAGCAAGAACCTCGACGACTGGCGCGAGGTTCTGGGCGCCTATGACAGCATGCTCGATACGCGCCAGCGGGCTTACAACGAGGAGGTTCCCAAGGCGGATGCATTGATGTCGGCGACGGACCTCGATGCGCTGACGCAGAAGCGGGTCGATTTCGAATCGCGGCTCAATTCCATCGAGAAATCCAACGACGTGGCTGCGCTCGGCACGCCGGACGAGCAGCGCACCTGGGCCCGCCTCAAGCGCATCGAGGACTATCTCGCGATGCATCCCGACGACCCCGATCTCGCGGAGATGCGGGGCAAGCTGCGTCTCCTCAAAGGGGTCATGTATTGGCGGCTCTCGGAAAGCTTCAAGGCCCGGCTCTGGAACGAGCGACGTTCCGTGAAGGAGCTGGAAGCCTCGTTGATCGAGACCCAAAAGCGCGCGGTTCTGGTCAAGCAGGCGCGCACCGGCATGCCGGCGAATACCGGGGCATTCGCGAACCGCGTGGGGGCCATGCGCGCGCGCATGGACGAGCTGCAGGGACGCTTGAATGCCTTGACGGACAAACAGAGCCGCTACCTGCAGGACATTGCGATCGTGGAGCTCGGCCGCCAAAAGCAGCGCATCGAGACCTATCAGGTTCAGGCGCGCTTCGAGCTGGCGGCGATCTACGACAAGACCGCGAACCCGAGCGAGCGACCGCAGGACAAGCCGCCGGGCGATGCGCCGAAGGTGCACCCATGAGCAGGGTTCCCGCCGCGCTCGTCATCGGCGTGCTCGCGTGCTTCGCGTTCGCGCCGGCGGGACATGCGGACTCCAAGAAGAAGCCGCAAACCATCAAGGATCTCGACAGCCAGCAGGTCGACATCAGCCCCGCTCCGCCCAAGGGGGTGGACAACACCAAGACCATGGAGAGCTACAAACGCTTTCTCGACCTGAACGCCGGAGATGCGGCGCTGCGCGAGGAGGCGATGCGCCGATTGGGCGATCTGAACCTGGAAAGCTCGGAATCGGAGCGCATCGAGCATGAGCTGGCGACCAACGAGGGGCTGCGCGCGACGGAGGCCATTCATCTCTATTCCGCGCTGTTGAAGACCTATCCCAATTACGAGCGCAACGACTCCGTGCTGTATCAGCTCGCGCGTGCGTACGAGCTCAATGCGCAGCCGGACAAGGCGCTCGCGACGCTCGATAGACTGGTTGCGAACCATCCGAAGAGTCATTACATCGACGAGGCGCAGTTCCGCCGCGGCGAGATCCTGTTCTCGAACAAGGCCTATCCCGCGGCTCAAAGCGCCTACGAGGCGGTCATCAAGTTCGGGCCCGTGTCGGGCTTCTACAATCAGAGTCTTTACAAACATGGCTGGTCGCTGTTCAAGCAGGGGGAGAGCGAACGGAGCCTTCAGTCGTTCTCCGCCGTGCTCGATTCGGTGCTGGTCTCGAAAAAGGACCCGAAGGCGCTGATCGAGATCGACAATCTGAGCAAGCCGAACCGGGAGCTGGTGGAGGATACGTTCCGCGTCATGTCCATCACCTTCTCGTATCTCGAGGGCCCGAAGTCGATCGACGAGTTCGTGAAGCACAGGCAGCCCCGGCCCTACTACTATCTTCTCTACGCGCGGCTCGGCGACCTGTACATCGAGAAGGAGCGCTACACGGATGCGGCGGACAGCTATCGCGCATTCGTCTCCCAGGACCGCAACAACGAGAAGGCGCCGCTCCTCGAGATGCAGGCCATCGAGGCCTACTCCAAGGGCGGATTTCCCGACCTCGTGCTGCAGGGAAAGAAGGAATTCGTCGAGAATTACAGCTATGGGACGCCGTTCTGGCAGGGCAGAAAGCCCAAGGACGAGCCCAAGGTCGTGGCCGAGCTCAAGACCAACCTGAAGGACGTTGCGCAGTTCTACCATGCGCAAGCGCAGCGCACCAAGAACGTGGTGGACTACCAGGAGGCGGCGAAGTGGTATCGCAGCTACCTGACCTCCTTCCCCGATGATCCCGAGTCGCCGGTCACCAATTTCCTGCTCGCCGACACGCTGTACGAGAGCAAGCAGTATCTCGACGCCGCTCAGCAATACGAGAACACCGCTTACTCGTATGGCAGCCACGCAAAGGCCGGAGAGGCGGGTTATGCGGCATTGGTCGCCTATGGCAAGGAGGAGGATGGCGCGCCGCCGGATGCCAAGGCGAAGATTCACGCGAGGGAGGTCGACAGCTCCTTGAAGTTCGCGCAAGCCTTTCCGACGCACCCCGAGGTGCCGCAAGTGCTGACGCGCGCAGCCACCGATCTCTACGCCGCCAAGGACTACTCCCGCGCCACCGCCGCCGCGCAGGCCCTGCTGGCGCGGCAGCCCCCGGTCGACGCGGGCAAGCAGCGCGTCGCCTACACGGTGATAGCCAACTCGAACTTCGAACAGGGCCACTTCGACAAGGCCGAGGCCGGCTATGCGAGCGCGCAGGGACTGATGGCGCCCAACGACCCCGAACGGCCGGCCATCGTCGAGCGCCTCGCCGCTTCCATCTACAAACAGGGCGAACAGAAGAACCAGGCTGGCGACAGCTCCGGCGCGGTGGAGGACTTTCTGCGGGTCTCCAAGATGGCGCCCACCTCGAAGGTCCGCGCCAATGCGGACTTCGACGCGGGGGCGCTGCTCATCACGCAGAAGCAGTGGGACCGGGCCATTGCCGTGCTCGAGGACTTCCGCCGCAATTTCCCGCAAAGCCCGCTGCAGGCGGACGTGACGCGCAAGCTCGCGGTCGCGTATTCCGAATCGAACCATCCGGGGCAGGCCGCTGTCGAGTTCGAGATGATCGCCCAGTCGCCGACGGAGAACCCGGAAGTTCAAAGGGAAGCGACGCTGAATGCCGCCGAGCTCTACGACAAGGCCGGCAACAGCGCCAAATCGCGCGCCATGCTCGAGGCCTTCGTGAAGCATTTCCCGCAGCCCTTGAATCCCGCGATGGAGGCGCGCAACAAGCTCTCCGTGATCGCCCAGAAGTCCGGCGACTACGCGGCGCGCGATTATTGGCTCAAGGACATCATCAATGCCGACCGGGCGGCGGGTGCGGCGCGGACGGATCGCAGCAAGGCGCTTGCGGCCAAGGCGACCTTGACGCTGGCGGAGCCGGCGCGCGAGGAGTTCATGCGCGTCAAGCTCGTCGCGCCCTTGAAGAAGTCCCTGGCCGAAAAGCGCAAGGCCATGGAGGCGGCGCTCAAGGCCTATACCCAGGCCGCCGACTATCAGGTGGCCGAGGTGACAACCGCGGCCACGTTCGAGAGTGCCGAGCTGTACCGCCAATTGGGCAAGGATCTGATGAGCTCGGAGCGCCCCAAGGGGCTGTCGAAGGACGAACTGGAGCAATACGACGTGTTGCTCGAGGAGCAGGCCTTCCCCTTCGAGGAGAAGGCCATTCAACTGCATCAGGTGAATACCGCGCGCGCCAAGGAGGGCATCTACGACGAGTGGGTGCAGAAGAGCTTCGCGGCACTGGCACAACTCAATCCCGGGCGTTACGCCAAGGTGGAAATCGGTGAGCAGCAAGTCGACTCGATTCGTTAGCGCGGCGGCGGCGCTGGCGCTGATCGCGGGCTGTCACGGCTCGCCCCCGCGGCGGCCCACATCCGCGAATCCCGCGCCGGCAGGTGCCGCGGCGCCCGGCACGACCGCCCCCGCGGCCGGCACGGCGGTCCCGGGCGCCGCGGCGAACGCCGCGCCCGCGGCGGTGCTCGCGCCGGTGCCCGATCGTGCGGCGCAGCAGTACGCGCAAGCCCTGAGTTTGATGAAGGCCGGGCGCAATGGCGATGCGGAACTGGAATTCAAACAGCTCGCGCTCGCCTACCCGGACTACGCGGGTCCCGAGGTGAACCTCGGCCTGTTGTACGTGCGGGCGTCGCGGTTCGCCGATGCCGAGGCGGCTTTCGAAGCGGCGCTGAAGCGCAACCCCGATGATGCCATCGCCAACGACGAGCTCGGCATCGCGCTGCGAAATCTCGGGAAATTTTCGCAGGCAGAGGCGGCCTATCAGCGCACGATTGCGCTGCAGCCGGACTACGCTCCGGCGTATTTCAACCTGGGCGTGCTGTACGATCTGTATCTCGACGAGCCCAAGAAGGCGCTCGAGCAATTCGAGCATTACCTCACGCTGGCGGGCGACAACAAAAAGGTCGCCGGCTGGGTGATCGAGCTGCGCAAGCGCGTCGGCGCTTCGGCGCCAGCCCCCAAGAAGGAGCCTGCATGAGCATGCCGAGAATCATGATCCCGATCGCGGCATGGGCCTGCATCGGCATCGTCGGGTTCACCGGACCGCGCTGGGCCTCGGGGCAGGCCGCCCCGCAGCCCGCTGACACGCCGGCGTCACATTCGAGTGCACAATCGGAGGCTGGCGAGCCGCGCGCGACGACGTCGCCTGCCGCGGCGGCCACGGCGGGCGACCCGGGCGACGCTTCCGATGCCGATGCGCAGGCTGCGCCAAAGGGACCACGTTCCCAGTCCGCCAAGGCGGCTGGCAACGCTGAGGGAGGAGGCAAGTCTGAGCGCGTCGGAAAGGCTGCGGTGGCCGGGAAAAGCACCGCGGTCGACAAACTGGAGCTGCAGACGGCGACCGTCACGGGAGACCGGGAGCAGCCCAAGGTGATGTACATCGTTCCCTGGAAGAAGTCGGACATCGGCGACCTGTCGGGCAAGCCCATGAACAGCCTGCTGGACGAGGCCCTGGCGCCGGTCGACCGGGACGAATTCAAGCGTGAGGTGATGTATTACCAGGCCGTGCGGGCGGATGCGTCACAAAATGGTGCGGCGGCGGGGGGCGGGGCGGCCTCCGGGACGCCGGCTCACCCGCGGTGATCTAGGGTGAGAAGTAAGTCATAGCCGATTTTACGGAATCTGGTTGAATCTCAGGGTTGCAAGCGGGTCGGATTTCCTAGGAGCGCAGAATGAATTTCATGAGTTCGGTCGTCAACTTCTTCAAGGACGGCGGGTTGTTCCTCTACCCCCTGGCCCTGATATTCGTGGTCGGGGTGTCGATCGCCATCGAGCGATTCGTGTACCTGACCCGCGAGACCATCCGCAATCGAACGCTGTGGGACAATCTGGTTCCCGCGTTGAGCGCCGGTAACTTCAAACAGGTGGTGTCGCTCACGCAGAATTCGAAGGCATCCATCGCCACGATTCTGAACTACGGCGTCGCCCGGGTGGCGAGCGCGCGCCGCCGGGACGACATCGAGAAGGCGATGGACGAGAGTCTTCTGGAGGTCATCCCGCGCATCGAGAAGCGCACGCATTTTCTCGCCTCGCTCGCCAACGTCGGACTGTTGATCGGCCTGCTCGGCACCATCACCGGCCTCATCGGCGCGTTCAGCGCCGTCGCGACGGCGAATCCCGCGGAGAAGGCGAGCCTGCTCGCCGCCGCCATCTCGGTCGCCATGAACAACACGGCCTCGGGTCTGGGCGTCGCGATCACGCTGCTGCTATCGCACATGTTCCTCGAATCGAAGACCACTTCGCTGATCGACAGCCTGGAAATCGCCTCCGTGAAGTTCTTGAATTCGATCACCGAACGTCAGCATGACGCCCCCGGAGTGCCGCAGACTCCGTCGGCGCCGGCGCCCCAGACGCGGGCACCCGCCGCGGCGCGCGGCAGCATCTAGAGCTTGAACCCGGTGGCCGATCGAACGGTGCAGAGCCCATGAAGTCAAAATCCGCCAGCATGGTCCGGCGCAATCACGCCCGCTATCATCGCGGCCGCGACGATTTGAACATCGTGCCGATGATCGACATGATGGTGATCCTGGTGTTTTTCTTGATTTTCACCGCGGTGTTCTCCAAGACCAACATCCTGCAGCTCAATCTTCCGGCCAACTCGAGCTCCGCTCCGCTCGATCTGCCCAAGGGGTTGAAGCTCGAGATCATCATCCATCCCAACGACCTGGTGGTGAACGACCGTAATTCCGGCCCGCTCAAGATGTTCGAGAACACGGGCACCGGCTACGATCTGGACGGCCTTTCGGAGTTCATGCGCAAGGTGAAGTCGCAGTTTCCGCAGATGACGGATGCCACCATCCTGCCGAGCCCGAACGTTTCCTACGATACGTTGGTCCAGGTGATGGATACGGTGCGTGTCTATCAGATTCCCCAGCCGCCGTTCTCCAAGGCGGAGCTGTTTCCCGACATTTCCATCGCGGACGCGCCCACATGACGCCGTACCGGATACGCAGGCACCGCCAGCGGCGGCATGGTGCGAGCCATTTCGCGCTGGTTCCGTTCATCGACATGATGACCATTCTGGTGGTGTTTCTGCTCGCGCACACCGCGGACGTGGACATCCTGCCCAACACCAAGAACATCCACATCCCTCAATCGCTTTCCGACCGCAAGCCTGACGCCGCCGTCGTGGTGATGGTCACCAAGGATTCGGTGTTCGTCGACGGTCGCCTGGTCGGCTCCGTGGCGGACGTTGTCGCGAGCCCCGCGCCGGTGTTCGCGCCGTTGAAAGCGGCGCTCATGGCCCAGAACGACAAGATCCTGAGCGGCGAGCGGCAGACCGACATCTCCAAGCGCGAAGTCACCATCATGGGCGACAAGGACCTGCCGTACAGCATTCTGAAGCGGATCATGCTCACCTGCAGCGACGCCGAATACGGCAAGGTGTCGTTCGCGGTCGTCGAGCGTGAAAAGGCGGCCGGCTGATGGCTGCCGCGGCAAATCCCGCCAGAGGCTCCGCGGCGCCGGGGCTCGCCCCGTATTTCCGCCGCTACGAGCTTCCCTGGTCTCCCTCCGAGGAGATGGAACGTCGCTTTCGCGTCATCCTGCGCAATTTCATCATTGCATTCGCGATCATCGCGGTGATCATTCCGTTCCTGCCGAGGCGCGAGCATGTGGTGAACACCGAGTCGCTCCCCGAGCGCGTGGTTCAGCTGGTGATGGCGCCGCCGCCCCCGCCGCCGCCTCCCCCCCGCCGAAGCCCGAGAAGCCGCTCGAGAAGGCGCCGGTCAGCCCGAAACCCGTCCCGCCTCCGGTGGACGCGCGCGCCAAGGCGGCCAAGAGCGGGCTTCTCGCGAGCATGGACGATCTCGCGGCTCTGCGGGACATCAATCTGGACAAGCTCGCCAAGAACCAGCCGAAGACCAACGACCCGGGCGACGTGACCCAGGTGACCCGATCGCTGATCACCTCGAAGGCGGGCGGCACCAGCGGCGGCATCAGCGCGCCCACCAGTTCGGGATTGGCCGCCGGCGGAGGCTCGCTCAACGGCATCCGCACCGCCCAGATCACAGGGCCGAAGCTCGCCACCGGCAACCAGGGCGCGACCCGCGCGGGGGGCAGCGGCAAGGCTTCGCGCAGCGCCGATGAGATTGCGCTGGTATTCACCCGCAACAAGGGTGCGATCGACGCCATGTATGCGCGGGCGCTGCGCGACAAACCGGCCCTGCAGGGCAAGGTGGTGATCGAATTGACCATTGCGCCCTCCGGCGACATCACCGCGGCGCGCGTCATTTCCAGCGACCTCAACGATCCCGAGTTCGAGGCGAAGCTCGTGGCGCGCATCCGGCTGTTCAAATTCGACGCCAAGGACGTGGCGACGCTGACCGCCACCAAACCCATCGATTTCTTCCCGGCCGGATGAACATTCAATCCGAAATCGAGTTCTTCAGCGATCTGGGCCTGATCGACAAGGCCCGGTTCATCATCCGTCTGATCGGCGAGGTGGCGGAAGAGGCCAAGGTGGGGGCGGGCGATGGCCAGGATCTCACCAGGCTGAAATTCTCCAACGAAATCATGCAGCGTCTGGCTCGGTTCAGCTTCCAGCTGCTGAGCGAGGACACCGCCCGGCCCGCGGACGACGTGGTGATCCGGATGCTGCTCGGGCATCGCGCCGACAAGAACGCCGAGCGCATCATGCAGAACGCGTACCGTCGCGTGCTGACCAGCTTCGAAAGCTTCGATACCACGGTTCTCCTCAATTCCCATTAGAATGAGGGCCTTTCGGTGGGCGTGTCGCCCCGCCGATTGACGGACCTCCTGATGATGTATCGCGAAGGTATTCAATTCCCGCCCAAAGATGCCGGGCTCCGAGAGGATGTTCACGCGCTCGGCGAGCTCATCGGCGAGATCCTGCGCGATCAGGGCGGGGAGGCATTCTTCGATCTCGTGGAGGGGGACCGGCGCGCCGCCATCGCCCGGCGCGAGGGGGCACCCGCCGGCGGCGAGCTCGAGCGGCGCACCGCCGGGCGCGAGCCGGAGCTCGCGACCAACCTGACCCGCGCCTTCTCCACCTGGTTTCAAGCGGTCAATACCGCCGAGAAAGTCCATCGCGTGAGGCGCCGGCGGCAGTATCTGAGCGATTCCACGCTCAAGCAGCCCGGCGGCATCGCCGAGTCCATCGACCTTCTGCAGCGCGACGGCTACACGCTGGAGCAGACCCTCGCGCTGATCGGCTCGATCAGCATCGAGCCCGTGTTCACCGCCCATCCCACCGAGTCGACCCGGCGCACGGTGCTGCGCAAGCAGCAGCACATCGCGCAGGGACTGCTCGATCGGCTGAATCCGGGGCTGATGCGCGTCGAGCTCGACACCCTGTGGTCGCGCGTGCGGCTGGAGATCGCGAGCATCTGGCAGACCGAGGAGCATCCGCGCGAGGGCCTCACGGTGGCGGACGAGCGCGAGCACGTGCTGTTCTATCTGATCGAGATTCTCTACCGCGTGGTGCCGCTCTTCTACGAGGAAATCGAAGGAGCGCTGGCGCGCGCCTACGGCGTGACCGTCGAGTCGCTGAACGTGCGCGGCGTGCTCAAGTTCGGTTCCTGGGTGGGCGGGGACATGGACAACAATGCCGACGTGCACGCCAAGACGATCCGC
The DNA here is from genome assembly GCA_963736185.1 of uncultured Gammaproteobacteria bacterium. Classification (GTDB taxonomy): domain Bacteria; phylum Pseudomonadota; class Gammaproteobacteria; order Steroidobacterales; family Steroidobacteraceae; genus Bog-1198. The sequence continues at coordinate 225,901 of CAVTNZ010000028.1, read as the reverse complement.
GAGACGTTCCACCGCCACGAGCAGCTCATCGTCTCCACGTATTTCAACGAGTGCGGCCAACTGGCCGAGGCGCTCAGCCAGAGCGCGCGGCGGATCGAGATCTCGGGCGCGCTCACGGAGCGCATCGACGCCTACACCTCGCTGCTGCCGGGGGTGCAGGCGCTTGCGCCGGCGCGTCACGACCGCATGCCCTACCGGATCTTTTTCGGCCAGGTCGGCGAGCGTCTGAAGGCGACGTACGAGGGCCGGCCGAACGCCTATCAGAACAGCGACGAGCTGCTCGCCGACGTGAAACTCGCCGCCGACAGCCTGACGGCCAACCGCGGACGGCACGCCGGATATTTCCTGGTGCGGCGTTTCATCCGCCGGGTTCGCACCTTCGGATTTCACATCGCGACCATGGATGTGACGCAGGCGGCGCACGTGCATCACGAGGTGATCGCGCAGGGCCTCGGGAGCCCGGAGTGGACCACGCTGCCGCGCGCCGAGCGCCTGGTCCGCCTGCGCGAGCTCCTCGCGCGCGATCTTTCGCCGACCACCCCCCTCGATGCGGCCGGACGCCGCCTGCTGTGGGTGTTCGACACCATCGCGCACGCCCGGCACAAATACGGCGAGCGCGCCATCGGCAGCTACATCGTATCGGGGGCCGAGGGGCCCGACGACGTGCTCGCGGTGCTGCTGCTCGCGCGCTGGGCGGACACCACCGACAAGCGGACCGGGGAGCTGCGGCTCGACGTCGCTCCGCTCCTGGAGTCGGTCGAGGCGCTCGAGAGCGCCGGCGATCTATTGCGCGCGCTGCACAAGGAGCCCTCGTACCGGCGCCATCTCGCGGTGCGCGGCAATCGCCAGACCGTCGTGATCGGATATTCGGACACCAACAAGCAGGCCGGTTTTTCGGCATCGCGCTGGGCGCTGCAGGTCGCGCAGCAGCGGCTGCTGGAGGCCGCGCGCGACACGGCGATCGCCCTGACCATCTTCCATGCGCGCGGCGGCACACCGGCGCGCGGCGGCGGCAGAACCGAAAGCCTGGTCGAGGCCGCACCGAGCGGCGCCATCCGCGGCGTGCTGCGGCTCACCGAGCAGGGCGAGGTGGTGAACCAGAACTACGGTCTGCGCCCCATCGCCATGCGCACGCTCGAGCGTACCTTCGCGGCCGTCGCGCTCGCGACGGCGCACGCGACCTCCCGCGCTCCGGCATCGGCCGCCTCGATCGCGGCGATGCGCACCATCGCGTCGAGGAGTTTCGATGCCTATCGGGGACTGGTGTTCGACAGCCCCCGGTTCGGCGAATTCCTGCGTGCGGTCACTCCCCTGGACGTGATCGAGCGCATGCACATCGGGTCCCGACCCGCCGTGCGTGCGACCGGCGAGGGCATCGCGGCGCTGCGGGCCATCCCCTGGGTCTTTGCCTGGACCCAGAGCCGGCACATGCTGCCGGGATGGTTCGGATTCGGCACCGGCCTGGAGGCGGCGATCGCTGAGCACGGCGAGGGAGTGATCCGGGAAATGCTGGGGGACTGGCCGTTTTTCAGCCACCTGCTCGATGATGTCGAATCCATGCTGGCGCGGACCGATCTGAACATCGCCGCGCATTACGAGGCGCTTGCCGGGGAGAGCCTCGCGGTGCATTGCGATCCCATCCGCCGGGAATACGAGCTGACCGTGGGGCACGTGCTCGCGCTGCGCGGCTCGACGCGGCTCCTCGACTCGGATCCGACGCTGCAGCGTGGGATCACGCTGCGCAACCCCTATGTCGATCCGATGCATCTCATGCAGGTGGACCTTTTGAAGCGCTGGAGGGCCACCGATCGCAGGGATCAGGCGCTGTTCGGCGCGTTGCGGGCGACCATCTCAGGCATCGCTCAAGGGCTGCAGGCGACGGGCTGACCGGCCCGGCCCCACATTGGGTCAGCACTCCGGTACGTTGACGGCGAGCCCTCCCTGGGAGGTTTCCTTGTAGATCGTCGACATGTCCAGGCCGGTCTGGCGCATGGTGGCGATCACCTGATCGAGCGTCACCTTGTGGGACCCGTCGCCGCGCAGCGCGAGCCGCGCCGCGTTGATGGCCTTCACCGATCCCATGGCGTTGCGCTCGATGCACGGGATCTGGACCAGCCCGGCGACCGGGTCGCAGGTAAGGCCCAAGTTGTGCTCCATGCCGATCTCGGCCGCATTCTCGATCTGCTCGTTGGTGCCGTTCATCGCCGATACGAGTCCGGCCGCTGCCATGGAGCAGGCGACCCCCACCTCGCCCTGACAGCCCATCTCGGCGCCGGAGATGGAGGCGTTTTGCTTGTAGAGCATGCCCATCGCGGCGGCGCTGAGCAAAAAGCGGATCACGCCCGCATCGTCCGCGCCCGGCTCGAAGCGCCGGTAATAGTGCAGCACCGCCGGCACGATCCCCGCCGCTCCGTTCGTAGGCGCGGTGACCACCTGGCCGCCCGCGGCGTTCTCCTCATTGACCGCCAACGCGTAGACGTTGACCCAATCCAATGCGTGCATGGGACTCGAGGGATCGCCGGCCATCAATTGACGGTAGAGTTTGGGCGCGCGCCGGCGCACGCCCAGAACGCCGGGCAGCAGCCCCTGCGCCTCGAAGCCGCGCTGCACGCAGCCCTGCATGACCTGCCAGATCCGCATGAGCCGCGCGCGTATGTCCGCATCGCCGTACCAGGCCCGCTCCCTCGCCATCATGAGCTCGTGTACCTCGAGCCCCTCCTGCCTGCAAAGCTCGAGAAGCCGCGCTCCGGATTCGAATTCGTAGGGCGGCGGCGCACGCTTCTCGCCGTCGAGCACCGAGGCGCCGGCCTGGACGATGAAGCCGCCGCCGATGCTGTAGTACTCCTCGCGCGCGAGCACCTGCAGCGAGGCGTCATGCGCGGTGAAGCGCATGCCATTGGAGTGCCCGGGGAGCACCTGATCGAGATGAAACAACAGGTTCAGCGGTTCGTCGAAGGCGATCTCATGGCGGCCGAGCAGGTTCATTCGGCCGCTCGAGCGGATCCGCTGCAAGGTAGGCTCGATCATGGCGGGATCGATCGTGTCCGGACTCATCCCCGAAAGGCCCAGGAGAATCGCCCGGTCGGTGCAATGGCCGCGTCCGGTGAGGGCGAGCGAGCCATAGAGCTGCGCCGAGACCTGCGCGGTGCGCTCGAGCACTCCGCGAGCGCCGAGCAGCTCCGCGAAGCTTCTCGCGGCATTCATCGGGCCCATGGTATGGGAGCTCGAGGGACCGATGCCGATCTTGAAGATATCGAAGACGCTGAGACTCATGGCGGCCTTTGCAAAAACCCGGAGGTGGAATTCTACGCGGCTGCGCCGGCCGGCGCTGATGATAGAATCCGCGCCAAAGCCATCCAAGGGGAGAGACTCATGATTCTAGACACGCCCGGCCGGCGGGCTTTGGTGCTCACCGGTATCGTTCTGGCCGCGCTCGCGGCTTCGGCCGCGCAAGCGCAGGCTCCCAAGATTCCCGATTTTCTCGCGGCCGCGGTCGCCGACCCCGCCCGGCCCGCCACCGACGTCGCGCACGACGTGAACCGCAAGCCGGCCGAGACGCTCGCCTTCGCCGGCGTCGAGCCCGGATTCAAGGTGGCCGAGCTCTTGCCGGGCGGCGGCTACTTCACGCGCATCATCAGCAAGGCGGTGGGCAGCTCGGGTCACGTGTACGCGCTCGTTCCGACACCGCGCACGGATGCGCCGCCCGACGCCCCCGACTTCGCCGCGCGGATCAAGGCGGTCGCCGCGGAGCCCGGCTACTCCAATGTGAGCGTGGTGGTCGAGCCGTTCGCGGAACTCAAGACGCCCGAGCCGGTGGATCTGGTGTGGACCTCGCAGAACTATCACGACTTGCACAACTTCCCCGGGCTGAATCTCACCGTCTTCAACCAAATGGTGTTCGAGGCGCTCAAGCCGGGCGGCATTTATCTCGTCCTGGATCACTCCTCGGTGCCGGGAGCCGGTACCAGCGTCACCTCGACATTGCACCGGATCGACCAGGAAACGGTGAAGCGGGAGGTGCTGGCCGCCGGATTCCAATTCGTCGGCTCGAGCGCACTGTTGCACCGACCCTCGGATCCGCGCACCGCCAAGGTGTTCGATCCCGCGATTCGCGGGCGGACCGATCAATTCATCTTGAAATTCCGCAAACCCGCCAAACCTTGATCGGGACGGCCGGCTCCGCTCCGATGGGCCGGTACGAACTCTGCGGGACCGGGGCTGTCAACTAGCGTGCCTGATACGCGTTGTAAGCGATTGATGAACAAAGGATCCAAAGGTACAAGCTCATGACAATTCTTCACCTTTCTCGACGCACGACGGGGGCGCTCCGTGCGGGCGCAATATTCGCCGCGGGCTTGGCGCTCTGTGCCTGTGTGACCCCGCCGCCGCGCACGGTCGCGGTGCCGGCGCCGCCGCCTCCGCAGCCTCAGAAAATCTTCGTGTATCCGAACAATGGCCAGTCGCCCGAGCAGACCGACCGGGATCGGTACGAATGCCACAATTGGGCCGTCCACGAGACCGGCGTGGATCCAAGTCGTCCGGACGCGCCGCCGTATGAGCGGGTGGTCGTCCAGCCGGCAAATCCGCCCGGCTCGGGTACCGCAGTGGGCGCCATCGGCGGCGCCATACTGGGCTCGATCCTGGCCGGCCCGAGAAATGCGGGCGCAGGCCTCGTGCTCGGCGCCGCCACCGGCGCCATCGTCGGATCCGCGGCGGACGCGAATGCCCAGGCGCAGGCACGCCAGGCGCAGGCTCAGATCAATCAGGAGACAGCCGCGCAAATCGCCGCCGATCGTGCGCGCGCGGATTCCTACCGCCGGGCGCTGAGCGCTTGCCTGCAGGGCCGCGGCTACACCGTCAACTGATCGAGACAAACAAGGCATGGAAACCAGCTATGAACACGATTCGACGCATAGGGATGGCATTACTGGCGACTTTCAGCCTGGCGCTGGTGGGGGCGCGGAGCGTTTCGGCGGCGGATGAGCCCAGGCCTCGAGCCGAGGCGGCGGGCCGTCCTGCACCCGCGCGGCCCGCGGCGGTCCGACCGGGCGCGCAGGCGCGTCCGGTGGTGGATGGGCGCGGTCAGGTCATGGACGCCCGCTACAACCATGGGCGCTTCTACGCACCCGTGGGCACCGTCGCGCGAACACTGCCCCCGGACTACCGTCCCTATTATCGCGGCGGCTCGCCTTACTACTTCAGCGGCGGCGTTTGGTATGCGCCCCGGGCCGGGGGCTTCGTGGTCGTGACGCCGCCGGTCGGTCTGGTCATCGGCGCATTGCCGGGCTATTACTCGACGGTGTGGGTCGGAGGCGTGCCGTATTACTACGCCGACAACGTCTATTACACCTGGCAACCGGATCAAAACGGCTATGTGGTGGTGCCGCCGCCCGATGGCGCTCCGCCGCCCGATGGCGGCGATCCGGGCCAGGCGGCCGCGCAGTCCGAGGCGCCTCCACCTCCGGCGCAGAGCGATTTGATCGTCTATCCCGCAAACGGCCAGTCCAAGGATCAACAGGCGGCCGATCAGTATGACTGCCACAACTGGGCCAAGGGACAGACCGGCTTCGATCCGACGCAACCCGCGGGCGGCGTGTCGCAGGCCGATGCGGATCGTGCGCACGGCAATTACGATCGCGCCATGGCGGCGTGCTTGACCGGCCGGGGCTATCAGGTCAATTGATTCCGCGGGCGTGAGCGGATTCCTACGTGACGCGGCGATGTGCACCGCTGCGTGGGCGACACCCAGAGCGCCATACTCCGCCCGAGGCATGAAGACCTCGGCGGCGGAGAATGACATGTTGGCGAGCTTGAACAACACGAACGGGAAGAAGGATCTCCACGTCGGGGGCGTCGGTGCGGCGCCCTCGGTTACCCTTGCCTCCGTCATCGATCCCCTGATGGATGCTTCGGAAAACTGGGTCCAAAAGGCGCGCGACTTCGTGAGCAGCGCGGATGACTACGTGCGCAACAATCCCTGGCAGGCGCTCGGGGTCATGGTGATGGTCGGGGTGACGATAGGCTACGTCCTGTCGCGACGTGCCTCGACCCCCCATTTGAGCGAGACCTGGGTGGACGATTAGGAGCGCGCCATGCCCGTGGGCTTCGAGAAGACGGATAAATTTTTGAACAGCCGCGAGTGGCGCACTTTCCTGAGCAACGTGTCGTGCGCGTCCTGCCCGCAGGTTGTGAGGGCGGTCCGGGCGGGCCACGCGTGGCTGCGGGGCGGAGCGTTTGGCGCAGCCGGGGCTGCGACTCATTCGGGCTGGCTCCTGGTGGAGAGCGCTCTAGTGTCCGATTCCGGTGAGCCGCTGGGGATTTGAATAGACGTTGCATTTGCCCTCGCGCAGGAAGCCGACGAGGGTGAGTCCCGAGGCCAGCGCCAGATTCACCGCGAGGCTCGAGGGCGCGCCGATCGCCGCGAGCACAGCCACCCCGGCACGAAGCGCTTTTTGCACCAGCTCGTAGCTGGCCCGCCCGCTCAGCAGGGCGACATGGCCGGAGAGCGGCAGCCGCCCCGCCATCAAATTCTCGCCCACGAGCTTGTCGAACGCATTGTGGCGTCCCACATCCTCGGCCACGCTCACGAGCCTCCCCTGCAGGTCGAACAGGGCGGAGGCATGGATGCCTCCCGTGTCCCCAAATCGGGTTTGCTCGCGCCGCATCCGCTGCGGCAGTTCGAACAGCACGGACAGATCCACGCCCTCCTGGGCGATTATGCGGGTGGCGGCCGCGCGCGCGATGGCGGCATCGAGGCCGGTGGTGCCGCATACCCCGCAGCTCGAGCCGGCGGAGAAGCGCCGGCTCGCCGCCTGCAGTTCGAGCGGCACGTCTGGATGCAGGCGCACGTTCACCACGTTGGGTTTGCGGGTGCTTGATTCGAGCGCTTCGATGTCCGAGGCCTGGTTGACCACCCCTTCGCCGTAGAGCAGTCCCGCCGCGAGCCATTCGTCATCCCCCGGCGTTCGCATGGTCGTTCCGAACGATACGGGCTCCAAACCCAGCGCGGGATGGTGCAGTTGAAATTCGAGCGGCGCCTCCACCGCCACCCGATCCTCCTCCTGCAGGCGCTGGTGCAATTCCGCCCTGATGACCCGAACCGGCATGGTGCCGGCGGTCACGCCGGCCTGGGCCGACAAGGCACGATCCAGCGTCGAAGGAAAAGAGGGGTCGGCGGCGCTCATGAGTCAAGTTTTGCCCAAAATGACGGCCAATGATACCGTTCCGCAGCTCAGCGGCGCATTTTGGGAGACGCACATGTCCAAGACTTCGGAACTTCAGGCCCGCAAGGCGGCGGCGGTGGCGAACGGCGTGGGAACCAAGGGGATCTACGCGGTCAAGGCCGAAAATTCGGAAATATGGGACGTGGACGGCCGGCGTTTCATCGATTTTGCCGCCGGCATCGCGGTGTTGAATACCGGCCATCGCCACCCCAAGGTCATGGCTGCCGTCGCGCAGCAGGCCGAGGCGTTCGCCCACACTTGTTTTCACGTCGTGTCCTACGAGTCGTACGTCCGGCTGGCGGAGCGTTTGAACTCGCTCGCTCCCGGCGATTTTCCCAAGAAGTCGATCTTCCTGACCTCGGGCGCCGAGGCGCTCGAAAACGCGGTCAAGATCGCGCGATACCACACCAAGCGCTCGGCGGTGATCGCATTCTCCGGCGGCTTCCACGGCCGCACGCTCATGACGCTCGCGCTCACCGGCAAGGTCATGCCCTACAAGAAGGGCTTCGGGCCATTCCCCGCCGAGATCTACCATGCGGAGTTTCCGCTGCCCTATCGCGGGGTATCGGTCGAGCGGGCGCTCGCGGATCTGGACCGCCTGTTCCACGGCGACGTGGATCCCAAGTCCGTCGCGGCCATCGTCATCGAGCCGGTGCAGGGCGAGGGCGGCTTCAACGTCGCGCCTTATGAGTTCCTGCGTGCGCTGCGCAAGATCTGCGACGAGCACGGCATCGTCCTCGTGGCGGACGAGGTGCAGGGCGGCATCGCGCGCACCGGCAAGATGTTCTCCATCGAGCATTCTGGCGTCGCGCCGGATCTGATCACCGTCGCCAAGGGGCTGGGCGGAGGCCTGCCGTTATCGGGCGTGACCGGCCGCGCGTCCATCATGGACAGCGCGCACTCGGGCGGCCTCGGCGGGACCTATGGCGGCAATCCGCTGAGCATCGCCGCGGCGCATGCGGTGCTCGACGTCATCGAGTCCGAGGGCCTGTGTGCGCGCGCGGCGCGGGTCGGCCAGCGGATGCGAGCGCATCTGGAGTCGTTGGCGAAGGAGGTTCCGGCCATCGGCGACGTGCGCGGCTTGGGTGCGATGGTGGCCTTCGAGATGGTGAAGGATCCGAAGAGCAGGGAGCCCGACGCGGCGGTGACCGCCGCCATCGTGGCGGCCGCGGAAAAGCGCGGATTGATCCTCTTGTCCTGCGGCACGGACGCGAATGTCGTGCGGCTGCTCGCTCCGCTCACGATCCCCGACGCGGTGCTCGAGGAGGGTCTCGGCATTCTCAGCGCCTCGGTGAAGGATGCCTGCGGCGTGGAGTCGGCGCGCGCCGTCGCCTGAGGGGCCGTCACCGGTCTCCCGCCGCGCGCCGACCGGCGCGCGGCGGCAGTCGGATCAATGCGTGCGCACGGTGAAGGTCAGTCCCACGGTCCGCGGCCGGAACGTATAGGCATTCTGCTGCGGCGTCACGGTACCGTCGGTCTGCCCCAGCGCGTAGTTGATGACCGTATGTGAATCGAACAGGTTGTTGCAGAACGCCGCCAGCTGCCAACCGCCGAAGTCCATCCCCGCCCGCAGCGAAGTGAAGCTCGTCGAGGGCAGCGTGTACGAAAAGCCGTAGTTGTACTGCGCAATGTTGTTCGGATCCTGCACGGCTGCCAGCCAGTGATTGCGGGCCTCGTACTCCCAGTCGGCGCGCACGAAGCTGTCGTATTTCGCCAGCCGGAAATTGTATTGGACCCCGAGCGCCGTCGTGAACGGCGAGTTCACGCCGGGGGCGTAGTTGATGGCCGCCTGTCCCGAGATCGCATCGCCGCTGCTGGCGAGACACGGAGGCGAGGTGGCCGTCGCCTGGCAGCCGGCGGGGTCGGTCTTCGAGTAGCGCGCGCTCGTATAGCCGCTGGCGAGATCGACGTTGACGGGACCGAGTTTCATCTCGGCCTGCACGTCGCCGCCCCAGGCCACGGCGGTGCCCAGATTGTCGGTGAACTGCAGACCGCACGCGCCGGCGACGTAAATGCTCTGCTGAATCTGGCTCCACTTGATGTAGTACACGCTGGTCGCGATCTTCAACCAGTCGCCGAAGCCGTTCTTGGAGCCGATCTCGTAGTTCTGCGTGGAATCGGACTTGTAGGTGAGGGGCGCACCGTTCGGGTATCCGGCCGCGGCGAGGTCCGCGTCGCAGAAGGACGGGAGCGGCGCGTTGCCGCCGCCGACGCGGAAGCCCTTGGCGTAGCTCAGGTAGAACAGATCCTGCGGATCGACCTGGAACGATAATGTCGCCTTGGGGGTCTTCGGCGTTTCCTTTTCACTGGCCGCCGCGGCTCCCGGCCCATAGTTCTCGTAGCCGTCGGCATAGTGGTTCAGGGAAAATCCGGTGCGCGCGACCCGGTCGCCCACGGTGAGCTTCATCCAGTCGGTGAAGGCATAGCTCAGCTCGCCGAAGCCCGCGATCTGGCGGTCGAAGGTAGTGTTGTTGTTGTAGTAGATGTCGCAGGCCGGGATCGAGGGATATGCGGCCCTGCTCGGGCACGAATAGAAATTTCCGCCGTAGAAGCTCGCGGGCGTGAAGCCGAAGAGGTAATTGAACACCTCGTTGATGTTGGTGGACTTCAGCTCCTCGATGCTGCCTTCCTTCGCCAGCTGCCAGAAGATGCCGGCGGTCCAGGTCCATTTGGAGCTCGAGTCGGCCGATTGCCAGCGAAATTCCTGCGTATAGCTTTCCTGAGAATTGGTCATGGTATTCGGCGTCTGCGTGCCCGCGAGCGCGGCAGGCAGGTGGATACCGTTGGCATCGATCAATGGATACCAGGGACCCGGCGTCAGGCCGAGCGAGCCGGGGATGGACTGCCAGTAGGCGAGGTCATAGACCGTGCCCTGGTAGGCCGTGATCTGCTGGCGGTGAAAGTACGAGCTGTCGGAGATCAGCTGGGAACTGCCCAAATCCCAGACCATCTTGAACGCCGGCAGGTAATACGTATCCGGGCCTCCGACCCGCTCGGGGGTCGCCGTGTTGAAATGTCCGGCGGATGCGTCGGAATAGGCCGGCCAGTAGGTCGAATCGTCGTTCTTGTCCTGGCGTTGGTAGAGGATGCTCGGGGTCACGGTGAAGTTGGACGTGGGTTTCCAGACCGCCGCCAGGCGGCCAGCCACGGAGTTGGAGTAATTGACATTGTGGTCGAGGATCTCGCCGGTCGTGTCGTCCACCCGATTGATCCAGCCGCCGTCGTAGCGATACCAGAGGCTCGCACGCACGCCGAACGTGCCGTCGACGATGGGTTGGCCGTGCGCGATGCCGACCTCGCCACTCGGCTGTCCACCCTGCGTGTACGCGACTTCGCTACGCACGTAGGTGTCGGTCTCCGTGGTGCTCGGCTGCGTCAGGATGTAGCGCACGGCACCGCCCTCGGATCCCGCGCCGAACAGGGTTCCCTGAGGGCCGCGCAGGATCTCGACCCGCTGCAGGTCGAAGGTCTTCGGCAGGGTGTCGTCCGGGTTGAAGCCCACCGAGCGCATCTGGATCGGCGTGTCGTCGAGGTAGATGCCGGTGGTGCCGGCACCCCCCGAGGAGGAGATGCCGCGGATGGAGATGGCGTTGGTACCGGAGGTGTCGATGTTGACGCCGGGGGTGAAGCGCGCGACGTCCTGAAAGTCCTTGATGCCGAGTTGATCCATGGATTCCTGCGTCAGGGCGGTGACGCTCAAGGGCACCTTGCTCAGCGATTCCTCGTGGCGCGTCGCCGTGACGACGATTTCCTCGAGACCCCCGGCGGCGGCGGGCGGACCTGCGGCGTTGCCGGTGTCGGAGGCGTTGGCCTCGGTGGCAATGGCGCCGCGAGCGCCGAAGGCAGCCCAGACAAAGATGATGGATAAAAACAACAGTCGCTGATTCGACGGCGCGGGAAGCGGCTTCAAGCGAATGGCTGGCATCACGTCCCCATGATTCGTTATATGGTCAGATAATTCTGACGCGCTCGACAGTAGCATCGGAGGAAAAAGGGCGCAACCCGCAAAGCCGTGTTGTATGGACGTGTAACAAGAGCCCCCTCGCGGCGGCCGCGAAGGGGCTTTTCCAGAGGCCCGGCGCCGCTCGGCCGAGGCGCGCCGGCCGGCCGTTGCGCCGCACATACGGAGCTATTTGCTCCGGTACAGGAACGTCAACCCAAAGGTGCGCGGACGGAAAGTGAAATCGCGTTCCAGACGGCTGGTCCCCGGCACCTGGGAATCGATCGACCATTCGTAGTTCGTGACCGTATGCGTATCGAGGAGGTTGTCGCAGAACGCTTCCAATTGCCAGTCGCCGACCTTCACGCCGCCGCGCGCCGAGGCGAAGTTGGTCGACGGGAGGACGTAATTCGCAGGATCGTATTGCAGGGTGACGGAATCCTGGTTGGCGCCCAACCACTTCGGCCGGCTTTCATACTCGTCATCGACGCGAACGAATGAATCCTTGGTGAACAGCACGAATTTGTATTCGAGTCCCAGCGAGACGGTCACCGGCGGCGCGGGCTGTGTGCTCTGGCCCTCGATCGCATCTCCGTTCGCGACGATGGGGGTTGTGCTGGTGCCCAAGTAGGCGGTCTTGACGTATCGCGCATCCGTGTAGCCGGCCGACAGCTCCGCCGTGAAGGACTCCGTGATCGCGAAGTCGCCCTGGAAATCCGCGCCCTTGGCGACCGCCTGCCCGAGGTTCGCAATGAAGGAGATCTGACAGATGGGCGGCACAACGACCTGCTGGATGTTGTTCCAGCGAATGTAGTAGATGCTGCTGGCAAGCTTGATGCGATTTTCCAGATTGTTCTTCGCGCCGACCTCGAAGCTCTGCACGGTGTCCGAGCTGAACGTCGCGGGCGCGCCTGGGATGCCGAAATTGCGGAAATCCGTGCCGCAGGCTGCGTAGGGCACCGGATTATTCGCGCCTCCCGGCCGGAAGCCCTTGGCGTACGTGAAATAGTAAAGATCATGCGGATCGTATTGATACTGGAAGCTCAGCTTCGGCGTGAAGGAATTCTCCTGCTTGGAGTTGGAGCCGGTCTGCGGCGACAAAAACAGCTGCGGACCGCCGGTCAGCGTGTTGAACGAGAACTCGGTTCTCGAATACCGCATGCCCACGGTGGCCTTCAGCTGGTCGGTGAACGAGAAGGTGCCCTCTCCGAAAAGCGCGTACTGCTGATCCCTGGAATGGGTCTGCAGGAAATAAGAATCATTCGGGAAACGCGGGTCGTAGGGAACGGGCACGCAGGCCCCGGCGGCATTCTCGTAGCAAAACACATCGGTGTAGGGCAGGCCGAGCACGGTCTGCGTCAGCTCATTGAGCAGCGGATCGTGGATCTGCTCCAGATAGGTCTGGCGGTCGCTGGCGAAGAACAGGCCGGTCGTCCACACGAAGCGCGCTGACGTGTCCGACGATTGCAGCCGAACCTCCTGGGTCAGATTATCCTGGGTGTTGTCGACCGAGGCCGGCGCACGGTAGTTGGTGGCGCCCGGCGGCAGATGGAGGCCCGTTCCGTCGAGCAGCGGAAACGGAACATTCCAGGGCAGCGGAAACACCGATGTCGCGCCTTCCGCGGACTCCTGCGGGGTCGGCTGGGTTTGATAGAACCCGAGGTTGTACAGCGTGCCGTCATAGCCCGTCTCTTCCTTGCGATGGTAATAGGAGGTGTTGGAGATCACCGTGACCGCGCCGAGATCGCCCTCCACCTTCACCGCCGGGATGTAAAAAGTGTCCGGCACCGTGCGCTGGGTCGGATTCGCGTCCACATACCGATTCGCGCCCGGATCCGAGTACAGGGGCCAGTAATTCTGCACGTCGTTCGCGTAGCGGTCCTGATAGTAGTAGCTCGGCGTGATCTTCCAATTGTCGGAAGGAGCCCAGATCGCCGCAAAGCGGAACAGCTTGGTCTGTGCGTAATTGGCATTCTTCTGCACGGTCTCGAGCGACACCGGATCGATGCGGTCGATGTAGCCGCCGTCGTAGCGATACCAGGCGCTCACGCGCACGCCGAGCGTGCCGTCGATGAGCGGCGTGCCGCCCGCGACTCCCGCCTCGTAGCTGGGCTGGCCCCCTTCGGTGTACGAGACCTCCTCGCGGCTGTAGATGCTGGTCTGGGTCAGGCTCGGCTGCGTGGTGATGTAGCGGACCGTCCCGCCCTCGGAGCCCGCGCCGAACAGCGTGCCTTGCGGTCCGCGCAGCACTTCCACCCGGTCGAGATCGAACGATTGGGGCAGCGCCTCGTCGGGATTAAACGCGAGCGCACGCATCTGAATGGGCGTGTCATCGAGATAAATGCCGGTCGTTCCGGCGCCGCCGGTCGAGGCGATCCCGCGGATGGCGATGTTGTTCGTTCCGGAGTTGTCGATGTTGATGCCGGGGGTGAAACGAGCCACATCCAGGATATCCTTGATGCCGCGCACGTCCATCGCGTCCTGGGTGAGGGCCGTGACGCTGATCGGCACCTTCGAAAGGCCTTCCTCGTGCCGGGTGGCAGTGACCACGATCTCCTGCAGCGGCCCCGCATCTTCCGCGGGCGCGCCGGCCGCAGCCGGATTTTCCGCGGCGGGTTCGGCATGGGAGACTCGCGGCACGCCGATTGCGACCGCGAGCGTCGCTGCAAAGAGTGCACCGGACCGGAGGATGAGACATCGCTCGCTCAACGCATGAAACTGCCAACGTCGCAGCATGGTGCATCCCTCTTCTTTGGTGGCGCCCGTACGAGCGCAATTTTCCCTGTGCGCTGGAAGATAGCGGCCCCGCATCGACTCCGTCAACTCGCGCACGAAAACAGCTCCCGCGGGCGCTCGCCGCCGGGAGGCTTGTGCGCGATGCCGATCGAGTTATGGGATCATGGCCGCATGCCCAGCACCTCCGAGCGTCCACGATCCAATTCCTTCGCCCCGCTCAGAACCCTGCTGCCCTTCCTGCGGCCATACCGGGGCGTCGCGGCCGCGGCGATCACGGCGCTTCTGGTCGCGTCGGCGGCCATGCTGGCGCTGCCCGTCGCATTGCGGCGGGTTATCGACGTGCTTGCGGCCAAGGACGCGGGGACGACCAATCGCATCTTCGCGGGCTTCCTGGCCGCGGCCGCGATATTCGCGGTGTTTGCGGCTTTGCGTTTCTACCTCGTCACCTGGCTCGGCGAGCGTGTGGTCGCGGATCTTCGCTCGGCGGTGTATTCGCGGGTGGTGCGGATGGATCCCCTGTTCTTCGAGACCACCCGGGTCGGCGCGGTGTTGTCGCGCCTGACCACGGATACCACGCTGGTGCAGGCCATCTCCGGCGTCAACCTCTCCATCATCCTTCGGTCCACCCTGAGCCTCATCGGCTCGCTGGTGCTGCTGACCTTGACGAGCGCCAAGCTCGCCGGACTCATCCTGGTGCTGATGCCCATCGTGGTCGTGCCGCTGATCATCATCGGACGGCGGGTGCGCGGACTGTCGCGCGCGTCGCAGGATCGAATCGCGGACACCAGCGGCCTCGCCGGCGAGACGTTGAACGCGATCCAGACGGTGCAGGCCTTCACCCTGGAGAATCTGCAGAGCGAACGCTACCGCAAGGCGGTCGAGGAGAGCTTCGATGCCGCCGTGCGCCGCACCAAGGTGCGCGCCGCACTCACCGGCGTGGGGATCCTTCTGGTGTTCACCGCGGTCACCTGCGTGCTCTGGCTCGGCGCTCACCAAGTGCTCGCCGGGACCATGAGCGGAGGGCAGCTCGCCCAGTTCCTGCTGTATGCGGGGTTCGTGGGTACTTCCGCGGCGGCGCTGTCCGAGATGTGGGGAGAGCTTCAGCGTGCCGCAGGAGCCATGGATCGACTCACCGAGCTTCTCGAGGCCCGTCCCGCCATCACGGCGCCCGCGAACCCGCTCGAGCTGCCGCCGCGGATCCGCGGCGCCATCCGCTTCGACAACGTCAGCTTTCACTACCCGTCGCGGCCCGAAACGGCGGCGCTCGACAATTTCAGCCTGGAGCTGGCGCCCGGGGAGACGGTCGCGTTCGTGGGCCCCTCCGGCGCCGGAAAAAGCACGACCTTCCAGCTATTGCTGCGATTCTACGACCCTGACGCAGGCCGCCTGCTGATCGACGATCGCGGGCTCACGGATCTGCGCCCCGAGGACATTCGCGCGCAAATCGGCCTGGTGCCACAGGACACCGTGCTGTTCGGCGCCTCGGCGCGCGAGAACATCCGCTATGGCCGACCGGGCGCGAGCGATGCGGAGGTCGAGGCAGCCGCCGTGGCCGCCGCTGCCGACGGCTTCCTGCGAAAGCTCCCCGAGGGATACGACACGTTTCTCGGCGAGCGCGGCACGCGGCTCTCGGGAGGCCAGCGCCAGCGAATCGCGCTCGCGAGGGCCATACTGAAGGACCCACCCATCCTGCTGCTCGACGAGGCAACGAGCGCGCTCGATGCCGAGTCGGAACTCCTCGTGCAGCAGGCGCTCGAAAGGCTGATGCGGGGTCGGACCACCATCATCATCGCGCATCGCCTCTCGACGGTACTGAAGGCCGACCGCATAGTCGTATTCGATCATGGGCGCAAAGTCGCGGTCGGCACGCATGCGGAGCTTCTCAGGGGAAGCCCTCTCTACGCGAGACTTGCGTCGCTGCAGTTCGCGGCGGTTCCCGAGGAGGCCCTGCCGGACGGCTCCGGGGCGGCCGCCGCGAGTGCCGCGAGTGCCGAGTCCGCCGAGTTTACTTGAGCCCTTCGGCCTGCAGTGCTTCGCGCACCTTCGGGCGCTCGCTCACGCGCGCGAGATAGGCGCCGAGCGCCGGCCACCTGGTCAGATCGACGTGCACCAGCCCGGTCCAGCGCAGCAGGGTGAACAGATAGGCGTCCGCGACCGTGAAGGTGTCGCCCATCAGGAATTTCCTGCCGTCGAGCCTCGTCGACAGCCAATCGAATTTCTTCGCAAGATTGTCGACGGCGATCTTCCTGGCTTCGGCCGGCGTGTCCGCCTTGAAGAGCGGCGAGAAGCCCTTGTGCACCTCGGAAGAGAGGTAGTTCAACAGCTCCATCAGCCGGTAGCGCTCGAAGCTTCCGGCGCGCGGCGCCAAACCCGACTCCGGTTTCAGATCCGCCACATATTGAACGATGGCGGGTCCCTCGGTGAGCACCTGGCCGTCGTCCAATTCGAGCGCAGGTACGGCGCCTTTCGCGTTGATGCCGAGATAGTCGGCGCCGCTCGCGGTCTTCTTGGACTTGAGGTCGACCTTCTCGGCCGTGAAAGGCAGGCCGGCCTCCATGAGCACGATGCGCGGGGAGAGGGAGCAGGCGGCGGGGCTGAAATAAAGCTTCATGCGGATTCCTTCGATGGCTGCATGAGGGCAGTATATCCAAATCGCATCAGAGACCGGGCGCGTCGCCGCCGACGCCGATCACCCGCCGGGCGCTCAGGAAGCCGGTGGAGTAGGGCGGCGCCGCGAGCGAATCGATGCGCACGCGTCCGCCCGTCGCCGGCGCATGGATGAAGCGGCCGGCGCCGAGCGCGATGCCCACGTGCAGCTCCTTGTGTGCGAGGCGCATGAACACCAGATCGCCCGGCTCGAGCTCGGCGCGTCCGACGGGGACGCCGCTCCTCAGCTGCTCCTTCGCGGTCCGCGGCAGCCGCAGTCCCGCTCTTTGCGCCGCGAAGTTGACCAGCCCGCTGCAATCGAAGCCGCCGGGCGCGGCTCCGCCGAATCGATAGGGCTGGCCCAGCATGGCCGTCGCGCTGTCGACCATCGCGGACGCGGCGCCCGCAGGGACGGCCCGGCCCGACCATTCGCCGGGGGGCTTTCGCTCCGACGGCACGGGCGATGCGGGCGCCTGCGGCGGATGGCTCGCGCAGCCCGCGAGCGAGGCGGCGATCCCGGCCAGCATCCCGGCCAAAATCGCGGACAGTGAAGCCGACTTAACGCGCATTGGGTTCCCTGCCGGATGGACGACCCTATAATACCGCGCACCATGAATGTTTATGACGCTCCGCCGATGCCGGCCCGCGGCGTCGCGCTGCAGAGCGGCAGGCTGCACGCGACGCTGGTCGATCGACTCACCCGCACGCTGGGAAAAACGCCCTCGCAGGCCACCCCCCGCGACATCTACGACGCGCTGTCTCTTGCCGTGCGCGAGGAGCTGATGGTGCGCTGGCTGGCGACGCAGCGGCGCGTCGCCGACGCCCACGTCAAGCGCGTGTGCTATCTGTCGGTCGAGTTTCTGCCGGGCCGTTCGTTGCTGAATGCCCTGCAAAGTCTCGGCGACGATCTCGTGCAGGAGGCACGCGCGACGCTCAAGGACATGGGCCACGAATTCGAGGAAATCGAGGCGCAGGAGCTCGATCCGGGCCTGGGCAACGGCGGGTTGGGCCGGCTCGCTGCGTGTTTTCTCGATTCGATGGCGACGCTGCGTTACCCCGCGGTCGGTTATGGAATCCGCTACGACTACGGAATCTTCACCCAGGTGGTCGGGCCCGACGGCGGCCAGCGCGAGATCGCCAGCAGCTGGCTCAAGCTGCGCAACGTCTGGGAGACGCCCCGCGGCAGCGTGCGCTACGTCGTGCGGTTCGGAGGGCGCAGCGAGGCTGACCCGTCGGCGAAGGCCAGCGATCCGCACCGATGGGTGGGGACCGACGACATCCACGCCATCGGCTTCGACCGGCTCATCCCGGGCAACCGGAGCCCGACCGTCAATCACCTGCGGCTCTGGTCGGGGCGCGCGATCACGCCATTCCACATCGAGGCTTTCAACGCGGGCGATTACACCGGCGCGGTGCGCGAACAGATCGATGCGAAGAATCTGTCGAGGGTTCTGTATCCCGACGACTCGACCCCGCAGGGCCGGGAGCTGCGCCTGAAGCAGCAGTACTTCTTCGTCAGCGCCAGTCTCCAGGACATTCTAGCGAACCATCTCGGCGAGGGCCGGAGTCTAGAGGCGCTGCCCGACGGCGTCGCCATCCAGCTGAACGATACGCATCCCGCTCTGGCCATCCCCGAGCTCATGCGGCTGCTGGTCGATGAGCGAGGTCTCGACTGGGAGCGGAGCTGGTCGGTCGTCACGCGGGTGTTCGCGTATACCAATCACACGCTGCTGCCCGAAGCGCTGGAAACCTGGCCGGTGGCGCTGATCGAGCGCCTGCTGCCGCGCCACCTCGAGATCATCTACGCCATCAACCGCGATTTCCTCAAGGACCTCGCGGAGCAGCGTCCGAACCCTCCGGATCTGGAGCGACGTCTGTCGATCATCGACGACGAGGGCGGCGAGCGGCGGGTGCGGATGGCGCATCTCGCGGTGATCGGCAGTCATCACGTCAACGGCGTGGCGCAGCTGCATACCGAGCTCATGCGCAGGAGCGTGTTCCAGGGGTTTGCGGGGCTGTATCCGGACCGCTTCGTCAACGTGACCAACGGCATCGCCGTGCGCCGCTGGCTGAAACAATCGAACCCAGGACTCTCGGCGCTGCTCACGCAGCGTCTCGGATCCGCCTGGGAGAACGATCTGGAGGAAATCGGGCGGCTGGTCGGAGCGGCGGAAGATCCGGAGTTCCGGCGGCATTTTCGAGCCATCAAGCACGCCAACAAGCAAAGACTCGCCGAAGAGGTACGCCGGCGCACGGGGGTGGAGATCGGAATCGATTCGCTGTTCGACGTGCAGGTCAAGCGCATTCACGAGTACAAACGGCAGCTCTTGAACCTGCTCCATGTGGTGACGCGCTACCTCAGGATCCTGGAGCGGCCCGGCGAGCCCGTCGTGCCGCGGACGGTCATATTCGCGGGCAAGGCGGCCCCCGGCTATGCCATGGCGAAATCCGTCATCAGGCTCATCAACAACGTGGCCCGCACCATCAATGGCGACGAGGCCGCCCGCGGCAAGCTCAAGGTGGTGTTCCTTCCGGATTACGACGTCTCGCTCGCCCAGAAGATCATGCCGGCGGCGGATCTTTCGCAGCAGATTTCCACCGCCGGGATGGAAGCCTCGGGCACCGGCAACATGAAGCTCGCGCTCTCGGGTGCGCTCACGATCGGCACGCTGGACGGCGCCAACATCGAAATCCGGGATCACGTCGGTGCGGACAACCTCTTCATCTTCGGCATGACCGCGGACGAGGCGGCGGCGAAGCGCGCGGGCGGCTATCAGCCGTGGCGCGAGCTCGAGGCCAATCCAGCGCTTGGCGCGGCGTTGGACCTGATCGAGTCGGGGCATTTTTCCAGGGAGGGGGCGGCTGACGCCCAGGCGGTCGTGAGGCGGCTGAAGAGCGAGGGGGAACCCTTCCTCGTGCTGGCCGACTTCGCCGCCTATGCGGCCGCTCAAAGCCGCGTGGACGATCTCTACGACAGGCCGGACGAATGGAGCCGCAAGGCGGCGCTCAACTGCCTGAACATGGGGTATTTCTCCAGCGACCGCAGCGTCCGGGAGTATGCGGACCGTATTTGGAGCGTGAGGCCGGTGATTTGACCCACTTGGGGACCAGATCACGGATTCCGGCGGCCGAATTCACATAATGCACCGGTGAAGTCTATTCAGCCCGGATCCGCGCGGCCGCTGGGTGCGACCTGGAGCCGGCGCGGAGTCAATTTTGCCGTCTATTCGAGCCACGCGACGCGCGTCGAGCTCGTCATCTTCGACGCCATGAACGGGGCGCAGATGGCGCGCTATGACCTGCCGGCGCGCACCGGCGATGTCTGGCATGGGCTGCTGTCCGAGGGTCTCGCCGGACCGGGGACCCACTACGCATTCGCGGCTCACGGTCCGAATGAGCCCGAGAACGGCCATCGTTTCGATCCCACGGTGTTGCTGCTCGACCCGCACGCGCGCGAGCTCTCGGCGGCGGAGCCCGCGCGCTCGCGCGTCATCGACGGAGCGTTCGACTGGAACGGCGATCGCCCGCCCGCGACGCCGTGGCGCGATACCGTGATCTACGAGCTGCACGTGAAGGGGTTCACCCGGCTCCACCCGCAGGTACCGCAGGCCTGGCGCGGCAAATACCTCGGCCTGACCGCGCCGGCGGTGATCGAGCATCTGAAGCATGTGGGTGTGACGGCGGTCGAACTCCTGCCCTGTCAAGCCTTCATGACCGAGGATTTTCTGCGCCATCGGGGGCTGAAAAATTATTGGGGATACAACCCGGTGGCCTGGTTCGCGCCCTGCAACGAGTTCGCGCTCGGCGACGCCGTCGCGGAATTCAAGACGATGGTGCAGGCGCTGCATCGAGCCGGAATCGAAGTGATACTGGACGTGGTGTTCAACCACACGGCCGAGGGCAATGAATCCGGACCGGTGCTGAACCTCAAGGGGCTCGACAACTCGGTGTATTACCGTCTGCTGCCCGACAAGCGCTTCTATGAGAACGTGACCGGCTGCGGCAACACCGTCAATTGCGAGCATCCCCAGGTTCGTGAGTCCATCATCGAGTGCCTGAAGTATTGGGTCGAGGACATGCACGTGGACGGGTTTCGCTTCGATCTCGCCACCGTGCTCGCGCGCGACGGCGGCGGATTCAACGAGCGCTCGGAATTCTTCGATGCCGTGCGCGCGGAGCCGGCCCTCGCCTACGTCAAGCTGATCGCCGAGCCCTGGGACGTGGGGTATGGCGGATACCAGCTCGGGAGGTTTCCCTCCGGGTGGGCCGAGTGGAACGATCGCTGCCGCGACACGATGCGCGCGTTCTGGCGCCGCGATGGCGGGCGCATCGGCGAGCTCGCCGAACGGTTCGCCGGATCGAGCGACCTGTTCCGGCACGACGGCCGCAAACCCAGCGCGGGCGTCAACTTCATCACCGCGCACGACGGCTTCACACTGCACGATCTGGTGACCTACAACGAACGGCACAATCTCGCCAACGGCGAGAACAACGCGGATGGCCATCACGTCAATCTGAGCTGGAACTGCGGCCACGAGGGTCCGACCGAGGATGCCGGAGTCAACGCGCTGCGGCGGCGGCAGATGATGAACCTGCTCGCGACGCTCCTTCTGTCGCAGGGGGTTCCGATGCTGCAGGCCGGCGACGAATTCGCGCGAACGCAGCGGGGCAACAACAATGCGTATTGCCAGGACAACGAGATCTCGTGGATCGACTGGAGCCTGTGCGAGACGCATGGCGATCTGGTGGAGTTCGTCCGCTTCCTGACGCTGCTGCGGCGGTCGAACGAGGAATTTCGACGCGAGACCTTCATGAAAGGAACCGCGCTGCGCGACGGGGTCAAAGACGTAACGTGGCTGCACGCGCGCGGGTCCGAGATGACCGAGGACGACTGGCACACCCAGGCATTGCGGACGCTGGGCATCTGGTTCGGCAGGCGCAGCCTGTCGACCGGGCGCTTTCTGCTGTTGCTGAACGCTGACGATCACGCGCAGACGTTCGCGTTGCCCGCGGCGGCCTCCGGAAACTGGGTTTGCCGCTTCGATACGGCGCTCGTCTCGATGCGGCCGGCGGTACCGCCGGCCCCCGTGGAAGGCGCAACGTATCCGCTCGGCCCGCACAGCGCCGCACTCTTGGAGAGTTGACCGTGGATGTGACCTTGATCGAGCGTTTGGCCAGGCTCCGCGGCGTGGGTGATGCGTATCACGATTATCGCGGCGAGCTGCAGCACTTCACGCTCGAGACCAAGATCGCGATCTTGCGCGCCATGGATTCGCCGGTGGACGATGCGGCCGCGCTCGCGGAGCAGCTCGGCCGGCTGGAGAACGAGCGCTGGCGCGCGCTATTGCCCGCAGTCGCCGCCTCCAACAGCGGTCGAATCGGCGTCGACCTCAACATCACCGCCCGGGATTTCGGTTCGAGCCTGATCTGGACGGTGCGGCTCGAATCGAAGGAAGAGCGCACCGGGACCCATTCCACGGCCGATTGTCCCGAGCTGTGGCGCGGCGAGGTGGGCGGCTCGTTGATCACCCGGCGCCGCTTCGAGCTGCCGCTCGACCTGCCGCCCGGACGGCACGAGCTGGAGATGCGCATCGGCGCGGGGGCGGTGAGCCGCTGCGCGCTCGTGATCTCCCCCGCGCGCTGTTTCGAGCCTCCCGCGGTTCGGGACGGCCGCAAGCTCTGGGGCGTCTCGGTGCAGCTGTACACGGTCCGCTCCCGCGAGAACTGGGGGATCGGCGATTTCGGCGATTTGAAGGGCCTGATCCGGTGGCTGGCTCCGCGCGGGGCGGGATTCATCGGCTTGAATCCGCTGCACGCGCTCGCCCCCGCCGATCCCTCGCGCTCAAGCCCCTACAGCGCCTCGAACCGCCATTTTCTCAACGTGCTGTACATTTCGGTCCCGGGGTTGCCCGAGTACCGGGAAAGCTCCGAGGCGAGGGCGCGGTTCGACGACGCTCGGTTCAAAGGCCGCGTGGAATCGCTTCGCGCGGCTCCACTGGTCGATTATCGGGGCGTTGCCGCCCTCAAGCTCGAGGTCCTCGAGTTCCTGTATGGCGAGTTTCGCGACCGTCATCTGGCGCTCGGTACGGAGCGCGCGGCGGCATTCGCGAGCTTCGTGGCGGCGGGCGGAGCGCCGCTGCGGCTGCACGCACGCTTCGACGCACTCGACGAGCATTTTTGCGGCACGCAAGGCACCGCCTCGGGATGGCTCAGCTGGCCGCCGCAATTCAAGGACCCGCAGGGTCCCGCGGCGGGAGAGTTCGCGGCGCAGCACGCCGCGCGCATCGATTTCCATCTCTGGCTTCAATGGCTCGCCCACGAGCAGCTCGCGGAGGCTCAGGCCCTTGCGCGCGACCTCGGCATGCCCATCGGCCTGTACGGTGATTATGCGGTGGGCACCCATCCATCGGGCTCGGAGACCTGGGTCGATCAAACGGCCTTCCGTCTCGGCGCCGAGATCGGCGCGCCTCCGGACGCGCTGGCCTTGAAAGGCCAGGGGTGGGGGCTGCCGCCCCCCGATCCGACGGTGATGGAGTCGGATCGGCTGGAGGGGTTCTCGCGGCTCATCCGCGACAATATGCGTTACTACGGCGCATTGCGCCTGGACCACGTCATGTCGCTGTTCCGGCTATGGTGGGTTCCCGCGGGGCGCCTCCCCACGGAAGGCGCCTACGTGCATTACCCGCTGCATCAACTCCTCACGGTGCTCGCGCTCGCGAGCGCGCAGCACGCCTGTCTGGTGGTGGGCGAGGATCTCGGAGTGGTTCCGGACGAGATGCGCCGGGCGATGCCCGCGTTCGGTTTGTATCACTACAAAGTGGTGCTGTTCGAAAAGGACAATGGACGATTCCGCAGCCCCGGGGAGTTCGTCCGCGAGGCGCTCGCGACGGTGACCACGCACGACATGCCGACCTTGCGAAGTTTCTGGGAGGGTCGCGACATCGATTTGAGGCGAAGCCTCGACCTGTATCCCTCCGCCGAGATCGAGAGAATCATCCGCGAGGCGCGAGCCGAGGACCGCAGGGCCCTGCTCGAGGCGCTCGACGGCCAAGGGCTCAAGCCCGGCGCCGCGGCTTCGTCCGACGATCCCTTCACTCCCGAGCTGGCACATGCCCTTCACGTTTATTTGGCGCGCTCGAGCGCGGCGCTGGCGGCGGTGCAGATCGAGGATCTGCTCGGCATGGCCGATCCGGTCAATGTTCCCGGGACGTACCACGAGTATCCGAACTGGCAGCGAAAGCTGTCCGAGGACCTCGAGGACATGGCGGCGCGCAAGGATTTCGATGGATGGTTCGAGGATCTTTCCCGCGCACGCGCGCGCTGAGCGTCAGTCCGCCGCCAGCGTTTTTTCCATGAACAGGCTGAGCGGATCCGGCCGATAGGCCCCGAACGGACCGATCTCGACGAATCCGGCCGAGCGGTACAGCGCGAGCGCCTCGGGTTGCTTCGCTCCGGTCTCCAGCCGCAACAGCTTCTCGCCATTCGCGCGCGCGACCGCCTCGAGCCGCTCGAGCAGCCGCCGGCCGAGCTTCAGGCCGCGTGCCGACGGCGAAACGAACATGCGCTTGATCTCCGCCCATCCTTCACCGGAGCTCACCACCGCCCCGCAGCCGAGCGCGCGCCCGTCGACCCGCGCGACCAGGAACGTGACCTCGGGCCGTTGGAGCGAGGCGATGTCCAGCATGTGGTTGCTCTCGGCCGGGTAGAGCGCGGCCATGTACGCGTCGCCCGCCTCGAGCAGGCGGGCGACTTCCGCCTGTGCGGGGGTTTCGGTCTCGATCCGGATCATGCCGGCTTCTCCTTGGGCTGCACGAGCGCGCCGACCGCCCAGATCGCTGCTGCGACGAGGATGGCCACCGGAACGATCTTTACCGCCTGGGACAGCGAGGAGGCATCCGACAGCATGCCGATCAAGATGGGCGAGGGCACGTCTCCCAGCAAATGGATGGTGAGTACGCCGAGCGCGTTGGCCGATGCGCGCTGCGTCGGCAGCACGAGGTTCACGATGGAGGCGTTGATGGGGCCGGTGGAGAGAAACATCATGAGTTGAGCGATGACCATGCAGACGAGGTAGATCGTTTGAGATTGCGCGGTCAGCGCCACCCATGCGAACGGCGCGGCGATCAGGGTCGCGATGGCGGAGATCCAGAGATAAGCCCGCTGTGAGTACCTGGCGCAATAATCGCCGAGCCAGCCCCCGGCGAAGGTTCCGATGAACCCGGTGATCACGACGATGGTGCCGAAACTCACGGTCGCCTGCTCGCGCGGGATTCCCCGCATCCTCTCGAGGAACGCGGGCATCCAGAATGCGAGGCCGCCCAGCGCGAAGGTATAGGCGACGTAGCCCGCCACCGTCAGCACGTAGGGTCTGTTGCGCAGCAACTGAAGGTAGGACACGAAAAGCCGGGGATCCGCGGGCTCCGACTCTCCCGCGGGGGTGCGACCGTTCCCCGCGCTCGACTCGGCCTGGTCCTGGCTGCCGCGCGGCGGATCCCGCAGGCCCATACAGAGGAGGGCGAGCAGCAGACCCGGGGCGCCGGCGACGAAAAAGGCCATGCGCCAGCCGAAGTGCACATCCATGAGGCCGCCGACGACGTACCCGAGGGCGGAGCCCACGGGAATGGCGCAAAAGAAGATCGCCATGACCCGGCCCCGCTGGCCGCGCGGAAAGTAGTCGGACAGCAGGCTCGGGCCGATGGTCACGTAGGCCGCTTCGCCCACCCCCACCGATGCGCGGGCCAGGAACAGCGAGGTGAAATTCCACGCAAGCCCCGACAGGGCCGTCGCGATGCTCCAGCAGGCCACGCCGAACGCGATGAGGCGGGGACGGGACAGGCGGTCGCCAAGCGTGCCGAAGATCGGAGCGATCACCGCGAAGACGATCAGAAATCCCGACATCAGCGACCCTGCCTGGGTGTCGCTCAGGGCGAGCTCGGAATGCTTCAGGCTTTCGACCAGTGCCGAGACGAGGTAGCGGTCGAGATAATTGAAAAGATTGATGAAAGCGAGAATGGCGAGGGCCACGCCGGCGGAATTGATCCACGCGTTGCGTGTGCCGATCGCAGCTGCTTGCGGGGATTTCGCCATGCCGGCGGCCATATTAGCAATGCGAACGGCGCCTCGGCTCCAAATCCGGTTCGCTCGCCGTGACGCCGGCATCGGGCGCAGCTGTCGCAAGCAGGCGACGAGCGCGCAAAGTTGCGGAAATGTTGCGGGATTACTTCACAGATCTTTACCCAAACCGCCCGGCTCCTGCGGGTAGAATGGCCCGACAATACCTCGGGTTCGAGGGAGGTCCGCTCCGCCATGACAGTATCCGCCGCCGCCGTTGCTCGATCTTCCCCGGTGCCGACGTGTCCTGTCCGGCGATCGCGAGCCGGCTGGTTGCACCGGCTGTCCATGCCCGTAGGGCTCCTCATGGTGGCGGCGCTCGCAGCGTGCAACGGACGCGCCGTGGTCACGCTTACGGCGACCCCGTCGACCGACAACTACCTCGCGTACCGGGTCGGCCTCTCATCGATCCAGCTGCAGACCTCGAGCGGGCGAACGACGGGCGCGGTGCTGCCGAAGGGCACCACGGTGGATCTTGCGCGCCTGACCAATCTGTCCGAAGTCGTCGGCGCCGCATCGCTCGCCGCGGGCAACTACAGCGAAGCTTTGATCACGCTGGATTACAGCTCGGCCGAGATCATCTACGACAATGGCACGGTGAACGGACTCGCGCTCAAGCCGGTGGATGCGAGCGGTCAGGCGCTCGGTCAGGTCACGCTCCTCCTGTACCTCGATCCGAGCGACCAACTCGGCGTCGTGCGCGGCAGCTCGGCGCGGCTCAGCCTTGCGTTCAATCTCGCGGCGTCGAACGTCGTCAGCACCTCGGACAAAACCGTGACGGTCATGCCGCTGATGGTCGCCAGCACACAGCCCCTCGATGACAAGGTGGTGCGCATCCGCGGTCCCTTCGGCAACGTCAACAGCTCCAGCACCGGTTTTACGACGGGCGGCATCGTGCCGTTCGATTTCGGCAATTCGGGCGACGGCTCGCTCGGCGTCGGGGTGCAGTCGGTGACGGCCTTCGAGATCAACGGCACGCCGTCGACGGGCACCGCGGGTATCACCCAAATGGCCGCGTTGAAGGCGGGTGCGATGGTCGAGGCCTACGGGACGCTGACCACCTCGACCAGCTCGTCCTCTTCGCTCCTGGACACCACCACGCCCGCGTCCACCACCGAGGTGTCGACGTGCTCCGACGGCACGACGCCGGTGACGGGCTCGACCGGCGCGCTCACCTGCGCCGACGGCTCGACCCTGACCACCACCGCCGAGGGCACGGGCGACACGGCGAGCGGGGCGGCGACCAACGTCAACTTCTCGGCCAGCGAGGTTCTGGCGGGAAGCAGCGTGCAGGGCGACGGTTTCGACCGGGTGTCGGGCATCGTCACCGGCCGCAGCGGCGATACCCTGACCATCGACCAGGGCACGCTGCTCACCGAAGACGGCACCAACTCGCTCGTGGCCGGGACGGCGACGGTCAAGATCGGCCCGAATACCCAGGTGACACAATTCGGCGCCGCCAACGTCGAGGCCAACGGCACGAACGACATCTCGGTCGGATCACTGGTGTATGCATTCGGCACGGCGAGCGCCATCAGCTCGAGCACCGTGACGCTCGACGCGAGCGCCGGGCGTGTGCGGCTCGGCCAGACGACCGTGTCGGGCATCGTCGCCGCCCCCGGCACCGATACCTTAAGTCTCAGTCTTACGGACGCGGGCGCGACCCTGGGCGGCCGTTCCGCGGCATCGTTCGATTTCGCGGGCACCGGCACCTCGGCGACCTATGATGCGAGCACGGCGGCCTACCTGGTGACGACCGCCAATTTGACTCTCACCAACGCGACCTCCGGCTCGCCGGTCCAGGTGACCGGAACGGTCACCCCTTTCGGTCAAGCCTCCCCGACGGCGGGGGATCTGGTCGGCACCGCGCTCCTCGATTACACCACCATCGATGCCGAGCTGGTCATGGATTACGGCGCGGGCACTCCGGCTCCATTCGCCTCCTACAGCACGACGGAAATCGTGCTCGACGCGCAAAACAGCGCGGTCGGCGTGCGGCACGAGATCAAGATCGGCGCGCAGATCGTTCCCATCGTCGGCATCCAATCCAATCCGATCATCGTGCCGAACGCCTCGGCCACCAACACCATATTCACGATCGGGCATGCGGTGAGCGGCACGTTCGAGAATTTCGACAGCTACAGCGCATTCGTCACCCAGTTGCAGCTGGAATTGAACGGGGAGGTGCTGGCCACCGGCGTCACCGCGGTGGGTCAATACACGACCGCGACCTATACGTTCAGTGCATCGAGTCTCACGCTCTTCCTGAACAATTAAGAACGCGGCATGTTCGTCCGCGCGCCGCGGCCGGCGCTAGACTGCGGGCGATGACCATCGATCCTAGGATGCAGCGCTGAAATCCGGAATCACCCGCCGCGATTTTCTCGGCCGGGCGGCGGCGTCGCTCGCCGTTCCCTTCGCAGTCTCATCCCTCCGGGCTGCCGCCACCCCGGGTACCGCGTCGGGCGCCGTGTACGCCTACGTCGGCACCTACACGCCGAACGGCGGCGGGATTTATCTGTTCCGGGTCGATCGGGCGTCGGGCGCGCTTCTTCAAATGCAGGTGGTGGACGACACCCGCAACCCCTCCTGGCTCGCGGTGAATCCGGCCGAGACCCATCTCTACGCCATCAGCGAGATCGACAACTATGGGGGCACACGCAGCGGGGCCGTCGTCTCCTATTCCATAAATCCGGACAGTTTCGAGCTCAAGCGGGTTGGCGCGGTCGCCTCCGGCGGCACGGGGCCCGTATACGTGAGCGTGCATCCGACCGGAAAATATGTGTTCGCCGCCAACTACGGCGGCGGAAGCGTCGCGGTATTCCCGGTCGGGGCGGACGGCGCGCTCGGTGAGGCGACGGATGTTCGGCCGAGCGTGGGTCCCCGCCATCACGCCCACGCCCTCGACGATCCGCCCGGCCAGTTCGCCGTCAGCGATCATGAGGGACCGCACGTGCACATGGTCGCTTCCGACCCGAGCGGCCAGTACGTCATCGCCAACGACGCCGGCCTGGATCTGACCCTCATCTGGCGGCTCGACATGCAGGCCGGGCGGCTGCTGCCCTCCGACATGCCGGTGGTGGAGGCGCCGTCGGGCTCGGCGCCGCGGCATTTCGTTTTTCATCCGAGTGGAAAATTTTTCTACAATCTCTACGAACACGACTGCAAGGTGGCGGTCTACGACTACGACGCTTCGCGGGGCGCCATGCGCCTGAAGCAAAGCGTGTCGACCCTGCCTCCGAAGTTCGCCGGCAGCAACCTCGCCGCGGAGATCCTGGTCTCTCCCGACGGCCGGTTCCTGTATGTAACCAACCGGCTGCACAGCACGCTCGCGGTGTTCGCGATCTCGGAGGACGGTCAGCTCAAGCTCACCTCCGAGACCTGGGTCCACGCGGATTACCCGCGCAGCGCCGCGTTCGATCCGAGCGGCCAAATCATCTTCTCCTGCAACCAGAAAGGCGACTCGATCACCTCCTTTCGCGTCAACGCCGCAAATGGGGCGCTCGCGTTCACCGGCCGGTACGAGCCGGTGGGAAGTCCCGCCGTCATGGTGATGCTCAAGCCGCGTTGATCGCTTTTTCCGTGGACGCGATGCCGCCCATCAGAACGCTGGATCTGCTCCCATGCCGGGATATACTGGGGTCCGGTGCGTGCGCGCGGCTTCGAGGCAACTACCATGGAACTTGCGATGATCGGTCTCGGTCGAATGGGCGCCAATATGGCGCAGCGCCTGCTGCGCGGCGGTCATCGGGTGGTCGGCTTCGATCCGGCGGAGGCGGCACGAAAGGGCCTCGAGGAAAAGGGCGGCCAATCCGCCGCTTCGCTCGATATGCTGATCGGCAAGCTGAAGACACCGCGCGTGGTGTGGCTGATGGTGCCCGCGGGACAGATCACCGATTCCACCATCGACTCCTTGACCCCGCTCCTGTCCGAGGGAGACACCATCATCGACGGCGGGAATTCGAACTATCGCGATACCCAGCGGCGCGCGGCGGCCGTGGCCGCCCGCCGCATCAACTACGTGGATTCCGGCACCAGCGGCGGCGTATGGGGACTCGCCGAGGGCTACAGTTTGATGATCGGCGGCGACAAGGCCGTGGTCGAGAAGCTGCGCCCGATATTCGAGACCTTGGCGCCGGCGGCCGACAAGGGCTGGGGACACGTCGGTCCCGTCGGGTCCGGACACTACACCAAGATGATTCACAACGGCATCGAGTACGGCATGATGCAGGCCTACGCGGAAGGTCTGTCCATCCTGCAGCACAAGACGGAATTCAAGCTCGACCTGCACCAGGTCGCGGAAATCTGGCGCTACGGCAGCGTGGTGCGCTCCTGGCTGCTCGATCTGACCGCGAACGCGCTCGAGAAGAATCCGACGCTGAAGGGCATTGCGCCGTACGTTTCCGATTCGGGCGAGGGGCGCTGGACCGCGGCCGAGGCCATCGAGCTCGGGGTGCCCGCATTCGTGATCACCTCGTCGCTTTTCACGCGCTTCGGCTCGCAGGACTCGGATTCGTTCTCCGACAAGTTGCTCGCCGCGATGCGCAATCAGTTCGGCGGCCACGCGATCAAATCGGAATGATTTGCCTCCCGGTCTAGCCTCGCGGCACCACCGGGGCGAGATCCGCGTGCCAGACCCACCCGGTCCGGCCCGAGGCGGTGCGCACCAGCACGAAACCCTCGTGCTCGCCGGCGGTCCTGACCGTTTCCGCCTCCTTCAGGCTGAACAGTGCATCGCCCAACGGCGCGGGCGACACCCGCACGGGCGCCTCGCCGGCGATCACGATCGCTTCGTGCAACCTCGACCACAACGCCACACCGCTCGCCACGGTGAAGCCGATCAGCGCGGCGCCGGCGATCACCGCTGTTCTGCGCAGCCACCGATGCGGGCGGGACGAATGGCCCGACATCAGAGCAGCCGCGATGAGCGCCCACCCGGCCACACCGATCCAGGCGGCCATCGTCGGGCTCACGCCTCCGACCACCCGGGTGAGCCGGCTGCCGGGCTCGGCCGGCAGCGCGAGCGAGCGGCGGATCAGGAGCAGGTTGGCCGCCACATCCGGATCGTTGGGTGCGAGCAGGCGAGCCCGCTCATAGTTGAGAACCGCGAGCCCAGGCTTGCCGGCGCGAACGTAGGCGTTGCCCCGGTTGTACAGCGCGGCGGAAGACCACTCCGCCGGCGGGGGCTGCGAGTCCGCCAGCGCAGCGCCGGCGCACAAGAGCAGGCCGATGAGCGCAAGCACGCGCCGCGACTTCAAGACGGTTGTCCCAGGGCCTGGCGGCGCACGAGTTCCGCCCAGTGCGTCAATTCGTCGCTGCCGATCGCCTCACCGGCGTAGGCGACCTCGTCCGCCCGCGCGAACAGCCGGCGTATTTCCTTTCCGTCGCCATCGGGGTCGAGCCGGGCCTCCAGCTCGGCCGAGGTGATCGCTTCGGCGCTAGTCTGCCAGCGCATGGCGAGGGTCTCCTGCAGCGCGCGCCGCGCCAGCGCGAAAAATCGCGCCCCCTCCCCGCTGCTCGCCGCCTCGTCCATGCGGGCGAGGGCAAGCCGGATCGACTTGGGAATGCCCCGCTCGCGAGGCAGCGCGCCGCGGTCGACCGCCCGCCGGCGCAACCACATCCCGGAGAGCATCGCGGTCAGCAGCGACTCGACCGTCAGAAACGCCGGCCGCAGATAGAGCGGCACCAGGGAGTTCGCGAACACACCGGGCGCGCGGCGATCGGGCCGCAATCCCGCCAGGGGGCCCGGGTTTGCGGTCGATGCGACGGGCCCCGCGTCCGCGGCGGACGGGGAAATCACGACAGGCAGGGGCGAGGTGCGCAGGGTCTCGTAATGGCGGTTTGCGGGATCGAAATAGGCGAACGTCAAGGCGGGCAGCACTTGCGCGCCGGCCGTAGAGGCGATCACGGGTTGCTGGAAAATTTTCTCTCCCTTGAATCCAAGCGCGTCGCCCGATTTGAAGGACGAGGTGGGGGGATAGGATTTCCAATGTTCGACGTGTTGCAGCATGGGGCTGTCGACGCGATCGAAATTGCCGGCGCCCGTGACATGCAACCGCAGCGTCAGCGGGTCACCGGCGGCCGCCGTTCCCGGGGAGATGTCGCTGGTGATCCGGAACGAACCCACAGCGCCCGAGAATTCCGGCGGGCGGCCCTGCACCGGCAGCGCATCGACGGTCAGATCGAGCGGCGGACTTACCGCCTTGATGTCTTTGTGCACCTTTGCGCCGAATCTGCGTTGCATGAACGGATCCCCCAGCTGATCTTCGAGGAGCGCCTCGCGCCTCGGCCGGGTGCTCAGCTGTATGGTGAGGGGGACCTCGACGATGAGCGGGAACCCGCCGGGCTTGACCGGCGCAATCACCGTGTGCCAGGTGAGCAGCAGGAACGGTTCGCCGTTGACGACGGCTTCCTTGCGGTCGGGCTGGCGCGACAGGTCGTTGAGGGTGAGATCGTTTCCGGTGAGCGTTGGAAGCCCATTGAGCGAGGAGACCGCTCCGGCGCGCACACCCAACTCGATCGCAATCGGAACCGACTCTCCGACGTAGACCTCGTGCCGGTCGGCGAGAAGCCTCACGAACGCGGAATCGTCCTCCATCATGCGGATGTCGCCTGTCGCCGTCTCGCCGGGGGCTCCGTGGCGCAGGATCGACGAGCCGGCGAAGCTCGCCGGATTCACGCGCAGCATCAGCGGCTGCGCCGTGGGCGAAATCTCGGGAATGACGAAAGTTCCGGCAATCTGCGGGGTGACGCGTATCACGGTGGTCATCGTGGCGAGTGTCGCGCCATGGACGAGCTCGACTCCCTGCAATTGTTCGATCACCCGAAACTCCAGGCCCGGAACCACCGGCAGCTTCGGAGGCTGCATGTCGGCGCCCGAACTCGTGATCCTGAGCTGCGCCGATTCCCCGATCGATATCTGCGACGGTGCGAGCGTCTCGTTGAACACCGGCGCGGCGGCCACTGCGGAGGCCGCAACGAGGGACGCGGTGCACGTGGCGAGCAGCCTCCCGCGATCGGCGTTGCGCATCTTCATGTCACCAGTTCTTGTACGGCTTTTCAGGCGGCTCGTCCGCGCCGGGGCGCGCCAAGGGAACCGCCAGAGGATGCCGTTCGTCGCCTTTTTCGGAGTCGAGCAGCTCGCGCGCCTCCTCTTGGCTCATCCGGCCCGGACCCGCCGGACTCTGGCGCCCCGGCGGCGATCCGGTGGTCGGCGCAGCGGGTGGCGGAGCGCCATTGGGCGCGCTGCCTTGCGGGGGTGGTGCGCCGCCGCCGGGCGGCTGGCCTTGCGCAGGGGGCGGCTTGCCGTTCGGCGGCGTGTCTCGCGAAGGCGGGGGGCTGCCCGGAGGCGGCTTGCCCTGCGCGGGCGGCGGCCTTCCGGAGCCCTGGTTGGGGGGTGGCGGCGGTTGTCGCAGCGCCTCGATTTTGCGATTGACCAGATCGCGGTTGAATTTGCTGTCGGCGTCGTCGGCCCGCAGCTGCAGCGCCGTGTCGTAGGCCTTGACGGCCTCGGTCCACTTTTCGAGGGTGGTCCGAGGATCGGTTTTCTCGGTCATCTGTCCCGTGCGATACAGGGCGTTGCCCAGGTTGTAGTAGGCATCTTCTTGAGTGGCCAGGCGCTGCATGTCGCTCGACGGCGTGCGGCCGATCGATTGCCGGAAGGCTCTCGCGGCCTCATTGAATCGGCCCGACCGATAATCGACGGTCCCTTTGAGTTCGTCGCTGTTGGGGTTGGAGCCGGCGGAGCGGACCGCGCCGATAGGCGCCAGGGCGAGCAGGATCAGGCTCGACGCGGATACCGCGGCAGCGCCCGCGGGCACGCGCCGGCGGAACCGGCGCCTCGTGCCGACCAGCAGACTTGCGAAGAGCAGCGCCACGGAGGCCGCCAGCGGCCACTGATAACGCTCGATGTAAACCTTGCGCTGTCGAACGGCAAGATCGTGCTTTGCCACGGAGCCGAACACCGCCTTGAAAATCGCTTCGAGCCCCTCGCCTTGGGCGCCCAGGGGCGCATAGATTCCGCCGCTCGCGGCCGCGATGGACTTCAACGCCGCCTCGTCCAGACGGGATTTTACCAACGCGCCGGCATCGTCCCTGACGAATCCTCCGCCCTGGTCCGGCGGGAGTGGGATGAGCTCGCCCGCCGGCGTGCCGACGCCGACGGTATAGATCCTCATGCCGTTCTGCCGTGCCGCCTCGCGCGCGGCGGCGGGCGAGTCGCCCTCGAGGTCCTCGCCGTCCGTCACCAGGATCAACACCTTGTCGCTGCCGGCACGGCGCGCGAGTGCGCCCTGCGCCGCGCGTATGGCCGATGAAATATTGGTGCCGCCGCGCGGTATGGTGTTGGTGTCGATCAGGCTCAAGGACTCGCGGAATGCGCCATAGTCGAGCGTGATCGGACAAATCAGGAAGGCGCGGCCCGCGAACGCGACGATGCCCACGGCGTCGCCGTCCAGCTGATCCGCGAAGTCGTCGATCGCGAGCTTCGCACGCGTCAACCGGTCGGGCTTCACGTCGGGCGTGGACATGCTGCGCGAGGTGTCGATCGCGAACACGATGTCGTATCCCCGCCGCGTGATCACTTCCCACCGGTATCCAACCAGGGGTCCCGACAGCGCCAGGAACAGGCATGCGACCGCCGCCAGGTGCAATCCGCGCCGCGTGCGCCTGGCTGCCACCGATATCGACCGGGTCAGCTGCAGCTTGAGATGCGCCGCGACGAACATCTCCAGGGCGGTTTTCTGGCGCGCGTCGTAGCGGTACCACATGGCGATCAGCACGAGGCAACCGAGGGCGCCGGCCGGCAGCCACCACGGGTGGCTGAACTTCACGGCAGCCTCCGCAGCCGGGTGTGCTGAACGAGAGAGGCCAGGCCGAGAGCGATCAGCGCCGGGACCAGCAGCCAGGGATACAGCTCCTCGACGTGCTCGAATTTTTGCACCGTCCGTGCGGTCTTCTCGAATCGATTGATCTCCTCGTAGATCTTCTGCAGCGAATCGGTGTCGGTCGCCCGGTAGAACCTGCCGCCGGTCTCGTCCGCGATCGCCTGCAGCGTCTTCTCGTCCACATCCACGTCGGCCATGATGATGTGCACGCGACCCGAGTCGTCCTTGACCGGAATGGGCGCCTTCCCGCGCGCACCGACTCCGATGGTGTATATCTTCACCCCCATCGTCTTCGCGGCTTCCGCCGCCGCGAGGGGGGTGATCTTTCCGCTGTTGTTCACCCCGTCGGTGAGCAGGATCACCACCTTCGACTTCGCGGCGGTCAGGCGCAGCCGATTGACACAGGCGGCGATGGCCGATCCGATCGCCGTGCCGTCATCGACCGACGATGTGACGCTCAAACCTGCGAGATTCCCCTGCAGCCAGTCGTGATCGAGGGTGAGCGGACTGATCAGGAAGGGAACACCGGCGAAGGCGATCAGGCCGATACGGTCATCCGGCCGCTCTTCGATGAACTTCGAGACCACCGATTTGACCACTTCAATCCGGTTGATGCGCTTCTGTCCCATCGTGAAGTCGAGCGCCTGCATGGATCCGGAAATGTCGAGCCCGAGCACGATGTCGATGCCCTTGAGCGTCACCACGGTGTGGCTGTCGAGCCTTTGGGGGCGGGCCAGGCCCGCGATCATCAGCACGCCGGCGAGGATGGCCAGCGGCCATGTCAAGGCTCCCACGCGGCTGCGGGCCGCCCGGGCGATCTCGCCCGCGAGCCCCACGTTGGAATACTCGATCGCGGCCACGGGCCCCGGCCGGCCGCGCCAGATCATGACCAGCGGCACCGACGCGAGCAGCCAGAACCATTGGGGTTGGAGAAAGCGGATCATCGAAACTTTGATACTCTCTGTTCCTCGCCACGATCGGAGGAACGTCGGCCTTGAGGTATGCCTTCGCGCTGCTTGTTTGTCCAGTCATCGCCGACGCGGGCGTCGCCTACGACCTCGGCGTCCAAGAAGTCGATCAATCGAACATGGCGGCGGCTTCGCCGCTTCCCGCGGCCCCGGTCACGCGCTATTTCGTCGATGGCGGCAGGGTCCGCGCCGGCGCGGCCGGAGCCAAGACCGTGTACCTGTTCAAGGACCAGACCGTGTACGTGGTCGACGAGGCGTCGAGGTCCGTGCATGTCATGAAACACGCGACGTTGAGCCAGGTCGTCGCGCACTATGCGGATGCCGTGAGGCAGCTCGAGGATGCGGCGGCCGCGGCGCCGCCCGCAGAGCGCGCCGCGGCCGAGCGCAAGGCGGCTGACTTGAAGCAGGCCAGCGCCCGGCTGCTCGAGTCGACGCCGCGCGTATACGCCATGACCGTGCGCTTCGAGTCGGTCGACGGCCGCTCGTGCCGGATCTGGGAGGAGCGCGAAAACGACGAGAAGCGTTTGGAGCTTTGCGTCGCGCCGGCTGCCGCGGTGCCCGGAGGCGCCGACATACTCGAGGGAATGCACGTCCTCAGCGCGTTCCGGCAAGGCGGCAAGTGGGCGCTCGGCGTCGATTTCGGGCTTTCCGACTGGTGGCCGGATATCGTGCACCTCGGCGGAGTGCCGCTCAAGATTCGTGAATTCAAGTATGACAGCCTGATTCGCGAAGCGACGCTCACCTCGATACATCCGGGCAGTCCCAGCGCCTCGCTATGGGCGCTGCCGGAAGGATACAAGGTCGACGAGGGCGCGCAATACTCCGAATGGTAGAGGCCGGCGTCCGCGGGCCGGCCGTGGGCGCAGGTCATTCCATCACCCCGCCGCAACTCCCGCCTTGTGCGCACTCACTGCGTCCCCGTCATCCGTCCGGAGCTCGCTGAAGACCATGGTCGATACGATGGTCCATGCCCCGAGCACGCGCAGCGCAAGATGAATCCCGCGGATCATCTCGGACGGCGTCGCCCGGGTGTGATCCGGAATGAACAGCGCGGCCGCCAACGAGGCGGCGGCCACCCCGAAGCTCACCGCCATCTGCTGCACCGTGCTGGCAATGGTGCTGGCGCCGCTCGCCTGCTCGGCGCTCACGTCCGCGAAGGCCAGCGTGTTCATGCTGGTGTACTGGGTCGACGTGAAGAATCCGAACGCAAATGCCAGTGCCGCGATCAGCCAGGCCGGGGTGCCCACGTCGATCAGCGAGAACAGAATGAGCATCACGCCGAGCATGACGGTGTTCGCGATCAAGACGCGGCGGTAGCCGAACCGTCTGAGAATGACCGGCAGCGTGAACTTGAAGCTGATGGCGGCCAGTGCCTGAGGCATGATCATCAG
The DNA here is from genome assembly GCA_963736185.1 of uncultured Gammaproteobacteria bacterium. Classification (GTDB taxonomy): domain Bacteria; phylum Pseudomonadota; class Gammaproteobacteria; order Steroidobacterales; family Steroidobacteraceae; genus Bog-1198. The sequence continues at coordinate 189,001 of CAVTNZ010000028.1, read as the reverse complement.
TCCGGATTGGATCGGCGTGTAGCCGAGGCCCACCTGGTAGAGCAGAGGCAGCAGGAACGGCAGGCCGCCGATGCCCAGCCGGGTCAGCAGGTTGCCGGAAACCGCCACGCGAAAGCTCCGGATCCGCACCAGGCTCAAACGCAGCAGGGGATGCGGCGTGCGCACGGAATGCAGGCCGTAAGCGGCGAGCAGCGCGGCCGAAATGGCCAGGAGCCCGACGATCTCACGCCCGCCCAGCGTGTGCTCGCCGAACACTTCCAGCACGTAGGACAGCAGCGAAACGCCCGCCCCGAACAACACCAGCCCGACGAAATCCAGCGGGTGATTCGTCTCCGCCACGTAATTCGGCAGATGCTTGCGGACCAGGAGAAGGCCCACCAGCCCGATCGGGATGTTCACGAAGAAAATCACGCTCCAGTGGAAGTAGCCGATGATCAATCCGCCGAGCAGCGGCCCGAGCATCGGGCCGATCAGCCCGGGAATCGCCACGAAGCTCATGGCGCGGATCAACTCGGACTTCGCGAAGGTGCGCACCATGGTGAGGCGGCCCACGGGCAGCATCATGGCTCCGCCGCAGCCCTGCAGGATCCTGCACGCGACCAGCACATGGATGTCGGTCGATAGGCCGCACAGGAACGAGCCGAGCGTGAAGATGCCGATGGCCGATGCGAACACCCGCCGGGTGCCGAAGCGATTGGCCACCCAGCCGGAGATCGGGATGAACACCGCGAGGCTCAGCGTGTAGCTCGCCAGCACCGCCTTCATGTCCAAAGGGGGCACCTTGAGCGCGTGTGCGATGTCCGGGACGGCCGTGTTGAGGATGGTGGTGTCGAGCGCCTCCATGAAGAAACCGACGGCCACCAGCCAGGGCAGCAGCCGTTTCGCGGCCTCGGTGAGCTCGACGCCCAAGGTTCCTTCCCGGCTAATGCGCGAGCGACGCGTCGACGATGGCCTGCGCGTCGCTCAGAATCTTCGCCAGATGACCGCCGTCCAGGAAGCTCTCGGCGTAGATCTTGTAGATGTCCTCCGTGCCCGACGGTCTGGCCGCGAACCAGCCGTTCTTCGCGCACACCTTGACTCCGCCGATCGGCGCGTCGTTTCCGGGGGCGCGCGTCAGAACCTGCTCGATGCGTTCGCCGGCAAGATTCTCGATCCGCACCTGCGATCGGTCGAGCTTGGAGAGTTTTTTCTTCTGTTCGAACGTCGCAGGCGCGTCGACTCGATCGGCGAACGGCTCGCCCAGATCGCCCACCAGCGCGCGGTACGCCTCCCCCGGATCGCGGCCGCTCCGCGCGGTGATCTCGGCAGCGAGCAAGCAGGGCACGATGCCGTCCTTGTCCGTGCTCCACGCGCCGCCGTCCATCCGCAGGAACGAGGCCCCTGCACTTTCCTCGCCGCCGAAGCCGAGATCGCCGGAGCGCAGGCCCGCCACGAACCACTTGAATCCCACGGGTACTTCGTAGAGCGCGCGTCCGAGGCGCGCCGTTACGCGGTCGATCAACGCGCTCGAGACGATGGTCTTGCCGACTTTCGAGGCCGGCTTCCATCCCGGTCTGTGGCGGAACAGGTAATCGACGGTCACCGATAGATAATGGTTGGGGGGCAGGAGGCCGGCGCTCGAGGTGACGATGCCGTGGCGATCGTGATCCGTATCGCACGCGAAGGCGATGTCGTATTTGTCCTTCAGGCCGATGAGCCGGTGCATCGCATAGGGCGATGAGGGATCCATGCGGATCTTTCCGTCCCAGTCGAGGGACATGAAGGCGAAGGTCGGGTCGACCACGTCGTTGACCACGCGCAGATCGATCCCATGGCGCTCCGCGATGCGGGCCCAATAGTGCACGCCGGCACCGCCCAGCGGATCGACGCCCATGCGGATGCGCGAGCCGCGGATCACCTCGAGGTCGACCACCCGCGCCAGATCATCCACATAGCTGCCCAGGTAATCGTGCGAATGCGTGGTTGCCGCGCGCCGCGCGCGGGCGAAGTCCATCCGCGCCACGTCGGCCAATCCCGATCCGATGAGCGCGTTGGCCCGGGCTTCGATCCACGAGGTCACCTCCGTGTCCGCGGGTCCGCCGTCGGGCGGGTTGTACTTGAACCCGCCGCTGTCGGGGGGATTATGGGACGGCGTGATCAGGATGCCGTCGGCAAGCCCCGTCGTACGCCCGCGGTTGTAGGTGAGGATGGCGTGGGAAACCGCCGGTGTCGGCGTGTATTCATCGTCCGCCGCGGTCATGACCTCGACGCGATTGGCGGCGAGGACCTCGATCGCGGTGGCGAAGGCGGGGGCCGAGAGGGCGTGCGTATCGAATCCGAGAAACAACGGCCCGTCGATGCCCACCCGCCCGCGGTAATCGCAGATCGCCTGGGTGACCGCGAGGACGTGCGTCTCGTTGAAGCTCGACTCGAGCGAGCTTCCGCGGTGTCCGGAGGTGCCGAACGCGACGCGCTGAGCGACGACGGCCGGGTCGGGTTTGAGGCTGTAGTACGCGGTGATCAGTCTCGGTATGTTGGCGAGCCGCGCCGCCGGCGCGGGCTGGCCCGCGAGGGGGTCGATTCTTCCACTCACGATGCGGCCAGCTCCTTGCTCTTGTCCAACAGGCTCTGCATGAGCTCCCTCCAAGACTTGACGAACGACTGCGCGCCCTCGACCTGCAGCTGCTTCGCCAGCGCGTCGATGTCGATTCCGGCTTCGGCAAAAAGCGCCAGCGTGCTCTCCGCCTCGCCGCCGTCCGTCGACATCACCCCGCGGACCTTTCCTTCCTTGGCGTAGGCGAGCAGCGTCTTCTCCGGCATGGTGTCGATGGTCTCGGGGGCGGCCAGCGCCTCGACGTAGAGGGTCTGCGGCGCCGCGGGGTCCTTCACGCCGGTGCTCGCCCACAGCATGCGCTGCTTGAGCGCGCCGGCGGCCGCCAGATCGCGCCAACGCCTGCTCCCGATCAGGTCCAGGTGCGCGCGATAGATGCGGCCCGCGATGGCTATTCCGAGCCGGTTGGCCAGTTCCGGGGGCACCTTGCCGGCCACCGCCCGATCCCAACGGCTGACGAAGATGGAGGCGACCGAACTCACCTTGGGATCGAGCTTGGCGGCGATGCGCCGCTCGACGCCGCGCATGTAGGCCTCCGCGACGGCGAGATATTGCTCGCGCGAGAACAGCAGCGTGACGTTGACCGGCACCCCGGCGAAGATGGCTTCCTCGATGGCCGGAACGCCCTCCCGGGTGCCCGGGATCTTGACGTAGAGGTTCGGGCGGTCGGCGAGCTCATGTATCCGTTTGGCGGCCTCGATGGTGGCCCGTGTGTCCTCGGCGATGAGCGGAGACACCTCCATCGACACCCAGCCGTCGATTCCGCGCGTCCGGTCGAACTCGGGGCGGAACAGGTCGGCTGCACGGCGCAGATCCTCCAGCGCCAGCTCGACGAACAACGTCTCGCCCGACAAACCGTTCCGCGCCTTTTGCCGGATGCTCTTGTCGTACAGGGCGGAGCCGCCGATCGCCTCGTCGAAAATGGTCGGATTCGAGGTCAGTCCCGTGACCGCCAGCTCCTCGATGTAGCGCTTGAGGGTGCCGTCGTCCAAGATCCCGCGCGTGATGTTGTCGAGCCAGAGACTCTGTCCGAGTTTATGCAGGTCTTGTGTCGTGGTCATGATCGCACCTTGAAGTCCGATGAGTTGAGGGCCGTGAGATCGCCGATGCGCTCGATCACGCGATCGGGCGGCGGTGTCACGGAGTTGGACCCCGCGGCCAGGGCGTAGTGCCCCTGGCGGACGAACACGGTGGTCAATCTTTCCTGCATGGCGAGCTTCATCGCGGCCAGCAGATTCGGCTTGTCGTCCACCACCACGTAATGCGCGGCCGGATAGCGTTTCTGCACGTGATCCATCACCTTTTCCTTGTGCAGGTAGACCAGGACCTCCCCCTGCACCGCATCCCAGATGCCCGAATGCTGGATCTTGCGCGGCTGGAACACCACGTCGCCGTCCGAGAGGATCACCGGGCGCCCCATGGTGCGAAGATGCGCGATGGCCGCGAGCGCCCCGGGGAAAAGCAGCTTCCGAAAGGGAAACTCGAGCAGGAAAGGCGACATCTGCAACAGCCTGGGGTCGTCATCCACCCCGGCACGAAACGCCTCCAGGGTCCCGAGATAATCGGCGACACCGAACTTCGCGCGCAGCTCCTCGAAGATCTGCCAGTAGCGCTTTCGATGCTCCACGCCGAACCAGCCTTCGAGGCGCGCGCCGAGCTCGGCCCCGAAACCGTCGTTGTCGAGCAGCGTATTGTCCACATCCAGCAGAAATACGGTCTCGCCCGCACCGTCTTCCGTCAGCACGGCGCGGAGGTCTCCGCGGTCGGATTGTGCCAGCCGTCGCCGTCCTCGATGACCCCGTCCGCCTCGGCCGGACCCCAGGTGCCCGGATCGTAGTGCACCACCGGAAGCGGGCGATGCAGCACGGGATCCACCACCCGCCACGCCGCTTCGACGCTTTCGTCCTGGGTGAAGAGGGAGGTGTCGCCGCGCACCGCATCCCCGAGGAGGCGTTCGTAGGGGGATTTGTCACTCTGGGTATGATGGCGCGCGATCAGCTCGACCGGCTCCCCATGCATTTCCTCGCCGCTGCGCTTGACCAGCGCGCCGGCGCCGATCACCACCTCGGGGCTCAGCCGCAGGCGGAAATAATTCCGCGGCATCGCGCCGTCCGCTTCGAAAAGCGGAAGAGGCGGCTTCTTCAGCGTGACCACCACCTGCGTGGCCGTGATCGGCAGGCACTTGCCGGTGCGCACGTAAAACGGCACGTCCGCCCACCGCCAGGTGTCGATGCGAAGCTTCAGCGCCACGAAGGTCTCCACCTGCGAGTCGGGTTTCACCCCCTTCTCCTCCCGGTAGCCGCGGAACTGGCCGCGCACGACCTCGCTTGGATCGAGCGGCCGCATGGCCCGAAACAGCCGCAGCTTCTCGGCCTGGCGCGCCCGGGCTTCCTGGCCGCCCGGAGGCGGATCCATGGCCAGCAGCGAAATCACCTGCAGCAGGTGATTCTGGACCACGTCGCGCACCGCGCCGGTCTCCTCGTAGAACGCGCCGCGTCCCTGGACTCCGAACGACTCGGCCATGGTGATCTGTACGTCCTTCACGTAGTGCCGGTTCCAGATCGGCTCGAGGAAGGTGTTCGCGAAGCGGAAAAAGAGCAGGTTCTGCACCGCTTCCTTGCCGAGATAATGATCTATGCGGAAAATCGACTCTTCCGCAAACACCTCGTGCAGGGTGCTGTCGAGCGACTTTGCCGTGGCAAGATCCCGCCCGAAGGGCTTTTCGACGATGACCCGAGCGTTCTGCGCACAGCCCGATTTCGCAAGTCCCTGCACGACGCTCGAGAACATGCTCGGCGGAATGGCCAGATAATGGATCGGGCGCGCCGCCGAACCGAGCTCCTTGCGTAGTTTCTGAAACGTTCCGGGATCCGCATAGTCGCCGTCGACATAGCGCAGCTGCCCTGACAGTTTCTCGAACTCCTGCGCAGAGAACTTGGCCGCCTTCTCCAGGCTCTCCCGCGCGCGAGCGCGAAGCTTTTCCAGGTTCCAGCCCGCCCGCGCCATGCCGATGATCGGAATGTCGAGGCCGTCCCGGTTCACCAAGGCGTTCAGGGCGGGGAAGATCTGCTTGAACGCCAGGTCTCCGGTCGCGCCGAAGAACACGAAGGCATCGGATTGCGGCGTGCGCAGCGGCGTGCTCACGAGCGGCCGCTCCGGCGCTCCCGGCGCAATTGCTCCAGTTCCTCCAATAATTCGAGCACCAGCGCGACGCCCGCTGGATTGACGCCGAGATCGCGCTCGAGCCGCAGCGCGATCCTCGCACGCCGCAACTGCGCGCCGTCGAACCTCCATTGGGCCGAATCCGTCTCGAGCACGCTGATGACGCCTTCCTCCACCCATTCGACGATCTGCCGCTCCTCCACGGCGAACATGCGCGTCAACTCGCGCATGTCGATTGCGGGACCTTCCTCGAATATCTCACCGATCAGAAAGGACTCTTCGGGCAAGGACATGATGACTACACTCCAAGACTCGCACGGGGGTTGAACGGCACCGCATCCGCCATGGCGCGATAGGCGGCCTTGGCTCGCTCGTCGGCTGCAGGAGGCAATGCGATCTGCAGCACCACGTAAAAATCGCCCGGCGGCGAGGCGGGCATCCCGCGCCCCTTGAGCCGCAATTTGGTGCCGGCATGCGATCCGGCCGGAATTTTCAGGTCCACCACGCCGCCGGGCGTCGGCGTCTTCACGCCTGCGCCGAGCGCCGCCTCCCACGGCGCCACCGGCAGATCGAGGTAGAGATCCCGGCCCTCGATCCGATACAGCGGATGCGGCTGAAACTCGACCTCGATGTACAGATCCCCCGCCGCGGAGCCGGACTGTGCGGCCCCCTCGTGCGGCTTGGATCCCTGGCCCGCGAGCCGGATGGTCTGCCCGGGAAGGATCCCCTTCGGTATCTGGACGTTCAGTACGCGCTCGCGCATCGCCAGCCTGCCGTCCGCGTCCAGCTCGGGCACACGCAGCGTGAAGCTGCGCGAGCCGCCGTTCAGCGACGCTTCGAGGTCGAGCATGATTTTCGCATGATGATCCTCGCCGCGGCCGTGGTCGAAACCCTGCCCACCGCCGTAGCGGTGCGAGCCCGCACGCGCCCGGCCGAACAGCGACTCGAAGAAGTCGCTGTAATCGGCGCCCGCGCCCGACGGTCCGGCGCCCGAGAATTCGAATCCGGAGCCGAAGTCCGGCGGCGGACGAAATTCCTCGCCGGGGCGCGGGCCCGACCCCAGGCGGTCGTAGGCGGCGCGCTTCTCGGGGCTCCTGAGCACTTCGTACGCTTCGCCCACTTCCTTGAACCTGGCCTCGGCGTCCGGCTCCTTGCTCACATCGGGATGGTATTTTCGTGCGAGCTTTCGATACGCCTGCTTGATCTGCGCTTCGGTGGCATCACGCGCCACGCCCATCACCTTGTAATAATCCTTGAACTCCACGTGGCACCTGCAACTCGTCCGTCACGGGACAGAATACTATGCGTGGACCGGCGGCGGATCGAAAAATCCCATGTAGGGGGCTTCCTACAGCTGATAGGCGAGCGTCAGCAGCAGACCCTCCGCCAGATCCCGCCACAGGCCCGGCGGCCGGTTCTCGAACGCGCGGGCATCTGGAATGAGATCGTGAATCCAGGTTGCCAGCCATTCGATGTGGGTCTTATCGTAGAACACCACCGCCGACTCGTAATTCAGCAACAGGCTGCGCGAGTCCAGGTTGGGCGATCCGCAAATCGCCAGGCTGCGGTCGAACACCACCGCCTTTGCATGGTTCATGTTGCGCAGCAGGTGAATCGACACGCCCGCACTCGACAGGGCGCGCAGCGCGCGATGGCGCACGAAGTCGGCCAACCGATGATTGGATTTGGCCGGAATGCAAAGATCGATCTTCACGCCGCGACGGGCCGCCAGCCGCATCGCCGTCTCGAGGCTCGAATCGGGCACGAAATACGGCGTAACCGCGAGCATGCGCTCGCTCGCGTGGAAGCAGGCGTCGATCAGCAGCGAGCGCACGGTGTCCTCGGTCTGATCGGGACCGCTCGGCAGAAATTGTGCGCGACCCGCCGCCTCGTCTCCCGCCGTGACGGCGGCGCGTGCCGCCGGCTTGCCGCCCGCCGCGGTCCAGTCCGACTCGAACTGGTTCGCGGCCGACGCCGCCACGGAACCCTCCAGATCGAACGACAGGTCGGCCCACGCCGGGATACCGGGCGTTCCGCAGAAATACTCCGCGGCGAGGTTGCGGCCCCCGCTCCAAAGCACCTCGCCATCGGCGATCACCCATTTTCGGTGGTTGCGCAGGTTTCGCGGGCCCTGGGTCTTGCGTGCGAGCAGTGGCGAGAACACGGCGATCTCGGCGCCGGCTTGGCGCATGCGCTTGAACCAGGATCGCGGCAGCCAGATGGCCCCGACGCCGTCGATCAGGAAGCGAACCCGGACGCCGCGTTCGACGCATTCCAGAAGCCGCACGGTGATCTCCTCACCGAACGCGTCACGGCCCAATAGGTAGGTGCAGATGTCGAGCCGGCGATTCGCCCGTTGCAGCGTCTCGAACAACGCGCTGCGCGCCTCCTCGCCGTTCTGGTGCATGCGCACCTGAGAGGGCGCGGCGCCCGGCAGTCCGAAGCTCTCGATGAGGCCCTCCGCCCAGTGTTTCGCGGGGGAGGGCGCGGACAAGCACGGGAAAATCCGCCGCGGCAGCTTGCGCCGTCCGAACAGCAGGTACATGGGAAGCGCAGCGTAGGGCAGCGCGATCATGCCAAGCACCCACGCGATCGCGATCGCGGGCGGCCGCCGCTCGCGCTCCGCGCGCGTGGTGAGGACGTAGGTGAGCAGGCTCATTACGATGACGAGCGAATGAGCGGTGATGCGCGGGAACCAGGCGGTCACGCGAGCCGACGCAACACGGCCGGCAGCAGGTCCGGCAAATCCTCCGCCAGCAGACCCGGGCCGAAGTCCCGGGCCGCGGCGCCGTGCAGCCATACGGCGGCGGCGGCGGCGGCGAATGCGTCCATTCCCTGGGCCAAGAGTCCCAGGATCATGCCTCCGAGTACGTCGCCCGACCCGCCGGTCGCCAGAGTGGGGGGTGCGTTGGCGTTGATGACGGCGTTGCCGCCGGGCGCGGCGATCACCGTATCGGCGCCCTTAAGCACGATGATCGCTCCGCTCTCGCGGGCGGCGCGCCGCGCCCGGGCCGGCTTGTCGCCCGAGGCGTCGAACAGGCGCGAGAACTCGCCGTCGTGGGGCGTAAGAACGCAAGGCCCGCGGATGGCGGCGAACAATGCCTTCGGATCCTGCTCGAACACGGTGATCGCATCGGCATCGAGCACCACCGGCCGGCCGCTGGCGAGCATCGCGAGCGCATGCTCGCGCGTCTGCGCGTCGACGCCGGCTCCCGGACCGATCAAAAACGCGCTGAAGCGCCGGTCTCCCAGGAGCCGGGAGAGATCCGAAGCGCCGGCGAGCGGCCGTACCATGATGCTGGTCAGCGCCGATGCGTATACGTCGAGGCCGCGCTCGGGAACCGCGAGGGTGGTGAGGCCCGCGCCCATGCGCGCTGCTGCGCGTGCCGCCATACGCGCGGCCCCGGTGGTCGGATAACCCCCGGCCAGCAGTGCATGGCCCCGGCTGTACTTGTTGCCCGACGCCTCGAGTTGCGGCAGCCGGTCACGCCATCGGGCGGGATCGTTTTCCCAGGTGTCGACATCGATGCGCTCCAGCACGTCCGGCGGCGTTCCGATGTCCGCGACGACCACCGTTCCGCACAGATCGCGCCCCGGCAGCAGCAGGTGTCCGGGCTTCTTGCGGGTGAAGGTCACGGTGAGCACCGCTTGCACGGCGCCGAGCGACTCGCCGGTGTCGCCCATCACGCCGCTCGGCACGTCGACGGCGACCAGCGGGATTGCGCGTTCGCGCACGGTGCGGAGCAGGCTCACGACGTGCGCCTCCAGGGGCCGGTTGAGCCCGGCCCCGAAGATCGCGTCCACCACGACGTCGGCCTGCTCCAGGAGGCGTTCATCGAGCGGCTCGACCGGGCCCTTCCAGCGCGCCGCGTGGAAAGCGGCATCGCCGCGCAGCGCCCCGACCGGTCCCATGAGCCCGACCCGCACCGGCCAACCGGCGGAAGCGAGCATGGCGGCGGCAACGAAACCGTCGCCACCATTGTTGCCCGGTCCGCACAGGACCGCGACGCGTCTTGCCGGCCAGCGTGCGATCGTTTCCCGGGCGATCGCCGCGCCGGCGCTCTGCATGAGATCCCTGCCGGAGGTTCCGCCGGCCTCGGTGAGCCGGTCGGCCTCCTGCATCTGCGCGACGCGCAGCAGGGCGGTCGTGTCGGAGCGGGCGCTCACGCGTCGGCGCTCACTCGGACCACCAGCTTGCCGAAATTGCGGCCCGCCAGCAGTCCCAGGAAGGCGCCGGGCGCGTTCTCGAGCCCTTCGACGACATCCTCGCGATACTTCACGTTGCCCTCACGCAGCCAGCCGCTCATCGAGTCCAGGAAGTCGGGGCGGCGATGCTCGAACCCGTCGGAGATGATGAAGCCGCGCAGGGCGAGCCGCTTGACCAAAATCTGGCGCATCAATCCGGGCACCGATTCCGCGGGCATCGCGGGCGGCGCTTCGTTGTACTGGGAGATGAGTCCGCAGACGGGGACGCGCGCATGCGCGTTGAGCAGCGGCATGACCGCGCGGAACACCTTGCCGCCGACGTTCTCGTAGTACACGTCGATGCCGTTCGGGCACGCCGCCGCGAGCTTCACCGCGAAATCCTGCGCATGGTGATCGATGCAGGCATCGAACTTCAATGTATCCACGCCCCAGGCGCACTTCTCGGCCCCGCCGGCGACACCGACGACGCGGCAGCCCTTGAGCTTCGCGATTTGTCCGACCATGGAGCCCACCGCTCCCGTGGCGGCAGCCACCACGACGGTCTCCCGGGGTCGCGGCTTGCCGATGTCCAGAAGGCCGATGAAGGCTGTGAACCCCGGCATGCCGAGGGCGCCGAGCGCGTGCGAGGGCGAGCCGATCTGCGGCGGCAGCTTCGCGACCCCCAGACCGCGGGACACGGCGTATTCCTGCCATCCGCTCGGCGCCAGCACCCAATCGCCCTCGCGGAAGTTGGGGTGACGCGAGCGCTCGACCCGTGCCACGGTTTCGCCGATCATCACCTCTCCGATGGCGACGGGCGGTGCATAGGAAGGTGCATCGCTCATGCGTCCCCGCATATAGGGATCGAGAGAGAGCCAGACGGTACGCAGCAACAACTCGCCCTCGTTCAGATCTTCGATGGGCTGGGAGTCGAGTCGAAAGCAATCGATCGTGGCCGCCTTGGTCGGGCGAGATGCCAGAACAATTCGCCTATTAATCAATTTATTGGCGCTCATATCTCACCTGCATTCGAATCTCAAATCACTCCCACCAGCGCACCCACGCCGGCCGTGACGGCCATCGCCAATGCGCTCCACAATGTCACCCGCAAGGCTGCCGTCATGAGGTGCGCGCCGCCGGCTCTCGCGGAGATCGCGCCCAGCACGAAGAGGCTGACCAGGGAGGCGGCCACGGTGAGAGGAATTACATACGATTCACTCGATAACCAAGCGACCAACAAAGGAATAATGGCACCCATCGCGAAGCTTCCCGCGGACGCGACCGCAGCCTGCAATGGACGCGCGACGGAACGCGCGGAGAACCCGAGCTCATCGCGCGCATGGGCCGCCAGGGCGTCGTGCGCCATCAGCTGCTCTGCCACCTGCCGGGCAAGCGCCGATTCGAGCCCCCGGCGCACATAGATTTCGGTGAGCTCGCGCCGCTCGCCCACCGGATCGTGCTTGAGCTCTTCGCGTTCCTGCGCGAGCGCCACGGCTTCGCTGTCAGCCTGCGAATGCACCGAGACGTATTCGCCGATGGCCATCGACATGCCGCCTGCAACCAATCCGGCGATGCCGCTCAAAATGATGTTGGAATGACTGGAATGGGCCGCCGCCACACCGAGTATCAGGCTGGAGGTCGAGACGATGCCGTCGTTCGCACCGAGCACGCTGGCGCGCAGCCAAGACAGACCGTGGAGCTGATGCCCCTCATGACCGACTCGTCGCATTTTAATCCTAGGCTTATATAGCGTATTCAAAGGGTTGAAGTATTTTATTCGAACGTTTTTGTTAAGCGACCGCATCTCGGTCGCTGCCACTCTGGCCAGGCCCTCGGAACGAAGGTACTCTCACCGCTCAAAATAATAGCGCTTATCGATGCGCGGTTGAGACGATCCTGACCCCCTCCCACCTTCACAGGAATAGACGCATGCGAAGCTCGCTATCGTGGATTGAGTGGCTCGACCGGCTCGATCGGGTTCTGAAGGGCGCGCGGGAAGACGTGAGGGCACTCGCAGGGTTCGAAAGCCCCCGCGCGGTCGCGGCGGTGGAGCGCTGCACCCGTCAATTGTCCGCGCTCACCCAGGAGCTGCGGCTCCTCGATCGCGGCGTGCTTTGCGCGAGGAGTGCGGGCCCCGCTTCCGCAGACCGCGCGCAGAATTTGCAGAAGGCTCTGGACACGACGGTGTTTCACCTCGAAACGATGGCCAAACCCGCGGGACCCGAGGCTCACAGTGCCCGCGAACGGCTGTTGACGGCGGTGGACTCCGCGTTGCGCGACAGCTACTACGAGGCCGCAATGCTGGTCGACCCGAGCCGGCCCGTCGTCGAGGTGCGCGCCAATTGAGCGCGACCTGGGTGGCTCACGCGCGGCCGGTCCGGGGCCCGAAGAAATACCAGAGGATGAATCCCAGGATGGGCAGCACCAGCACCAGCACCGTCCAGAGCACCTTGTCACCGGTGCTTCCGCCGCTTTGAAATATATTGACGATCGCCCAGACATCCGCGACCAGAACGATCAATCCGCCCACACCTTCGTATTGCATTGTGTTCCATCCCATTTGCGTTGCACCCGATCATGGACGCCGCCGGGGAGCGAATCAAGATGAGCGCGCGCCGCGCGCGGCGATCTGGCAAGCTCCCCGAAAAATATGCCGATCCTCTACCGTGACACCGCCGCGCCCTGCACGCCGACGCCGCCCCTCGAGGGGCTGGTGCACGCCGATGTCGCCATCGTGGGCGGCGGGATCACCGGACTGTCCACGGCGCTGCATGCCGCCGAGGCGGGCGCCAAGGTGGTGCTCGTTGAGGCGGAGGATCCCGGCTTCGGTGCATCCGGGCGCAACGGCGGCCAGGTCAACCCGGGCCTGAAGCTCGACCCGGACACGGTGGAGCGCGATTTCGGGCCCGATCTCGGGCGGCGCATGAACGCGCTCGCGGGCGCCGCACCGTCCCTGGTGTTCGATCTCGTCGAACGGCATTCCATTGCGTGCGAGGCGCGGCGCAATGGGACCCTGCGCGCAGCGGTGCGGCCGCGGCACGCCGCCGCGATTCGCACCACCGTCGATCAGCTCGCGAGGCGCGGCGCTCCCGTCGAGTATCTGGAGCGCGCCTCCATCTCGGCGTTGACCGGCACCGACCGGTACCTCGGTGCGATGCTCGACCGGCGCGGCGGAGATCTCAATCCGCTGAGCTTCGCCCGCGGACTGGCGCAGGCGGCGATCGGCGCCGGAGCGTCGGTGCACGGCGGGACGCGGGCCTCCGGCCTGCGGCGCGAGGCGGGCTGCTGGCGTCTCGACGCAGGACGCGGCTCTGTGGTCTGCAGGCACGTGGTGATGGCCACCAACGGCTACACCGACCGCCTGTGGCCGGACCTGCGGCGCACGGTAGTGCCCTTGTTCGGGGCCATCGCGGCTTCCGCCGAGCTTCCCGACAGCGTGGGCCGCGCCATCATGCCGAGCCGTTCGGTTCTCTATGAGAGCGGCGCGATCACGGTTTATTACCGGGTCGACGCAGGCCAACGACTGCTCATCGGCGGGCGGGGACCGATGCGCGAGATCCATTCCGTCGGCGCCATAGCGCATCTGGTGGCCTACGCGTGCAAACTCTGGCCGACGCTCGCGGGCGTGAGCTGGACTCACGCCTGGGGAGGGCGCCTGGCCATGACGGGCGATCACTATCCCCACGTGCATGAGCCGGCGCCGGGAATACTTGCAGCACTCGGCTACAACGGCCGCGGAGTGGCGATGGCGACCGCGATGGGAGTGCAGCTCGCGCAGCGGATCACCCGGCCCGATGTCCCGTTCGACCTGCCGGTGACCGACATGAAGACCATTGCGTTTCATGCGCTCTGGCCGGCGGGAGTCAAGGCGGCCATCCTCTACAAGCGCCTGGGCGATTTCTTGGGCCTCTGAGCGCGCGCCTCAATTGTCGGTGTAGAACTGGCGCAGCCGGCGCATATCGATGATCACGTCGAATTGCTGATTGGCCGGAAGCGCAGGGCCGGTCGCGAATACATACCGCGAATTGAGGTTCGCGATGCCGGGGTGCAGGTCGTGCATGGCGTGCTTGAACATCTCCTTGGGCACCCATTCGGAGTTGGACGACAGCGAGCCGAATTCGTCGTGATAGATGGTCGAGGTCGAGATGTCCGCCGGGCTCGAGGCGATCGCAAAGATGCGCGGGCGGGAGTTGAGGCTCAATCGGACCTGCTTGGCGCCCTCGATGACGAGCTGCCACTCATTGCCCTGCGGGACGGCGATGAGCGCATAGGCGTGGTGCCGGGCGGTGAGAAATGCCGCCGATAAAACGACCGACGCGAGGAGCCGCCGATTGGACGCGCCCCACCGTTCGGTCAAGGACGCAAGCGAGGCGGCGAGGAAGCACACGAGCACGGCACTCATCGCGAGCAGGGTGCGGTAAGTGGCATATCGTTCGGATGCGACCAGGCTGATGCCGAAGGCGACCAGCGGCAGCACGATCAGCGCCGAGAGCCAGATCACGCCGCGCTCCCGCCCGTGCCGTCTCCATTCCAACCACGCGCCGGCGAGCAGGAGCGCGGCCGTCAAAGCGGCACAGCCGAGGTAAAGCCAGCGATCGTGATGGTTGTCGTCGTTCAATATGAGCATGCCAAGAGCGTTGGGGAGCGCCTCGCCGAACAGCCAGGCCGACTTTTCGCCCCAATGGTGCTCGAACGCCACCCGCTCGGATTTGGCAAAGACGCCCATCGAGTAGAGCACCGAGATGATGCCATAGGCCAAACCGAGAGCGGCGCCGACGAAGGAAAGGTGCGCGCCCGCCCATTTCGCGGTTCTGTACAGGCCGCGCCGGCGCTCCGCGATCAGCGCGCCGGCGAGCGGGACCACGTAGAACAGGGCGCTCGGCTGATAGGTGAGCGCACCCGCGACCATCAGCCCGAGGCCGATCAGCCATTGAGCGAGGAGCCGTCCTTGAAGCCGCCAGGTGACGGCGCCGGGGGCGATGGCGAGCGCATTCTCCACGGCGAAAAACGCACCCAGCGCGAGCAGGGCGGTGGCCGCATACGGCCATCCCACGGCCCACGCCGCGATGACCTGCGATGCAGGCAGCAGGTCAAGCATGAGCGCGACGCCGAGGCTTGCGTCGACCGACCAGCCGAGCGAGCGCAGGCCGCGAAACATCACCCAGGAGATGGCGCCCAGGATCAGCGAGGCACCCAGACGCATCCAGCGCAAATTGTCGACCGAGGAGATCTGCCCATAGGTCGACTGCAACAACAGTCCGTAGATCGGACGCGCATGCGAGGCGCAAAACTGCAGAATCTTTCCGGGTTCCTCATGCGCCTCGCGCAGATTCGAATAGTCGTCCCTCAGGCCGAAGTCGTGGAACGTGGCCGGCCAGTAGGTCACCACCGGCACCAGGAACAGGAACGCCGTGAGCAGCCAACTGCGCGCGCCGGCCACGGTGCGGGCTTGCGCCGCCGTGCCGTAGCCGACGGCTCCCCCGAGGGCCGGCTCCGTCAGGGGCTGCGACAGTGTGGGGTCCGGTGTGCTCATGAGATCCATACGCCTTATGTTGCTCTGCGGCAATCCGCGCCCGATGGGCGCCGATCGACCGGCGTAGATGAAGGCACGACCCGGCACAACGATGGGTTAAATCTCCGTTATCTGGGGAATCGACCGGAGGACGGACGCCGGCCGATCACGCGGCGATGCAGAGATTCTTGCCTTCCCGCTTTGCGCGGTAAAGTGCCGCGTCCGCGCGATCGAAGGCCGATTCGGGCGTATCCCCGGGCTGCAACTGCGTGATGCCGCAGGACGCCGTCACACGGACCGGCGTTCCGCGAAAGTGGAAGCGCAACGCCTGCACGGAGCCGCGCAGCCCGTTCGCGATCGCGAGCGCCGCGCCGGCGGTCAGGCCCCCCAGCAGGATCACGAATTCCTCGCCGCCGATGCGGGCGACGAAATCCTCGGCGCGCAGTCCCGAAACGAAGCAATTGGCGACCGTCTGGAGCACGCGGTCGCCGGCGCGGTGACCGTATCGGTCGTTGATCGACTTGAAATCGTCGATGTCCCAGATCAGCATCACCCGCGGCGCATCGGCGCTCCCACACCCGCCGATCTCGCGGGCAATGCGTTCATCGAAGCATTTGCGGTTGGCGAGCCGGGTCAGCGCATCCAAGCGCGCTCCGTGCTTCTCGTGATCGAGCTGGCGATACAAGTCCTCGGCCTCGCGTTCCAGATCCGCGATCCGCTCGTGCATGTGGGCGGTGCGGCTCGCCTGTTCCTGGCGGCGCAAGTCCTCGCGCTCGCGAAAAGCCGACATCTGACGCGTCACGCTTTCCAGGCGGGCGCTCACCAAGGACTGCAGCGCCGCCAGTTCCGTGGCCGCGTTCACCTCGGCGGAGAGCTCGCGGACATTCGACATCACGCCGCTGTCGAGGCTGGCGGTGTCATCGAACGAGGCGCGGCTCGCCAGCCCGCTTTCGGTCAGGTAGAGCGTCATCTCGCCGAGGCGGGCCGTCACGTCGGACAGAAAGCTTGCGGACTTGAGCCGCTCGCGCGCAGCGGCCTCGTAATGCGCGCGAATCAGGTCGGCGGCGCCGGTCACGACGCCCGCGAGCGCGGCGTCGGTCGCCGCGACTGAAAGCCGCTGCCGCAGCTGCTCGAGCGGCGGCTCCTCGGCGCCGGCGTCCTTCAGGCTGCGCAATATCGCGAGGACGGCGGCACAGGTCGACTCCCAGCGAGCCGAGGCCGGAGCGGCCAGCCCCACCGGCGCAACGGTATCGACGGCGACGATGGTCGTGGTCAGCGTGCCGGCCAGCATCTCGAGCTCGTCGGCCGGCGCGTTGCGGCGGTTCGCCGCGGCGAGCGATTGAAGCTCCAGATCGAGATCCGGATTGACGCCCATGCCGGCCGCACACAGGCGGCCGACCAGGCGGCGCAGGGCCTGCTCGACCTGCCGCCAGCTCTTTTCACCCGCCTCCATCTCGCGAAGCGAGTCGCGGTACTTCTGTTTCCAATCGGCGGGGTCGGGCACAAGTACTCTGCAACGCGTTGGCTGACTGCAATGGATCGGCTGTTCCGGCGCAAGCTTTAGCGCGAATATGTCAATTCCATCTGTCCGATTCTTGATGCACATCCCATCGGGCCGCAGCGCTTCAGGCTAGCCTTGAGCGATAGAAGCCGGAACTCCGATGTCATTGAAGTCCATAGTACTCTTCGCAGCCGTGCTCGGCGCCGCATCGGCGCAGGCACATCCGAAGATCTATACGTACCTCGACGCGGACGGTGTGCGGCATTTCACCGATGTGCCGGACGACAACCGCTATCGGCTGCTGGTGATGTCGCCGCAGGACATGACCCAAAGCGGAGATCGATACGACCCCTCGCTCCTGGCGCGCGCGACCCAATACGATGCCATCATCGAGAAGGCCGCGTCCTCCAACTCGGTCGAGGCGAATCTCCTGCGCGCGGTCATCGTCGTGGAATCCGGGTTCAATTCGCGCGCGGTGTCCAAACGGGGAGCGGTCGGCCTGATGCAGCTGATGCCCGCGACCGCGAGCCGTTTCGGCGTGTCGAATCCCTATGATCCGCGGGAAAACGTGCACGCCGGTGCCCGTTACCTCAAGTTCCTGATCGATCGATTCGGGCACGACATACGCCTCGCGCTCGCCGCCTACAACGCGGGCGAGGACGCCGTCGACCGCAACGGGGGCCAGATTCCGCCGTTCACGGAAACCATGGCCTATGTGCCCAAGGTATTGAAGATCTATCGGATGCTCGCGCAGCAGGCGAGCGCCACCTGACATCGACGGCAAGCGCCGCGGCCGGCGGCAAGCGCGCGGCGCGTCGATTCAAAATTGCGCGTGCACCCGCACCGCAAAGATCGACACCGGGCCCCGATCGCGGTTGAACCCGGGGTTCGTGACGAATTGATAATCCAAGCTGAGCTGCGCGTATCGAAGCACCGACAGCGCGTAGTAGCTCTCGATGATCTTTTCCGGGCCGGGATTCGGAAGCTTGCCGTCGCCGATCAAGATGCCGAGACCGCCGGCATTCAAATAGCGTTCCCGGTCGGCGGAGATGCCGTTGAGAATCGCCGCGAATCCGACCGTGTCGCCGGCGCGGCCCCATCGCGTCCCCCGCAGCGACAGGCCGGCGCTGACGGTCCGGTCGATGTCGGTGAATTCGTAGGGCTCTACGTTGCCCTGATCCTTGCCCGTGCGCGCGTACAAGCCGAGCCCGTCGCACAACTCCTGCTCCAGATCGAGGTAGGCGCCCAGCCGGCTGCGGTAACCGCGGACGCTAGCCGCGCTCGCGGGCGAATCGGTGCTCTGAGCCAGCGCCACCGCCTCGTCGAGCAACCCCATGCGTCCGCGGCTGTCAAAAGCCCCAACGCGAAGCTTTCCCGGGCGGCCGCCCCATGAATAGCCCCGCTCGATCTCGAAATCGTACTGGAATTCATGGAACGCGGGCTCGAGGTCCGGGCTGTTCGGCACGTCCGACAGATCGAATAGACCGAACCGCAGCGCCCAGGGACCTCGGTACCATTCGAGCGCCGCTCCCACCGAATAGCCCCAGGAGTCCGCCGCATAGTCGAAGGTCCCCGCATCGATCGCGGCCCAATTCAGAAAATCGCTCTTCGGGTCGTGCGCATACCGATTGTTGTCGAAGATGTCGACGACGCTGATCTTGCCGGCCGTCAGCACCAGCCGATCCGGACTTCGAGCGCCTCCCAGCTGCAGCTGCGCGGAATCCACCGCTTCGCTGCGGCCGTCGAGATCGACCGTCTGGCGCAGAAAGAGCCTTTGCAGCCTGAGGTAGGGCCGGTTCTTCCCCACCTTGTAGGCCTCGCCGCTCGGGAAACCGGCGACACCGAGCGTGTCGTCCAGGCCGAAGCCCTGATCGATCTCGGGGCTCGCCCAAATTTCCGATCCGGACCACGGACGAGCGCCGATGAACAGCGTGGCGTCGACGGTTTCCGCGCCGGTATCGGGCGTGAGACTGTTCCTGCCCCGATAGGGTGCGTCAAATCCGCCGGTGTCCTGCTCGGTGTACGTGAACTGGCCGTGGACGGCGAAGGTTTCCGATGGCTCATCGGCGGAAGCGGCGCGGGCGGATTCGATCGCCAGTGCGGCGAGCGAGACGGAAGCGGCTAGACGGATGAAGGCGTGCACGGCGGCCGCGACTCGGCAAAGCATCAGGAACGGAGCACGCGGGCGAGGAAAACCGCGCCGAGCACCATGAACAGAAGCGATGCGGCATAGTGAATCGGCTTCAGAGGCAGCCGGTCCGCGAACGCCCTGCCCAGCACCACGACGGGAACATTGGACATCAGCATTCCGAGGGTGGTGCCGGCAACCACGGCGAGAAGGCTCGGATAACCGGCGGCGAGCGCGACCGTGGCGATCTGGGTCTTGTCGCCCATCTCGGCGACGAAAAAGCTGGTGAGCGTGGCGACGAACGCACCGGCGGCGCCCGCGCCGACGGCACCCTCGTCGAGCGTGTCGGCCTTCAGGGTCCAAAGCCCCATGCCGATCATGCTCACGCCGACGGCGATCTGCAGAGTGCGGGGGCGCAGAACGTCCCCGAACAGATTGCCGAGCAGTCCGGCGGCGGCGTGATTGGCGAGAGTCGCACACAGGATTCCCGCGATGATCGGCGCCGGGCGGCGGTAGCGGGCGGACAGGACCAGGGAAAGAAGCTGGGTGCGATCGCCGATCTCGGCGACCGAGATGGTGCTCACCGACACCAGGAAGGCCTCGGTGGAGCTCATGGGGGAGGCAGCAGGAACGTCGTAATTGAAAGATTTACCATGATTGACCGGCGGCATAGGGTAAGAGCCGCCTCGTGCGCTTGGCAAGCCGCGATCGCGGGCACGATCGCCGTACGATCCAATGTCACACAGCCTGTGGCAGACTCATCACATGTCCGTATTGGCGCTCAACGCAGGCTCATCGAGCATCCGGTTCGCACTTTTCGACACCGGCACCGCGCCGGTGCGCCTGCGCGGTGGGAAAATCGACCGCATCGGTCATCGGGATGCGGCGCTCAGCGTGGTCGATCCGGGCGCGTCGGCGCCGAACGCGCCCGTCGCGGTGGATGGGACGAGTTTCCGCTCCGCGGTCGCGGACTTGTTGAAATGGCTCGAATCCCAGCCGTGGTTCGGCGGGGTCCAGGCCGTCGGGCATCGCGTGGTCCACGGGATGAGCCACACGGCGCCGCAACGGGCGACCCCCGAGCTCCTGCGCGACCTCAAGCGGATCGGACCGCTCGATCCGGAACATCTGCCGCAGGAAATCCAGCTGGTCGAGGCCCTCGGTGCGAGACTCCCGGACCTTCCCCAGGTGCTGTGTTTCGACACCGCGTTTCACCGCGACATGCCGCGCCGCGCGAAGCTGCTGCCGATTCCGCGGCGGTACGAGTCCCTGGGCATCCAGCGCTATGGGTTCCACGGCCTGTCGTACACCTTCCTGCTTCAGGAGCTCGCGCGGCTGGGCGATCCTCACGCCGCACGCGGCCGGGTGATCCTCGCGCATCTCGGAAGCGGTGCGAGCCTCGCCGCAGTGCGCGACGGATGCTGCATCGACACCACCATGGGCTTCACCCCCACGGGCGGCTTGATGATGGGCACCCGGTCAGGCGACCTGGACCCGGGAGTTTTGATTTATCTCGCGCAGAGCGGGAGCATGGACGCGCCGGAGCTCAGGCGGCTGCTCAATCACGAGTCCGGGCTGCAGGGCGTATCGGAGACGAGCGCCGACGTGCGCGATCTGTTGAAGCGGGAAGCCGGCGATGTGCGCGCGGCGGAGGCGATCGAATTGTTCTGCTATCTCGCCAAGAAGGCGATCGCCTCGTTCGCCGGCGCGCTCGGCGGCGTCGATGCGCTGGTGTTCGCGGGCGGCATCGGCGAGAACTCGCCCGAGATCCGCGCCCGCATTTGCGACGGTCTCGGCTTCCTCGGCATCGAGCTCAGCGCGCCGTGCAACGCCCGCAATGCCGGTGTGATTTCGGGCAATGCCGCTTCCGCGGTCACGATCCGGGTCATCCGCACCGACGAGGAGTCGGTGATCGCCCGGCTCGCCGCGCAGGTGCTCGGCGATCGACCAGCAGGAGAAGTTAGATGATGACAGAAGCCCCCGGGACCCCGGCCGATCCGGATCTCCTCCAGAGGATGGATGCCTATTGGCGCGCGGCCAATTATCTGTCCGTCGGGCAGATTTATCTGTGCGACAACCCGCTGCTGCGCGAGCCGCTGGCGCCGGAGCACATCAAGCGCATGCTGCTCGGACATTGGGGCACGACGCCGGGCCAGAATTTCATCTACACCCATCTCAATCGCATCATCAACAAGTACGACCTGGACATGATCTATGTATCGGGTCCCGGCCACGGTGGCCCGGCGGTCCTCAGCGGCACCTATCTGGAAGGGACCTACAGCGAGATCTACGCCAACGTCAGCGAGGATGAGGCGGGGCTGAAGCGGCTGTTCACGCAGTTCTCGTTTCCCGGCGGTGTGCCGAGCCACGCCTCGGCGGAATGCCCCGGCTCGATCCACGAGGGCGGCGAGCTCGGATATTCGCTCAGCCACGCATTCGGCGCGGTGTTCGACAACCCCTCGCTCACCGTGGCCTGCGTCGTGGGCGACGGCGAGGCCGAGACCGGACCGCTGGCGACCGCCTGGCACTCCAACAAGTTTCTGAATGCGGCGACGGATGGCGCGGTGCTGCCGATATTGCACCTCAACGGATACAAGATCGCCAATCCGACGCTGCTCGCGAGAATCTCCCGCACCGAGCTGGACCAGCTGCTGCGGGGCTACGGTTGGACCCCGTACCTCGTCGAAGGGCACGAGCCCATGCCGATGCACCAAGCGATGGCGGCGACCCTGGACCGGGCGGTCGAGGAGA
Source organism: uncultured Gammaproteobacteria bacterium (assembly GCA_963736185.1). Taxonomy (GTDB): domain Bacteria; phylum Pseudomonadota; class Gammaproteobacteria; order Steroidobacterales; family Steroidobacteraceae; genus Bog-1198. The sequence continues at coordinate 167,175 of CAVTNZ010000028.1, read as the reverse complement.
TCCGCGCCATCCAGCACGCCGCGAGATCCGGCGGCAATACCGCGCGGCCGCGCTGGCCGATGGTCGTGCTCATCTCGCCGAAGGGGTGGACGGGACCCAGGGAGATCGATGGAAAGCGCATCGAGGGCTCGTTCCGGGCCCACCAGGTACCGATCACCGACCCGGCCACCAATCCCGCGCATCTCGGGCTCCTGGAAAGCTGGCTCAGGAGCTACCGCCCGCAGGAGCTGTTCGATGACATGGGCAGACTGAGGCCCGAGCTCAAGGCGCTGGCGCCGAAAGGCGCGCGGCGCATGGGGGCCAATCCGGCGGCGAACGGCGGCGTGCTGCTGCGCGATCTGAAACTGCCGGATTTCGCGGAATACGGGGTCGATGTCGCGAAGCCCGGCGTCGGCGGCATCGGCGCCACCCACGTGCTCGGCCGATATCTGCGCGACGTGGTGGCGAAGAATGCAGCGCAGAGAAACTTCAGGATATTCGGTCCGGACGAGACCCTCTCGAACGGCCTGGAGGCGGTGTTCGAGGCGACCCGCCGGCAATGGCAGGCGGCGACGCTGCCCGACGACGAATTCCTCGCACCCGCCGGACAGGTGATGGAGGTGCTGAGCGAGCATCAATGCGAGGGCTGGCTGGAGGGCTATTTGCTCACCGGGCGCCACGGGCTGTTCAACTGCTACGAAGCGTTCATCCACATCATCGATTCGATGTTCAATCAACATGCCAAATGGTTGAAGGTGACCGCTTCGCTCCCCTGGCGCCACAAGATCGCATCGCTCAACTATCTGCTGAGCTCCCATGTCTGGCGTCAGGACCACAATGGCTTCACGCACCAGGATCCGGGATTCATCGACCATGTGATCAACAAGAAGGCGGAGGTCGTGCGCGTCTATCTGCCCCCCGATTCGAACTGTCTTCTGTCGGTGATGGATCACTGCCTGCGCAGCCGCCACTACGTCAATGTGGTGGTGGCGGGAAAGCACCCCGCGCCGCAATGGCTGTCGATCGAGGCGGCACGCAAGCATTGCACCGAGGGCGCCGGCATCTGGCAGTGGGCGAGCAACGATCAGCAGGGCGAGCCCGACATCGTGATGGCCTGCGCCGGCGATGTGCCGACGCTCGAGACGCTGGCCGCGGTTTCGATCCTGCGAAAGCACCTGCCGAAGCTCAGGGTCCGCGTCGTCAATGTGGTGGATCTGATGAAGCTGCAGCCGGTGTCGGAGCATCCGCACGGGATGACCGACTACGATTTCGATTCGCTGTTCACGCGGGACAAGCCCGTCATCTTCGCCTTCCACGCCTACCCGTGGTTGATCCATCGTCTCACCTATCGCCGGCACAATCACGACAACCTGCACGTGCGCGGCTACAAGGAGGAGGGCACCATCACCACGGCGTTCGACATGACGGTGCTCAACGATCTCGACCGCTTCCATCTGGTGATCGACGCGATCGACCGGCTGCCCCAGGCCGGCAGCGAGGGGGCGTATCTGAAGCAGCAGCTGAACGACAAGCTGATAGAGCACCGGCAGTACATCAACCGCTACGGCGAGGATCTGCCCGAAATCCGCAACTGGCTCTGGCCCGGATGAGGGCCCCGGCGCCGCTGCTGAGCCTGTCCTACAGTCCCTTCAGGGGAGAGCCGACAGCCAGCGGCCGGGTGCGACGCCAACATACCCCGTTCAAAGGATGCCCACTCATGAATGATCCCATCCCGGCGGCGCGCCGCTCGTCGGAACATCCGCGCACGTGACGCCGCCAGCATCGCAACGCGAAAGATCGCATCAATCCGCCGGGTTGCCGTTTCCGCGGGGCGCCACGTGGGACGGCAAGGGCGTGAATTTCTCCCTGTTTTCGGAGGGGTCCGAATCGGTGGAGCTGTGCCTGTTCGACAGTGGCGGCCAAAACGAGACGCGCATCCGAATCCGCGAGCGCACCAACGGCGCGTGGCATCTGTATCTGCCCAATGTCGCACCGGACCAGCTCTACGGCTACCGCGTTTACGGCCCGTACGATCCGCACACGGGTCTTCGTTTCAATCCGAACAAGCTCCTGCTCGATCCCTACGCGAAGGCGATCGGCCGGGAGCTCAAATGGGCTGACGAGCTGTTCGGCTACCAGGTCGGCGATCCGGACTCGGATCTGGTGTTCGACGAGCGCGACAGCGCGCCCTTCGCCCCGCTCGGCGCGGTGATCGATCCCGCGTTCGACTGGAGCGGGGAGCGGCGCCCGCGCTACCCCTCGCACGAGACCATCATCTACGAGGCGCACGTGCGCGGGATGACCATGATGCACCCGGACGTGCCGGAAAAGCTGCGAGGCACCTACGCCGGACTCGCCTGCGAACCGGTGCTCGCGCACCTGCACTCGCTCGGCATCACCGCCATCGAGCTCATGCCGGTGCATTATTTCATCGACGACCGGCATCTGGTCGAAAAGGGCCTGCGCAATTATTGGGGCTACAACACCCTGGGATTCTTCGCGCCGGAGCTCAGCTACGCAGCGAACTCGGGCCGGCCGAGCGATGTGGTCCGCGAGTTCAAGCAAATGGTCAAGGATCTGCACAACTCGGGCATCGAGGTGATCCTGGACGTGGTGTACAACCACACGGCGGAGGGCAACCACGCCGGCCCGACGCTGTCCTTTCGCGGCATCGACAATCTCGCCTACTACCGCACGCTGCCGGACGACCAGCGCTACTACATGGACTTCACCGGCTGCGGCAACACCCTCAACATGGTCCATCCGCATTCGATCCAGCTGCTCATGGACAGCCTGCGCTACTGGGTGACCGAGATGCACGTGGACGGATTCCGCTTCGACCTCGCCTCGGCGCTGGCCCGCGAGCTGAAGGACGTGGACCAGCTCGGCGCATTCTTCGACGCGATCTACCAGGATCCCACACTCGCCCCCACGAAGCTCATCGCCGAGCCCTGGGACCTCGGGGAGGGCGGATATCAGGTGGGCAACTTCCCCCTCGGCTGGATGGAGTGGAACGGCAAGTACCGCGACACGGTGCGCAAGTTCTGGAAGGGCGACATGGGGCTGCACGGCGAGATCGCCACGCGCCTGGCGGGCAGCGCGGATCTTTATGAAACCACGCGGCGGCCGCCGTCGGCGAGCGTCAACTTCGTCACCGCCCATGACGGCTACACGCTGCAGGATCTCGTGAGCTACGAGCAGAAGCACAACGAGGCCAACGGCGAGGACAACCGGGACGGCGCCGACGACAATCACACCTGGAATTGCGGAGCGGAGGGGCCCACGGACGACCCGGCCATCCTCGAGCTGCGCGAGCGCCAGAAACGCAACCTCTGGTGCGCGCTGCTCTTGGCGCAGGGCTCGCCGATGATCTCCGGCGGCGACGAATTGAGCCGCACGCAGCAGGGCAACAACAATGCCTACTGCCAGGATTCGGAGCTGTCCTGGTATCACTGGGAGCTCGACGAGCGGCGCAGGGGCTTTCTCGGGTTCGCCCGCCGCGTCGTGCAGTATCGCAAGAAGCACCCCAATTTCCACCGCTACGCGTTCTACGATCATGATCCGGACGCCACGCATCCGGACAAGAACATCGTCTGGTTCCGCGCCGACGGAAAGCGCATGAACAGCAAGGACTGGGAGAACGGCGGCTGGATGCGAACGCTCGGCATGTTCCTGAACGGCACCGCGCCGGAGATCAGGGACAGCGGCGGAGAGTGCGCCGAGGACTCGGATTTTCTCCTGCTGCTGAACGCGCACCACGAGCCGGTGCCGTTCCGCATCTCCTACGAGCTGTACCATGCCGGCTGGAAGATAGCCTTCGACACGGCCCGCCCCGACCTTCCGGTGGAACAGGAGTCGGTGAAGCGCAACCGGCTGGTGGACCTCGCCCCGCGCTCCTTCGTCGTGCTGACCCATGAGCGCTGACTGGGTCGGCAGCTACCGGCTGCAGCTTCACGCGGGATTCACGCTCGGGGATGCCGCGCGCGTGCTTCCCTATCTCGCCGATCTCGGGATCAGCCACGTGTACCTGTCCCCCTGTCTTCAGGCGATGCCCGGCAGCATGCATGGCTACGACGTCACGGATCCCGCCCGCATCAGCGAGGATCTCGGCGGCGAGGAGGCGTGGAGCGGTTTCGTCGGCGCCGCGCGCGCGCACGGTCTGAAGATACTCCTCGACATCGTCCCCAATCACATGGCGGCCGCGGAGCAGAATCCCTGGTGGGACGAGGTGCTGGCGCATGGCCCGTTCAGCGGGCACGCGGATTTTTTCGACATCCGCAGGGAGCCGCACCAGCCCTTCCGGGTGAATATCTGCTCGCTGGCCCATGCCTACGGCGAGTCGCTCGACAAAGGCGAACTCGAGCTCGAGTCGCGCGATGGACGCCCCCGGCTCAAACATTTCGACAACTCCTGGCCCCTCGGGCCCGCCTCGTGGGGCGCGCTGCTCGGGGTGTCCGACGGATGTTTCGAGGAACTGGAGCGTTTGCGGCGGCTCACCGACATCGCCGCCGCCGACCGGGCCGCGTACCTCGTCGGCGCCGCCCGGGCGGACGGCCTGCTCGCCGGCGCGCAGCGCGAGGGGCGGCTGCAGCCCGCGATCGAGCGCGCGCGGCGCGACCGCGACCTTCTCGACGCAATCATCGAGCGGCAATTCTTCACCCTGCACGGCTGGAAGCTCGCGGGCGAGCTCACGAATTACCGGCGTTTTTTCGACGTGGGCTCGCTGGTCGGAATCCGCACGGAGATCGCCGGGGTGTTCGAGGCATCGCACGCCCGCATCGAGACGATGATCGCGAAGGGGGAGCTCGACGGATTGCGCATAGATCATCCGGACGGTCTGCGCGATCCCGGGACGTATTTCGAGCGGCTTAGGCGCCTTTTGCCGGGCGGCCGCCTGTACGTGGAGAAGATCCTGGAGAACGACGAGCGCCTCGTCGAGGACTGGCCCATCGATGGAACCGTGGGCTACGATTTCCTCGCCAAGGTCAACAGGCTCTGGATGGACGATCAGCGAATCGACGCGTTGACGGCGACCTACTCGGATTTCACGGGTCATCCGGTCAACTTCGGCGCGTTGGTGCGGGAGAAAAAGCGGGCCATCGTCGAGTCGACCTTCTCCGCCGCCTTCGATGCCCTGGGAAAGAGCGCGGAGCGAATTGCGCGCGCCGATTGGAGAACGCGGGATCTGAGTCCCCGGCAGCTGCGCGAGGCGCTCGCGCGGGTCACCACCGCGCTCTCGGTCTACCGCACCTATCGCACGGCCGACACGCTTAATCCGGGCGACGACAGGGTGTTCGCCGAGGCCGTGCAGAGCGCGCGCATCGGGTCGCCGGACATCGACGGGGGCGTGTTCGATTTCCTGTCGGCGCTGTTCACCAAACCCGCGCTGGACTCGGCCGAGGAGGAGTTCGTCGCCCAGTGGCAGCAACTATCCCCCGCGGTGATGGCAAAGGGGGTGGAGGACACGACTTTTTATTGTTTCGACCGGCTGGTGTCCTGCAACGAGGTGGGATCCCAGGCGTCGCTGGTCGGGATCTCGGCGGAAAAATTCCACGAGTTCTGCCACTACCTGAGCGAGCGCTGGCCGAACAACATGCTGGCCACCTCCACCCACGACAACAAGCGCAGCGAGGACGTTCGCACGAGAATTTCCCTGCTGTCGGAGATACCGGACCGCTGGTCCGAGGCGCTGCATCAGTGGTCACAGCTCACCGCGCCCGCGTGGAGAAACCGCACGCCCGACCGGCACGCCGAGTATCTGCTGTATCAAACGCTGATCGGCGCGTGGCCCATCGATCACGAGCGCTGCTGGCAGTACATGCTGAAGGCCTGCCGGGAGGCGAAAATACGCACCTCATGGCACGAGCCGAACGTCAGCTACGAGGAGAACATCCGCGGATTCGTCGAGGGCGTCTTCGAGACCGGGCCGTTTCTCGCGAGCCTGCAGAGTTTCATCGAGCCGCTGATCATGCCGGGACGCATCAATTCGCTCGCGCAGACGCTGATCAAGATGATCGCGCCGGGCGTGCCCGATTTTTATCAGGGCACGGAGCTGTGGGATTTGAGTCTCGTCGACCCGGACAACCGGCGCGCGGTCGATTTCGAGCTGCGTTCGAATCTGCTGCGCAAATGCCGGGGGATCTCTGCCGCGGAGGCCGTGGGCGACTGGGACGCGGGGCTGCCCAAATTGTGGATGACCGCGCGCGTGCTGGCGGTGAGGCGGGCGTTGTCCGGGGACTTCAAGGCGGAAAGCAAGTATCAGCCCCTGGTCGCCCAGGGCAGCCATCTCGGCAACCTGCTGGCGTTCCGGCGCGGGGACAATCTGATCGGCGTGGTGCCGCGCTTCAACATGACCATCAACGGCGACTGGGGCGATACCCGGCTGCCGCTGCCGCGCGGCGTCTGGCGGAACTGCTTCACCGAGGCGCGGGTGTGGGACGGTGCGGCTCCCGAGGAGCTGTTCGGCGCCTTTCCCGTCGCCCTGCTGCACCGGGAGGGCGCGTGATCTTTTCGGTGTGGGCGCCCTCTGCTCAAACCGTCGAACTGGTCAGGGTCGAGGCCGGCGAGGTCCGAAGGACCGAGATGCGCCGGGAGACGGGCGGCTGGTGGCGCATCGATGTCGCGGACGCGGAGGCGGCCGGCGGCTACCGCTACGCCATCGATGGTCGGGGCCCATTCCCCGATCCGCGGTCGCGGTGGCAGCCCGAAGGAGTGCACGGCCCCTCCCACCTCGTGGCGGCGGATGCGGCGGCCGGACCGGGAGGCTCGCGCGAGTCCGGCGCGTTCATCGCGAAACCGATGCAGCAGGCGGTCATCTACGAATTGCACGTCGGCACATTCACGCCGGCGGGAACCTACCGCGCCGCGATCGAGCGCCTGGAGTACCTGGCCGATCTGGGGGTGACCCACGTGGAGCTCATGCCGCTCGCGACCTTCCCGGGCCGGCGCGGCTGGGGCTACGACGGGGTCGATCTGTACGCGCCGCTGCCGGCGTACGGCACGCCCGCGGAGCTCGTCCGATTCATCGAGGAGTGTCACCGGCGAGGTTTGGCCGTGCTGCTCGATGTGGTTTACAACCATCTGGGTCCCGACGGGAACTATCTCGGCTGTTATGGTCCCTATTTCACCGACCACGTGAAGACGCCGTGGGGAGAGGCCATCAATTACGACGGCGCCGACAGCGACGAGGTGCGCCGCTTCGTCATCGACAACGCGCTGATGTGGCTGCGCGATTACGGATTCGACGGCCTGCGTCTCGACGCGGTGCACGCCATTTTTTGCTTCGAGGCAACCCATGTGCTGGAAGAGCTCGCGTCGGCGGTGCGAACCCTGGGGCGGGAGCTCAATCGGGACTTCGTGCTGATCGCCGAGACGGACCAGAACGACCCCAGGTTGGTGCGACCCGTCGCGCGGGGCGGCTATGGTCTCGATGCGCATTGGAGCGACGATTTCCATCACGCGATCCACCGCTTCTTCACCGGCGAGAGCGCGGGCTACTACGCGGACTTCAACGGCCTGAAGGACGTTGCCGTGGCGTTGCGCGACGGTTATGTGTACCAGGGTCAATACTCGCCGTTTCGCAGGCGCCGGCACGGCCGCGCACCGTCGGGCGTCGGCGCGGAGCAGCTGGTGGTGTGCGCGCAGAATCACGATCAGATCGGCAATCGCGCGCGCGGCGAGAGGCTGTCGATGCTGCTCGATGTGCCGCGGCTCAAGGCGGTCGCGGCGCTCACGATGTTGTCCGCGTTCGTGCCCATGCTGTTCCAGGGGGAGGAGTGGGGCGCGCGAACGCCATTTCTCTATTTCACCGACCATCAAAATCCGGAGCTGGCGCACGCCGTGACGGAGGGGAGAACCCGGGAGTTCGCGAGCTTTCGATGGGCCGGGGAGGTTCCCGATCCCCAGGCCGCGGAGACCTTCGAGCGCTCGAAGCTCGACTGGTCCGAGTCGACACGCTCCCCCCACGCGGAGATCCTCGACTGGCATCGAAGGCTGATCGCGCTGCGGGCCGCGCGCTCGCCGCTTCCGGGCCCCGCCAGACCGAAGGTCAAATTCGACGAGAAGGCGCGGTGGCTGCGCTTCGAGCACGCGGGGTTGGCGGCACTGTTCAATTTCGGCGAAACGCCGCGGCGCGTTGCGCTGCCCTCCGGATCCTGGGAACTGGCGCTCGACTCCGAATCCGGCGGCGAAGGCACGCAGCCGGAAGGCGGCGCCGCGAATGTCCCCGCCCAGGGAACCGCGATCTTCCGCAGGCGCTAGCCCAACGCCGCCGCGTTCTGCGCGCCGGACGGCGCCGGATGGCGCGCGAGCGCCGCCGCCGCGGCGCCGGCGGCGATCTGCTCGACCTGATCCCGCCACCATCCCGCCGTGAGCAGCTCGGCGTGATGCTGGAGGAATACGTCGCGCAAGGCCGGCGGAATGGCGAGAAATTGCAGCCATTGTTCCGGGAACACATCGTTGGGCCCCATGTGAAACCACGGTTCCGAGGCCGTCTCCTCCTCTTCGCAGCTCGGTTGCGGCAAATCCCGGAACACGCAGTCGGTCAACAGGCAGAGCTCGTCGTAGTCGTAGAAGATGACGCGCCCGTGGCTGGTGACGCCGAAGTTCTTGAGCAGCAGGTCGCCCGGGAACACGTTGCTCGCGGCCAGATCGCGCAGCGCCTGGCCGTAGTCGATGATGGCCGCTTCGGCGGCCGCCGGGTCCGCCTCGCGCAGGAACAAGTTAAGCGGCCGCAGCCGCCGCTCGATGTAGCAGTGTTCCACGATCAAGTCCTCGCCCTCGATGCGGCAGCTCTCGCTCGCCTCGCCCAGCAGCTCGCCGGCAAGTCCCGGCATGAAGCGCTCGCGCGGCAGCCTCAGGCGCTTGAATTCCTGTGCATCCACCAGGCGTCCGGCACGGTCATGGCGGAACACGAATTGGTAACGCTCCATCACGTCGGCACGCGACGTGGTCTTGGGCGCGCCAAAGCGGTCGCGAATGACCTTGAACACCAGGTCGTGCGAGGGCAGCGTGAACACGATCATCACCAGGCCGCGCTCGCCGGGGGCGTGCACGAAGCTGTCGATGGAAGCCGCCAGATGCCGTTGCAGGGCGAAGAACCGCTCGGTCTTGCCCTGCTTGGCGCGTCCGAGAACCGTGTACAGCTCGTCGATGGGCTTGCGCGGCATGAACGAGCGCAGCAGCGTGATGGCGGCGCTGACCACCGGCAGATCGACGTGAAAATACGAGCGTGCGTACCCGAAAAGCGAGCCCACCTCGGCCCGCGACATCATGATCGCATCGACCCGCACGCCCTCGGGCGAGTTGCTGAATGCAATCACGAGAGGCGTGATGGACCCGTCGCCGATGATCCGGCCGACGGTGAAGGCGTTGAGGCCGCGATAAAAGACCGGCTCGATGAGCTCGATCGAGTCCGGCGCTCCGCTCGGCCTGCCGGTGGAGAAATAGCGGCCGATCTCGGCGCTGATCCGGTGGATGGCGGCGTCCGGATTTTGCATCGCGGCGCCAAACGGCAGATCGGCCAGGATCTCGCGCACCGCGGTGGGCAGCGACCCGCCGACGCGATAGACGCGTATCGGCACCGCGCCGGAGGCCCGTCCGACCGTGGTCGAGCAGAACTCCACCTCCGGATTGACCCCCACCGTTCCGAACAGATCGCGCGTGACGGAATTGAAGAACGTGCGGTAAAAATCGCTGTCCGGCCGGCGCGCCACCAGAATTTCGTAGGAGCGCTTGATTTCCGCCCACAACGCCGAATCGCCGAGCTGCGGCGTCAACAAAGGGGCCAGCGCCTTGACACAGCCCGAGACGCGCTGCTCGTAGAGCTCGATGCGCGCGACCGCATCCTGCTGCGCCGCGTGCCAGTCCTCGGCGAGAAAATTCAATGCGGCACGCCGGGTGATGCGGCCGAATTCCTCGTTGTAGAGGCGAAAATGCTCGGCGATCGCAGCCGCCAGGTCCTTAGGCGACGACACTTTTGCCTTTACGTCTCATGCGGAGAACTCCTGCTCGGCGCTTGCAATGCGACAGTTATCCAGTCTAAAGTCAGAAGGCAGAGGATTTATACAATCGAAATTTTACAATGTGAATTTAACATGAGAGCGGCCAACCCCCTGGAATGCGGCGACTGCCCGGGACGGTCATGTCCGGCCTGATCCGACAGGGCCATCTGCTGGGCGCGAAGCTGCGCTCGCTGCGCAAGCGCAACGGGCTAACGCTCGACGAGCTGTCCGCGCGCTGCGTGCAGGTGGACGCGCAGAGCGCGCCCTCGGTGTCCTACTTGAGCATGGTGGAAACGGGCAAGCGCACGCCCTCCGCCAATACGCTCGCGATGCTTGCGGGCATCTTCAGCAAGGATCCACGCTGGTTCCTCGACGAGAATACGGAGGTGGAGGCCGCACCCCGTGATCGCGCGCGCGGCGGTCTCGCAGCCATGCCGCTCGAGCCCGCGTTCCTGTTCTCGCACGAGCTGCTGCAGAGCGCGTTGCCGGAGCTGCTGTCGCAGACGGGCACGACCGGGCGGCAATTCGCCCAGCTCCTCATCCGAGTGTGGCAGGAAACTCATCACAACAGCTTTCCCGACATCGAAAGGGCGGCGGAACAGTGCGGCAAGCGTCAGATGCCGCTCACGCTCGAGGCGGTGCTCGAGATCTGCAGGCATCATGGGCTGGAGATCCGCTGGTTCGACGGAGACAACCGTAAACCGGGAGGCGCGCTGGTGCGTTCCCGCTTCGAGGCGCCGGGTACGGTGTTCATCAACAAGCGCCTGCGCAACCAGGAAGAGCGCCTGAAGTACGAGCTGGCGTTCTTCATCGGCCACAAGATCCTGCACAATGGCGACGGCGCCATCTCTCCGCACAGCGCCGTGCATGCCGGCGACGCCGACGCCATGGCGTCGGCGGCGGGCATGGGAGCGCAGGACGTGCTGTTCGCGTGGCGCGACTTCGAATGCAGCTTCTTCGCGGGCGCGCTGCTCTGCCCGAGAATCCCCTTCCGGCGCTTTCTCATCCGGGAAGCTCACAACGTCTCCGCCTGCCGCAAGCTCGGTGTCACCCCGGCGCTGGTGATGCGCCGGATGACGGCGGTATCGCCCTACCGGCATTGGCATTTCTTCGATGCCTACAGTCCGGGATACCTGCGCGCCGTATACCGCGGCAACGGGATTCCGCTGCCGTGGGGAAACATGAGCCTGGTGTCCGATCCGTGCCCGCGGTGGGCGGTGTTCAGGCTGCTGAGGAGCCCGTCGACGACGCCCCCGTCGCAGAAGCCGAAATCGCAAATCTCGGTGATGCAGGACGGCAAGCTCGCCCGTCTATATTGCTGCCACTCGCTGCTGACGCGGGACGCGCTCGATGAGTGGCATGTGCTCTCCGTCGGGATCGATCTCGTGCCGGCGCTCGACGCGCAGGGGTTCGACGGCGAGGCCGTGGTGGCGCAGGTCGCCGAGAGCTGCCGGCGCGGCGGGGGCGACGGCAAGATACCCGCCGATGCCGCGCGCAGCATCCGGGCGGCCTCGCAGGTCCTCAACATCGAGTGGATCGCCGAGGCGCTCGATTCGCAGGCGAGCGTGATTTGCCCGAGGAGCGGCGCATGCCCCCGGCAGCCTCCGTGCAGCGTGCAGCCTCATTAGCGTATAGACTCCGCCAATCAGCGGCGACGGTCGGAACGGTCGATGCGCGGACACATTCTCATCGTTGACGACAATCCAATCGATCTGAAGCTCGCCTCCGAGATTCTGAAGGGTCACGGGTTCGACGTGGACGTTGCGGCGGATGCGGAAGAGGCGCAACGCATTCTTTTGGGCAGGGTGCCCGACCTCATCGTGACGGACATTGCGTTGCCGGGAATGGACGGCCTGACGTTTACCCGCCGCCTCAAGGTGGATGAGCGGCTGAGGCATGTGCCGGTGGTCGCATTGACCGCTTTTGCGCTGAAGGGCGACGAGGAAAGAGCGGCTGCGGCGGGTTGCCGGGGCTATATCGTCAAACCCATCGACATCCGCCAGTTCGCCGACCAGATCGGCGGGATGCTCGCGCGCTGAGCTTCGGCCGCCGCCTGCGGCCCCTCAACCCACCGAGGGTGCCTGCAGCCCCGCCGCGGCGACCGCTTCGTGCAGGTTGGGGAAGATATGTTCAGCGCCCACCGCGGCGGTGATGCCGTGCCGGTCCATGTCGGAGCGCAGGTACGGGCTCACTCGCCCGAAGATCACCTGCACGCCTCCACGCCTCAGGTCGTCGAGCAGATCGCGGATGCCGCGGGCGGCGGAGTAATCCATGTCCGTGATCGCGTCGGCATCGACGATGAGCCAATGCAACGGGCCGGGCGCCCGCGCCACCAGCTCGCGCACCTCGTCGCAGAAGCGATTTTGATTGGCGTAGAAGAGGTCCGCGCCGAACCGGTAGACGATGAGCCCGGGTGCCGTGATCGTGCCAGGCGCCGCCGGCGCCATCACCCAGCGTCCGGTCGCGTCCGGTACGAGCATCATGGTGTGCGGCCGATAACTGTGGCGTACGTGGCGGAAGAGGGACAGCGCCATCGCGAGCAGGATGCCCTGTTCCACTCCGACGGCGACCACGGTCGCCGCGGTGATGAGCGCGAGATAGAACTCCCCCGGGCTTTCGCGGCGGATTCCATACAGTCCCCTCCAGTCGACCATGCCGACCGCGATCGTGAACACGATGGCCGCGAGCACGCATCGCGGCAGGTGCTGCAGTTCCCCGGAGAGAAAGAGCAGCACCACGAGCACGGCCGCGGACAGGACGATCTGCGCCAGCTGACTCCTTGCCCCGGCGCGATCCGCCATGGCGGTCTGCGTGGGGCTGCCGTTGACGACGAACGTGCCGCTGAGCGCCGCCGCCGCATTCGCGGCGGCGAGACCCAGGATGTCCGCGTCGCCGTCCTCCGATTCGCGGTACTTGAACGCGAAGCCGCGCGCCGTGGCGGCGCTTTGCGCGACGATCATGACGAAGCACGACGTCGAGACCGGCAGCAGGGCCAGGAATTCGCTCCACGTGACGGGCGCAAGACCCAGGCTCGGCAGCCCTCCGGGAATCGGTCCGAGCACGGCGATGCCGAGCGCGCTCAGCGGATGGAAATAGCCCGCCGCGATGGTGGCGATCACCGCGGCAAGCGAAATCGGCGCCCGCGGCGCGAAGCGGTCTCCGAGCAGCACCGCCGCGGCGACGACGCCCGAGAGCAGCGCCGTGGGGAGGTTCGCCCCCGGCGCCGCGGCCAGGATCTCCCACAGCCTCCCGAGCGAGGTGTGGGCGCTGACGCCGAGCCCCAGCATGTCGGCGAGCATCGAGATGCCGACCTGACATCCGACGCCCGCGAGGAAGCCGGTAAGCACGGTGCGCGAGAGGAAATCGGCCAGGAATCCCAGTCGGAACATCCGGGCCAGGAACAGGAGCGCCGCGGTGGTGAGCGCGACCGTCCCGACCATGGACACGTAGCGTGGGCTCGCCGCGACGGCCAGATGCGAGACCGAGCCCGCGAAGATCGCGGCGGTCGCCGAGTCCGCGGCCACCACGAGATGGCGCGAGGAGCCGAAAATCGCGAAGGCCAGCGGCGGAAGCAGCAGCGTGTACAGGCCGGTCACGACCGGCATGCCGGCGATGCGCGAGTAGCCGAGCACCTGGGGAATGTTGACCGCCGCGAGTTTCATGCCCGCGAACAGATCCCGCACCACGCCGCCGGCGGACAGCGGGCGCAGACCTTGGAAAAGGCGCATCCTGCCGATCACGGCGGTCGGACTCCGTCAGGCGCAGGCCGGGCGGGATCGAATTCGAGGATCTCGCCGTTCGCCACGGACGAGCCGGAGAGCGCCAGGATGAATGCCCAATGGCTGATCACGAGGGTCGTGTCGCTGTCCGCGCGCGCGGCGATCCAGGCGCGAAATGCGTTCGCGCGCGCGGCGGTCTCCTCCGCGGACTCGATGCCCGGATGCCACCATCGTCTGGGCAGGTGCGCGAAGTCGTGATGCGGAAAGCGCGCGGCGAGGGCCTCCGGCGGGCTTCCCACGTCGCAGACGAAGGCGGTCCGCTCGCGCACCTCGGACATGACGCTCACGGGCGCGTCGTGTCCGCCGAGGAACGGTTGCGCGGTCTGCAGCGCGCGCGTGTAGGGCGACACGATGATCCGGGTGAGCGGGGCATCCGAGAGCTGATCGGCGGCGGCGGCGGCCTGCTCAATGCCGAGCGGCGTCAATTCCGGATCCTCGATCCCCGGGTCCACGCGCGTGCGGTTGAAGTGCAGGTTAAAATAGCTTTGCCCGTGACGGAGTAGAAACATGCAGCACCCCTCGATCTCGACCGAGCCATTGACGCCTTTCCATATCGCCGTGCAAGTGCGCGACATCGCCGAGGCGCGCGGCTTCTACGGCGACATTCTAGGATGCTCCGAGGGCCGCAGCGACGCCGATTGGGTGGATTTCAACCTCTTCGGACATCAATTCGTCTGCCATTTGAATCCGAGCCTGGGAAAGGGCGGCACGCTCCGCAATCACTTCAATCCGGTGGACGGCCACGGCGTCCCGGTGCCCCACTTCGGTGTGGTGCTGCGCCCGTCGCAGTGGTCAGCGCTCGCCGAACGCCTGAGGCGGCTCGGTGTCCGCTTCCTGATCGAGCCCTGCACGCGCTTCGAAGGCCGGGTGGGCGAGCAATCCACCATGTTCTTCCTGGATCCCACCGGCAACGCACTGGAGTTCAAGGCGTTTCGAGACATCGAAGGGCAGCTCTTCGCCGTATCGCCGGCAGCCGGCTGACCGGCTGCAATGGCGATCGATTTCGACAGCATTCCACGCTTCAGCACGTCCGAAGCGCGGGCGCTGGCGCTGCGCGAATACGGGATTGGCGGGGAGATATCGGCGCTGCCGAGCGAGCGGGATCAAAATTTCCTGGTTGGCGATGCGGCGCGCGGCAGGCTCGTCCTCAAAATCGCCAATCGCGAAGACTCGCGGGAACTGCTGGATTTTCAGCACCAGGCCATGCGCCGGGTGGCGGCCGGCCGGGTGGATTGCCGCATTCAGGAGCTGGTGAGGACCCGCTCGGGAGCGGACGTTGGCACGATCGAAGCCGCCGACGGCGTCCGCCATTGCTTCCGGGCGCTCACCTGGATCGATGGCGAAGTGTTGGGGACCGACCGGACCGTGCGCAGCGCGCCGCTCCTGGAATCGCTGGGGGCATGCGCGGGGCAGCTCGATCTGGCGCTGCGCGATTTCACGCATCCGGCGATGCACCGGGTGTTGCAATGGGACCTGCGCCACGCGGATCTGGCGTTCGACATGGCAGCCCTCGTGCCCGCTCCGGCGCGCCAGTGGGTGCAGAGAAGCCTGGACGAATGGCGCGACATCGACTGGTCGGAGCTTCGCACCGGCGTGATCCACGGGGACTTGAACGATCACAATGTGCTGGTGCGGGGCGGACGCGTCTGCGGAGTGCTTGATTTCGGGGACATGGTGCACTCGGCGGTGGTTTGCGAGCTGGCGGTGGCGCTGGCGTATGCGATCCTGGGCCGGCAACAGCCCCTTGCCGCGGCCTCGCGCGTCATTCGCGGCTATCACCGCCAATATCCGCTCACCGCATCCGAACAGCGCTCACTCATGCCGCTGATGCGCGCGCGTCTCGCGGTGAGCCTCTGCTATTCGGCGCACAACAAGCTCCGCAATCCCGGCGACGCGTACCAGACGATCAGCGAGGCTGCGGTCCTCGAACTCGTGCAGATCCTGAACGGGGTCACCGCGCAGGCGGCGCTGGAGGTGGTGCGCGATGCGTGCGCCGAGGCGGGTTCGGGCGGAAAATGAATTTCGCAGGGGTCAGGGCGCCGAAGCCTCGTGCAGTTCGCCCGTTGCGCTCTGCACGTAGTTCGCGAGCCCCATCTTGTCGATCAAGCCGAGCTGTTCCTCGATGAAGTCGATGTGCTCCTCTTCGCTTTTTTGAATCTCGACCAGGATCTCGCGCGTGACGAAGTCCCTGACCGATTCGCAGTGGGCGATCGCGTCCTGATACATCGGGTGGGCGGCCATCTCGCGCTTCAAATCGCATTCCAGGATCTCGCGAACATCCTCGCCGATGAACAGCTTTCCAAGGTCCTGCAGGTTGGGCAGACCGTCCAGGAACAGGATGCGTTTCACCAGCCGGTCCGCGTGGCGCATCTCGTCGATCGACTCGTCGTATTCGAGCTTGCCGAGCCGGCGCATGCCCCAGTTGTCGAGCATGCGGGCATGCAGAAAATACTGGTTGATGGAGGTCAGCTCGTTCTTGAGCGCCTGATTGAGGAAGTCCAAAACCTTGGCGTCGGCGTGCATGGCGCATTATAGCGTCGGCGGACGCGGATCGTCAGGCGACCGCTTGTGCGGCGGTCGAAAAGCAACCGGCGCCCCCGTCGCGCTGCGCCAGGGATTCGGTCATCGCGAGCCTCGCTTCGGGCAGACACTTGCCGCAACAGGTGCCGAGACCGGTCTGACGGCTGATTTCCTGCAACCGGGAGGCACCGGCCTTGACGGCAGCGCGGATGTGCCGGTCGGACACTGCCTTGCATACGCATACGATCATGCCGTTATTGTTAACGCGAATGCGAATGATTGTCAATAACTTTGGAGGTACAGCGGCAAGTCGTTAATTTTGCTTGTATTATGCATCGCCATGAAATTGTATTCCTGGAACGTCAACGGCATACGGGCGGTGCTGAAGAAAGGCCTGTTTCAATCGTTCCTGCGCGACCACGCTCCCGACGTGCTCTGTCTTCAGGAAACCAAGGCGGAGCGCGGCCAGATCGAGATCGACGTGCCCGACTACCGCGAATACTGGAATTCCGCGGTCAAGAAGGGATATTCCGGCACGGCGCTTTTCTCACGGCGCGAGCCGATCCGGGTCGTGAACGGGTTTCCCAAGGAATTCGCGAAGCGCTTCAGCTTTGCGGACGAGCTCGAGCGCGACAGTGCCGAGGAGGGCCGCTTGATCACGGCGGAATTCGAGCAGTTTCACGTCGTCACCGTGTACACGCCGAACGCCAAGGACGACCTCAGCCGGCTCAATCTGCGGTACAAGCATTGGGATCCGGCCTTCCTCGCTTATTGCCGCCAGCTCGAACGCGCCAAGCCGGTCATCCTGTGCGGAGACCTGAACGTGGCGCATACCGAGCTCGACCTGGCGAACCCCAAACCGAATCGCGGCAAGAAGGGGTTCACCGACGAAGAGCGCAAGGGCTTCCAGAATTTCATCGACGCAGGGTTCGTCGACACCTTCCGGATGTTCACGCAGGGCAACGGGCATTATTCCTGGTGGAGCCATTTTGCGAATTCGCGGGCGCGCAATGTCGGATGGAGGATCGATTATTTCCTGGTATCCGCCGCGCTTCGCGGGCGGGTCGCCGCCGCAGACATCCATGCGGACGTGATGGGCAGCGATCACTGCCCCATCAGCGTGACGCTGCGCCGATGAGCGGCGGCGCCGTGATATTGCCCGAAGGCGCCGCCATGCCGGCGGTTTCGACTTCTGCGGAGATTTCATGAACCGGACCACTCTGGCGATTGCGGTGCTGTTCTTCGCGGCTTTCCAGCCGCCGACGAACGCGTCCGGGCAGGGTTCGGAATACGCGCCTCCGGGCCGCTTCGGCGTGGATGCGCCCGAACTCGCGCCGCTCGGGCGCCACGGCGTAGGCCTGCGGATTCTGCGCCTCGAGGACCCGGCACAGCCCGACGTGCTGGCGTTCGACGCCGCGAGCGGCAAGGCGCCCAAGCGCGACCGTGAGCTCACCGTGGACCTCTGGTATCCCGCCGCCGCCAAGCCGGGTGCGGCGGCGGTCGTGTATACCGCGCAATTTCCCTCCGAGCCGCCGTCACCGCCCGCGAGCTTCAGCGTCACGGGACTCGCGGTCCGTGACGCGCCCGCCGCGGCCGGGAAATTCCCGCTGATCGTGGTATCGCATGGTTACAGCAACGACCCGGCAGCGATGATCTGGCTGACGGAAAATCTGGCCTCCAAAGGCTACGTGGTGGCGGGCATCCACCACAATGACCCGCCCATCACCGACCGCGCCAAGTTCATCGGCCCGCTGCTGCGCCGGCCGCTCGACATCGCCTTCGTCACGCGCAGTCTGCAGCGCATGCTCGGGTCGGAAGGACTGATCGATCCCGCGTCGACGGCGCTGATCGGCTATTCGATGGGAGGATACGGGGTCCTGACGGCCGCAGGAGCCACGTTGGATCCGAATGGACCGCCGACTCGGATGATTCCCGGCGGTTTGCTGCTGCCTTACGTCCGCGGAGGCGCGCAAGCCGGCGAGGTGACGCTACAGAATTTGAAAGCGGTGGTGGCGATCTCGCCCGCGGGCGGAGGAACGCTCAAGGCCTGGGGCGCGGACGGACTGCGGGATCTCGATACGCCGTTGCTCCTCATCCAAGGCGATCATGACCGCACCGTCGACTACGCCACCGGTGCCCGCGCAATCTTCGAAGGAGCGGTCAATGCGCCGCGCTACCTTCTGACGCTGCTCGAAGCCGGCCACTCCATCGGCCTCATTCCCGCCCCCGCATCGATGCGCAAGCGCCTGTGGGATGAGGAATGGTTCGAGGATCCCGTGTGGAGAGCGGAACGCGTGAACGCCATCAACGCCCATTTCATCACCGCGTTCCTGGACCGCTACGTGAAGGGCGACGAATCGCGCGCGGCCTATCTCGACGTGCCGGTGGCCCGCTCCTCCGACGGAACCTGGCCGGCGCCGGCGCCCGGAACGCCCGGCATTCCCTACGATGCCTACAGCCCGGGCACCGAGGGCATCACCGTCTGGAAGGGCTTCCAGCGCAGCGAGGCGGCGGGGCTCGAATTGCTGCGCTCAGGAACGGGACCGTCCACGCCGACCGCCGGCGAGGTCGCCTCCGCCAGCCCCCGATGAACCGCCTGGACGTGCGATAGAATGCTGGCGCTGCGCTCCCTGGTGTTCTCGGTCCTGTTCTATGCGTTGTTCGCCGTGAGCGCGGTTCTGGCCACGCTCATCTCCCTCTTCCTGCCCCGGCGGCTTCCCGCGTTCGCCCGATTTTGGTCGCGCACCTGGCTCGGGATGTACCGCAAGATCTGCGGCGTGTCGTACGAGCTGCGGGGTCGCGAGAACGTCCCCGCGGGCGGATGCGTCATCGCCATGAAGCATCAATCCGTGTGGGATACCTGCGCCATGTTCGCGATCTTCGACCGTCCGGTCTATGTGCTGAAGAGCGAGCTCATGTTCATTCCGTTCTTCGGCTGGGCGCTGGCGCGACTGGGGTGCATCCCGGTCAAGCGGGGGACCGGCAAGAGTGCGCTCGACACCATGGTGCGCGGAACGCGTGCCGCGTTGGCCCAGGGCAAGCAGGTGGTGATATTTCCGGAGGGCACCCGAACCCGGGTCGGTCAACCGGCCGACTACAAGACCGGGATCAGCCACCTCTATACCGCGCTCGGCGTGGCCTGCGTGCCCGCAGCCCTCAATTCCGGGCTGTTCTGGCCGCGCCGATCGTTCCTGCGGCCGCCGGGGGTCGTCACCGTCGAGGTGCTTCCGCTCATCCCGCCAGGGTTGGATCGCCGCATCATGTTCGAGCGGCTGGTGAGCGGTATCGAGAACAGCTCGGCGCGGCTATGCGAGGCCGCGGCCGCGCAGCCATCGTAGCGCGGCCGGCTCGCGGGTGTACGCCGGGCGGTCACCCGGCCGCGGTGCCCCCCTTCCGCGGACCTGCGCGCATCAAGCCGAGCGCCAGCAACGCCGAGGCCAGCATCAAAAACAAGCTCACCGCGTTGAGCACCGGCGTCGCGCCTTCGCGCATGCGCCCGTACATCTCCACGGTCAAGGGCGCGTCGGCACCGACCAGCATGAGCGTCGTGTTGAAGTCGGCGAAGGACATGAGGAACGATATCGCGGCGGAGCCGATCAGGGCGGGGCGCAGATAGGGGAGCACGATCGTGCGCAACACCGCCGCTTTGCCCGCGCCCAAGTTCAATGCCGCCTCCTCCAGCGTGGGGTCGAAGCGCCTCAGCCGCGCGCTGATGGTGAGCGTCGAGATGGTCGCGATATACGAGAATTGGCCGAGCACCACCAGCGGAAGCCCAGGACGCAGAAAATCCCAATCCACTCCGAAGACATCGTCGGCGAACTCGGCCACCCGGCTCGCGAACGCGAGAATGGAGATTCCGAGGATGACTCCGGGGATCACCAGCGGTGCGAGCATCAGCAGCGACAGCGCCTGTTTGCCGGCAAAATTCCTGCGCTCGATCAGGAACGCGTTGCAGATGCCGATCAGAACCGAGAGCACCGTCACCCAGACCGCCACGACCAGGCTGGTCCAGATGCTGCCGAGCAGCTCGGTGTCCTTGAACAGACCGATGCGCCCCGTCCGGGTGTTCCCCAGGAACCAATCCCAGGTGAAACCATGCCAGGGCGGCGCCGGATAAGGCGCGTCATTGAAAGCGAACACGGCGACGACCATCAGCGGCAGGAAAAGAAACGCGAGGAACGCGGCGAGATACGCCGCGGTCGCGGCGCGCAGCCATCGGGGTCGCGGCAGCGAGGGGATCATGTGCGCCGCATCACGTCGCCGAAGCGCTGGCCGGCGAGGCGCAGCCCGATCGCCACGAGGGAGGTGGACAGCCCGAGCAGCAGAAATCCGAGCGCCGCACCCTGTTCCCAGTTGAAGCGCGTGATGAACTGGTTGTAGATCTGCTCGGTGAACCACTGAGAGCTCTTGCCGCCCAACAGGGTCGGCGTCAGGTAGTTGCCCAGGGTCAGCATGAACACCACGATGCACCCCGCGGTGATGCCCGGTGCGGCGTGTGGAATGACGATCGTCCGCAGCGTCGCGAGGCTGCCCGCGCCGAGGTCATGGGCCGCCTCGATCAGCGAATTGTCCAGGCTCTCCAGGCTCCCCACCAGGGGGATCAGCATGAACAGCATGGACGTGTATACGAGCCCCACGAGGATGGTGGCATCGTGATACAGGAGCTCGACAGGCGTGGATGTGATGCCGAGCTTCACCAACAGAGCCGGCAGAACGCCCGATTCGCGCAGCAGAATCATCCACCCCAGCGTGCGGACTGTCTCGCTCACCCAGAACGGAATCAGGCACAGGATGAACAGCAGCGACGAGGCCCGCCCCCGGAGGAGCTTCGCGATGATCCAGGCGATCGGGAATGCCAGGACGAGGGTGAGGAACGTGGAGATGACGGACATGACGGCGGTGCGCACGAACACGTGCCAGTAGAGCGGCTCCGTGAAGAACGTCCGGTACTGGGCCAGGCTCGGCACGTAGTGACGCGGGCCGATCCGCTCGCGCAGCGACAGCACGGCAAGATCCACGTGCGGCAGGACGATCAGCGCACCCAGCCACAGGATCGCGGGGGCGAGGAGCAATGCCAATCCGAGGCGGCCGTGCCACTTCGGCTCGACGGCCGAGCTAGACATCCCGAGCCACGGCGTCCGGGCGCGCCGGAAAGCACACGGCGCGTTGCGGGTCGAAGCTGAACAGGACCTTCTCCTTCGGGCGCAAGTCCGAGAAGCGGCCGGTTTGAGGAAGCGCGATGCGGAACTCGCGGCGCGTGCGCACCTCCTTGAGCAGAACCGCCGAGTTCGCACCGTCGAACAGCAGGCTCTCGACTTCGCCCTGATGCGGCGGCTGCCCCGGCGGAAGTTCCTCCTCGCTGCGACCGAGGCTTGCGACCTCGGGCCGTACGAAGCCCTCCACCGCATCGCCGACCCGCACGTCGCCCTCGGCGAGCGCCCGAACGGCCCAGCCGTCCTTGGTGGTGAGCTGCACCGTGGAGCCTTCGACCAGCGTCGCCCGTCCCACGATGCGATTATTGGCGCCGACGAAACCCGCGACGAACGGGGTGCGGGGTCGATAGTAAAGATCCTGCGGCGTGCCGAGCTGTTCGAACCGTCCCTGATTCATCACCGCGACCCGGTCGGAGAGCACGAGGGCCTCCGACTGATCGTGCGTGATGTACACGAACGTCGTGCCGAACGCGGCCTGGAGCTGCTTGAGTTCGATCTTCATGTGCTCGCGAAGCTTCAAGTCGAGTGCGCCGAGCGGCTCGTCGAGCAGCAGAAGGGTCGGTTCCAACACCAGGCTTCGCGCGATGGCGACACGTTGCCGCTGACCACCGGAGAGCTCGTCGACCTTCTTGTTCACCGCGCCGCCGAGACCGACGCGCTCGAGCATCTCCCGGCTCCGGCGAGTGCGCTCGGCTCGTGAAATCCCCCGCCGCGCGAGGCCGTAGGCGACGTTCTCGCCCACCGACATCATGGGAAACAGCGCGAGCTGCTGGAAAACCATGTTCACCGGCCGCCGGTTGGGCGAGACACCCCGCATGCTGCTGCCGCCGATGGAAATGTCGCCCCGGTCGGGCGGGATGAATCCGGCGATCATCCGCAGCAGCGTCGTCTTGCCGCAGCCGGAAGGGCCGAGTATCGAGAAGAAGCTGCCCCGCTCGACACTGAAGGACAGGGAGTCGACCGCGAGGTGATCGGCGAAGCGCTTTTCGACGCCGTCGGCGATCAGATCCGCGGCGACGCTCAATTCGCGGCCTTGATGCGATCCAGCACGCGCCCGTCGATTTCCTCCAGTCCGGGCGGTATGGCGGGATACCAATGAATATTCTTGAAGGCGCTGTCGGGAAACGACGCCACGAACTGCGCCTTGAGGCGCGGGTCGACGAAGGATGCGGTGCCTTTGGCCGCCGAAAAGTTCCCGACCGACCTGATGACCCTCGCCGCATTCTCCGGGCGCATGGTGAAATTGATCCAGGCGTAAGCCGCCGCATCGTTTCTGCCGCGCGCCGGAAGCGCAAAGGTGTCGAGCCACCCCAGCGCGCCGGATTTGGGCACGATGTAACGGATGTCCGGATTTTCGCGATTGAGCGTCCAGCCGCCGGTGTCCCACATCGCCGCGGCCCATATCTCGCCGGAGCGGAAGCCGTTGAGCAGCTGGTCCTTGTTGTCGAAGAAGAATTTGAAATTCCCCTTGCATGCGATAAGCACGTCGCCGACATGATCCATCAGCTCGCCGTAGGCCTTGGGATCTCCATAGAGGGCGAACGGGTCCTTGCCTTCCGAGAAAGCGAAAGCCATGAGGATGGGACGGCGCAGCCGGATCGAGGTCTTGCCCTTGAGGTCGGGACGGCAGAGATCCGGATAGTCGGTCATGCTGGTGTCTTTCGTGTTGACCACGAGCCCGTCGGTGCCCCACAGGTACGGCAGCGCGTACAGCTTGCCGTCGATGGTCGCGTTGCGCTTGACGATGCCGAGCAACGAGGGCTGGAACTCCTCTATCTTGACCTTGGAGAGATCGATCGGCTTGTAGATGCCGAAATCGCGCTCCACGGAGGAAATCCGATCCTGAGAGGGCTGTGCAAGATCGTAGCCGGCGCCTCCGGTGGCACGCAGCTTCGAGATCATCTCCTCGTTGTTGGAGAGCGTGACCTCGACCTCGATCCCGGTCTCCTTCGTGAACGCGGCGATCAGATCCGCCGGCACGTAATCGGCCCATGTGATGATCCGCAGCTTCTGGCCGTCGGCACGTGCAAGCCCGCAGATGCAAACCAGCGCGAGCGCCATGCAAGGGTGCAAGAATCGTCTCATCGATCCACCTCGTCGACGTGCCATTTAGGTTAGCACAAACTCCGGGCCGCCCATGGATCGGGGTGGTGGAGGGATCGGCTGTCCCCGACGGATCACGCGAGCCGACGGATCAGGGTCGCGGATGGATGGGGTCCACCCAGTAGACTTCTTCGACCCGCTCCGCCGCGTCGATGCTGAGGTTGACCACGACCGACTCGTTGTCGCTGCGCACGAGGACGCATTCGAGCGGCGTATCGGAGAGCGCATTGATCTCCTGGTGAGGGACGTACGGCGGCACGAAAATGAAGTCGCCGGCCTCGGCCCGCGCCGTGAACTCGAGCCGCTCGCCCCAGCGCATCCTGGCCGCGCCGCGCACCACGTAGATGACACTCTCCAGCGCGCCGTGATGATGGGCGCCGGTCCTCGCGTTCGGGTTGATGAGGACCGTGCCCGCCCACAATTTCTTCGAACCGACGCGACGGAAGTCGATGGCGGCGGCCCGCAGCATGCCCGGCGTCTGGGCCGTGTTGGTATCGAGGCTGCCGCTCCCGATGACCCGTACGCCGTCAGTGCGCCAATCCGGAGGTTGCGGGATGCTCACCCGTGATGCCTCTCAGCGGCCGAAGGAGTATCCGATCGAGACGATCAGCGCCTGGGGTCCGAACCTGATCCTCGAGGTGCGGATCACGCCGTCCGTATCGGCGACGAGATTCGTATCGACCCGCGACCAGCCATAGGATCCGTGCAAATGCCATCTGTCGCTGATCCGGTAGGTCAGTCCGACCACTGCGGCGGGGCCCACCGATGCGCTCAGCGAAGTGCGGGTCGGGCCGCCGCTCGCCGCATTTCCCTGCGCCGTGGAGTCGCGGTCGTAAAAGGTCGTGTAATTGACGCCCACCCCGATGTACGGGCGAAACGGCGAATTCACGCTCAAGAAGTTGTACTCGAGGAGCAGCGTCGGCGCAATCCATCGGGCGCTGGAAACCACCTGCCCGTTGTACGGCACGGAGCCGAGGGTTTCCGGACCCGATCCCTTGACCTTGGCGAGCGGCGGATAACCCAGGGCGAGCTCCACGTCGATGTCCGGAGTCAGCCACCGGATGAAGCCCAAGTACAGGGTCTCGAGATTCTCCGCCTTGAAGTTCACACCGGGCGGCACGTAGGGACCGGAGAGGTCATCCGCGCTCGTGTGGTAGAACACGGAGTAGGAGCCGATACGCACGTCGTTGGCCGGGAAATCATCTGCCGAAGCCGTCGCGGCGCACAGACCGCCCGCCAGCATCGCAGCCATCGCCAGTGCGCCGAATTTAATTTTTCTCATGAGGCGATCCCCTTAAAACTGAGCGAAAAAGGCGCGGGCACCCGCCGCGCAGAAAGGTGCAACCGCCGAGTGGTAACCCTCGATGACCTGCGCCTCCGCGGCGGCAAGCGACAGGCCGCCGCCGGCGGCCGTTTGAAGGTACGCGAGATCCGCAGCCTCGCTCTCCTGGAAGCCCGCCTGCAGCGCCTCGAACGGCCCGCTTGGC
Source organism: uncultured Gammaproteobacteria bacterium (assembly GCA_963736185.1). Classification (GTDB taxonomy): domain Bacteria; phylum Pseudomonadota; class Gammaproteobacteria; order Steroidobacterales; family Steroidobacteraceae; genus Bog-1198. Next base: position 142,093 of record CAVTNZ010000028.1, on the reverse strand, counting down.
GTGCCATTCACATCGAGCACCGTCACGGCGCCTGCCGGCAGGGAGGCCCAGTAGGCGGCCATCGTGCCCGTGTTGACGCTGAAGAACACCGTGGGATCCTCATCGCCCCCGCACAGCAGCGTCGGGACTTTCGGATACCACCCGGTGCGCATGTCGTTCAGATAAAAGTCCTGGCGCAGCCCCTGGGTCGGCTTGACGGCTGCGAGCGGCACGCCGGCCTTCGGCGTCGGCACGGCGCCGTCGGGGTCGGTCGCGGCATCCTCTGCATAACCCACGCGGTAGCCGTTGTTGATCAGGTACGGATTGCCGAATCCGAGCTGAAAGATGGGCGTCTGCGCGCTGAGCGGCAAGCCTGGCGTCGGCGGCACACCGAGCAGCGCGGTCAGTTCCGCCGACAGCACTGCCTCGCCGGGGATGGTCACCACCGGGGTGGTGCTGTCGAACAGCGCCGTCTCCGGCAGCATCCCTTCCTGGAAGATGGTATCGATCGGCGTATCGCTCGGCAGCAGCGTTTCGACCCCTTCGTAGGTCGAGGAGAACACCGGATCGGCGGTGCTGTCGATGTTGCCGTAAGCGTGCTGATAACTGGCGACCAGAAGCGGCGCAAACTCGGTGGACCCGATGTCGACGCCGCCGAAGAAGATCGTGTCGCCGAAGGCTTCGAGCGCGTAGGGACCGGACATCGGTGCGGCTGCCGTCACGGTATTGCCCGCAGCCTGCATGGCGCGCAGCGTCGCCATCGCGACGTGACCGCCCTCGGAGTAGCCGGTGATGAAGAGCTGTCCGTTGTCGCTCGTGGCGGAGGACATGGTCGCGGGCAGCGCGGCGCGCGCGGCGGCCAGGATATCCATCATCTCACCCGATTGCTGGACTGCGTTGAGGAAGGGGTGATAGCCGAGCGTCGAAATGTCATAGCCCGCATAGTTCGGCGCCACCACGATGTAGCCCTGCGCCGCGAACATCGCCGCTATGAGCACGCCTTCGGTGTTCGAGGTGTTGGTGATGTCGGCGATGTTCAATGCCTTGTTCGGGTTCGTCCCGTGCGCATATTCAACGATGGGCCGCGGGCCCGAGCATTTCGGCGCCGCGCCCGTGGGAACCATGAGCGCGCCCGAGGACTCGGTGGTCTCGCCGGCGCCCCCCACGGTCCAAAATTTGACGTAGTAGAAATCGACCCCGCAGATCGGATTGCCGGTGAGCTCGAGCAGCTGCGCGCCGCTCGCGCTCGCGGAAAGCTCGCTTTGGAAGCTCGCCGCATCGAGCGAGGCGATGCGAAAGGGGGGACTTTCGGCCAGGGTGCCCCGGGCGGTCGAGGTGTTAGGGGTGCCGGTCTGCGCGCTGGTGCCGCCGCACGCAATCAGATGAACCGTCGCCAGCGCGACGGCGGATAGCCTGAGGAACTTGAACATGCCTAACTCCCACGCTGCCGCAAATACGCAACAACTTGTCGTTCATTTATTGTGCGGCGGACATCCGCCCGTGGCTCTGGATTCTACGCTATTGGAGCCAAAGGTCTACGCCGGCGGCCCGGGCGGGAACGCATGTTGTGGGCGCGCGACGGACCGATCGGCGAGCCATGCGTGCACCTCGCTGACGATGGCGAGGGCGATGGACTCCGGTGTCGCGGCGCCGATATCGAGGCCGACCGGACCGCGCAGCCGCGCGCTCAAGCCCTCGGCCGCGGACCCCAATTCCTCGGCGATCCGGCGCCGCCGCGCCGGAGGTCCGAGCAGACCCACGTACGCGGGGTCGTGCGCCGCGCCGAGCACCCGCAGATAGGCCAGGTCGGAAGCGAGATGATGGCTCATCACCACCGCGGCGTGACAGCGGCCGAGGTCCACGCTGTCAGCGAGCGCGGCGGCATCCGCGAGCTTCACCTGCGCTCCCGGGAATCGTTTCGGCTGCGCGTAGGCGGGCCGATGATCGACCACGGAGACACGCCATCCCAAAGCGCGCGCCGCCGCCGCGACCGGCTCGGCGTCGGGCCCCGCGCCGCATAATAGAAGATGCGGAGGGGGCGCCAGGAATTGAACGAACGCGCGCAGGTGCGCGCCGGTGCGCGCGATCGTCACGTCGCGCGAGGACTCCTCGGCGAGCGCGGCCTGCGCCGCCGAGGCCACCTCCGCCGGCAGCGCCGCGATGTCCTCCGCCGTGCTGTAGGTGCCGAGAGGCAGATCGCTCGATTGATGCACGCAAATGAGGCAGGTCGAGGCCCCGGCAGCGGTGATCCGCCCTGCCGCCGCCAATGCGCGGGTGGCCCGGTCTCCTGAGTTCGAAGGCTCGATGAGCACGCGCATCGCGCCTTCGCAGCCTGCCCCGATGCCGAAAAGCACATCGTCCGGCCCGCGCATGTCGTATTCGACGGCCTTGGTCGCGCCGCCCTCCAGGACCTCCCGGGCATGAAGCTTGAGGTCGGCCTCGAGGCAGCCCCCGCTCAAGAGTCCGAAATAACTGCCGTCAGCCATGATCAGCATGCGAGCGCCGGGTTTGCGGTAAGTGGACCCGGCCGTGGCGACGACGGTGGCCAACACGCGGGACGAACTCGCGGCAGGAGCGCGCTCGGACAAGAGCTCCAAGCTGGTGTCGAGCCGCACGGCGGGTCTGGCGCCGCGCGCCTCACCCCCGGCTTCAATGGATGCCCCGGCGACGGTCACGCCGGGCGGCGAGGGTGATTTGACGAAGATCACCGTTTATCGCCTTCCATGCGGCATCGTCCTACAGGGATTTGTGCTCTGCATATCGGTGACCTGGCAGTGCATGAAACATACTGCGCCGAGATTATTCAACAAGATCCATTATGTCGAATTGCTCCCGGCTGGCCCATAGCAGCCTCACGTCAAGCGGGGCGGGCCTCGAATGAGGCTCGACGGCCTGTCGCCGGGCATCCTGCAGCGGCGTTCAGTCCTGATCGCCGCCCTCGGCGTGCCGTTCGCGGCAACCCTCATTTTGTACTTCGTGAGTCAGCGCGGCTGGCAGGAGCAGGCACAGTCCTTGCGCCGGGAAAATCTCTCCCTTCAGGTTCGCGAGCTCGCATCGAGCCTCGAGAAGGAGCGTGCCGATCTCGACGCCGCCGCGGCAACCATCGCCGGATCGGACGGGATCATCGAAGGGCTTCAGGACGACTCGTCAGCCGGACGGCCGGACGCGGAGCGCCTGGACGCCAAGACAGTGGCGGGCCTCGGCGTCGACGGCATCGTCCTCGCAACCGCCGTGGGCATCCGGTTCAGCGCGGTGTTGGACGGCGGCCGGCTGGTCGAGCGCCCGCCGGATCCGGCGCAGTTGCGCTATCTGGCCGCTGTGTCCGCGCGCGCCCCGGAGGCGTCCGCATCGGCGGCATCGAGCGCGGCAATCCTCGACGATCGGCTGATCGCCGCGCGGCCGATCGCGGCCCGGTCGTCGTCCTCGCCGCCGGGCTGGATCATCGTGACTCGGCGTCTGACGCCGGCCGTCATCGCGCGTCTGCAACGCCCGCTTGGGGGAGTTCTGAGCGGCCAGCCCATCCGGCAATTCGATCGGACGAGCGCCGCGGCGGACGTGCGCCGGTGGCTCGACTCGAAGCCGCAGGCGCCCGGCGAGATGTCCACGGAGGTGGCGGGGGACCGGGCCGCCTACGCGCTGCTGCGCGACGCGGACGGCAAGCCGGCGTGGGTCTTCCGGCTCATCCCCGGCGCGGCGCGCGAAGCCGGGCAGCAGTCGCCGGGATCGCGCGGATTCGGGGGCGGGCGCGGCGCGACCGTGCTGCTCGTGGCATTTGCGGCGTTGCTGGCGGCGACGGTTGCGGGTGCCGCGATCCTCGGGGTGAAAGGCTATCTTCGTCACAGGCGCTCGGTCGATTCGCGCTACAAGGCGATCATCGATCAAACCAACGACGGCATCGTCATCGTCGATGCCGAAAGCCTGAAGGTTCAATACTGCAATCCCGCATTTCTCGGGCGCATCGGACATTCGGAGGCCGAAGCGCGGGATTTGACGCTGACCGACATCTTTGCAGATGCCGGCTCGACACCGGAAGTTCTGCTGGCGCGCCTCAAGGATGCAGATTCGAAACGCTCGCTCGATCTGCAGCTGCGGTGCAAGGACGGAGCGCTGGTGGACGTGGAAGTTCGGTGCAACCCCTTGGAAGCGGACGGACGGGAAGGGTACGCCTACGTCACCCACGACGTTTCGGTCCGGCGCAAGGCGGAGCAGCAGCTCATCGACAATCAACAGCGTCTCGACCGGATGGCGCACCACGATCAACTCACGGGATTGCCCAACCGTCATTACCTGGCGACATTCCTCCCGGAGGCCATCGCCGAGGCGCGGGCGGCCAATGCCATGCTGGGTGTCGTGTTCCTTGACCTGGACCGCTTCAAGCACATCAACGATACGCGCGGCCACGAGACGGGCGACAAGCTCCTTCAGGAGGTGGCGCGCCGCCTGCGCACCTGCGTGCGCGACAGCGACGTGGTGATCCGGATGGGCGGCGACGAATTCGTCGTCGTATTCCGGAATGTGAAGTCCTACGACGAGGTCACGCTCGGCGCGAATCGCATCATCGAGAGCCTCAACAAACCCATAGTCATCGATCAGCATCCGCTGCAGACCACGGGAAGCGTCGGAGTCAGCCTGTTCCCGCGCGACGGCGCCGACATGGGCGAGCTGCTCAAGCATTCCGACACGGCGATGTACCAGGCGAAGGACCGCGGGCGCAACAACGTGCAGATGTTCAGCCAGATCATGAACCGCAAGCTCAAGCACCGCGTCGCCATGGAGGCCTCGCTGCGCGATGCGTTGAGGCTGAAACAGCTGGACGTCCACTACCAGCCCTTCGTCAGTCTGATCACGCGCAAGGTGGTGGGGCTCGAGGCGCTCATCCGCTGGAAGCATCCGGTGCACGGGATGATTCCCGCGGACCAGTTCATCCCGGTCGCCGAAGAGACCGGCCTCATCGTTCCGATGGGCAATTTCGTGCTGCATCGGACGCTTCAGACGCTCAGCGCCTGGCGCAAGGCCGGGGTGAACCTGGTTCCGGTGTCCCTCAATGTGGCGCCCGCCCAGCTTCAGCGGGGCGAGCTGCATTCAACGATCGCCACGCTCCTGAAGACCCACGGATTGAAACCCGAGCTTCTGCAGCTCGAAATGACCGAACGCGCCGTATTCGACAGTCACCAGGCGAAATCCGGCGAGAACCGCCAGGACACGATGGTTCAGCTGAGGGATCTCGGCATCAAGGTCGCCATCGACGATTTCGGCACCGGCTATTCGAGCTTGAGCTATTTGAAGAACTGGCGCGTCGACGCGCTGAAGATCGACCGCAGCTTCGTGCGCGATCTGGTCACCGATTCGAGCGACCTCGCCATCGTGAGCGCCATCATCGCCATCGCGCGGCACCTCCACATCCAGGTGATCGCGGAAGGGATCGAGGGCTATCAGCAGGCCGAGATCCTGCGCAAGCTGGGCTGTACGATCGGCCAGGGCTTCCTGTTCGCGCGGCCGATGCCGGCCGAACAATGCCTCGCCATGCTCGGAAGCGATGCGCAGCCCGCGGAGGAGGAGGAGGAGGACATGCTCGCGGTTTTCGCGTCCGGACGCGCCTGACGGCGCAACGGTGTAAAGTGCTGCCACGATGCAGACGGCGCTCAAGAGTCCCCGCGAGCTTCTCGACGCGAACCGGCATTACTACGACTCGCTCTGGTCCGGCGCCCGGTTGGTCGAGCCCGACCGATTCAACACCTGGCCGCTGATCCGATCGTTGCTGCCGCGGTGCGGATCGCGCCTGGAAATCGCGCCGGGACTGCGGCCGAGGCTGCCGATCGAGGGCACGCACTTCGTCGACCTGAGCGCACCCGCCGCCGCCAAGCTGCGCTCGCGGGGCGCCTCGGTCGCCGTGGGTCTGGTCACGGCGCTCCCGTACGCGGCCGGGGCGTTCGATCTGGTGTGCGCCCTCGACATCGTCGAGCACGTCGACGACGACGCCTCGGCATTGAGTGAAATCTCGCGCGTGGCGAGGCCCGGTGCCGCGATCCTGGTGTCGGTGCCGCTGCATCCGTCACGCTGGACGGCGTTCGACGATTTCGTCGGCCATCGCCGGCGCTACGAACCCGAGCGGCTCGAGCGCGCGCTCGAGTGCCACGGGCTGCACGTCGTGCAGAACGCGGTTTTCGGCATGCAGCCGAAGTCTTCCCGGCTCCTGGACATCGGGATGTGGTGGCTCACCCATCGGCGCGAGCGCGCCTTGTGGTGGTACAACCGGGTCTTGATGCCGCTCGGCCTGCGTTTTCAACAGCGCCTGCGTTTCGAGCACGGAATGAGCGGCGCCGCCCAGGCCGACGAGATACTGATGGTCTGCAGGAAGGCGCGGCCGCAAAGCGCCACCCTGGGTGTCAGCGAAGACTGACAGTTACTCGCTGCTTTATCCGTCCGGCCGTCCCGGGCAGTTGACCAAGAATAGGCCGACTCGGGTCTCGAGGTGCGCGAACTCCGCCATGCCGCTGCCACGCTACGCGTCGAAAGGTGCGATCAGGTTTCTCGCGCGCTACGTGCGAAGGCGTTTTTTCAGCCATACCGTCGTGATCGTCGCCGTGCTCGCCGCGGTCGCCTGCAATGTGGGATCGCAGTATGCGGTCAAGCATCTGGTCGATGTGCTGGGCACGCATCAGCCGCCGGCCGAGGTGCTGTGGGGCGCGGTCGCGATTCTGCTGGGACTCGTCGCCGGCGACAACCTCCTCTGGCGCGTGGCGGGATGGGCATCGACCCACGCCTTCGTGGCGGTGGGCGGCGACATCCGCCTGGAGTTGTTCGACCATCTGTCGGGGCAGGGCACCCACTATTTCGTCGAGCAATTTCCCGGCGCTTTGGCGGGCCGCATCACCGCGGCCGCCAACGCCGCATGGCTGATCGAGAATTCGCTGACATGGACCACGATTCCACCCGGGATCGCGGTGATAGCCAGCATCCTCGTGCTCGGCACCATCAACTGGCATCTCACCGCGGTATTGATGGCGGTCGTCTGCGTGCTCGGAGCCATCATCGCGTGGTGGGCCGCCCACGGGCGGGAGCTTCATCAGAATTTCGCCGGGCACGCGGCGCACGTGAGCGGCGATCTCACCGACGTGGTGAGCAACATCGGTCTGGTGCGCTCGTTCGGAGCCGCCAGGCGTGAACAGCAGCGTCTGACCATGAAGATCCAGGACGAAATGCAGGCGCAGAGACTGAGCTTGAGATCGCTCGAACGTCTACGTCAGTTTCACGCCATCACGGTATTCATCGTGACCGCCGGTGTGCTGGTATGGTCGGTCGAATTATGGAGCCGCGGCGAGATCTCCACCGGCGACGTGGTGCTCACGACGACCCTTGGCTTCACGGTGCTGCACGCATCGCGCGATTTCGCCATGGCGATGGTGGACATGGTGCAGCAGTTCGCGAAGCTGCGCGAGGCGGTCCAGGTGCTCGGCCTGCCGCACGAGATGCGCGACGCCAGGGATGCGAGACCGCTGGTGGTCAGCAAGGGATCGATCGTGTTTCGGGACGTGAGCTTCAGCTATCCGAGCGGACAATCGGTGCTGCGCGCCTTCTCGCTCACGGTGCCCGGTGGCCAGAAGATCGGACTCGTGGGCCGATCCGGAGCCGGCAAGTCCACGATCATCGCGCTGCTGCAACGGCTCTACGACCCCGACGCGGGGGAGGTCCTGATCGACGATCAGGTCATTTCGCACGTCACCCAGGAAAGTCTGAGAGGCTCGATCGCGGTCGTGCAGCAGGACATTTCGTTGTTTCACCGCTCGCTCCTCGAGAATTTGAGATATGGCCGTCCGGAGGCGACGGATGAGGAGGTGTTCCGCGCCGTCGATGCGGCGGGGTGCGCGGAGTTCATCGCCGCCCTGCCGGACGGATACGAAACGCTGGTGGGCGAGCGCGGAATGAAGCTCTCCGGCGGCCAGCGCCAGCGCCTCGCGATCGCGCGAGCCTTTCTGATGAACGCGCCCATCGTGATCCTGGACGAGGCGACCTCCGCGCTCGATACGGAGTCCGAGCAATCGATCCAGGAGGCGCTAGCGCGGCTGTTCCGCGGGCGCACGGTGATCGCCATCGCCCACCGGCTCTCCACGCTGGACTCCTTCGACCGCATCGTGGTGCTGGAGCGCGGCCATATCATCGAGGATGGACCGCCCCGGCGGCTGCTGCAGACCAAGGGTGGAGTCTACAGCCGCATGTACGGACGGCAGATTCGCGTCGGCGCGGAGCAAACGCGATGAGGGCGGCGGCGGGACGGCCGCGACATGCGGACGGCGCGGCAGCAGCCGGTGTGACCGCGCTGCTCGCGGTGGCGACACTGACGGCATGCAGCACGACGCGGCCGACCGCGCCGATCGTTCCCACCACGCCGCCCGCCGCGACGACCCCTCGAGAAACACCCGCGGTGGACAAGCCGCAGACGGAGGTTGCGCCGCCCGCTGCGAGTGCGCCGCCCGCGAGTGCGCCGCCCGTCGAAAAGGCGCCGGCCGCGGGGGGCACTTCTCCTCGCGACAAGACGGCCAACGCCCCGGCAGGAGTGCCCACCCCGGCGTGCTCGTGCAACGAACCCGCCCGCAAGCACCGGCCCAAACACAAGCACAGAAAAAAGGCGCCGGTCCGGCTCGCCGCGCCTCAGGCGGCCGGCCCCGAGCCGCCGCCAACGACCACCGTCGTCGATGCCGAAGTGCGCCGCATCGACGGTCCCCTCACATCGATTCTCGGCAAGAACGTCTACAGCCCCAAGGGCGAGGACCTCGGGCGGGTGGTCGACCTGTTGGCGGACCCGGACGGCCGCGTGCGGGTGGCCATCATCGATTTCGGCGGATTCCTGGGGGTGGGCATCCGCCGCATTGCGGTCGATTGGCCCTTGCTGCATTTCTCGCCGACAGACAAGGACAAGCCGCTCATGCTGACGGTGACCCGCGAAAAGCTGCAGTCGGCACCGGAATACAAGGATTCCACCAGTCCCCGTGTCCTCATGCCGCCGGCGGCGGCCCCCGATGCTGCAGGCGCCGGCACGAAGTGAACGCCACCCGCCGGCGACGTCCCCGGGCGCGGGTACGCCCAACTCATCGGCCGAGCGCGGACTCGACTGGTTCAATCTTTTCGTAGCCAACATTCAAACCGGGTTCGGTCCGTTCATCGCGGTGTATCTCAGTGGACAGAGCTGGACCCAGACGTCGATCGGTCTGGCGCTCTCCATCGGTACCGTCAGCTCCATGGCCAGCCAGGTGCCGGCCGGGGCGATGGTCGACGCGATCAAGAACAAGACGCGCGTCGCCGCGTTCAGCGTGCTGGTGTTCACGGCCAGCGCCCTGATGTTCGCCATCCACCCGATACGGCTGTTCGTGTACCTCGCGGAAGTCCTGCACGGCGTTTCGAGCTGCACGCTCGGCCCGGCGATCGCCGCGATGAGCCTCGCGCTGGTGGGACGGATGGGAATGGCGCTGCGGCTCGGCCGCAATGCGCGCTACGCCGCGGTGGGCAACGGACTCGGCGCGGCCTTGATGGGCGCCTGCGGGCAGTATGTGTCCGAGCGCGCAGTGTTCTATCTCACCGCGGCGCTCACCCTGCCTGCGCTGGTGGCGCTGTTGCCGCTTCGGCGCCATGCGGCGGCGGCCGATGAGGCGGCCGCAAAGCCGCGCGGGAGCGCTGGCGGCACGGGCAGCTTTCGAATCCTTGCGGACCGCCGGCTGCTCATCTTCTGCGGATGCGCGATGCTGTTCACCTTCGGCAACGCCCCGCTGCTCATGCTCATCAGCGGCACCCTGACGGCGAAGGGCAGCAACCCAAGCCTGCTGATCGGGGCGTGCATCGTGCTGCCGCAGATAGTGGTTGCGCTCGCCTCGCCGGCGGTCGGCCGCTTCGCCGACCGCCACGGCCGGCGCTTCGTGCTCGTCGCCGGATTCGCCATGCTGCCGTTGCGCGCTCTCATTTTCTCGAGCACCACGAACTCGACCCTGGTGATCGCGGTGCAGGTGCTCGATGGCATCGCGGGCGCGGGTTTCGGCATTCTCGTCCCGCTCATCGTGAGCGACGTGGCGGCGCGCTCGGGTCGCTTCAATCTGGCTCTCGGCGCGGTGGGCTTTGCGATCGGCATCGGCAGCACGGTGAGCACGTCGGCCGCTGGCTGGGTCTCCGACCACTACGGGATGCGCTTCGCCTTCTATTTTCTCGCAGCCATGGGGCTCGCCGCGGTTCTGCTGGCGTTCTTCGCGATGCCCGAGACCCGGCCGGCAGCGGACGAGGACGCGCGCCCCCCGCAAACCGTCTAATAGCGCGCCACCACTACGATGTCGCCCTCGCGACGCGTCACGGTCACCGCTATGTTGCGATCATGTCGGTGCAGAAGCACGTCGACCGAGCCGCCGCTCAGCCGGAGGTTTCGCAGGTGCAGGTGGTCCAGAAAATCCGGCAGCATCGGCCGGTAGAATTTCACTTCGCCGGTACGATCCAGGAGTTCGAGGCCGAGGGATGCCTGCAGCAGGCACAGCGGCGTCGCACTGGCCCAGGCCTGCGGCGAACATGCGACCGGGTACTGGGTCGGCGCGTTGCGCTCGATCCGCGCGAAACCGCAATACAGCTCGGGCAGCCGGCGCAGATCCATGTACGAGGCCGCATCGAACAGCGCTCCGAAGACCTGGGCCGCGGCGCCCTGCAGACCGTAGCGAGCGAGACCCATGGCGATCAGCGCGTTGTCGTGTGGCCAGACCGAGCCGTTGTGGTACGACATCGGATTGTAGCGGGCCTCGGTGGAGGCGACGGTGCGGATGCCCCATCCGCTGAAAGCCGCCGGCGACAGCAGCGTGCGCGCGACGCGTTGCGCGCGATCCGCGACGATGATGCCGGTGAACAGCAGCTGTCCGGCGTTCGAGGCGATCACCCGGCACGGTTCCTTCGCGCCGTCCAACGCCAGCGCGTAGGTCGACAGCTCCTCGCACCAGAACCGCGCTTCGAACAGGCGGCGAAGCGCCTCCGCCTGGGCGGCGAGCGCGGCGGCGCGCTCGGTGTAGCCCAGCGCTTCGGCGAGCACGGCGGCATGGTGTTTGGCCCCGTACACGTAACCCTGGACCTCACAGAGCGCGATGGGCCCTTCCGCCAGCCTGCCATCGCGATGGAAAATCGCGTCGAAGGAGTCCTTCCAGCCTTGATTGGCAAGTCCTTCCTTCGTCTGACGGTGGTACTCGACGAAACCGTCGCCGTCGCGGTCGCCATACCGATCGATCCAGGCGAGCGCCGCCTCGGCGTTCGGCCAGAGCGAGCGCACGGTCGCCAGATCGCCCGTGCGGCGGAAATACTCGCCCAGCAGCAGCACGAAGAGCGGCGTCGCGTCGATGCTTCCATAGTAGCGGCCGAACGGCACTTCGCGCAGGTTCGCCATCTCGCCGTGGCGCATCTCGTGCAGGATCTTGCCGGGCTCCGCGTCGCGCTCGGGCTCGATCGCGGTGGCCTGAGTGGCGGCCAGAAATCCCAGCACGCCCTTGGCGATCTCGGGGTCGAGCCAAAGCGTCATCAGCGCGGTGATCAGTCCGTCCCGTCCGAAGGGAGTGCTGAACCATGGAATGCCCGCGTAGGGATACGGCCCCTCGGGAGTATCGGTGACCAGCATGTACAGATCGGATACCGACCGGCGCGCCATCTCGTTGTAGACCGAGTTCGAGCTCTCGACGCTCGCGGCGCGTCTGCTGGAGTCGTGGAGCGCGTGCCGGGCGGCGCGCATGCGCCGGTAGAACAGCCGTCCGTTCCAGTCGCAGTCGGCCGCATTCTCGACGCCGCATCGTACGAAGATCCGGCGCGAGGAGTGCGGCTTCAACGATACGTCGAACGACGCGCGAGCCGTGGTCAGCGTGTTCGGCGTGGGAGAAAATGCCACTTCGGTTGTCCGTTCGATCTTGTCGAGACCCATGTAAGCGAGCGTCACGCTGTGATCGCTCTTGAGCACCACGCGGCTCTCGCCGCGCGCGGCTCGGTGCTCCCCGCGCACCTCGAACAGATCGGCGAAATCCGAGGCGAATCGATAGGTGAGCCGCAGCGTCAGAGGCCGGTCGGCGAAGTTGCGCGCCACGACTCGCTCGTAGCACGCGCCGTTCCAGATGAACTTCATCCGGCTGAGATGGATGTTCTCCCGGCGCAGCGCGATCTTGCCGTCTTCGAGAAGGTCGGGATTGCTGAGGTCCGCCGTGAACACGGCGTTGTCGTCCTGCGTCACCGAGCTCAGCAGAAGAGGCCGGGCCTCCTCGAGCAGGAGCTGAAATTGCGACAGCATGCGGGTGTCCCGATGATAGATCCCCTCGGGATTGCCCGGTTCCCCGCCGATGTCGCCGCGGTGATCGAACACCGCGAAGGTGTCGCCGTGCTTCAAGGTGCGCGTCCTGCGCTGCTGCAGCGTCGCGCTCACGGCGATGGCGAATTGCGGAGCGGGCGCCTCGTCGACCGAATGACTAGCGGGAGATGGATCCGGCAGTGATGATGTGTTCACGCGTTGTTCCCGATAACAGACATGTGGAGGAGGTTGCTTGTAACTTTTTCACGCATCGCGCGGCGGCGCGCGACCGAGCGCTAATGCGAGCATCTGCCACATAAGAGTTCTCTGACAGGCTTCAGTTCCATATTGCAAGCCGACAATCCGATTTCCAACGGATAGGATACGGCTCATCGATCGCTCCAACGGGTGGGGGAACACATGAAAATTGCGCAAGTCGCGCCGCTCACGGAAGCGGTGCCTCCCAAAATGTATGGCGGCACCGAGCGCGTGGTCGCCTATCTCACGGACGCGCTGGTGGAGTTGGGGCACGAGGTGACGCTGTTCGCCTCGGGCGACAGCCTGACCAAGGCCAAGCTCGCTCCGATCTGGCCGCGGGCCTTGCGCCTCGATCCGAGCGTGAGGGACCACTTCGTGCCGTTGTTCATGCAACTGGAGAGCGTGGCGCGCCGCGCGCATGAGTTCGACGTGATCCACTGCCACCTCGACTATTTCGGCTACCCCCTGCTGCGGCGTCTGGGCACCCCGTCGGTCACGACGCTGCATGGCCGTCTGGATCTGCCGGAGCTTCCGGCCCTGTACGGGCTGTATGGGGACATGCCGGTGGTCTCGATCTCCGACTCGCAGCGCATACCGCTGCCCGAGGCCAATTACGTGGCCACGGTGCTGCACGGGCTGCCGCAGAACCTGCTCGCGAAAGGCCCGGGCCGGGGCGGTTATCTCGCGTTTCTCGGGCGTATCTCGCCCGAGAAGGCGCCGGATGCGGCCATCCGCATCGCGGCCGAGGCCGGCATGCCGCTCAAGATCGCGGCCAAGGTGGACCGTGTCGACGAGGAATACTTCAAGACCAAGGTGGAGCCTTTGCTGTCGCTCGGCCAGGTCGAATTCATCGGCGAGATCCGCGAGGATCAGAAGCAGGAGTTTCTGGGCAACGCGGCCGGGCTTCTGTTCCCCATTGCATGGCGCGAGCCGTTCGGGCTGGTGATGATCGAGGCGATGGCCTGCGGAACCCCGGTGATCGCGGTCGAGAACGGTTCGGTTCCAGAGGTGCTGGAGGAGGGATTGACCGGATTCATCGTGCACAGCGAGCGCGAGGCGATCGAGGCGGTCGGGCGGATCGGAACCCTCGATCGGAATCGCATACGCGCGGAATTCGACCGCCGCTTCACCGCGCAGCGCATGGCGCATAATTACCTCAATCTCTATGCGCGGCTCGGCCGGGCGCGTCAGGTCCCGACGGTCACATCGGTGGCGGAGGGGGACGAATTCCTGTCCGGAACGCTGGTAACATGCCGTCATGTTGCCAACGCCGCGCCCCCCCGAGACAGCATCCCGGCCGTCGCGATCGCGGATTCCGGGCTGGGCGTTCTCCAATAGCTATGCTTCGCTTCCCGACCGCTTCTATGAGCGGCTAGACCCGGTTCCGGTCGCCGCCCCCCGCCTGATCGAATTCAACGGGGCGTTGGCGACGGAGCTCGGATTGGACCGGGGCTCGCTCGATGATGGCGTCCTGGCCGCCATATTCTCCGGCAACCTCGTGCCCGAAGGCGCTGATCCGGTTGCAACGGCCTACGCCGGTCATCAGTTCGGTCAATTCGTGCCCCGTCTCGGGGACGGACGCGCCATCCTCCTCGGCGAAGTGATCGATCGCGCAGGAGTGCGCCGGGACATCCAGTTGAAAGGATCGGGCAGGACTCCGTTTTCACGAGGCGGCGACGGTCGCGCGGCGCTCGGACCGGTCTTGCGTGAATACCTGGTGAGCGAAGCCATGAACGCGCTCGGCATCGAGGGTACGCGCGCACTCGCGGCCGTGAGCACGGGCGAGTTCGTCATCCGCGAGGGATCGCTGCCCGGCGCGGTCGTCACGCGCGTCGCGCGAAGCCACGTGCGCGTCGGGACATTCGAGTTTTTTGCGGCGCGAGGCGATCTCGACGCGGTCAGGCGCCTGGCCGACTACGTCATCGATCGTCACTACCCGCACCTGAGGTCGTCGGATCGACCCTACCTCGAGCTGTTGCGCGCCGTGTGCCTCGCGCAGGCCGCGCTGGTCGCGGATTGGATGCGTGTGGGCTTCATCCATGGAGTGATGAACACCGACAATACCTCGATATCCGGCGAGACCATCGATTACGGCCCCTGCGCGTTCATGGATGCCTACGATCCGGCGACCGTGTTCAGTTCGATCGATTCGATGGGCCGATACGCGTATGCGAACCAGCCGCGCGCGGCGCAGTGGAATGTGGCGCGACTCGCGGAGGCGCTCCTGACGCTGATCGACGCCGATCCCGGCCGCGCGGTGGAAGCCGCCGGGCCGGTGGTCGAGGATTTCCCCCGGATGTTCGAGAAGTGCCGGCTCCGCGTTTTCTCCGCGAAGCTGGGTATACAGACCTCCGAGCCGGCCGACACGGTATTGATCCAGGCTTGGCTCGACCTGATGCATCGAAACGGATGCGATTTCACACTGACGTTTCGCGGACTCGCCGAGGCCGCGGACGAGCCTCAAAACCCCTCCGCCACCGCCGCGGAGCAATCGCTGCGGGCGTTGTTCCGGCAACCCGGGGAGTTCGACAGCTGGGCCCGGGGGTGGCGGACGCGGCTGGCGCGCGAGAGCGCGCCGCCCGGGGGGCGCGGCGCGGCCATGCGCCGCGTCAACCCCGCAGTCATTCCCCGCAACCATCTCGTGGAGGCGATGATCTCCTCCGCGATCGATGGCGGAGATTTCGCGCCCTTCGCGCAGATGCTCGAGGTGCTCTTCACCCCGTACGAGCTTGCGCCCCGATTCGCGCGCTACCAGCGCCCCCCGCGACCCGAAGAGCGGGTGCTGCGGACGTTTTGCGGCACATGACGGCCGGCATCACGACAGCGCCCTTCTGGCAGGAGGCTGGGGTCCCGGCGCTCGGCAGTGAGCCGCTGCCCGCGCAAGTCGATGCGCTCATCGTCGGGGGCGGGTACACCGGCCTTGCGGCCGCCCGCGAAACGGCGGCGGCGGGCCTTTCCACCGCGGTGCTGGAAGCCGGCCACATCGGCGCCGGATGCTCCGGGCGCAATGGCGGCCAGGTCGCCTACAGCCTGAAGCCCTCGTTTGCGCGCTTGAGTGCGCTGCACGGGCCGGATCGCGCCCACGCGATCTGCCGTGAAGCGTTCGAGGCCATCGCCTATTTGCGCTCGCTGGCAACTCGAGGCGGCGTGAATTGCGATTGGCAGGACTGCGGGGGCTTTTACGGCGCTCACACGCCGAGACATTTCGAGCGCATGATCCGTGAGGCCGCGCATCAGCCGCCGGGCCTCGAGCAGCGCATCAGCATCGTGCCGCGGGCCGAGCAGCACAGCGAGATCGCCACGGATTACTATCACGGCGGCTGCATCTATCACGACGATGCCTCGGTGGATCCCATGAAGCTGCTGGTGGCGCTGCTGCGCCGCGCGAGGGATGAGGGCGCGCTGGTCGCGGATCAATGCCGCGCCGAGCGCATCCGCCGGGCGCCGGGCGGGTTCGAAGTGCAGACCCCGCGCGGCATCATCAGGGCGCGCAAAGTGCTGATCGCGACCAATGGGTACTCGGGCGACCTGTCGCCCTGGCACCGGCGGCGCGTGATACCCATAGGCAGCTATCAGATTTGCACGGAGCCGCTGGGCGCGCAGCGCATGCGGTCGCTGATTCCGCACGGGCGGAACATCTCGGACTCGCGCAGGGTCGTCGTATACTACCGACCCTCCCCGGACGGCGAACGGCTGGTGTTCGGAGGCAGGGCCGCATTGTCGGAACAGGATCCGCTCGCGTGCGTCGCGCGGCTCAAATCGATGATGACCCGGATATTTCCACAACTCTCCGAAGCGCGGATCGATCATGCCTGGGTGGGGTGGGTGGCCTATACCTTCGACACCATGCCGCATTTGGGGCAGCAAGACGGCGTTCATTACTGCATGGGCTATTGTGGGCAGGGCGTTCCCCTCGCGCCTTACTTCGGAATGAGGATCGGACAACAGATGGCGGGACGTCCCGAGGGTCGCACGGCCCTCGATGGTCTCGCTTTTGCGGCCCGTGCTTACTACTCGGGCACCCCCTGGTTTCTGGCGCCCTCGGTCTGGGCCTATCGAGCCTTGGATACCCTGGGACTGTAGCGGCAGACTCCCGCGGTTCCATCGAGGTCCATCCGATGCAGGAAACCCAGGTCCGAACCCGCGGCAAGTACGGCTCTTTCGCCGAGCTCGCTCGCCACGAAACGGCGGGCAAGGACTATCGGGTACGGGTCATCGAACGCCTCAACGCCTCCGTGCTCGTGGCGGCGCCGCATGGTGGCATGATCGAGGAGGGTACCTCGCAAATTGCAGCGTCGATCGCGGGAGAGGAATTCCACCTATTCAGCTTCGAGGGATTGAAAACATACGGCAATCGCGCCCTTCACATCACCAGCCACCGATTCGATCATCCCCGCTGCCTGGACCTCGCATTGCGCAGCGATGTCGTGCTGGGGGTGCATGGCTGCCGCGGCGAGTCCGCCATTCACATAGGCGGACTGCACGAGGAGCTGACCGGCCGTCTCGCCGAGGAGCTTTCGACCGCCGGATTCGACGTGGTTTGGCCCAGCGATCGATATCCCGGGCGCCATCCTTCGAACATCTGCAATCGCGGCGCCAGCGGAAAGGGCGCCCAGCTGGAGATCACCCATGACCTGCGCATCGGCGGCCTGAGTGGCGAAATCGCGGGGGCGGTCCGCAGGGCGCTCACCTCGCTCCGCGGCCCCGCGGCCGGTCAATCACGCGATTGACCGATCGCGGGGCCGGGGCCCGGCTCGGCGCCCGGCCGGGAACGGCGCCTGCTACATGGGCCGCGTGGGCGGCGAATCGTAGGAGCGCGACACCCCGTAAAAGGCGTGCACATCGGTCGCCCAAGCGGTGTCTGCCATGCTCGGCCAATGGTCCTTGTCGAAGCCCGGCGCATTCTTCAGCTTGTCCTTGCTGACATTGAGGAGGAACCGCTTGTTGGCCGTGTCGAGCTTCAGCGCCTGCCAGGGAACGGCGAACAGGCGATCGCCCATGCCCAGGAATCCCCCGAATGACAGCACCGCGTAGGCGATCCGTCCGCTCTGCATGTCGATCATGAGCTCCTTGATGCTGCCGAGATTCTCGTCTCCGGAGTTGTACACCTCGTTGCCGAGCAGCGTATCCGCGCCCATCAGCGCCGGACCGGGCCCCCCGGTGGTGCTGTACCCCTTGTACATGCCGTAGGTATCGCGGGAAACGTAATTGGTTTGCATTGATTGCTCCATCGGTTGATGAGTTGAGTCCACGCGCAATACGTTACTCGTGGGGGAAAAAAGGTATGTCGGCCGGCCTCACCGCCCTCATCCGATTCCCCCGGCATTGCGCGTGGGAGCCGGCCGACGCGGTCGCGGGCCGCGTGTGCGTGGCGAGCGGCGAGCGCATCAGTGGCTCCGTTCCCGAGCGCGGGTCGCCGCCGCCCTTCGCGCGGCCGCGGAGCGTGCCGCGGGCGTTCGCATGCGGGCTGCTTTGCGTGTCTGCGCGGCGAGCGCCGCGGGACTCGCTGCGGCGCGCCCCTCTCGCTTCAGAGCGCCTTCGGACGCGCGTGATCGCTTCCCCGTGGGTTTGCGGCGCGGCGGTGCGCCATGTCCGAGCGCGTAAGCGCGAGCCGCGCTTCGGCGCGTTTTGGCCGATGTCGATCCAGGCTTCGGAGGCGCGAGCTCGACGCCCGAGCGCCGTGCCTTGGATAACCCGATTGCGACCGCTTGCTTCGCGGAACGCGCGCCGTGCCTGCCCTGGCGGATGTGGTGCATTTCCTCGCGGATGAATTCCCCGGCCTGGGTGCTTGCCGCCTTGCCTTCCCGCTGGTCGCGGCGAACCCGTTGCATCGTCTCTTTGTCAGGCATATGTCCTCGCAACGTGCATGTGAATGGTGATTTCAGACTAGTCACGGACGGGCGCGCCGCGCCATCCTCCCCGCGCCGAGAGACTCGGTCGGTCTGTTCCTACCGCTCAGCGGCGGCGAGGCCATCGATGCGGTGGCGCCCACCGACGTTCGCTATATACAATCGGGTATAGACACATTCTCGGGATGCCGGCATGAATCGATTGATCGCCATCGGGCTCGCTGTCTGCACACTTGCATTCGCGCCAACGGGCCACCCGGCGGAGCCCGACAGGACCACACTGACCGTTTTCGGCGCGGCCTCGCTCACGAATGTACTCCAGGATCTCGGCGATGCGTTCACCCGGGAAACGTCCACTGCGGTCAAGTTCTCGTTCGCAGCCAGCTCCACTCTGGCCCGGCAGATCGAGAATGGCGCTCCAGCGGATATCTTCATGTCCGCGGACTCGGACTGGATGGACTATCTGCAAGCCCGCCATCTCATTCAGAACTCCACGCGACGCGATGTAGTCGGCAATCGATTGGTGTTGATCGGGCCGGCCGACAGCACGGTCAAGCTCAAGATCGCGCCCCATTTCGCGCTCGCCGCCGCCCTGGGACAGGGACGCCTGGCCATCGGCGATCCCGCCGGGGTGCCGGCGGGCCGGTATGCCCAAGCAGCGCTGACCAAGCTCGGAGTATGGGAGGACATCAAAGATCGCATCGTTGGCGCCGAGAGCGTGCGCGCCGCGCTGACCTTCGTGGATCGCGGCGAGGCGCCTTTGGGCATCGTCTACGAAACGGATGCCTTGATCGACAAAAAGGTCCGGGTGATCGACGTGTTCCCCGCGGACACCCACGCGCCCATCATCTACCCCCTGGCGCTCACCCGCGCTGCGCAGCCCGCAGCAGCGAAGTTCGCCGCCTTCGTCGCGAGTATGACGGCGGCGCGGATTTTCAAGTCGTACGGGTTCATTCCCTTGCATTGAGGCCACCCCCGTGCCGCGCTCCTGTAGGCGTATTCCCTCAAGCGACCATTACCTTCGATGACAGCCCCGCGCGCCTGGAAGGGTATAAAACCCGGCTCAACAGCAAGTAACACCCGGCTCTTTCCTACCGTACTCATGCCCTTCACCCGGCTGCGGACATCCCTGGACGCCGCCCTCGTGCGGGCCCCATTTACCGTGTCGAGGATTCGTTATGGCGTCTGAGGATGAGGGATCGCATGAGGCCGACGGCGGCCAGAACGGCAAGGACGGCAACGGCAAGGACGATGGCGGTGAGCACGGCAAGGATTCCAGCAAGCCGCGCAGCAAGAAGCCCCTGATCATCGTCGCCGTCGTCGTGGTCGTGCTCGCGATCGTGGGATTCTTCTTCTGGTTCGCGAGACGCAACGAGGTCAGCACCGATGACGCCTATACCGACGGCAACGTCATCAACATGGCCCCCAAGGTTTCCGGGTACGTGATTCGACTCGATATCAACGACAACATGCACGTGAAGAAGGGCGAGCTGCTCCTGCGCATAGACCCGCGCGACTATCTGACCGCCCAGGCCCAGGCGGAGGCGTCGCTGGCCCTGGCCAGGGCCCAGCTGCAGTCGGCGCAGGAGGCGCTGCGCATCGCCCGGGTGCAATATCCGGCGCAGCTCCTGAGCGCGGAGGCCCAGCAGCAGGCCGCCGCCGCCACGCTCGCGCAGGCGCAGCGGCAGTACACGCGACAGCACGAGGTGGACAAGCGGGCGACGACCCAGGAGAACATCGATGCCTCCACCAGCCAGCAGCTCAGTTCGGCCGCCAACCTGAAAAGCGCAAAGGCCCAGGTGCAGATCGCAAGCCTCGTCCCCGAGCAGATCCGTCAGGCCGTCTCGACCGTTGCGGAGCGCGATGCGCAGGTGAAACAGGCCGAGGCTCAACTCGCCCAGGCCAATCTCAATCTGAGCTACACGGAGATCCGCGCGCCCTCGGACGGCTTCGTCACCCAACGCAGCGTCCAGCTCGGCGACTACCTCACGGCCGGCGCGACGATGTTCCTGATCGTCACCCCGCAGGTGTGGGTGACGGCGAATTTCAAGGAATCGCAGATCGGGCGCATGCGGCCGGGCGACCGGGTGGACATCGAGATCGATGCCTATTCCGGCTACAAGCTCTCGGGCTACGTGCAGAGCATCCAATATGGGAGCGGGTCGCGGTTCTCGGCGTTTCCGGCGGAGAATGCCACCGGGAACTTCGTCAAGATCGTGCAGCGGATTCCGGTGAAGATCATCATCGATCATGGCCTGGACCCTGACCGCCCGCTGCCTCTCGGGTTGTCGGTGTCGCCGGTGGTGCACTTCCCGTGACCGATTCGGACTGGCAACCCTCGTCGAACCGTTGGTTGATCGCCGTGACCGTGACGCTCGCGGCGTTCATGGAGGTGCTGGACACCACAATCGTCAATGTCTCGCTGCCGCACATCGCGGGCACCCTGTCCGCGAGCTACGATGAGGCGACCTGGGCGCTCACCTCGTATCTGGTCGCGAACAGCATCGTGCTGCCCATCTCGGCGTTCTTCGGCCGCCTCATCGGACGCAAACGCTACTTCGTCATTTGCATCGCCGCGTTCACCGTGTGCTCGTTTCTCTGCGGCATCGCCACGAACCTGACACAGCTGGTCATCTTCCGCGTGCTGCAGGGATTTTTCGGCGGAGGCCTCCAGCCCAACCAGCAATCCATCATCCTGGACACATTTCCCCCGTCGCAGAGGGGCCGGGCCTTCTCGTTGACCGCGATCGCCACGGTGGTGGCGCCGATTTTGGGTCCGACCCTCGGCGGCTGGATCACGGACAACTTCAGCTGGCGCTGGGTGTTCTTCATCAACGTTCCGATCGGCGTGCTCACGACCTTCGCCGTCATCAGCCTGGTGGAGGATCCGCCCTGGGCCAAGGCCAGGTCCAAGGTGTCGATCGATTACATCGGGATCAGCCTCATCGCCATCACGTTTGCGTGCTTTCAGATCATGCTGGACCGCGGTGAGGACGATGACTGGTTTTCTTCCAATGCCATCCGGACCTTCGCCATCCTGGCGGCCGTGGGCGTGTCGGTCGCATGCGCGTGGCTGCTCTACACCCGCAAGCCCGTGGTGGATTTGAGGGTGTTCAAGGACCGAAACTTCGCGCTCGGCTCCCTCGCCATCGCGTGCTTCGCCGTCCTTCTCTACGGCAGCGCAGTGATCATCCCGCAGCTCGCCCAGCAGCACCTCGGCTACACGGCGCTGCTGGCCGGTCTCGTGATGAGCCCGGGCGCGCTCGCCGTGATCTTTCTCATTCCCATCCTGTCGCTGGTTATGCCGCACGTGCAGACGCGCTTCATCGTCACCGCGGGGTTCATCGTCCTCGGGAGCTCGCTCCTTTACTCGCGAAGCATCGCGCCGGACGTCGATTTCACCCACCTGGTGTCGATCCGCGCCGCCCAGTCGCTGGGCATCGGCTTCCTGTTCGTGCCACTGAGCGTGCTCACCTACCAGACCGTGCCGCGGCGGCTGCAGGGCGATGCGACGGCGCTGTTCACGATGTTCCGCAATGTCGCGGGCTCGGTGGGCATCTCATTGTCCACGGCCATGATCACCTCGCGAACCCAGGTGCACATGGCCTATCTGTCGTATCACATGACCAACGCCAGCCCGAATTTTCGCAGCACCATCACCCAATTCTCGAATGCCATTCAACACCTCGGGTCCTCCGCGGCGGCGTCGGCGCAGAGCGCGCTGGGGCAGACCTACCAGATCCTGATCGCGCAGGCCGGACTGCTGGCGTACAAGGACGTATTTCTCTATTGCGCGCTGCTCGCCTTCGGCTTCGTCCCGTTCACGTTCTTTTTTTCGCCGGTCAAGAAGGCCGGCGGTCCCGGAGCGGCCCACTGATGCGCGCCACCCGCGCCATTGCCGCGGCTGCGGCAGCCTCGATGCTGCTCCAGGCGTGCAGGGTGGGACCGAATTATCAGCCGCCGCACGAGCCGGTGCCGGACCGTTATTCGGGCGCGGCCGCTCCGCCGGACAGCGGGACCGGGAGTGCGAGCGGGGCGGCGGCCGCGGCCCCGAGGCTCGCCGCAGATCGAGAGCCCGCCTCGTTCTGGTGGCATGAATTCCACGACGCGGAGCTCGACAAGCTGGTTGCGCAAGCGACGGCAGGCAATCTCAATCTCAAGGTCGCGTACTTGAGGATCGTGGAGGCGCGCATTCAGGTCCAATCGGCCCGCGCGCAAGGTCTGCCAAGCCTGAATGCATCCGCCTCCTATAATCGCGAGCAATTCGGGCTGGCCGGCATCCTCAAGAGCCAGGGGATCGGCAATTCGGGTCCGACCGCCTCGGCCGAAGCGCAGCAGCTGATCGGAGCGCTCGAGCAACCCGTCAACCTGTATCAGCTGGGATTCGACGCCTCGTGGGAGATCGATCTATTCGGCAAGGTGCGCCGCGAGGTCGAGGCGGCGAACGCCCAGAGTGCGGGAGCGATCGAGTCGAGGAACGACATGCTGATCTCGCTCGAGGCGGAGGTCGCGCAGACCTACCTGCAGCTTCGCGCGGCGCAGGTCTCGAAGCAGGTCACGCTCGAGCTCATCGCCGCGCAGCGAGAGATCGCCGATCTGACCCAGAACCGGCACGAGCACGGACTCGCCGGCGAGCCGGATGTCGATTCCGCGCGTGCCCAGCTCACCAGCCTCGAGGCCGGGCTTCCGGCCTACGAGCAAACGATCTCGAGCTCCAAGCACGCGCTCGCGGTGCTGACCGGGCAGAACCCGGAGGCCCTGGATGCGCAATTTAGCGGATCGGGACAGCTGCCGGCGATCCCGGAATCGGTTCCGGTGGGCGTGCCGTCCACGCTGGCCCGGCGGCGTCCCGATATCCGCAACGCCGAAGCCTCCCTGCACGCAGCCACCGCGCAGATCGGCGTCTCCGTCGCCTCGCTGTTTCCGGACATCTCGCTCGCCGGCACCCTGGGACTGCGCAACCTCGGCACCCGCTATCTGCTGGACTGGTCGAGTCATTTCTACACTTTCGGCCCCACGGTCTCGGTGCCCATCTTCCACGGGGGCGCGCTGGTCGCCAGCGTGCGTCTGTCGCGCGCGCAGGCGGCCGAGGCGGCGCTCAGCTATCGGCAGACGGTGCTCGGGGCGCTGCAGGAAGTGGAGGACGGCCTCAGCAATTTGAGCCAGGACGCCGCTCGCGTCGCCGCGCTCAAGGACACCGTCGGGGCCGATCAGCGATCGGTCGAGGTTCAATTGGACGCCTATCGTCACGGGGTCATCACCTACGTCACGGTGCTGACCGTGCAGCTCCAGACTGCGCAGGCGCGCGAGCAATTGGTGCAGGCCGAAGCCACGGAGAGCACGGACCTCGTCAAGCTCTACAAGGCGCTCGGCGGCGGATGGGAGGACGCGCCCAAGGGGGTCTCGTCGCCCGATTCGGCGAGATAAGGCGCCCGGCTCGCCGGCCTCGACGGGACGATTGCGCATCGTGCTCGACTCGCTCCGAGGGGTTGGGATACCGTTAGCGCCCTTATGCGCCGCCATCTTCGCGAGTTCGTCGCTCCCGCCATCGACGTCGCCGTCTATCTGCTCGCCACCGGGCCCGGCGGCGTATCGCCCGCACGTGCCCAGATTCTCTCCTTCGCGGCGGCGGTGGCTCTCGGTTATCTCCCCGCGCTGCGTTCGCATCCGCAATTGAAGTCTTCCTGCTGGAGTGGCGGCCTTGCGTTGCATCTGGCGGTGGTGACGCTGCTCGCCTTCTTCGTGCGCAGCGGCGTGCTGACGACCTCGATATGGGAAGGCGCGGGCCACGCCGCCATCGTGATCACCGCCATCGCCACCGCGCTCATCGTGCGTCCCGGTTACGCGTACAGCGCGTCGTATCGGGCGTGGCGCCTTGGCGCAGTTGCGGGCTGGGAGCGCGGAGCGATCGGCATGATCATCGTGGCGGCCGCCTTTCGGCTGGCCTACAGCGGACGCGTGGAGCTCATGCCGGAGGAGACCTATTACTGGAACTATGCACGGCACCTCGACATCGGCTATCTCGATCATCCGCCGATGGTTGCGTGGTTGATCGCGGCGGGAACGCGAATCTTCGGCACCGCTGAATTCGGCGTCCGTTTCGGCGCGATCTGCATGGGAGCGATCGCCACATTCTTCGTATATCGGCTGACCCGCAATCTGTTCGGCCGATCGAGCGCCCTCGCGGCGGCGGTGCTCATGCAGACCCTGCCGTTTTTCTTTCTTACCGGCTTTTTGATCACGCCCGACGCGCCGCTGATGGCGGCGTGGGCGGCGTCGCTATATTTCCTGGAGCGGGCGCTGATCGCGGGCCGTGGAACGGCATGGTGGGGAGCGGGTCTTTGTCTTGGACTCGGGCTTCTTTCCAAGTACTCCATCGTGCTCGTGGCCCTGTCCGCGTTCATCTTCGTGATCATCGACCCGCAGGCGAGGCGCTGGCTGCGCCGCCCCGAGCCCTATGGAGCCGCTCTGCTGGCATTGGCGGTGTTCTCGCCGGTGATCGTCTGGAATGCCCGCAACGACTGGGCGTCGTTTCTCTTTCAAACCTCGCGCCGCCTGGCCGACAGGCCGCAATTCGCGCTGCACAAGCTGATCGCCTCCGTCGTCGTGTTGTTGACCCCGACCGGGGTTGCCGCCGCTGCGCGCGAGCTCACGCGCGCGGCGCCATCCTCCGAGTCCGCGCCGCACGCGGCGGGGATTCGAGGACGCGGTTGGCGATTCCTGCAGGTGGCCACGCTCACGCCGCTCGCAGTCTTCGTGGTGTTCAGTCTGCGGCATGAAGTGAAATTGGATTGGACCGGGGCGCCATTGCTCGCCGTCGTGCCGCTGCTCGCCTGCGGAATCGTCGAGGGCGCCCGCGACGCCGCGCCCGGTTTCAGCGCGTTCCTGCGCGGTTCCTGGATTCCGACCCTGATCGCGCTGCTTCTGGTGTATGGGGCGGGACTTTACGATTTGACCTGGGGCATACCCGGGGTGGGATACGGCGCGCACGCGGAACTCGTGCCGATCGGGTGGCGCCAGCTCGGCACCCAGGTCGATGCCGTGGCGGGGCGCGTGGAGCGCGAAACGGGACATGCTCCCCTCGTCGTCGGCATGGACCGGTATGCCATCGCGAGCGAGCTGGCCTTTTACGCGCCCGATCGGGCCCGGGGGGTGGGCCGCACGTCCAGCGGTCACTTGTTCGGGCAGGTCGGGCTGATGTACGAGCGCTGGTTTCCGCCGGCCGCGGAGCAAGGCAGGGATGTCCTGCTGGTGGCCTGGAGACGCGAGGACCTCGGGTCCGATCGGGTGGCCTCCGCCGTCGAGCGCATGGGCCCGGTTCAAGAAGGGGTGCTGTCCCGCGGAAGCGATGTGATCCGCCGCTTTTATTATCGGGTCGGTTACGGCTACCGGGGCGCCGAGCGCGGCGCGCGCTCGATTATGCGCTAAAGTGGCCCGATCTCGAATGGGGAGCGGGAGAGTGGGCATGCGATCCGATGTTCCGCCGTTGACCGCGGCGCAGGTGCGCGGATTCTGGGCTGCCTGGCTGGGCTGGACGCTCGACGGCATGGACTCGTTCATCTTCGCATTGGTGCTGGCGCCCGCGCTGACGGAGCTGCTGCCCAAATCCGGCATGGATGGCTCGCCGGGTCACGTGGCGTTCGCGGGCTCCGTGCTGTTCGCCGTATTTCTGGCCGGATGGGGTTCCTCGTTGGTGTGGGGGCCGTTGGCGGATCGCTGGGGAAGGACCCGGACCTTGGCCGCCTCGGTCGCATGCTATGCGCTGTTCACGGGCGCGGCCGCGTTCTCGCAGAATGTCTGGCAGCTCGGGGTGTTCCGCTTTCTCGCAGGCGTGGGCATCGGAGGGGAGTGGGCGCTGGCCGGCACCTACGTGGCCGAGGTCTGGCCCGAGTCGCGCCGCAAGATGGGCGCGGGCTACCTGCAGACGGGGTACTACGCGGGATTTTTCCTCGCCGCGGCGCTCAACTTCACCATCGGCGCAAGCTACGGATGGCGGGTGATGTTTTTGTGTGGCGGCGCTCCCGTTCTCCTCTCGCTCTACATGCTGTCGAAGCTGCGCGAGCCGGACCGATGGGTCAAGGCCGCCGAACGATCCGTGCCGCATGCGCCCCTCAGGGAAATCTTCCGCGCAAGCTTTCGCCGCCGCACGATCGTGAACGCCATCCTGGTCACGGTCTCCATCATCGGCCTCTGGGCCGGTGCGGTGTACGAGCCGTCGGCGATCATCACCCTCGCGAAACACGCCGGCCACAGCGCTCCCGAGGCGGCGCGGTTGGCATCCTTCGGCACCGGCCTTCTGTCGATCGGCACCTGCCTGGGCTGCCTCGCCGTGCCGGGGCTCGCGGAGCGAACCGGCCGGCGCGCCACGCTCGCGCTGTTCTTCATCGGCATGGCGATCTGCATCGCACTGTCCTTCGGATGGGCGTTCTACGCGAAGGACCACGCGCTCACGCTGTTCATCGCGAGCCTGTTCCCGCTGGGTTTTTTCGGCGGAAATTTTGCAATCTACAGTCTTTGGCTGCCGGAGCAGTATTCGACCGCCGTGCGCGCGACGGCGTTCGCCTTCGTCACCTCGTTCGGGCGGTTCATCGGCGCGGGGGTCAACTTCCTGATAGGCGCCGGCGTGCACAGCTATGGGAGCATTGGTGTTCCCGTGGCCGCCACCGCCGTCGCGTTCCTGGTCGGGCTCGCCGTGCTGCCGTTCGGACACGAGACGCGAGGCGTGCGGCTCCCGGATTGAGCGGGCGGCCAACAGTGGTATGTTACGCGCCCCGGCGGTGGTGCCGGAGGGGTGGAGCATCCAAACGATGAGTGCGAACATTTCCGCGGGTCCTCTCGAGGGTCTTTGGCTTGGCCTCGACACCGGAGGCACCTTCACCGATGCGGTGCTGCTCGCGGGCGGCCGGCGCGTCATCGCGAGCGCCAAGGCGCTCACCACACCATGGAATCTCGCGATCGGGATCGGCAAGGCGATTCGCGCAGTGCTCGGGCAGCTGCCATCCGAAGCAGGGCGGGGCGACGTGAGCCTGGTCTCGGTGTCGACCACGCTTGCGACCAACGCGGTGGTGGAGAACCGGTTCAGCCCGGTGTGCACGCTCCTGATAGGCTTCGACGATGCCATGGTCGAGCGCTCGGGAATCGGCAAGCGCGGCACGGGCGCCGTGGTCAGGGTGCGGGGCGGCCACTCCGCCACCGGCGAGGAAACGAGCCCGCTCGACGAAGCGGCGATCGCCGCCGCCGTCGCCGCGCACGATGCGCGGATCGAGGCGTACGCGGTCGCGGCGAATTTTTCCGTTCGAAATCCGGCCCACGAACTGCGGGCGCGCCACATCGTCCGGGGATCGTCGAAAAAGCCGGTCACCTGCGCGCATGAGCTGAGCTCGAAACTCGATGCGCCGCGGCGCGCGCTGACGGCCGTGCTCAATGCACGCCTCACCCCGCAGATCCGGCACTTGATCGAAGCCCTCACCCAGGTACTCGTCGAGGAATCGATCGATGCGCCGCTCATGATCGTCAAGGGCGACGGCTCGCTCATGAGAGCCGACGTGGCGCTCGAATATCCGGTCGAGACCATATTGTCGGGGCCTGCCGCAAGCGTTGTCGGCGCCGGATTTCTCACCGGCATCGGCGACTTCGTCGCTTCGGACATGGGGGGCACGACGACCGACATCGCCGTGGTGTCGAATGGCCGTCCGGCGATCCGTCCCGAAGGCGCGCTGGTCGGCGGCTGGCGCACCATGGTGGAGGCGGTCGACGTGCGCACCAGCGGCCTGGGAGGAGACAGCGAGGTGTTCTTCGACCGCCAGACGCGGCTGCGAGTCGGCCCGCGCAAGGCGATGCCGCTTTCCTTGCTGGCGCACACCTTCCCGCGCACGCTCGAGGAACTGCGCAGCCTGGCGGAGCTCCCGCATCTGCCGGAGTTCGCGACCCAGTTCGCCTTTCGAAACCCCGATCGGGAAGCACCCGGGCATCTTTCGGCGACCGAGAAACGGGTCTGGGAGGCATTGAGCCCGCAGCCCCGCCAGGTTTCGACCATTGTGCGCAACGGCTCGGGTCTCGAGGCGCTGCGTCGCCTCGCGGACGCAGGTCTCGCAACCATCGCCGCCTTCACGCCGAGCGATGCCATGCACGTGCTCGGCCGGCAGGATGGGTGGTGCCGCGAAGCCGCGGAATGCGGGGCGCGCATCCTGGCGATCGAGGAGCGCAACGCGCGGGCGGCGCCGGCGGCGGTATCGGCGACCGAGATGTGCGAACGCACGCACGAGCACGTGGTGCGCGAGACCGCGCGAGTGCTGCTGGCCGCCGCGCTCGCGAATGATCCGGGGCTCGAGGCGGGCGCCGCGGGCTTCGGCCCGCTCGGCGAGCGGCTGATAGAGGCGGTCTGCGGCGGACAGCGCTTCTCGAGCCTGATCGAGGCGAGCCTCGGTTTTGCACGGCCGCTGGTCGCGATCGGCGCGCCGGTGGGCGCGTACTACCCGGAGGTCGCCCGACGGCTGGGTACACCGCTCTCGATCCCGATGCATGCGTCGGTGTGCAATGCCGTGGGCGCCGTCGCCGGCGTGGTGTCGCAGACCATCGAGATTCTCGTCAACCAACCGACGTTCAAGGTGTTCCGGGTCCACGACCCCTCAGGCAGCCGCGATTACCCCGAGCCCGAGCCCGCGCTCGAGCATGCGCATCGCATCTCGCGCCTGCTGGCGCTCGATGCGGCGCGCCGTGCGGGCGCCGCGGACCCGCACGTCGAGACCGAAGTGAAGGAGAAACGGGCGCAGGTGGGCCCGGGAACCGACTACCTCGCGGAGGCCCTGGTGCGGTCCACGGCCGTCGGAAGGCCCGTATCGCATTAACGCATGCCGCCCGGGGAGGCATATCGAAAAAAAGTATCGCGGGGCGCGCGGAATGCCGGTGCTTCGCGACGCGGGGCGTAGTGTTGTTCCTTATAATCGGCCACGCTTGCGACACGCGGACCTTGGGGATCAGCCGCTCCCCCCGACCAGAAGAGCCTCCTGCATGAAATCCCCCGATGAGACCAGCGCACGCCGCACCCGCCGCCGACCCGGGCAAGCGGAAGTCAGCCACGCGGTCTTCGACCGTACGCTGCCGTATCGGCACCTGCGCAATCCCTTCACGCCGATGAGGGTGTTTTCGGACGATCAGGTGGCCGCGATGCACGAGGCGGCGCTGTCCCTGCTCGAGACCCAGGGCATGAAGGTGCTGTCCGCGGATGCCCGGGTCCGTTATGCGAGCGCCGGAGCTTCGGTCGATGAGGCTTCGCAAATGGTGCGGCTCGACCGGGGCCTGGTGACCGCCGCGCTCGCCACCACGCCGAAGGAGGTGACGCTGCACGCGGTCGATCCCGGGCGCCACATGCCGCTGTCGAACGGATGTGTCGCGTTCGCGCCCACTTCGGGACCGCCCAACATCATGGATACGGCACGCGGCCGGCGGCCGGGAACGTTCGAGGACTTCTGCAACCTGATGAAGCTCTGCCAGAGCTTCGAGGTGATCCACGTCCTCGGCGGCGCGACCGAACCGCAGGATGTGCCCGTGCAGTTCCGTCATCTGCACGTCACGCGCGCGCAGCTCATGCTGACCGACAAGATCCCGTTCATCTTTTCGCGCGGCCACGGCCAGGTCGCGGACAACTTCGAGCTGATCCGGCTTGCGCACGGGATATCGCCCGAGGAGTTCCGCTCGCGCCCGTACGTGTACACCATCATCAACACCAATTCGCCGCTGCAGCTCGACGTGCCCATGGCGGACGGCATCGTCGATTTCGCACTTGCGGGGCAGGTGCTCATCATCACGCCGTTCACCCTCGCCGGAGCGATGGCGCCGGTGACCGTTGCGGGAGCGCTGACCCTGGCACACGCGGAGTGTCTGGCGGGCTTGACGCTGGCACAGATCGTGCGGCCGGGGGCGCCCATCGTCTACGGCAGCTTCACCTCGAATGTCGACATGAAATCGGGCTCACCCGCTTTCGGCACGCCCGAGTATGTGAAGGCGGCGTTCGGTGCGGGCCAGCTGGCGCGCTTCCTGGGCTTGCCGTGGCGGTCCTCGAACGCCACCGCATCGAACACCCCGGATGCCCAGTCCGCCTACGAATCGCAGATGAGCCTCTGGGGGGCGCTGTTCGGCGGCTGCAACTTCGTCTTGCACGCGGCTGGCTGGCTCGAGAGCGGCCTCACCACCTCGTACGAGAAATTCATTCTGGACATCGAGATGCTGCAGATGTTCGCCGAGGTGTTTCAGCCGGTCGGGGGCGGGCCCACGGACATCGCCCTCGAGGCGGTGGCGGAAGTCGGGCCCGGCGGTCATTTTTTCGGCTGTGCGCATACCATGGAGCGCTATCGCAGCGCGTTCTACGCGCCGCTCGTGTCCGATTGGCGCAATTTCGGCAGTTGGATGGAGGATGGCGGCAAGACGGCGACCGAGCGTGCCACCGGCATCTGGCAGGGCACGCTGGCGCGTTATGTCGCACCGGCGCGCGATCCGGCGGTGGTCGAGGCGATCGATGCGTATGTGGCCAAGAGGACCGAAGAGGGCGGCGCGCCGCCGATAACCTGAGCGGCTTGCGCCGCGTCCCGGATGAACGGATGATGTCGCTTCCGGATACGCCACCGTCGCGATATCACAAGTCCCTCAGGCAGCGGGGACTTAACATGGCGCGCTGTCAAAGCGCCTAAGCCGCCGTTGCTGCTCGTAAAATAACCCTGGAGTTACCTAGATGTCAGAGCCGAGCGAAGCCGAGTTCGACCTGAACTCGCTCAATGACGAAGAGCTTACCGAACAGGTACACGACGACTTGTACAACGGCTTGAAGCCCGAGGTCGAGGAGGCCACGCATATCCTGCTGAAGCGTGGCTGGTCCGCGGAGAAGGTTCTCAACGACGCGCTGGTGGAAGGCATGCGCATCGTCGGCATCGACTTTCGCGACGGCATCCTGTTCGTCCCCGAGGTGCTGCTGGCGGCGAATTCCATGAAGGGCGGCATGGAGATCCTGCGGCCCCTGCTCGCGGAGACCGGCGTCGAGCCCATCGGCAAGATCGTGATCGGCACCGTCAAGGGCGACATTCACGACATCGGCAAGAACCTGGTCTCGATGATGCTGGAGGGCGCGGGATTCGAGGTGATCGATCTCGGCATCAACAATCCGGTCGAAAAATATCTGGCCGCGCTCGAGGAGCACAAGCCGGACATTCTCGGCATGTCGGCGCTACTCACCACGACGATGCCCTACATGAAGGTGGTGATCGACACCCTGAAGGAACGAGGCATCCGCAACGACTTCATCGTGCTGGTCGGCGGCGCGCCGCTCAACGAGGAGTTCGGCAAGGCCGTCGGCGCCGATGCGTACTGCCGCGACGCCGCGGTGGCCGTGGAGACCGCCAAGGGGCTGCTGGCCGCGAAACGCTCGGCAGCGGTTCACTGACCCTGGGGTGCGCGCCGTGCCTACGAGCGGTCAGGGCTTGCTGATCATCGCCTGCGGCGCGCTGGCTCACGAGATCACGGCTCTGCGGCGCGCGAACGGCTGGGAGCATGTGGACGTGCGCTGCCTGCCCGCGGAGCTTCATAACCGGCCCGAGCGCATCCCCGCGGCGGTGCGCGCCTTGATTCAATCCTCGCGGTGCCACTACCGCTCGATTTTCGTGGCCTACGCGGATTGCGGGACGGGCGGCCTGCTCGATGCGGTGCTGAAAGAGGAGGGTGTCGACCGGATTCCCGGCGCCCATTGCTACGAGTTCTACGCCACGGGACCGACGTTCGCGGCGCTCGCCGAAGCCGAGCTCGGAACTTTCTATTTGACGGATTTCCTGCTGCGCCATTTCGACCGACTGGTGATCGAGGGGTTGGGTCTCGACCGCCATCCGGAGCTGTTTCCGACCTACTTCGGCCACTACAAGAAGCTGGTCTATCTGGCGCAATCGCCCAAGCCGGAATCGCTCGACCAGGCAAAGGCCGTCGCCCTCCGCATGGGTCTCGCGTTCGAGTATTGCGCGACCGGCTACGGCAATCTGGAAACCGCGCTCAAATCCGCCGTCGGGCGCGACGAGGACCGGGGCGCCGAGATCCGGCGCGACGCGGAGGCCGTGACGTGGCATCGCTGATCATCATTTCCTGGCGCGACATTCCCGCACAGGTGATCGTCAAGCGGGGCCGCGAAACCGCGAAGGTGCAGCTCTCGCAGCGCTTTCAGGAGGCCGTGGATCGGGCCGCGATGCGTGCGGGCAAGGGCAGTTCCGATGCGTATCTGGCCGATTGGCAGCGCAGTGCGCCGCGTCCCTGCGGAGAGGATCTGCAGGCCGAGGCCGCCGCCGAGGCCGCCAAGCTCGAGGCGCAGTTCAGCGACGAGGATCTCGAGCGGCTGATCCGGGCAAAGGGCCTCGCGCAGCCCGCTCCCGGCCCCGAGGCTACCTGATGTACGCGGTGCGCTTGTGGTCCGTGCGCCATGCGCGGGGTATGAATGCGTTCTACCGGGGTTTCGAGCGCGTGCTCAATCGCATGCACCCGCTGTTCAAGGCGCTGGGATACGAGCGCCTGGAGCGCCCGGTCGCGGCGGTCGAGCGCACCGTCAAGGGTGCGCTGTTCGACTGCCAGATGTGCGGCCAGTGCGTTTTGAGCTCGACCGGCATGTCTTGCCCGATGAACTGCCCGAAGAATCTGCGCAACGGGCCGTGCGGCGGCGTGCGCGACAACGGTCATTGCGAGGTCAAGCCCGAGATGCGCTGTGTCTGGGTCGAGGCGTATCGCGGCGGTCAGCGCATTCCCGGCGGCGTCGAGGCGATGCGCAAGATTCAATTCGCGGTCGATCAGCGCCTCAAGGGCCGTTCCTCTTGGTTGCGCGTGGTGCGCGAGCTCAATCCTGAGCCGGTCGCCGCCAAGCCCGAACCGGCGGTCAAGCCCGAACCGGCGGTCAAGCCCGTGCCGGGTGCGAAATGAGGTTCGACGACGAGCCGGTTCCCGGCTACCCGCTGCCGATTCTGCCGGGCCATACCTCGCCCGGGCGGTTCGAGCGCGTCCTCAGGGCAGGCGGCTTCGCCGTGACGACGGAGCTCGCGCCGCCGGATTCCGCGGATCCCGAGGAGGTGTACAAGCGCGCCCGCGTGTTCGACGGCTATGTCGACGCCATCAACGCCACCGATGGAAGCGGAGCCAACTGCCACATGTCGAGCATGGCGGTGTGTGCGCTGCTCACGCGCGTGGGGTACGCCCCCATCATGCAGATCTCCTGCCGCGACAAAAACCGCATCGCCATCCAGGGCGACATCCTGGGCGGTGCGGCCATGGGCGTGTGCAACATGCTCTGCCTCACCGGTGACGGCGTACAGGCGGGCGATCATCCGCAGGCAAAGCCCGTGTTCGATCTGGATTGCGTCTCGCTGCTCGACATCGCGCGCACGCTCCGGGACGACCATCATTTTCAGAGCGGCCGCAAGATCACGTTCGCGCCGCGGGTGTTCTTCGGCGCCGCCGAGAATCCCTCGGGATTGCCGCACGACTGGCGCGCGCTGCGGCTAGCCAAGAAGGTGGCGGCCGGGGCGCAGTTCATCCAGACCCAGTATTGCTACGACATCGCGCTGCTCAAGGGCTTCATGGACCAGGTCGAGGGGCTCGGCCTGGCCGGCAAGGTGTTCATTCTGGCCGGCGTCGGACCGCTGCGCTCGGCGAAGACGGCGGAATGGATGCGCAAGAACGTTCCCGGCATGCATGTACCCGATGCGCTCATCGCGCGGCTCGCGGGCGCGAAGGACCAGGCGCGCGAGGGCCGTGAGATCTGCATCGAGCTGATCCAGGCGATGCGCGAGATCCGCGGCATCCACGGCGTGCACGTGATGGCGTACCGTCAGGAAGAGACCGTCGCCGAGATCGTCGACAGGTCGCAAATTCTCCAGGGGCGCGCGCCCTGGTATCCCGGGCGCGACGAAGCCCCTCCAGTGTCTCAAAGGACCGCCTAAAATGACCGATACCGTCATCAGTTCCGCGACCAAGGAAGTCGTCATCGGCTTCGATCGCCCGTTCGTCATCATCGGCGAGCGCATCAATCCCACGGGCCGCAAGATCCTGGCCGCGGAAATGGCCGCCGGCGACTTCAGCCGGGTCGAGGCCGATGCGCGCGCCCAGGTCGAGGCGGGCGCGCACATGCTCGACGTGAACGCCGGAATACCGCTCGCCGATGAGCCCGCGATTCTCGCGCGCGCCATCCAGCTGGTTCAATCGATCACCGACGTGCCCTTGTCCATCGACTCCTCCATCGTCGCCGCGCTCGAGGCGGGGCTTGCCGTGTACAAGGGCAAGGCGCTGGTCAACTCCGTGACCGGCGAGGACGAGCGGCTCGAATCGGTATTGCCTCTGGTGAAGAAACACGGCGCCGCGGTGATCGCGATCTCGAACGACGAGACGGGCATCTCCGAGGACCCCGACGTGCGCTTCGCCGTGGCGAAGAAGATCGTCGAGCGCGCCATGGATCACGGCATACCGGCAAGCGACGTCGTGGTCGACCCGCTGGTGATGCCGATCGGCGCCATCAACCGGGCCGGCGTGCAGGTGATGCGGCTGGTTCACCGGCTGCGGACCGAACTGAAGGTGAACACCTCCTGCGGCGCGTCGAACGTGAGCTTCGGATTGCCGAACCGCGACGGCATCAACTCGGCATTCCTGACGATGGCCATGGCCGCCGGCATGACCTCGGCGATCACCAATCCGCTGCACCTCGAGGTGGTCAAGGCCATCATGGGAGGGGATGTGATGCTCGGCCACGATCCCGATTGCGCCCGCTGGATCCGGCGCTTCCGCGAGGCGCCGCCCGCCGCCGCGCCCGGTACGCCGCCCGGCGAAGCGCCGCGCGGGCGCCGCGAAGGCGGCCATCGCCGCCGGCCCGCCTGAGGGCCGGCGCACCGGCGCTCGAACATGGCGGCTCGCGATCCCCTCGTGGTGTTCATGCCCTCCGGCAAGCGGGGCCACTTCCCCGTGGGTACTCCATTGCTGCAGGCGGCGCGAAGCCTCGGCGTCGACGTGGACTCGGTCTGCGGAGGCCGCGGACTTTGCGGCCGCTGTCAGGTGCTGGTAGCGGAAGGGGAGTTCGCCAAGCATGGCGTGACCTCCTCGAGCGCGAGCTTGTCGGCTTTCTCCGAGCCCGAGACCCGTTATTCCAGGCGCCAGCCGCTGGCCGCGGGCCGGCGCCTCTCATGTTCCGCGCGGGTGCTGGCGGATGTCGTGATCGACGTGCCCGCGAGCAGCCAGGTGCACCGGCAGGTCGTGCGCAAGGAGGCCGACGCGCGTTCGATCGAGCTCAATCCGGTGGTGAGGCTGCATTACGTGCAGGTCCGGGAACCGGACATGCACGACCCGTCGGGGGATCTGCGCCGGCTGTTCGACGCCCTGGAAGAGGAATGGAGCCTCAAGGATCTGACCTGCGACCTGTCCGTGCTGCAGATGCTGCAACCGGCGCTGCGCGCCGGCAACTGGCAGGTGACGGTCGCCGTCCACGGCGAGAAGCAGATCATCGGCGTATGGGCCGGACTGCACGAGACCGCCCTGGGCCTGGCGGTGGACATAGGCTCCACCACCATCGCGGCGCATCTGTGCGATCTCACCTCGGGCGAGGTCGTCGCTTCCGCGGGCGTCATGAATCCGCAGATCCGCTTCGGCGAGGATCTGATGAGCCGCGTATCGTATTCCATGATGAATCCGGGGGGTGCCGCGCTCATGACGGCGGCGGTGCGCGAGGCGCTGAACGGCCTCGCGGCCGAGGTGGCGAAGAGCGCCGGCGTCTCGCACGAGGATATCCTGGAGGCCACGCTGGTCGGCAATCCGATCATGCATCACCTGCTCCTCGGCATCGATCCCGTGGAGCTCGGCGGCGCGCCGTTCGCGCTCGCCACGGACCAATCCTTGACGCTGCGCGCGAATGTGCTCGATCTGAAATTGCATCGCAACGCCCGCGCCTACGTGCTGCCGTGCATCGCCGGCCACGTCGGCGCCGATGCGGCGGGCGTGGTGCTCTCCGAGCGCCCGGATCTCGGCCCGGAGATGACGCTGCTCGTCGATGTCGGCACCAACGCGGAGATCGTGCTCGGCAACCATCAGAGGCTGGTCGCCTGTTCCAGCCCCACGGGTCCCGCGTTCGAGGGAGCGCAGATCAGCTGCGGGCAGCGCGCGGCTCCCGGGGCGATCGAGCGGGTGCGCATCGACCGGGTGACCCTCGAGCCGCGCTTCAAGGTGATCGGCTCGGATCTGTGGTCGGATGACCCGGCATTCGAGAAGTCCATCGCGGGCATCGGCATCACCGGGGTGTGCGGCTCCGGCATCATCGAAGTCATCGCCGAGATGTACCTCGCCGGCGTGATCAATCAGGATGGGGTCCTCGACGGCCGCCTCGCCGCGCGTTCCTCGCGCATCGTCGAGAACGGACGAACTTTCGCATACGTTCTGCATCGCCGGAGCGCGGACTCCGAGGTCGTGGAGATGAAGATCACGCAGAACGACGTGCGTGCGATTCAGCTCGCGAAAGCCGCGCTGTACGCGGGAATCGCGCTCCTCATGGAGCGGCTCGGCGTCGACCATGTCGACCGCATCCGGCTGGCGGGAGCGTTCGGCAGCCACATCGACGTGAAGTATGCGACGGTGCTCGGCATGGTGCCGGATTGCGATCTCGCGCAGGTGCGCTCTGCGGGCAATGCCGCGGGAACCGGGGCCCGCATCGCGCTCCTGGATGCCAAATCGCGCCCCGTCATCGAGAATCTGGTGAGGCGCATCGAGAAGGTCGAGACCGCGATCGAACCGCGTTTCCAGCATCATTTCGTCGAGGCGATGGCCATTCCGCACAAGACCGCCCCCTATCCGAATCTGCGCAGGGTGGTCGATCTGCCGCCCCCCAAAGAATCGACCATGCAGACCGAAACCCGCGGGCGGCGCTCACGGCGCGTCGATCCGTTGAAGGCGGATTGAGGCTACTGCGGCGTCGCGGGCGCCCCGTATTTGTACTGGGGATCGCCGTCGTAGCGAGAGCGGACGAACGTCAGAATCTTCCACAGGTCGTCCGAATTCTTGATGAGCGGACCCATCGGCGGCATCGGGCCGACGACCGCGCCGAGCCCCTGGCGGGTGTAACCCTTCTTTTGCAGCTGATCGCTTCCCAGCGTGATCAGCCGGAACAACGTATCGTCGTCTCCGCCGTAGATCCAATCGCTCGTGGTCAACGGGGGGCACATCCCGCCTCCGCCGTCACCGCCGTGACAGCCGCTGCAGGGGTAGCTGCGGAACAGGGTTTGCCCCTGGGCGACGATGTTCTTCTGGCTGTCCTTGTAGGGATTGTGCAGTTTGCCCTTGGGCGTGTGGTTGACCAGATCGATCGGCGATGGGGCGCTGTCCGCCCGGGCGGCTGCAATGATTCCGCCCGCAACCAAAATGACGAGTGCGGCGAAAGCACCCGGCAAGATGAAATTCTTCATGATTTTCTCCGCGACTGGAGCTTCGAGGCGTCAGGCGGATGATGCGGCCGGGTTCCGGGGATGGCTCTAGTACCCCGCCGGCATTTGAAGTCAGAGCCGCCCTACACCCCGGTGACGCCGCCAGTAGGCCGGCGTGTCCCGCTCCGGATGCCGATCCTGGGCATCAAACGTTCGAGTCGGGGAAGGAGGCTTTGCGGCGGGCCATGTAGTCGAGCAGCGCCTCGTCGATCGCGGGATCCATCGGCGGCGGCACATACTCGGCGAGCATCTTCTTCCAGAGTCCGTTGGCGCGCTTGGACATGTTGGTCGCGCCCTCGGCCTCCCATTGCTCGTAGCTGTTGTTGTCCGCGAGCGGCGAGCGATAGAACGCGTTCTCGAAATTGGCCTGCGTATGGGCGCAACCGAGGAAGTGCTTGCCGGGGCCGACCTCGCGCATCGCATCGAGCGCCTGGCCGTTCGCCGACAAATCAACGCCCGCGAGAAGCGTATGCATCATCCCGGCCTGGTCCGCGTCCATCACGAATTTCTCATAGCCCATGGCAAGGCCGCCTTCGAGCCAGCCGGCGGTGTGGAGCACGAAATTGACGCCCGCGAGGCAGGTCGGGAGCAATGTGTTCGCCGACTCGAACGCCGCCTGTGCGTCCGGGATCTTCGACGCGCACAGACTTCCGCCGGACCTGAAAGGAATGCCGAGGCGGCGGGCGAGGGCGGCCATGGAGTAAAGCACCAGCGCGGGTTCCGGAGTGCCGAAGGTGGGAGCGCCCGATTGCATGGAGATCGAGGAGGCAAAGCTGCCGAGCACCACGGGTGCGCCGGGGTTGACCAGCTGCACGAAGGCGAGCCCCGCGAGCGCCTCGGCCAGCGTCTGCGCCACGGTCCCCGCCACCGTCACCGGCGACATGGCGCCGGCGAGAATGAAGGGCGTGATGATGAGCGCCTGATTGGCGCGCGCATAGACCTTCGCCGCGCCGAGCATGGTCGCGTCGTAGGTCATGGGCGAATTGACGTTGATCAGGTTGATGATGGTGGTCTTCGGCCGCCCGGTCGCAGGATCGGTGAGCTCGGAGCCGAACACGATGTTCGCCATGGCGACCGAGTCGGCGGCGCGCTCGGGCGCCGTGACCGAGCCCATGAAAGCCTTGTCGCTGTACTTCAGATGGCTGTACACCATGTCGAAATGCCGCTTGTTGACCGGCAGATCGACGGGCTCGCAAATCGTGCCGCCCGAATGGTGCAGCGAGGTGGACATGTAGGCGAGCTTGACGAAGTTGCGGAAGTCTTCGATTCTCGCGTAGCGCCGCCCCTCGTCCAGATTGCGGACGAACGGAGAACCGTAGGCCGGCGCGAACACGGTGTTCTGGCCGCCGATGACCACGGAGCGCGCCGGGTTTCGCGCGTGCTGCGTGAATTGCCGCGGAGCGCTCTTCTGCACCAGCGCCCGGCACATGCCGCGCGCGAAATGCACGCGTTCGCCCTTCACGTCCGCTCCCGCCGCCTTCCAAATCTCCAGCGCCTCGGGATCGTCCCGAAAGTCGATGCCGATCTCCTCGAGAATGGAGTCCGCGTTTTGTTCCATCAACGACAGTCCTTCTTCGCCGAGGACTTCGTAGTAGGGAATCTTGCGGGTGATGTAAGGGATCGACGACGATGCGCGGGCGGCCCGCGACGCGCGCTTCGCGTCCCGACCGCTGGGCCGCCGGGCGTGGGTGGTGGGGGCTTGCTGCTGGTCCATACGTCGCTCTCCGGATTGGTTTGCGGTCTCAATCGGCCGCCAGACGCGACGGCGGATTTGGTGTTATTCGCGCAGTATGGTCACTGTCGGCGCAGACGGCTGATCAATTTGCGTCATGGACTTATCTTGATGCGCCATTTGGGCGTTCGGCATAGGACAGGAGCGTGCCGCGCTCGAAGCGCCCGTCGACGAAGTCCGCGAGACCCTCCATCACCTCATCGAGCGTGCGCGCGTCGGCGCCGAACAATGCCTTGAGGATGCGCGGCGATTCGAGCAGCCCGTGCGGGTACAAGGCGAGCAGCTGGCCCCGCTGCCAGCCGCCGTCGGCCGAGAGCACGGGCCGCATCGCCGGAACATCCGCCCGCTCCGCAACGGCCGCCGTCACGCCATGATGAATCTCGTATCCATCGAAGCCGAGCCCGCTCAACGGCTCCCAGAATCCCCGCAACCCGGAGAGTGAATACCGCCCGTGGCGGTAGGTCTTGGAAGGCAGGAACTCGGTGCGATACGGCATGAGCCCGAGCCCGACGGCGTCCCCCTCCACGCCGTGCGGATCATCGAGCCGCTCGCCGAGCATCTGCAGGCCGCCGCAGATTGCGAGCATGGGCTTGTTGGCGGCGGCGTGCGCGGCGATGGCGGCGTCGAGACCGCGACGACGGAGCCAGTCGAGGTCCGCGGCCACATGTTTCGAACCGGGTAGCACCAGGAGGTCGGCCGAGGCCACGGTTTGCGGCTCTCGCGCCCATGAGAGCGATACGCCGGGAATGTTTCTCAAGGGCGCGAATTCGTCGAGATTGCTGATGTAGGGATAGGCGAGCACCGCGACCGACAGACCGGAACCGGACGGGCGCGCATCGTATACCCCATCCTCCTCGGGCAGACCGTGCTCGCGCCACATCGGCAGCACCGCGAGCGTGGGAATGCCCGTGAGCTCCTCCAACCTCTGCGGGCCCGGAGCGAGGAGCCGCTCGTCGCCGCGAAATTTGTTGAGCACGAAACCCCGGATCAGCGCGCGCTGCGCGGGTGGCAGGAGCTCGACCGTGCCGTAGAGGTGGGCGAAGGCACCGCCGCGGTCGATGTCGCAGACGATGAGCGTCGCGGCCGCGCAGGCTTCGGCGACGCGGAGGTTGACGATGTCGGTCGACTGGAGGTTGATCTCCGCGGGAGATCCGGCGCCCTCGATCACGACCACGTCGTGGCTCTCGAGAAGCTGCGCGAGGCAGTCCTGCACCGTCGGCCAGAGCAGCGCGGCGCGGGAGCGCCACTCCATGCGGGTCAGATCGTCGCGACGCTCTCCGAGCAGAATCACCTGCGATGCGGTGTCGCGCTCGGGTTTGAGCAGGATCGGGTTCATGCGCACGTCCGGCACGGCCCGCGCGGCGAGCGCTTGAAGATATTGCGCGCTTCCCATCTCTCCGCCGGCCGCGACCCGCGCATTGTTGCTCATGTTCTGAGCCTTGAAGGGCGCGACCTTGAAGCCTTGTCGTGCATACCAGCGCGCGAGCGCCGTGGCCAAAAAGCTCTTGCCGGCGCCGCTCGTCGTACCGCACACCATGATGGCCCGTCCCTTCATGGCTCTTCGCCCGCGAAGAGGGCGGCGATGGCCGCGGGGCATGAAGGGAAATAAGCGTGAAAGTACGAGGCGGTCAATGACCCTGAGCGATAGATGAGCTCGCCCTCGGCGCCGCGCGGATGGCTCACCGCCCGGGCGGCCGGACGGACGGGAGTCTCGAGCGTGGAGTAATGAAAGGTGTGGCCGCGAATCTCTCCGTGGCGGGTCCGCCACGACTGCAGGCCGAGCCCGGCGAGACGCGGCTGCATGCGCGTGCTGCCCGGGAGAATTCCCGCCATCGGCCAATCGCGGCCCTCGATATCGCGGATCGAATCGGCCAGGGCCATCATGCCGCCGCATTCGGCAAGCATCGGAATGCCGGCTGCGTGGGCCGCGCGGATCGATTCATGAAACGCCCTCGACCGCGCCAGGCGCTCGCCGTGCATTTCGGGATATCCGCCCGGCAGGAATATCGCCTGCGCGCTCGCCGGCACCGGATCGCCGGCGAGCGGGGAAAAGTACTCGATCTGCGCGCCCATTGCGGCGAGACACTCGACGTTCGCGGGATAGAGAAACGCAAAGGCTGCGTCCCGGGCGATCGCGATCCGCGCGCCACCCGATGCCGGCGCCGCGGGCGCTCCTTCCCGCGGTCTCGGACAATGCGCGGACTCCTCGGCCTGTGCGCCTGCGGCCGTGGCGATGCTTCGCCAAGCCTCCGGGTCAACGCGGATCGTCAGCCCGAGCTCCTCGAGCCGTCGGTCGAGATCGGGACTGTCCGCCGGCAGCGTCAGACCGAGATGGCGCTCGGCGAGCGCCGATCTCTGCCGCGGCAAGGTCGCGATCAGCGGCACATCGCGCAGGGCGGACCTGACCATGGCTTCGTGGCCTTCGCCGGCGACGCCGTTCGCGATCACGCCGGCGAGACGGACCGGACCGAAATCGCGCAGCCCCGCGGCCACCGCGCCGACGGTCTGCGCCATCGCGCACACATCGATCACGGTCAGCACGGGCAAATCGAATCGGCGGGCGAGGTCCGCGGAAGATGGGATTCCGTCGTACAATCCCATCACGCCTTCGATCAACACCACATCGGCCGTGTGCGCCGCCTCCTCGAGCAGGCGCGCACACTCGTTTTCGCCCACCATCCACAGATCGAGCACATGCACTGCATGCCCGCACGAGCGCTCCAGGATCATCGCATCGAGAAAGTCCGCGCCAATCTTGAATATGCGCACCGCGAGGCCTGCGTCCATCAAATGCCGGGCGAGTGCCGCCGTGGCCGTGGTTTTCCCCTGACCGGAGCCGATCGCGGAAACGACGAATGCAGTGGCTCTCAAGCGAACGGCGGCTTTTCGCGCGGAGGAGTTTCGATCATGGGACAACTGTCCCGGTAGGTTGAGATGACGCCTCCAGCGAGGGGCGCCAAAGATACGCACCGCAATGCTCCACCACGTTTACCGGCGTCTCGAAGGCCACCGACAGCCAGTCGCCGGCGAGGGCCTCGGCGATGGTGCCGTGTCCGATCAGGCCCCGGTAGCCCAAGACGACGATGCGGTCGGCGGCGAGCGCCAGCGACAGATCGTGAATGGCGCTCACCACGCTGACGCCGCGGCCCCGTGATTGATCGCGCAGCAGCCGCGCGACGTCCTCCTGATGCGGCGGATCCAGATGCGTGGTGGGCTCGTCGAGCAGCATCACGGACGCCTCGACAGCCAGGGCCCGCGCAAGATGCACGCGTTGACGCTCGCCTCCGGAAAGAGTGGTCAGCCGCCGGTGCGCCCAGGCCAGGGAGCCCGTGGCCATCATGGCGCGATACATGGCTGCCTCGTCATCGGCCTGCCGATGCGCCAGCCATCCTGAGTGCGCGAAGCGCCCGAGGCCGACCACCTCGGCGCCGGTGAGATTCGTGATGGCCGAGACCTGGGGGAGCCAGGCAATCCGGCGCGCCCGCTCACGACGCGGCCAAGAGGTCAATCGCCGGCCCTCCAGGGACACCGTGCCGGAGCGCACCGGCTCGAGGCCCCCCAGCGCCCGCAGCAGCGTCGACTTCCCGCAGCCGTTCGGCCCCACGATGCTGGTCCAGCGCCCGGCCAGGAATTGTAGGGAGATGCCCTTGAGCACCACGTGCGAGCCGTAGCCCACGTAGAGGTTCTCGCAGGCGAGCGCCGGCGCCGGCTCGGGGCCGGCTCGCTGCGGGCCCGTAATGGGGCTCGACTCAACCACGCCGGTTCCGCCGCCACAGCAGCAGTATCAGATAGGAACCACCGATGCAGGCGGTGACCGCCCCGACCGGGAGCTCTGCCGGCCGGATCACCCAACGACTGACGAGATCGGCGGCCTGCAGCAGCGCGCCGCCACAGAGCGGTGCGCATATCAGCAGCTGGCGATGATTCACGGACAGCGTCTCGCGCACGATGTGCGGTGCGATGAGTCCGACGAAGCCGACGACGCCGACCTGACCCACCGACGCCGCAGTCGCCAGCGAGACGATGCCGAGCAGCGCCGAGCGCAGCAGAGGCAGCGACACTCCGAGCGATTGGGCCGTGTCCTCGCCGAGGGTCAGTGCATCGAGGCCGCGGGCGAGAAGCACGGCCGGCACGACGCAGAGCAGGAGGGTGGCGCCGAGCAGCTCAGTGGACGACCAGCTCAGCAGACTCGTGCTTCCGAACAGAAATGCCTGAAGTGCGCGCCAGACATCGAAGCGCGTGAGCACCAGCAGCTGAGTGATGGCGCCCAGCAGAAACGCGACGACGACTCCCGAGAGCAGCAGGTTGCTGGTCTGCAGAACACCGCGGGACAGGCTGATGGTCAACAAGGTGGCGCCCGCCGCCCCGACGCAGGCCGCTCCCGTGACGCCGAGCCCCGCGGCCCAGGCGAAGCCGCCGAGGGACGCGTTGGAGGCGATGAGACTGACGGTCACACCGAGCGCGGCCCCCGAGGCGGTACCCAGGAGGTACGGCTCGGCCAGGGGATTTCGAAACACGCCCTGGGCGATTCCGCCCGCGAGCCCCAGCAGCGC
This sequence comes from uncultured Gammaproteobacteria bacterium, assembly GCA_963736185.1. Classification (GTDB taxonomy): domain Bacteria; phylum Pseudomonadota; class Gammaproteobacteria; order Steroidobacterales; family Steroidobacteraceae; genus Bog-1198. The sequence goes on along the minus strand of CAVTNZ010000028.1, from coordinate 97,973 downwards.
CCCCGCCAGCCACGCGCCGAGCGTGCGCGGCAGGCGAATTTGCCAGAGCACCACCGAAAAGTCCGCTTCCGGCCGCAGCAGCCAGTGAATGGAGGCCCCGATGCTCGAGGTGCCGATGATCAGGCTGCCGAAGGCGAGCAACAGCGTGATGGCGAGACAGCAAAATATCCAGACGAGCAAACGATGCCGGCCGATGACGCCGCGATGCCGGACTCCGAAATCCAGGGTCAGCGGAGGCGTCGCGCTCAAGGCGAGACTCTTGCCAGACAATCGGCGAGCGCGCGCATCCCTTCCGCGATGCGCGGGCCGGCGCGCTCGATGGTGTCGCCGGTCTCCCGCGAGAAGGTGCAGATGCGGTGCTCGCGCACGGCGCGAATCCGATCCCAACCTGGACGCTGCCCGAGGCCGGGAGCATCCGCGGGCGTTGTGAAAATTATGTCGGGGTTGCTCCGCACCACATACTCCGGGTTCAACTTCGGAAAGGGACCGAGATTTCCCTCGACGATATTGTGCGTCCCGAGGCGCGTCAGCAGCTCGCCGATGAAGGACGAGGGTCCGGCGGCATAGGGACCTCCGTCCACCTCGAAATACACGGTGGGTCCCGGGCCGTGGCGCCGGGCCCTGGCTTGGTCGCCGATCTGGCGTACCTCGGCGTCGATCCGTCGGTTGAGTGCGGCTGCGCGGGCGGGCAGGCCGAGAATGGTGCCGATGATCGTCACCACATGGCCGATGTCTGCGTAGGTTTGGGTATCGAGGGCGAGGGACTCGATGCCGAAATCGTGCAGGCGATCCGTGATCTGCTGCGAGCTGGAGATCAGCACCAGGTCGGGATGGAGCCTGACGATGAGCTCGAGCTGGGGATCGTAGAGTCCGCCCGCTTTTGGCAGCGCCTGCACCGATGCGGGCCAGTTGGAATAACGGTCGGTCGCCACCAGGCGACCGCACTCCCCGAGCGCGCAGACGGTTTCCGTCAGGGGGGCTGAGGCTGACGATGCGCTCAGGGGGGCGGGCCAGCGTGATCTCGTGATGCAAGTCGTCGCGCACCACGATCGGGGCGGCCGACGGAGCCGGCGCCGGGGCTGCTGCCGCGATGACGCACGCGAGACCGCACGCTGCCGCGGTCGCTCCGAGAAGGCCGCGCACGCTCACGAGGCGCGCCCGTCCGAGGATGGTTCGCGGGGGGTATGCTCCGCTTGCTTGAAGATCAACGGGAGACCCGCCGCCATGAAAATCACCCGGTCGCAGAGTGCGCCGATCTGTTGATGCAGCGTGCCGGCTTCGTCGGCGAATCGGCGCGCCAGTGCGTTCGCCGGAATGATGCCGAGCCCAACCTCGTTCGAGACCAGAACGCAATCGCCCGGGAGCGCGGGCAGGAGCGCGAGCAATTGCGCCGACTCGCGCCGCAGTGCGCCGTGATCGTCGCCGCACAGAAGGTTCGTGAGCCAGAGCGTCAGGCAATCGACGATGACGATTCGAGACGGCGATGCCGCCGCTGCGAGCGCCGCGGCAAGCCGGACCGGCTCCTCGACGACGATCCATTCCTTGGGTCGATTTGCGCGATGCAGCTCGATGCGCTCGGCCATCTCGACATCTTGCGCCGTTCCCGTGACGATCACGGTGACGGCACCTCCGGCGGCCTGAGCGATCTGCGCGGCGTGGCGGCTCTTGCCGGATCGGACTCCGCCCAGGATCAAAGTCGCCTCCGGCCGGCGCGAAGTCAGCGCATCGCGCATGCACGACCTCCTCGCGGCTGCTGTCCGCGTGCGCCAAAGGGACGAAGCGGCGGCTCGATCGCATGCACGGAACCGAACGTGATGCCGGCGCGTGCGGCGTCATCGCGGGCGAGAACCCCGCTCGAGGCGAGGGCCGTTCGAATCACGCCGGCATGAGTCACCGCCGGATGGACCACGGCCAAAGCCGCGATCAGGAATGCGAGCTCGGTCAGCTGCTGCACGGCGCCCAGGCAATCTCCGGTCTGCCCTCCGATCCGCAGGCGGAGGTACCCGCGTGCAACCCACGTGGTCGCAGCCGCGCTCACGGCCCCCGCCGCGATTGCCCAGGCCTCGGGCATTCCACTCTCGCGCAGACAAGCCGCCGCGACCGGCGCGAACGCGGCCAGCCCGACGATTCCTCCGATCAGCCACTCGCGCGCGGTGAATCCCTCCACCGCGGCCCGCGACTTGGAATCCCCTTCGCCGCGCACATAGGGCAGGCTCCACATGAGCGCGCCGGCGCACCAGCGGCTCGTCAGATGTGCGCCGATCACCAGCGGCGCGAACACCGCCGTGCCGACCGAAAGCGCGTCCAGCGCGCCCCACTTCAGGCCGAGCATCAACGCGATGCCGATCGCGCCGAAGGCGCCGATTCGTGAGTCCTTCATGATCGCGAGCACCCGATCTCTCGTACCGCCCGCGCCGAAGCCATCGCAAACATCGGCGAAGCCATCTTCGTGGAAGGCACCCGTGATGAGAACGGAAAACGCCATGGTCAGGCCCACGGCGACTCCGACCGGCAGTCTGCGGGTCGCGAGCCACCAGACGCCGACGTTCATCGCGCCGACCAGCACCCCCACGAGCGGGAAGTAGCGCGCCGACCGCGCGAGCCATGCTGGCTCGAACGCCTCGGACCGGGGGACCGGCAGCCGCGTCAAAAATTGCACCGCCGTCATGAACAAGGCGACCTGGCGGCTCACGCGATCTTCCCGCTCACTCCCGCACCTTCGAAGGTGGCCATCTCGGTGAAGAGGGCGACGGCAGCTCGGATCACGGACAGCGCGACGGCGGCGCCGCTCCCTTCCCCCAGACGCATGCCAAGATCGAGCAGCGGTTCAACCTTCAAATGGGCGAGCAGCGCGCGGTGCGCCCGCTCGGCCGAGCAATGTCCGAACACGCAGTAATCGAGCACGCGAGGCTCGATGCGCGCCGCCAGCAGCGCGGCCACGCTCACCGTGAACCCGTCCACCACGATCACATGGCGATTCGCGGCGGATCCCAGCATCGCGCCGACCAGCATGGCGATCTCATAGCCGCCGAACTCCGCGAGCAGTTCGTGCGGATCCTCGGGGGAGGGGCGCCGCCGCCAGGCGCCGCTCAGGATGTCGATCTTCCTGGCGAGTCCCGCATCGTCGAGTCCCGTTCCCCGACCCACGCAGTCGGTCAGGGGGAGACGCGTGAGGCCATGCATCAGGAGCGCTGCGGAGGCGGTGTTTCCGATGCCCATTTCGCCGAGCACCACGGTGTTGCCGCCGAGCGGCATGACTCGATCGACCGCCTCGCGCCCACGAAACAACGCCTCGCCGCATTCCTCAGCGGTCATCGCGGGCCCGGCGCTCAAATCGCGCGTGCCGCGTCCGAGCTTCGCCTCGATCAGCCGCGGATGCGGCCCGCAATCGCCATCGACGCCGGCGTCCACCACCCAGAGGTCGAGTCCCTGCAGGCGCGCGAGCGCGTTGATGGCCGCGCCGCCGCTCAGGAAATTCCTCACCATCTGTTCGGTGACCGCCCGCGGATAGGCGCTCACGCCGCGGTCGGTGACGCCGTGATCCGCGGCGAACACCACCGCCACCGGATTCGATATCGCGGGCGACAGGGTTCTTTGAATGGCGCAGATCTGCGCGGCCAGCGGTTCGAGTCTGCCGAGCGCTCCCAGGGGCTTGGTGAGCTTGTCGAGCCTCGAGTTAGCGGCGGCGCGAATCTCCTCATCCGCCGGGGACACAGCTACGCTCATCGTAATTCCAACCTCCGCGCACCCGCCGTGCGCATTCAGATCTCGTGGACGAATCGGGGTTGGAGGGTCGGCGCGGGAATCGGGGGCGTCATCGCCCGCTCCGCACCGAAGTCGCCCACCGCAACGCGTGCCGTCGCGTCGCAGGTCGGTCTACGGGCTCGTGAATCGTGCATCGCGGCCGAGTCGCCTTCCCGCGCGTGATCGCGCAGTGGCAGATTGACTCGCCTTATTCACTTACCGTTGCGGGGGCAGCGCCGGACTGATCCATGGAGGATTTCACCGACTTCCCGTTTCACCCATCGGCCGCCCGGCCGATGGACTCCTGAACGCCGTGCAAGTCTGCTCGTGAATGGATGTCCGGTCAACGCCGCGCTTTGAACGTACGCCCAAGCGTGCCATGATTTCCGCTTGCGCCGCCGCGAGGCGCCCATCGTGGGACGACATAATTCATGGCGGATTTCACCCGCGAGGAAATCGATGCGCTCTACCGGGTGATGGCAGCCCGGCGCGACATGCGGCATTTCTCAGACGAGCCTTTGGAACCCGCGCTGCTCGATCGGCTGCTGGCCGCAGCCCATCTCGCGCCGAGCGTGGGATTGATGCAGCCCTGGCGCTTCATCCGGGTGCGCGATCGATCCTTGCGACGCAGTATCCACGCGCTGGTCGAGGAGGAGAGGCGGCGCACCGCGCAAGCGCTCGGCGAGCGCGACGCCGAGTTCATGCGCCTCAAGGTGGAGGGAATTCTCGAATGCGGTGAAGTGCTGGTGGCCGCGTTGGCGCCCGGCCGCGAGAAGCACGTGTTCGGGCGCCGCACCATGCCGGAGATGGATCTCGCCTCGGTGGCGTGCGCCATCCAGAATCTCTGGCTCGCGGCCCGCGCCGAAGGCATCGGCATGGGCTGGGTGTCGCTGTTCGAGCCGGAGGACCTGCGCACGCTCCTGCGCATGCCCGAAGGCAGCCGGCCGGTGGCCGTGCTCTGCCTCGGGCACGTTCCCGCGTTCTATCCCCGGCCCCTGCTCGAGATGACCGCGTGGGCGAGCGGTTGCGGCATCGAAAAGCTCGTGCACACCGACTACTGGTCGGATGCCGCCGACCGACTCGATTGACCGGCCGCGTCTTTTCGGGCACCTTACCGCCCCACGCGACAAGTTCCCCTCACGGGGATTGAAAGGGAACTCGGGTTAGATGCCCGGGCTGCCCCCGCAACTGTAAGCGGTGTGCCCCGCATCGATAGGCCACTGGACTCCAGCGAGTCCGGGAAGGCGATGCAGGGACTCCAAACCGCGAGCCAGGAGACCTGCTTGCCGTGGTCGCCCATCGATCAGCCGGGGTTATGCTGACCGAGAGGAACACCCTAGTGGCGACGGAGGAGACGGCGCGCGTGCGCCGGCCTGCGGCGCCGACCCTCGATGCGGGTGATGCGCCCGGCGCCGGCGAGCGGGCCCGTCATCGGGGTCGCCATCGAGGGAGCCGTCTTGCACAACCATGTCATTCGATACGCCTGCGCCGTCGCGCTGTGTGCGCCCGCCGCATTGCAGTTTGCCCACGCCGATCCCGACGCATCGGCCACCGCCGGCGATTCGTCGCTGGATGAAGTCGTGGTGGTCGCCAACAAGGCGCCGGAGCCGCTCTCCAAGGTGGGAAATTCGGTCACCGTGATCGACGCGGACGCGATCAAGGCGAGCCAGCTGCCGGTGCTGTCCGATCTTCTCGCCACCACGCCCGGATTGAGCGTGGCGCGCAGCGGCGGCGTCGGCCAACCGACCTCGGTGTTCATCCGTGGCGCCGAGAGCGATCAGACCGTGGTGGTCATCGATGGCGTGCAGATCAACGATCCGTCGGAGGTTTCCGGTCAATTCGATTTCGAGAACCTGCTGACGAGCAATCTGTCGAGGGTCGAAATATTGCGCGGCGCGCAGTCGACGCTTTACGGCAGCCAGGCAATGGGCGGGGTCGTCAACATCACCACCGCGGATCCCGACAGCCCCTTTGGGGGCGGGGTGACGGCGGAAGGCGGCTCGCACGACACCGGCTACTTCAGCGGAAATCTGGGCGGAAAGAACGACGCGCTCATGTGGAGATTGGCGAGCTACTGGTATGGCACCAGCGGCATCCCGGATTTCGACGAGAGATACGGCGGCACCCGGCTGTGCGCCAGCCAGATCGGCGGCGGCAGCGGCGAGCTGCGTTACGACATCACGCCGGATCTGCAATTCGACGCGCGCGGCTGGTACGTAAATTCCCGCACCGATTTCGATGGTTACGATACGCCCCCGAGTTTCAACCTCGGAAACGACAACGAATACAGCAGAATCGATCAGTACTTCGGATATGCCGGCTTCACGCTGCGCTCGCCCGATCGCACCTTGACCAACCGTCTCGACTATCAGTATACGAACACCGATACCCGCAACTTCGATCCGAACGCTCCGGCGAATGAGGAAAGCGCCAGCGTCGAGACATTTTCTGGAATAGGGCGGAATCAGCGCGAGGAATATCAGGGCACCTGGGACTTCGCGCCGGGCTATCAGATGGTCGCCGGTGCCCAGCACGAGCGCTCGACCATACTTTCTCAGTCTCCCTACAGTGAGTTCTTCGAGGCGACGTTCTTTAGAGACTACGACACCATCGACTCCGGATTCGCACAACTGCAAGCCGAAGCCATTCCCGGATTCACGCTCACCGCGGGCGACCGCTACGATCGACACAACGTTTATGGTGGGCATTCGACCGGTGCTGTTGCCGCGGCTTGGAGCCTGAACGACGGTCGGACTATATTGCGCTCGAGCTTCAGCCAGGGCTTCAAGGCGCCTTCCCTCTATCAGCTCTACAGCACTTATGGAAATCCGGAACTGCGTCCCGAAGCCGGCGAGACATGGGACGCCGGCTTGGAGCAACACGCGTGGGATCAGCGCCTCACCGCCTCGGCGACCTATTTCCAACGGTACAGCCGCGACCTCATCGAATTCTTTTATTGTCCCTCGCTTACTGACTGCCCGAATTCCTTCGGAGGCTATTACGCCAACATCGCGCGCGCCGCGGCCCACGGGTTGGAGCTGCAATCGACCTTGAGCGCCACCGACAATCTCACGCTCACGGCCAATTACACGTTCACCGACACCGAAGACAAGTCGCCGGGGTCGGCAACTTTCGGCAACGAGCTTCCGCGCCGTCCGAAGGAAATGGCCAACGCGTCGGCCGCGTATCGATGGACCCTGCCGATCACCACCAGCGTCACGGTGCGCTACGCCGGGCCGAGCTATGACGATTCCGCCAACCAGATCAAGCTCGGCGGCTACGTGCTCGTCGATCTGCGCGCCTCGTATGCGGTGCTCGAGCGGCTCGAGGTGTATGCGCGCGTGGAGAACATCACCGACAAGCATTACGAAACCGAGTATCAGTACGGCACGCTCGGCCGCGTCGCCTATGCGGGAGTGCGGGCAACCTTTTGAGGGGCCCGCCGCGCAACGATGCTCTGGTTCCGTATATCAGATGCAGGGAATCTCAAAAGACCGCTTTACCGAAGCGCGATGCCGTGTTGTGATCGGCCGCGCCGACGGGGGAGTTCGCCGGCTCTCAGCCAAGAGTCCCGTTCGGGACCTGCATTTTCACAGCGCCATTCGGCGCCCTCATCAAGGTCGCGACCATCGATCGGTCTGCCTGCATGGCGGCGATTTCTCGCTAAAATCAGCAGGTTGCGGATCAGCTTTGCCTCGACTCCTGCGATGAGCCGGAAAACCGCTAGAATCGGCTAATTGAACGGATGACTGGCAGTGAGGGGTGCCCGATGAGCGAGGTTGAATCCAAAGTGGCGCGCGGCGGCGCGCGCGCGGCGCGCCGCGCCGCACGATCGGCGCCCTTACCCGACAGCTTGCGCCCGGTCCGGCCGGGAATGGCCGGCGGCCGCTACAAACCGCTGTCCGACTCCGATGTGCTGCGCATCCATCACGCCGCCCTCGACGTGCTGGAAAACATAGGTCTCGCCGACGCGACGCCGGGCGGAATCGAGTACATGACCGCGGCGGGCGCCCGGCTCAATGCGGGGGGGCGGCTGATCTTCCCGCGCGCCCTCGTCGAGGATACGGTGGCGCGCGCGGCGCGACATTTCGTGCTCCACGGCCAGGACCCCAAACACGACATGGAGCCCTGGGGTTCGCGCGTCTACTTCGGCACGGCGGGCGCCGCCGTGCACATCGTGGACGCCAAGACGGGTGTTTATCGGGATTCGACCACCAAGGACCTGTACGACATCGCGCGCGTGGTCGATACGCTGGAGCATCTGCATTTCTACCAGCGCTCGGTGGTGTGCCGCGAGGTCGCGACCCCCCTGGAGATGGACATCAACACCGCCTATGCCAGCGTGTCCGGGACCACGAAGCATGTGGGGACGAGCTGGGTCCAGCCGCAGCACGTCGAGGCGAGCCTCGAGATGTTTCACCTGATGGCGGGGGGCGAGGACAAATGGCGGGCACGCCCATTCGTCAGCCAGTCCAATTGCTTCGTGGTGCCGCCGCTCAAGTTCGCCTACGACGCGTGTTTGTGCCTGGAGACGGCGGTGCGTGGCGGCATGCCGGTGCTGCTGCTGTCGGCGGGCCAGGCGGGCGCCACCGCGCCCGCGGCGCTCGCCTCGGCCCTGGTGCAGGAAGTGGCGGAGTGTCTGGCGGGCCTGGTGTACGTCAATGCGATCAAACCGGGGGCGCCCGCGATCTTCGGCACCTGGTGCTTCGTGTCGGATCTTCGGACCGGGGCGATGTCCGGGGGCAGCCCGGAGCAAGCGCTCCTATCCGCGGCGAGCGCGCAGCTTTCGCAGTTTTACGATCTCACGGGCGGCACCGCTTCGGGAATGAGCGATGCCAAGCTGCCGGATATGCAGGCGGGCTACGAGAAGGCGTACAACCATGCGCTGGTGGGCAATGCCGGCGCCAACTTGATTTACGAATCCGCCGGCATGCTCGCGAGCCTGCTCGGCTTCTCCATGGAAGGACTGATCATCGACAACGATGTCATCGGCGCGGTCCAGCGGACCATCAAGGGTGTCGAGGTGACCGACGAATCGCTGTCTCTCGAGACGATCCGCAAGGTGTGTCTGGAGGGGCCGGGCCATTATCTCGGGTCGGACCAGACGCTGCATTTGATGCAGCGGGAGTACATCTACCCGACCGTCGGCGATCGGACCAGTCCGAACGAGTGGGTGGATCAGGGTCGGCCGACGGTGGTGGAGCGCGCCGCGCGCAAGCTCGAGGCCATCCTCGCAAGCCACTATCCGACGCATATACCGGATGCGGTGGACGCCGCCATCCGCGAAAAGCTGCCGATCCGCCTGCCGAGGGAGGCGATGCGCGCGCGCGGGTGATCAGGGCCGACCGTAAGGCCGGCGTCTGCGGTCAGCCTGGCTGCGGCCAGAGGACCGGGAACAACGAATGCGCCATTTCCGCGCCGGCGGGCAATTCCTCGGTGAGGCCCGGGAAGTGCGGGGAGGTTTTCCAGGGACGCGGTGCGTGACGGATGTCCTCGCCGATGAAGCGCACCGACAGCACGCGGCGGCGGTGCATGCCGCTCACCCCGGGCGCGCCGTGCAGCGCCAGCATGTGAAAAAAAACCGCATCCCCGGGCTCGAGCGCCCAGCTGATGATCGGAAAGGCTTTGCGGTCCGCGTCGATGTCCGGCAGCTCGGCCAGGCTTCCCTCCGGAAACCAGCGGGCCTGATTGTCGAGAAAGGTGCGCGGCATGCGCCAAGGGCCTCGATGCGATCCGGCGATGAACTCGAGCGAAGACTCGCGCGGAACGGGATCGATGGGGAACCACATGCTCGCGCTCATCCGACCGTCGATGTTGTAATAAGGCTGGTCCTGATGCCAGGGCGTGCGCTGCCGGGTGCCCGGCTCCTTGACCAGCAGATGATCGTGGTGAAGCCGAACCGTCGAGGCGCCCATCAATTGAGCGGCCGCCGACGCGGCGCCCGAGCCGAAGATCAGATCGCGGTATTCAGGGATGCGCTGCCAGTTGCAGAAATCCTGGAAAAAGAAACCCGGGTCATCCGGCCGGCTCGCGACCTTCGCGTTCTCGCTCGGGGCGCTGAGATTGCGCTCGATTCCGCGCTCGGCGGCTGCGATTTCCTGCGGGCAGAACAAGCCGCGGATGCATACCGCGCCATCGCGAGCGAACGCCGCCCGATCCTCGGCGCCAACTTCGAAATGCTTCATGTGGACCCCCGGCGATTGCAATGGCAGGATAGCCTAGTGTAATTTAATATTACCCTAGGGTAATAACCGAATCAATGACGACCCAGCAGGAGTCCACATGCCGGCACCGAAGCAAGCGCGAACTCGGGGACTCGATCTGCCCGCCGATCCGGAGCGCTCGCTCGGCGATCGGATCCGGCAATTCGTCGAGGCCAAGATAGATTCCGGGGAGTGGCCGGAGGGATATCGCGTGCCATCCGAGACCGAGCTCGCTGAGCGGCTCGGCGCCGCGCGCATGACCGTGCACGGTGCGTTGCGCTCGCTTGCCTTGGACGGCCTCTTGCTGCGCCGACCCGGTGCCGGCACGCACGTTGCCGCGAGGAAACCCCGAGCGAGCATCATGGAGGTGCGAAACATCGTCGATGAGATCGCGGAGCGCGGCCATCGACACGAGGCACGGGTGGAGCTGCTTCGCTCCGAGCCCTGCGATCTGACCGTCGCCACGGAGCTCGGCATCCCGACGGGGTCGATCGTTCATCACTCGATCATTGTCCACCACGAAAACGGCCGCCCGCTGCAAATCGAGGATCGCTGCGTCATCCCCGGGTTCGCCAAGGATTACCCGCATATCGATTTCACGCAAACCACCCCTTACGAATATCTTATGAGCCAGGGTCCGCTGGAAGAAGTGGAGCACGTAATCCAAGCCTTGCTCCCCGATGACGCGACCCGCATCCTTCTGGCGATGGCGCCGGGCGAGCCGGTGCTGCACGTGCGACGCAGAACCTGGTCCGGCGGCATCGTCGTGTCGAGCGCGCGGCTGAGCCACCCGGGTACGCGTTACAGCTTGTTCGGCCGCTTTCAGCCGCCGCGCCCATCCAAGTAACTTACGGTACCGCCAGGTCCACATCGGGGGGAATTTCCATGCACTACGAGCTCTATTACTGGCCGACGATCCAGGGTCGGGGGGAGTATGTCCGTCTGGCGCTGGAGGAGGCGGGCGCAGCCTACCGGGATGTCGCGCGCGAATCGGGACGGCACGGGGGCGTCGCCGCCCTGATGCGATATCTCGACGGCCGCCGGATCGAGCGGCCGCCGTTTGCGCCGCCTTTTCTCAAATCGGGAAAACTGGTGATCGGTCAGACCGCCAACATCCTTCTTTATCTGGCTCCGCGGCACGGCCTTGTGCCCGCCAACGAAGCGGCGCGGCTCTGGACGCACCAGCTTCAGCTCACGATCGCGGACTTCGTGACGGAAATCCACGACACCCACCATCCGATTTCCAGCGGCTCCTATTTCGAGGAACAGAGAAAGGAGGCTCGGCGCAGGGCGGCGGATTTTCGCGAGCGCCGTGCGCCCAAGTATCTCGGGTACTTCGAGTCGCTGCTCGGCCGTCATTCGCGCCTCGGTGGCTACGTGCTGGGCGCACGATTGAGCTACGCCGATCTGTCGCTGTTTCAGATCGTGGCGGGCCTGAGTTACGCATTCCCGAGGACCATGGCAAGGGCGGCGCGCAGGTATCCTCGCCTGTTCGCGCTGCGTGAACGCGTGCAGGAGCGGCCGCGCATGGCGGCCTATCTCGCTTCGCCGCGCCGCGTTCCTTTCAACAACGACGGGATCTTCCGACACTATCCCGAGCTCGACTTGCCCGCCTCGCCGAGCGGAAAGTCCTGACGCGCGGGCGAGCGGGGCCGCGAGGGGCGGCTCACCAGCCGAAGTCGATTTGCCGCGTGTCGCCGATCACCCTGGCGAAATCCAGGCCGAGTGTCTCGAGAACCGGCTCCGCGACCGGCCGCACCTGTTTTTCGACGTAGTGTTCGCGATCGATCGGATGGGCGAGGTTGTCGAGAGGCTCGGCGCCCGCGGTGGTGACGACATATCGGATCGACCGACCGGGCGGCTGGGTCGACTTGCGGGCGGCGGCGACGTGAGGCGGGGTGGTTGCGGTGTAATCCTGCGTGTCCTTGCGCAGGTTCTTGTGGTACACGAGCTCGTCATCCAGCTCTCCGTTGCGCACGCGGGCCACGATTGCGGCCAGATAGGCATCCACGGGTTGATCGGTGAACAGCCGCTGATACAGTTCCCGCTGCACCCGCTTCGCGAGCGCCGTCCAGTCCCGTCGCACCACTTCCATGCCGACGAACTCGACGCCCTCGGTGCCCTCGCCGGTCACCCAGCCGGCGTAGCGCTTGCTGGCGCCGCGGGTGCTGTGCCGGGCGCGCGGCAGAAACAGCCTCGTATATAGTTTCTCGAATTCGAGCTCCAGGCGGCTCTCCACGCGCCAATGAGACTGGATGTAGCGGGACAGATCGCCGTTCAGGGACTCCGCCAGATGGTGCGCGCGGCGCCGGGCGTCGACCGGATCGGCGCTGCCCGAGCTGACGAACAAACTGTCGGTGTCGCCGTAAATGACCTCGAATCCGGCCGACTCAAACCAGCTCTTCGACCAAAGCAGCATGTGCTTGCCCAGGCCGGTGATCGAATTCGCGAGCGCCGGGTTGAAGAACCGGCACGCGGGCGTGCCGAGCACCCCGTAAAAGGAGTTCATCAGGATCTTGATCGCGTGGGCGGCGACGTCGTCGTGCCGCCTTTTGGCGGCCTCGCGGCGCGGGAAGAGCTCATCGAGGATCCGCGGCAGAATCGCCCGACCGCGCCTGAAGCGCCCACCCGGCGTGACGATGAGATCCTCGCCGGGCGCCTCCCCGGGCACGTAGCCGACGGGATCGATATTGAAGGTGCGAATCAGGCTGGGGTACAGGCTCTTGAAGTCGAACACCCATACATTGGTGTGCAGGCCCGCCTGCGGCTCCAGCACATGACCGCCTTGCTGAGCCACGTGCACCCGTGCATCGTCTCCGCGCACGCTGGGTGCGACGATGCGCGCGCGCTCGAGCTCCGCGAGGTAGAGAAAGTCGAACGAGGCGATGCTGGCGGCGACGCGATCGGGCGTCATGCCGGTGAGCTTGCTGCGGGCAAAGGCGAGATCCACGAGCCGCAGCTTCTCCACGATGCCGTACGCGAGACGCGCATCGGTGCGGGCATACACCGCGAATGCGCCGAGATCATGCGCGTAGTTGTGGATGATCTCGCCCATGCGATCGCGCGCATCGCCCGCCACCGCTTTGCCCTCGCCGAGGACTTCGCGTGCCACCGCATCCAGAGAGTAATCGTCCATTCGCACGAAGGCACCGCGCAGCAGATCGATTCCATCTAGCACCAGGCGTCCTGCGATATTCGCCTGCCCGCTGCCGAAGTAGCCCTCGGCCTTGCGGAGCCGCATCGCGCCGGGCTCGCGTCCCAGGTGCAACTCCGATCCGAGCCGGGCGGCGATGCGCTCGAGCACGCTCAGATCGAAGTCGATGATGTTCCATCCCGTGATCACGTCGGGATCGAAGGCGCGCAGGCGCTCGCCGAACAGATCGAGGGCGGCCAATTCGCCCGCACAGCGAATCGCATTCGGCGGCATGGGGCGGCCGGCGGGGTCGACGATCAGCACCTCGTCGATGCCCGGCGCGAACAGCGAAATCGCCAGCAGGCGGTCGGCCTTGGGGTCGGTTTCGATGTCGAAGCACAGGATGCGCGGCTCGATCGATACGTCGCACGGGCGAACCAGCGGGTTCTGGAACACCCGGGCCAGGCCTGCACCCGCCGGCGGCGAGGTGGGCGGGAGCGATTCCCCGTCGATCTCGCAGCCGCCTTTGATATCCCGCTCGATCAGATAACGCGTGGCGAAGCGCACGTCCGCTTCGAAAGTCTCGATGCCGGCGCCATGCAGGCGCTCGCGCAGCGGAGGGACATCGGAGGGCGCTTCGACGTCGATGCGCAACACCGGTTCGCCGCCGAACGTCCGCCGGTCCGTGCGCGAGGGAGTTCCCCCGCGCAGCCCGAGTGCCTTGTCCGCGTCGGCCGCACGCAGGTAGAAGTGCGGCCGTTGACGATCGTCCCGTACCAGGAAGCTCTCTCCGTTTTCCAGGCGCCCATACAGATGCACGACCGGCAGGCGGCGTCCCTGGCCGTCGGAGGTGATTCGATAGCTCGCCTGCAATATGAAGCCGCGATGGATGGGCATGGCGGCATTGTGCCGCACCGCGGGTCCTTTATTGTGCCGCAATGAGAAGCAATTCCAGATCCGGGCTTTGGCTATTCGCTACCCTTCGAGCCCGATGGGTTTAATCTCGAGGGACGAATGGCAGGTCTGCCTGAAGAACAAGCAAAAAGCTATATCGTCAAATTGCTGACCGCGATGAGCCAGGCCGGGGGATCGGACCTGTTCGTCTCCAAGGACTTCCCGCCCAGCATGAAATTGCAGGGCCACATGCGCCCGCTGACCAACCAAAAGCTTTCCGGGGAGATTGCCCGCGATCTGGCGTTCGCGATCATGAATCCGCGCCAGCGGGAGGAGTTCGCGAAGGAGCTGGAATGCAATTTCGCCATCGCGGTGCCGGGCGTGGCGCGCTTCCGGGTGAACGTGTTCATGCAACAGCAAAATCCGGGCATGGTCGTGCGAACCATCACCAACCAGATTCCGAACCTCGCCGACCTCGGGCTGCCCGAGACGTTGCAGGAAATCGTGATGACCAAGCGCGGGCTCGTGCTGGTCGTCGGCGCCACCGGTTCCGGCAAATCGACGTCGCTCGCCGCGATGATCGATCATCGGAACCGCTCCTCTCCGGGTCACATCGTCACGGTGGAGGACCCGGTCGAGTTCGTGCATCAGTCGCAGCAATCGCTCGTCACGCATCGCGAAGTCGGCATCGACACGCATTCCTGGCACAACGCGCTCAAGAACACCTTGCGACAGGCGCCCGATGTGATCCTGATCGGGGAGATCCGCGACACCGAGACGATGGAGCACGCAATCGCCTTCGCCGAGACGGGGCATTTGTGTCTCGGCACGCTGCATTCGAACAGCGCCAATCAGACCATCGACCGGATCATCAATTTTTTCTCCGAGGACCGACGCAAGCAATTGCTCATGGACCTGTCGAGCAATCTGAAGGCAATCATCTCGCAGCGTCTGATCCGGACCGAGGACGGAAAGGGGCGGCGGGCGGCGGTCGAGATACTCATCAATACCCCCACCGTTGCGGACAAGCTGCTCAAGGGGGAATTTCACGAGATCAAGAACATCATGCAGAAATCCAGGGAGCTCGGCATGATGACCTTCGACGCATCGCTGTTCGATCTGTACAACCAAGGCGCCATCGGGTATGAGGAAGCGATCCGCAATGCGGACTCCGCCAACGAGCTGCGGCTCAATATCAAACTGAACAGCAACCGGGGAGTACCAGCTCCGGCGCTGCAAGTGGCGGCCGGCTAGCCATTCAGAAAGGGCGTCGGCATACTGCGGCTTCACATCGGCGGAAGTGGGGTGTGGGCGGTGTCTCGATGCGCGACTTGAAGAATTGGACGCCACGGGCGAGGCCGGCCCGCCAAATTCTGGATGGCCGCTATTGCCGCCTCGAGCCCATCAAGGCCTCCAAGCACGGCGACCAATTGTTCGAGGCGTCGAGCGTCGCCGATGCCGCCGAGCGCTTCCGGTGGCTGTTCGAATATCCGCCTCGAACCCGGCAGGAATTCCAGTCCTGGCTCGACAAGGTCGAGGCGAGCGAGGATCCCCTGGTGTTCGCGGTCGTCGACAAGACGAGCGGGAAGGCGGCCGGCCGCCAATCGCTGATGCGCATCGACACCGCCCACGGTGTCATCGAGATCGGCGGCATCTACTGGGGTCCGCTCATTGCGCGCCGCCCGGCTGCAACCGAAGCGCTGTATCTGTTCGCGGACTACGCTTTCGAGGAGCTCGGCTATCGGCGCTTCGAATGGAAGTGCCACGACATGAACGAACCGTCCAAGCGTGCCGCCCTGCGTTTTGGCTTCAAATTCGAAGGGGTCTTCCGTCAGCACGTCGTCTTCAAAGGCGCAAATCGCGACACAGCCTGGTTCTCCATCATCGACTCCGAATGGCCGACGCTCAGCCGGGCATACCGGGCATGGCTCGATCCCGGCAACTTCGATGCGGCAGGAGCTCAGCGCCGAAAACTCCAGGATATCAGGGCGGAATGAATCCCCCGACCCGAGTACGTTCAATGCCCAATCCCCTCGACGCTTCGGACCCCCGGCACCCAAGGGCGGCGAAGAAATTTCAAGCCGCGGTGTAGTTAGTGCAATTCACGCCACGCACCGACACATCGCTGCGCGGCCTCGACTGGCTCAATTTCTTCCTGGCCGACGTGCAAAGCGGCGTCGGTCCCTTCCTCGCGATCTACCTGGCGACGCGGGGATGGAACGAGGCAAAGATCGGCATCATACTGACTGGCGGTGGAATCGCCGGAATCATCGCCCAGACGCCTGCGGGTGCGATCGCCGATCGCGTGAAGTCCAAGCGGTCGCTGATGGCGGGCGGGGTCGTCCTCCTGGCGCTGGGCGCGCTCATCATCGCGATGTTTCCGTCCTTTTGGCCGGTGATGTCCGCACAGACGTTGATTGGCGCGAGCTCCAGCGTCTTCGGACCGACCCTGTGCGCCATCTCGCTGGGATTGGTCGGCCGGTCATCATTCGATCGGCGTCAGGGGCGCAATCAGACGTTCAATTCCGCGGGCAATGTCGTCGCGGCCATAGCCATGGGGCTGATCGGGTATTTCATTTCCAACCGGGGCATCTTTTTCTTCGTGGTCGCGGTCACCATTCCCACGCTCTGGGCGCTGTCAAGGATAGATGCCGTGCGAATCGACTACCAAACTGCCCGAGGCGCCGACGGACGCGACGAGCACTCGGCGCCGACCGGATTGGCGAAGTTGGCAAAAAGCCGCCCTTTGATCATCTTCTTGATATGTGCCGTGTCGTTCCATTTTGCCAATGCGGCGATGCTTCCCCTGCTGGGGGAGATGCTGGCCAAAGGCCATGGACGGACATCCATGATGTTCATGTCCGCCTGTGTCGTGACCACGCAGCTGGTGGTTACGCTCATGGCGTCATGGACGGCCCGCACGGCACACCAATGGGGACGAAAGCCCTTGCTGCTGGTCGGCTTTGCGGCTCTGCCGGTCCGCGGGATGCTATATACGTTGACCCACTCGGCGATTCCGTTGATCGCCATTCAGGTGCTCGATGGAATCGGTGCGGCGATCTTCGGCGTCGTGTCGGTCCTGGTGATCGCGGACCTGACCCGGGGAACCGGCCGCTTCAATTTCACCCAGGGGGTAGTGACCACGGCCGTCGGAATTGGCGCGGCGTTGAGCCAATCCATAGCGGGCGGTATCGTGCACGCCTTTGGCTACCGGGCGGGCTTTTTGTTCCTGTCCGCGGTGGCGTTGGCGGCGCTTGTCATACTGCTTTTTTTCATGCCGGAGACCCAGGTGCGGGAGAATGAACGAGCCGCCCGTCGGGAGCCCTCGCATGGGTGATCTGCGGTGAGCGGGTCCATGGCGAATCTCGCCACCTGGTCGATCTCGGCGCTTGCCGTCCTCGGGGTGATCGTTCGTCCCGGCAATCTGCCCGAGGCAGTGTGGGCGACCCTGGGTGCGGTCGCGCTCGTGCTCCTTTCCCTGATATCGATGACCGACGCGGCGGCCGCGGTTCTGAAGGGGACGGACGTCTATCTTTTTCTCGTGGGAATGATGGTGCTTGCGGAAGTGGCCCGTCAGGAAGGGCTGTTCGACTGGCTTGCGGCGTTTGCGGTGCGGCATGCGCAGGGTTCTGCGGCGAAACTGTTCACTTTGGTGTACGGGGTCGGGATCGTCGTCACCGTGTTCCTGTCGAACGACGCTACGGCCGTGGTGCTGACGCCGGCCGTCTACGCGGCGGCGCGACGCGCGGGGGCGCGCCCGCTGCCTTATCTGTTCATCTGTGCGTTCATCGCGAATGCCGCGAGCTTCGTGCTGCCGATCTCCAATCCCGCGAACCTCGTCGTCTACGGAGCGCACATGCCGCCGCTGCTCGGCTGGCTGCACCAATTCGGCATCGCCTCGCTCGTTTCGATCGGCATCACCTTCATGATGCTGCGCTGGACCCAGCGTCGCGAGCTGCAGGGCGATATCGCCCGTGACGTGCAAGTGCCGGCGTTGAGCCTCGGCGGGCGCCTCGCCTGCGGCGGCATCGCCGCTGCGGCAATCCTGCTGCTGGCCGCTTCGGGGCTCGGCTGGCAACTCGGACTGCCGACCTTCATCGCCGGCACGGGGACGGCGTCCGCCATCCTGCTGTGGAAACGCGCCGGTCCCTGGCCGGTGGTGAGAGAAATCTCCTGGAGCGTGTTGCCGCTGGTCGCGGGCCTCTTCGTGCTCGTCGAGGCGGTCCAGCATACGGGTGTGCTCAAGCCCGTCATGGAGCTGCTCGCGCAACCGTCGGCGTCGTCCGTGCCCACGACGGCTTTCGCGGCCGGGGGAATCGTGGCATTTCTTTGCAACGCCATGAACAACCTGCCGCTGGGGCTGCTCGCCGGCGCGATCGTCACCGGCGCGCACCTGCATCCCGATGCCGCCGGCGCACTGCTGATCGGCGTCGATATCGGGCCGAATCTTTCGGTGACGGGATCATTGGCCACCATCCTCTGGCTCGTGGCGCTGCGCCGCGAGGGTCTTGAGGTCAGTGCATGGCGATTTCTCGGCCTCGGCTGCCTCGTCATGCCTCCCGCGATGATTTTCGCCCTGGCGAGCTTCCTATGGCCCGGCCCGCGATGAGTCGGGGAGCGGGCGACCGGGTATCGCGCTCATATCCATGTTCTAATTCCATGCCCGCTCGCTTCCGAACGCCGATGTCCTCTGCGTTGTATGGAGAAGGATCTGAATGACATCCGACCTCTCGCAGTTCGGCTTTCTGCTGTTCGTGTCCGCGCTGGTGGCGATGCTGACGCGCCGCCTGCGCATGCCCTACACGGTGGGTTTGGTGCTCGCCGGAATGCTGCTCTATTTCCTGCACATCTCCATCAAGTGGCACCTGTCGAAGGAACTGATATTCAGCGTGTTCCTGCCACCGCTGGTATTCGAGGCCGCGCTGTTCATCGGGTGGCGGGAGTTCAAGAAAGACCTGCCCGTGGTGCTGCTGCTCGCGACGGTGGGTGTGGCCGTGGCGGCCGCGGTGACCGCCGCCGGCATGCGTTACCTGCTGGACTGGGACTGGGGCAGCGCGCTCGTCTTCGGCGTGCTGATCGCGGCGACCGATCCGGTGTCGGTGATCGCGACGTTCAAAGAGGCCAATGTGCAGGGGCGTCTGAAGTTGTTGATCGAAGCGGAAAGTCTGTTGAACGACGGCACTGCGGCCGTCGCGTTCGTCGCGCTGCTCGGAATCCTGGCCGGAAATCATCAAGGCGTCGCGGTGGTCGCCGGAACGCTGGCCGTCACGATCATTGGCGGCGCCCTCGTCGGCGCCGTGGTGGCCGCGGGGTTCATGCTGCTCGCCGGCCGCAGTCCCGATTATCTGGTCGAGATCACGTTCACGACGCTGGCGGCATACGGCTCCTTTTTCGTTGCCGAGCACTTCCATATGTCCGGCGTGCTCGCTTCACTCACCGCCGGATTGGTGGTGGGGAACTTCCGTTCTTCGAGCCTGATGACGGATACGGGGCGCCAGGCATTGGTTTCATTTTGGGAGTATCTGGCTTTCATCGCCAACTCATTGATCTTTTTGTTGATCGGGGCGCAGGAGGCGCAGCAGCATTTCAGCGGTTTGTGGGTGCCGCTGGCAGCCGTGCTCCTGCTGGTAACTTTGGGTCGAGCGACGGCAATCTATCCGCTGTGCGCGCTGATCTCGCGAAGCCGGCTAAGGGTGGATGTGCGCCATCAACATGTGCTTTTTTGGGGTGGATTGCGTGGCGCCTTGGCATTGGCCCTCGCGTTGGCGTTGCCGGAGGATCTCCCGCGCCGGGACTTGATCATTACGCTGACTTTTGCCGTTGTGGCGTTCTCGGTATTCGCGCAAGGGCTGACCATTACACCGCTGTTGCGGCGGTTGAGGCTGCTACCCGACGAGATTGATGGCGATGCCCGCGGCCGCGCCCAGCAAGACCACCCATAACGCGGGCATGCGCCACACGTGGAGCAGAGCGAAGCCGATGAGCGCCACACCGAAGTCCTCCGCGTCCTTGATCGAGCTGGTCCAAACCGGGCTATAGAGCGCCGCCGCCAGCATCCCGACCACCGACGCATTGATCCCATTCATGGCGGCCCGCGCCGCGGCGCGCGCTCGGAGGGCGTTCCAAAATGGCAGCGTGCCGACCAGAATCAGCATTCCAGGCAGAAAGATCGCGATCAGCCCGAGGGTGGCGCCGGCCAGACCATGAGGGGAGGTTCGGACCGCTGCGCCGAGGAAGGCGGCGACGCTGAACAGGGGGCCTGGAATGGCTTGTGCGGCGGCGTATCCCGTGAGGAAAGTTCCATCGCTGACCCAGCCCGGAGTGACGAATGCGTCGCGCAACAAAGGCAGCACCACATGACCGCCGCCGAACACCAGGGCGCCGGAGCGATAGAATGCGCCGAACAGCGCCACGCCGGGGCCGGCTCCGAAGCGTTGGGCCGTGGGCAGGCCAATGAGCAACAGCCCGAAGCATGCCAGCGACATCAGGCCGGCCCCGCGCGATACGGGGATAGCCCTGACCAAGGGTGCCGACACCGGCCGCCCGTCCCGGCAGATCCAAAGGCCGAGGAGCCCGCCCGCCACGATGACGGCGATCTGAGCGATCGCGGTGTTGCCGACCGCCATGACGAGCGCGGCGGCTGCGGCGATCGCCGCGCGCGGCAGGTCGGGACACAGCGAACGCGCCATTCCCGCGACGGCCTGCGCGATGACGGCCACCGCGACGAGCTTCAGCCCGTGAATGAGGCCCAACCCGATCGGTCCGCTCAATGCGGCGGCTCCGTAGGCGAACGAGACGAGCGCGATCGCCGAGGGTAAGGTGAAGCCAGCCCATGCCGCAAGGCCGCCCGCATACCCTGCACGCATCAGCCCGATCGAGAATCCGACTTGACTCGACGCCGGGCCGGGCAGGAATTGGCATAGCGCCACCAGATCGGTGTACGCGGCATCGTCGAGCCAGCGGCGGCGTACGACGAACTCCTCCCGAAAATAGCCGAGATGAGCGATCGGTCCCCCGAAGGACGTCAATCCCAGTCTGAGGAATACCCGAAAAACCTCGAGGGATCCGGGCTCAGCCATACAACAAGGTGGGGCCGTCCGCTCAGCGATCCAGATACCGACGCAGCACGTTGGCGGTCACGCGTTCCACCATCGCGTCGCGCCGGGAAAGAGCCGCGACCCATTCGCAGCTCCCGGCATGAAACACCTCGCCCCGGCCGCGGGGGAAATGCACGATCATGCCGGCGCCGCGCTTGATCCGGTCGACGGCGGCATCGCTGTCCTCTCCCGTCATGATCTGCGCGACGAATCTCGCATCCTCATCGGATAGGAACCTGTCGTCGAAGGCCAGATCGGTCGTCTCCTCCTTCAAGGACGAAAGGCCGAGTGCGAGGATGGCGAGTCCTGCCGGTGCGCCGCTGCTCTCGGCCGGTTCCGGCAGTCCGTCTCGAATCACGTAATCGAGTCCGTCGACCTCGTATCCAAATGCGTGACCGTCGGCACCGAGCAAATCCCCGTAGTACAGACCGGTTCCGTCGAACGCCCAATGCTCCGGCCGGTAGACCGGAAAGCCGCGCACGCCGCGCGGAGCGCAGCCGCCCCAACCGGCATACAGGCCCCGGGTTGCATTGAGCCCGAAGGTCATCGCGCCCGGTCGTCCGGTCTCACGCGCCTCCCACGACCCGGACGTGCGCGAAGGGTCCGCGGAGCGGTAAACGGGATCTTCCGCCCGCGCCCGATACTTGTAGCAGACCTGGGACTTGCCGCCGCACTCGAGCCGCGTCTGCCACATGAAGTTGCCGGCGAAGCGCGCCACGCGTCCTCCCCGCTCGACGTAGGCGTCGACGGCATCGCGCATCTCCCAAGTCCAGTACTCGTCGTGGCCGACGCAAACGATGCAATCGTAGCCCTCGAGAATTTCCGGGTTGAATTGCAACTCGTGCTGGCTCGCCAGATCGACCGCGAAGCCGGTGCGCTCCGCCCATTGGAAGAAATGCCGGTCGTAGCTGGCCCAGCCTGCCGATGCATACTTGTTGCAATAGCCATTGGCAAACGCCCATTCCAGGTGTGGATAGCGAGGAGCCGTCGCGGGCGGTAGGAGGATTTGCAGGGCGACCCGTGGCGCGTCCTGCGGAAGAACGACAAACCCCCGGCACCACGGACGCTCGATACTCACCGTGGGCGCATACTGGTTGCGCTTCGGCCCGGTGATGCCCTGGTAATGATTGGAGCCACCCCACGTGTTGTACGCAGTCCAGGTGCCCGTCGCCGCGATTTGCAGAATGCGTTGTGCCTTGCGACCCGGCGGCGGTCGGACGATGAACAGATGGTGGGCGTGGATCGGTGACCCGTCGCGGCCCTGAGCCGTCAAGGTGACCCGGTAGGCGCCTGAAGGCCAGTCCGAGCCCACCTCAAACTCCAGGGAGGACTCCCAGCCGCAGCCGAGGACCGAGCATTGGTCCGGTGACTCCTGCCATCGAGCACCGGCGACGGCGCGTTCCAGCACGGGAGTGAGGGCGGCACCGTCGCGGGAAACCGAGAGCCGGTAGCGCTGCGCGCTCGAGCTCACGTGCAGATGCACCGTGCCGCCGTTCGCATAGGCAAACGCGTCCGTGTAGCACCAGATCTCGCCGCGAGCGCCGAACATGCCGGGATAATCGTAGTGGTGTCCGAAAACCGCTTCGCGGCGTTGTTCGGGCGTCAAACCGAAGTCAGGAATATCGGTGGTCATCTTTTTTTATGACTATACTGCTCGCCGATGTCCGAGGCCATTGATTTCCCGCCGCGATGAACTCTTCCGTGAGACGCAGCCGGCACCGTCCGGCACGGATCGAACAACACACAATCTATCAGATCCCGCTCGATCAGCGGCACGGAAAGGCGCGACATCTGTTCACGCTCTGGCTGGGTGCGAACATCAACGTCTTGACCGTCGTCACCGGTGCACTCGCGACGACGCTGTTCGGACAGTCCTTTCTCGCGGGCAGCATCGCCATCGTCGTCGGCAACCTGGTCGGCGCGATTTTCATGGCGCTGCACGCGGCGCAGGGCCCGCGGCTCGGCGTACCGCAGATGGTGCAGAGCCGCGGCCAGTTCGGAGCCAGGGGCGCCGCCGCAGTGGTCGGGTTGGTGGTGTTCATGTACGTGGGATATGCCGCCACCGCCCTCGTGACCGGCGGACAATCGCTCCACGCCATCGTGCCCTCGGTCGGCGAGCCGTCATGCATCGTGGCGATCGGTCTGGTCAGTCTCGCGGCGGCGATCTACGGGCACGATCTGATCCATGTCTGCACGCGTCTGATGACCTACGTCGCCGGCGGCGCCGTTGTGCTCTGCTACGCATGGGTGCTCATCGTTCACCCGGTGCCGAAGACATTCCTTACGCAGGGACACTTTTCGCCCGTCGGTTTCTTCGGGATGGTCTCCATCGGGGCGTTCTGGCAGCTCTCGTACGCACCTTACGTTTCCGATTACTCGCGCTACCTGCCGCCCGATACCGGTCCGCGCCGGGCATTCTGGGCCTGCTATTGGGGCAGCGTGATCGGCGCCGTCATGCCCATGATCCTGGGTGCGCTGATCGGGCCGGCGGTCGTGAACGGCGACGTGGTTCAGGCGATCTCCCGGCTCACCGGGCACGCGAGCACCGCTATCGTTCTGTTGTTCGCTCCGGGCGTGGCCGTCGCGGGCGCGATCTGCCTGTATGGAGGTGCGCTGGCGGTGATCACCCTGATCCAGACCTTTGCGACCGGTTGGCGCGCGGACTCGCGCGCGCGGGCATTGATCGCCACGGCGATCTTCACCGCGGCGCTGCTCATCGGTCTGGTCGGAGCGACGAATTTCCTGCCGTTGTATGGGCGCTTCAACGAGATACTGTTGTACGTGATGGTGCCGTGGACCGCCGTGAACCTGGTGGATTATTACCTGATCCGGCGCGGATCGTACGATGTGGCATCGTTTTTCGCGGCGGATGGCGGCGTCTATGGCAGATACAACGTTGCGGCCCTGATCTGCTACCTGCTGGGCATCCTGGTGCAGGTTCCGTTCATCGCGAGCGACGTCTATACGGGACCGGTCGGGCGCGCCCTGGGCGGCATCGATTTTTCCTGGATCGTCGGGCTGCTGACCGTGAGCGCCGCCTACTATGGCATTCGGAACCGCTTCGGCCAGCGGTCTTTCGTCGGGGGGAGAGCTCCGGGTTGATGCAAAAGCCGATCCTCGACCTGGCATCGCTCCTTCATCCAGTCTCCCTGGAGGAGTTCTTCTCCACGTACTGGGAAACAAACTGGTTCCGGGTGCAACGCGGTGATGAGGGGTTCTACCGCGAACTGCTGACGAAGCAGAATCTGGAGGACATCATCTCCACCTCGGATGCGCGATACCCGGCGATCATGCTGGCGAAGGGAGGGGTGTTCCATCCCGCGCAGGCCTATTGCGATGACGTCAAGATGGGCCAGGTGACTTTTTTTGGCGTGCCGAATTTGAAGAAACTGTCGGCGGAATACGGCAGAGGCGCGACGATAGCGCTCACCTCCCTGGACCGTCATTGGAGGCCGTTGAGCGATCTGTGTTTGAAATTGGAGGAGCAGCTCGATCACGGTATCAAGACGAACATCTACCTGACGGCCGGATACACGGCCGGTTTCCCCGTCCATTACGACACCCACGACATACTGGTGCTGCAAATAGCGGGCAGGAAGCTGTGGCGGATACATGAGCCCGTCATCAAGCTGCCGGATGCCGGTCAGCCGTGCGACCCCAAAAACTTCAGTCCCGGGCCGCGGCTCGCGGAGGTCGAGTTACGAGCCGGAGATCTCCTGTACCTCCCGCGCGGTTACGCACATGCGGCGACCACATCGCAGAGCCATTCCGCACACGTCACGGTGGGCATCCATGTGTACACCTGGGCGTCCATCCTGAAGGGCCTGGATCCTTCCTGCGTTCGCGCGGAAGAGTTTCGCAAATCGCTGCCGGCCGGATTTGCCAGTCGCGCCGAGCTTCGACCGGCGATAAGGGAGCAATTGAGACGGATGGCTCCGGAGCGCCTGTCGGACAGCGACCTCGATCGGGCATTGAACAGGTTTTTGGGCATGGTCGATCAGTCGCGTCGGCGAATGCCGGGGCGGTTTCGTGCCGATGTGGCGGTGATCGCCGCGAACTCGCTGCTGGAGGCGCCTTCGGAGGCCCGATATCATTTTTCGCGGCCGGCCGGCGGGCCGAATGCGGCGCCCCTGCTCACGCTCGAATTCGACGGCAACAGGTATGGTTTTCCATTGCAATTGGAACCGGTGCTCGACGCAATGTGCCGTCGCCGAAGTTTTCGCCTGAGTGACCTGCCCGGCGGCCACAGCAGCGAGGCACTGGTCGGCCTTGCCGGCTACCTGCAGAGCATCGGCTTTCTGACTGTTGGCGCTAAAGGGACAGGCCCAGCTGACTGATGGAGCCGAGGAGCTCCTTGGGATCCCGATACACGCGGAAGGCTCCGGCCCGATAGAGCTCATCTTCCCCATACCCGCCGCTCAGCAACCCGACGGCGAGCATCCCGGCACGTCGCGCCGCCAGAACGTCCCATGTCGCATCACCGATCACAAAGCAGTCCTTCGCAGCAGCGCGCAGCCGGCGGCGGCATTGAATGAAAAGGTCGGGATCCGGCTTGGCCTGTTTCGCGCTCGTTGCGTCGACGATGAGGGCGCCTGCCGGCAGCTCGAGGGCGGCAATCGCGGGCCGAATGCTGTCGCGCTGACCGGAGGTGGCGATTCCGTGGGGCACGCGATGCTGCCTGAGCTTGCGCAGCAGCTCGACCGCACCCTCGAGCGGCCGCGGGCGCGGCACCAATCGCGCAAAGATCTCGGCATGCCGCTTGTCCGCCGCTTTCGCTCCGGCGCCCGAGATTTTTCTGCCGGCCTCGCGCGCCGATTCGTCCACCAGGAGGTTGCCGGCCATCCCCACACGCCGATGCAGTCTGGCCGCGTCCGTTTCGATGCCGGCCTCCGAAAGGGCCCGCTGCCAGGACAAGGCATGGCCGTACACGGTATCGACCAATGTGCCGTCCAGATCGAAAATCAGCGCCTTCATGCGGGCAGCAACGCAAACAGCACCAGCGATCGCGCGGTCACCCCGTACTGGTCGCCCGCGTGCCCCTCGAATCCTTCGGCGTGCTCCGCGACATTGGTATCGAGAACCAGCTTCCACGAACCGCCGCCGCTTGCGACGGGCAGGGTGAACTCGACGAAGTCGTGATGGGCGTTCATCACGATGAGCAGCGTTGCCTCGGTACCCCGTTGGCGCACGCCGGACGGCCGCGCGCGGCCGTCGATCAGCATGCCGAAGCAGTGCGCGACCGGGTCGGTCCAGTGGGATTGCTGCATTTCCTCGCCCGCGGCATTGATCCAAGTCAGATCCTTGACGTCCAGTTCTTCGTCGTTCGCGCCGGTAAGGAAGAGATTGCGCCGCAGGATGGGATATTTGTGCCTGAGCTCGCAAAGAGTGCGGGTGAAGCGCAACAGCGATCGAGCGCTGTCGGACAGGTCCCAATGGAGCCAGCTGATCTCATTGTCCTGGCAGTAGGCGTTGTTGTTGCCCTGCTGGGTGCGGCCGAATTCGTCCCCCGCGAGCAGCATCGGTGTGCCCTGCGAGAGCAGCAGTGTCGAGAGCATGTTTCGGATCTGACGTTCGCGCAGCAGGTTGATCTGCGGGTCGTCGGTCGGGCCTTCGACGCCGCAGTTCCAGGAATGGTTGTCGTTGCTGCCGTCCCGGTTGTCCTCGCCGTTCGCGTCATTGTGCTTGTCGTTGTACGACACCACATCGTTCAGCGTGAACCCGTCATGGGCGGTCACGAAATTGATGCTGCACCAGGGGCGGCGCCCCAGGCGATTGAAGACTTCGCCGGAGGCGGTCAAACGCTTCGCCACGTCGGCAACCGACGCGCTGCCCTTCCAAAAGTCGCGCACGGTGTCGCGGTAGCGGTCGTTCCATTCGCCCCAGCCGGGGGGGAAGCCGCCGACCTGATAACCGCCGGGGCCGCAGTCCCAGGGTTCGGCGATGAGCTTGACCGTGCGCAGCACCGGATCCTGATTGCAGGCCTTGAGAAATCCGCTTTGGTTGTCGAACCCGTTGGGCTCGCGCGCCAGGATCGTGCCGAGGTCGAAGCGGAAGCCATCGACATGCAGTTCGTTGACCCAGTAGCGCAGACTGTCGGTGACCATTTCTATCACGGCCGGGTGGGACAGATTCAGCGTGTTGCCGGTGCCGGTGTCGTTGACGTAGAAGCGGGGTTCCGGCAGCAGCCGGTAATAGCTGGTGTTGTCGATTCCCTTGAACGACAAGGTGGGTCCGAGTTCGTTGCCTTCGGCGGTGTGGTTGTAAACCACATCCAGGATGACCTCGAGGCCGGCGTCGTGGAAGCGGGCCACCATCTCCTTGAATTCGCGCAGGCACTGTTCGGGCGCCGATGCATAACGCGGGTCGGGAGCGAAGAAGCCGATGCTGTTGTATCCCCAATAGTTCCGGAGACCGCGCTCGAGCAGGTGACTGTCGTCGACGAAGGTGTGCACCGGCAAGAGCTCGATCGCGGTAACGCCGAGCGACTTGATGTAGTCGGTCACTGCCTTGACGCCAAGTCCTCCGTACGTGCCGCGCAGATGATCGGGAACGTCCGGATGCAGCTTCGTGAACCCCTTGACGTGGGCCTCATAGATGATCGTGTTGTCCCAAGGCAGTCCCTTGGCGCGCGGCTTGCCGTGCCAATCGAAATTCGGATCCACCACCACGCATTTGGGCATGTGGGGCGCGCTGTCGCGGTCGTCGAAAGACAAGTCGGCATCAGGCGCCCCCACGGAGTAGCCGAAGCACTCCGGCGACCATTTCACCTGACCGATGTGTGCCCGCGCATAGGGATCCAAGAGCAGCTTGTGCGGATTGAAGCGCTGGCCGGTGTTCGGTTCATACGGCCCGTGAACGCGCAGTCCGTAGACCGAGCCGGGGTGCACATCCGGGATGTACCCGTGCCAGATGAGATCGGTATATTCAGGGAGCGCGATGCGTTCGGTTTCGGTGACGCCCGAGGAATCGAACAGACACACTTCGACCTTGGTGGCGTTCGCGGAGAACAACGTGAAATTCGTGCCCTTGCCGTCCCAAATCGCCCCGTGCGCCTCCGAGCTTCCCTCGCGGACGCGGGATTTCTTGATTACTTCAACCACCGGCTTCCTTCTGTCTTCGATACGTTTCGCCGAAACCGCCGGCAAGAATGGCACGTCAAGGCGCGGCCCGCGGAGCGAGAAATGTCCCGACTTGTTGTAGCCGCGCACCTACTGCTTCGCGGAGCTTTACGCGCCAAGGACGGCCCTATAACCTGGCCCCATAACAACCGCAAAATTCCACATGTCCGCACCTCGCCCGACCGGCCCCGAAGGCGCCACGCCCAACCCGCCTTCCCCCGCATTTCTGCAGGGGGGCGGCGAAATGGGGGCCCTCATGCGCACACACGATTGGCGCTCGACCTCGCTGGGCGACCCGTCGGACTGGCCTGGGCCCTTGCGGACCGCGCTTGGCGTGATTCTGAACACGGGACACCCGATGTACATCTGGTGGGGTCCGCAGCTTCTATGCTTCTACAACGACGCCTATCGGCAGTCGATCGGGCCGGAACGTCATCCGGGCTCCCTCGGACGCCCCGCGCGGGAGGTCTGGGACGAGATCTGGGACATCATTGGACCCCAAATCGATCAGGTGATGTCCAGCCGCGGCGCCACCTGGCATGAAAACGCTTTGGTCCCCATCACCCGCAACGGGCGCCGTGAGGAGGTGTACTGGACCTACAGCTACAGTCCCATTGTCGATCCAGCCGCCCCGAGCGGTGTCGGTGGTGTATTGGTGGTTTGCGCCGAGACCACGGCGCACATCGTGGCGGCCAGACATGCGGCACAGGAGCGCGAGCGCCTGGCGCAGCTCTTCGAGCAGGCTCCGAGCTTCGTGGCGATCCTGCGCGGCCCGGAGCATCGGTTCGAGCTCACGAATCCGAGCTATCAGCGCCTGATCGGACACCGCGACGTGATCGGTTCCACGGTGGCGGAGGCGCTGCCGGAGGCCGCTGCCCGGGGCTACGTCGAATTGCTCGACCGGGTTTACTCGAGCGGCGAACCCTACATCGCGAACGGCGCCAAGTTCGCGGTGCAGCCCGCGCCCCATCATCCCGCCGACGAGCGCTATGTCGACTTTGTCTATCAACCCATCAAGAATTCCGACGGCACGGTAAACGGAATCTTCGTCGAGGGCGTGGACGTGACCAACCGCTCTTTGAGCGATGCGGCGCGGCACGACAGCGAAGAGCAGCTGCGCCTGGCGACCGAGGCGGCGGAAATCGGCTTATGGGATGTCGACGTGGGGTCGGACCGGCTGTTCTGGCCGCCGAGAGTCAAGGCGATGTTCGGAATATCCGCCGATCGCGCCGTGTCGATGCGCGATGATTTCTACCCGTGCCTGCATCCGGACGATCGCGATCGCGTCACCGAGGCGTTTGCCGCCGCGCTCGATCCGGCGCGGCGCGCCTTGTACGACGTCGAATACCGAACGATCGGCAAGGAGGACGGCGTGGTGCGCTGGGTGGCGGCGAAAGGACGAGGCGTCTTCGACGGGGATCGATGCCTGCGGGTCATCGGAACGGCGATCGACATCACCACTCGGAAGGCCGCGGATGCCGAACTGCAGATGCTCAATGAGCGCCTGGAACAGCGTGTCTCCGAGATCCTCGCCGAAAAGCAGGCCGCGGAAGCTCATATGCGCCAGGCGCAAAAGCTCGAGGCGCTGGGGCAGCTGACCGGCGGGGTCGCGCACGATTTCAACAATCTGCTGATGATCATCAAGGGCGGGCTCAGCCTGCTGAAGCGTCCGCTGATCGAGCCGGAGCGGCTGCATAGGCTGCTGTCGAGCATGGAACAGGCCGCCGATCGCGGCGCCACGTTGAGCCGGCAGCTGTTGGCCTTCGCCAGGCGACAGCCCCTGCGGGTGGAATCGGTGGATCTGCGCCAGCACATCGAAAGCATGCGTGAGCTTCTGGATCGCTCGTTGCGCGGCGACGTGCAGGTGAAGACGGAATTCGAGGAGGACCTGTGGCCCGTGGAAGTGGATCCGGCGCAACTCGAATTGGTGATCCTGAACCTATGCGTCAACGCACGCGACGCGATGCCGAACGGCGGTGTGATCACCATCGCGGCAAGAAACCAAG
Source organism: uncultured Gammaproteobacteria bacterium (assembly GCA_963736185.1). Lineage (GTDB taxonomy): Bacteria > Pseudomonadota > Gammaproteobacteria > Steroidobacterales > Steroidobacteraceae > Bog-1198. The sequence goes on along the minus strand of CAVTNZ010000028.1, from coordinate 67,778 downwards.
CCGAGGGGCCGCAGTCGGGCTCGCCCGGCGATTTCGTCGCTCTGAGCGTGGCCGATCCCGGAACCGGGATGGCGCCCGACGTTTTGGAGCGTGTATTCGAACCGTTCTTCACCACCAAGGAGATCGGCAAGGGATCGGGATTGGGGCTGCCTCAAGTCCACGGTTTCGCGCAGCAGTCGGGCGGCAGCGTGAGGATCGAAAGCCGGGTCGGGGAGGGGACCACGGTCACCTTGGTGCTGCCGCGGACGCAGTCGAAACCCGCGGCAGCGGCGCCCTCGTTGCCTTCAGACGCTTGCAGGGGAGAACCCGGCTCGATGGGCTCGATCCTTCTCGTCGAGGACGACAACGAGGTGGCGGCGCTCGTCACCGAAATGCTGCAGGAACTGGGCTACCGCATCACCCGGGCGGCCAGCGCCCAGGCGGCGCTCGGCGCTCTTGCCGACGACCGCGAGATCGATGTGATGTTTTCGGACGTGATGATGCCCGGCGAAAAAAATGGCCTGGATCTTGCCGCCGAAGTTTCGCGACGGCGTCCGAACCTGAAGGTGCTGCTGACCACGGGTTATGCCGCGGGATGGGTCTCCAGCCCGAAAAAGGATGTGCACGTGCTGCGAAAGCCATACGACATCCGGGGTTTGGAGCTCGCCCTGCGCACCGTCCTCGGTAACAAAGCCTGACGGCGCACCGCCCGGGAAGCAAGGATTTTCATTTTCCCCTGAGCTTGTTATGGATGTCGGTCGACGCAATGGCGCTTTCCGCCGCTGCGACGACGACTTGATTGAGCCCGCGAACGACATCGCCGGCCGCGTACAGGCGCGGAACGGAGGTCTCCTGGTGGGCATTGACGGTCAGCGCTCCCTGCCGGTCGAGGTTTGCATGGAGCGAGCGCGCCAGATGGTTCTGCGCGGTGCAGCCCAGAGCCAGATAGATCACGTCGAATTGCCGCTCGAGCTGCGCATTGGACACGATCACGCGGTCCTCACGAATGCGAACATCCGAGAGCGCGATTGAAATGCGCTCGATGCCGGTCACGCCGGGCGCGTCCATGCTCCGCACGGAAGGGGCGCCTCCGATGTGCAGCAGCGTGACCCGGCCCGAATAATGCTTCAGGAATTGCGCCTCGCGCTCGCCGAGCGGTCCGTCGGCGATGACCGCGATGCGCTTGTCGATTGCCTCGAAAGCATCGCAGATCGGACAAAAGCGCAGAAGACTTCGCATCACCGCCTCGGGAGCGCCGCCGATCGAGGGCAAATGATCCCTCACCCCGGTCGCCAGCAGCACGTACCGGGCACGAAAGGTGCCTGCATCGGTGCGGAGTGAAAACAGATCCTCCTGCGTGTCGAGGCCCGACACGTGGGCAGGGCGGATCTCAGCGCCATATTTGGCGGCCTGCGCGCGCAGATCCGCCAGGAACTCCTCCCCACCGACGCCCGCTGCAAAGCCGGGAATGTTGTGGCTGGTGGGAATCCACCGCGCCCGCGAATGGCCGTCTTCGAGCACCACACAGCTGCGACGGAACCTTCCCAGATAAACGGCGGCCGTGAGACCGGCGGGTCCGGCGCCCACGACTATCGCATCCTGAATCTGCGGGTGCTCTTGCATCGTGCGGCTAAGTACCACGGCGCGCCGAGGGGGCCGCAAGGCCTGGTGCACTCTTTTTAGTATCGGTGTCCGCTTACAGCGCGGCCCACAACACATCCCTCCGACCGATATGTAGTGTCCGGAAATTGCAGTGCAGCATGTCGCTAATCGGGCACTTTTCAGCGCACGGCCGCCCTTGTTTTACAATTTTCGAGCCTTAAATTCGCGTCGCGTTACTTTGGGAGTCAGCACTCCAGGGTGCCCCAGGAAAAGCGGGGCTTTCGTTTCACAGCTCAGTAGGGAATTGCAGCCATGAACGAACCAACGATTCAATTTCCGGTCAGTTGCCCGAAGTGTGGCGAGGAGAGGCTCGGGGAGTACCCCGTCGCGGAAGTGGCGGCGGCACTCCTGTCGCCGACCAGCACATTGCGACTGTACGCACGCTGTCACGAATTCCATTGGAACGCGCGGCCCGCGGAACTGGCGCAAATTCGCGAATATTTCAGCGCCTGGGTGACCGGCCAGACGCAATCGGTATACAGCCGGGAGCGCCGGGAATGAACTCCCCCGCTGGCGCCTCAGCCGCGGGACGACAAGAGATCGGGAAGCAGTTTCCTCCGAATGCCGCGCGCGCTTATACCCCCGGCGCCGCATTCGGACTAGGGTCGGGGCTCAGCGGTGAAAATCGCGGCGGTGGTCGGCAATGGCTCTGTCTCAGCTGGGTGGTTGGACGTTCTGACATGGGCGCTTTGCGGACTCTTGCGGAATATCTGCAGGAGGAAGCGGAAAAGCGCAATGCGTGGCTGGCGCGGGCGCTTCACGACGATCTCGGCGGCAGCCTCATCGCTGCCATGATGGACGTTGCGTGGCTGACGCGACATCCGGGGCAAGCCGCCGGCGAATCCTCCATGCGCCTGCATCGAATCGAGGGAAGTCTGACCAAAGCCATTGAATCGATGCGGCAGCTGGTGGATGTGCTGCAGCCGTCGCTCCTGGAAAGCATCGGACTGTTCGTGGCCTTGAGCGCCCATTTCGGCCGGGAGTGCCGCCGATACGGCATTGAATATCGAGATGTAGTGGTGGGCCTCTCGCCTCCCGTCGACGCCGCCCTGGCGATGGCGATCTTTCGGATCGCACAAGGGTTCCTGCGGTGGATCTGCGAGGATGCGGCCGCGAAGGAATTGAGTGCCCGGTATGAGGGCGACCCGGAGCGGTTGACCCTGCATTTCGTGGCGCACGGCATCCGGGCAGGGGCGCTCCCCGGCCCGGGCAACTTCGCGCCCGGCCTCGCATCCATTGCCTTGCGGCTGCGCAAGCTCAACGGCACGCTGACGAGTGAAGTCAGCAACGGCAGTGTGACGATCATGGTGCAGATTCCGGCGCACGCCTCGAGCCCACAGATCGCCGCCTGAGCGAGGGCGGCGGGCTGGCTGCAGTCCCCGGGGAGCGCAAAAAACAATGGTTATGAGTTCATAACGTTTGAGACTAAGTGGGCCGCGACTCACGGGATATCATGGCCCCAGCACCGGCTTGCCTTGGAGATGACGTGTGGACCCTGGCCCTGAGATCGAGTCTCACCGAGTGGCTTCGCGGCGGCGGCCGACCCGCCGACCAGGACGCCTTGCAGAGGATCAACCGCGCGTTTGAGTCGCTTTCGACGGAGCAACGCGTCGCCCAAGCGGTGGAGCTCCTGCCCGGAGCGCACGTGCTCACCTCGAGCTTCGGCGCGCAGGCGGCGGTGATGCTCCATCTCATCAACGGGGTGATCCCGAAAATCCCGGTGGTGCTGATCGACACGGGCTACCTGTTCCCCGAGACCTATCGGTTCGTCGACGAGCTCACCGAAAAGCTCGGCCTCAATTTGAAGGTGGTCCGTTCCGATGCCTCCCCGGCGTGGCAGGAGTCGCGGTTCGGCAAGCTCTGGGACCAGGGTCTCGCGGGTATCGAGCAGTACAATCGGATCAACAAGCAGGAGCCCCTGGATCGGGCGCTGCGGGATCTGGGTGCGGAAACCTGGTTCGCGGGACTGCGCCGAGTGCAGGCCGCCACCCGGGCGCAGATCGAGCCCATCGAGTTCAAGCGCGGACGCTACAAGGTGCATCCGCTGTTCGACTGGACCGATCGAGACGTCGGGCGATACCTGCAGAAGCATCAACTGCCCTACCACCCGTTGTGGGAGAAGGGCTATCTGTCCATCGGCGATTGGCACACCACCCGCTCGCTTGCCGAGGTCGACAGCATGGAGGAGCTGCGGTTCTTCGGACTGAAGCGCGAGTGCGGCTTGCACGAGGGCTGAGGAGCCCTGGCAGCCACCGGCTCAGGCGACGAACAGGCGTTCGCTCACCAGGGCGAGCATGAGGGCGATCAGCGTGCGCGTGAGCTGCGCCGGAAGGCGGATCGTTGCGCGGGTGGCGATGATGACGCCGGGAATCGATCCCACCAGCAGACAGGCGAGCACCCGAAGATTCATGTGCCCGAGGAACGCGTGGCCCGCCGCCGCCATCGCCGTGATCGGTAATGCATGGGCGATATCGGTCGCCACCAGACGATCGGAGGGCAGCCGCAGCGGGTACAAAGCCACCAGCACCGCCACGCCGAGCGCGCCGGCTCCCACCGAGGTCATGGTGACGCCGACTCCGAGCAATGCTCCGGCCGCGATGGTGAGCGCGACCTTGTGCCTCTCCGTGCCATTGAGCCAGGCGGCCGTGAATCTCAAGCCCAGCCGCCGCAGGGGATCCTGCAACAACAGTGCCGCGGCCGCGAGCGCCAGGATCACCGCGAGGCAGCGGGAAATCAACTGATCCACCACGGCGGGGGGGCGGTGATCGAACCAGAGCCAGACGATGACGGCGGCGGTGGCCGGAATGCTGCCGATGACCAATCGTCCCACGATGCGCCAGTCGACCCGCCGGCTGAAGCCGAAAGAGGCGGTGGCGACGAGCTTCGTGCTGGCGGAAAACATGAGATCCGTACCGACGGCCACAGCAGGGGGTTGTCCGAAAACCAGCACCAGGATCGGCGTAATCAACGAGCCGCCGCCCACGCCCGTGAGGCCCACGAGTGCGCCGACAATCAAGCCGCAGAGGGCGTACAGCAGGGGATTGGACATCGGGAGGGAAGTGTACCCGGGTGCCGGCACCGATCTTGATGCCGATCGGGCATAAGCAAAGATCTCAGGGTGATCGTCGAAGCCGGGGTTGCAGGCGCGGCACCGCTTCGGCGACATCCCCGACCGTCTTGAAATGTTCCGGGTGTCTCAGCAGGGTCGCGGCCATGCCGAGCGCCGCGCCCTCGCAGGCGGCACGCACCTCGGCGTTTTCGATGCCGTCGAGATCCAGTACGTGAGCAAATCCCAGGATGCGCCGGATCATCTTGCAGGCGCCGAACCCGAGCATATCGTCGAAGAGCGAATCGACGAACGCGCTGCGCGCGGACTGCAGCGCGGCGGCATCGGAACTCGCGGCGAACATGGCCCTCGGAAACACATCGCCCGAGGCGTTCTGCGCCCAGAGCGCGAGGAAACGGGTGCGAAAGGCGGTCCAGAAAACGTTCACCTGGTCGAGAATCCACGCTCGATGTGCCGACCTGTCGTCGTCCCGCGTCTCGCGGCCGAATTGCGAATACCAACTGAGCAGAAGGTTTCCAAAAAATGCGCCCAAATCGAAGCCGATCGGGCCGAAGAACGCGAATTCCGGATCGATGACCCGTGTATCGGATTCCGTCACCATCACGGAGCCGGAGTGCAGATCGCCATGCAACAGCGCCTGCGCTTCGGTCAAAAATTTCTGGCCGAAGCGCGCCGCCCGCACCTTGATGAGCGGATCCCGCCGCAGCTCCGCTGCCGCCCGATCGAGCTGAGGAGAGGTGTGACGATTGCGTTTCGCCTCGAAATACGGTTCGGCGAATATCAGGTCGACGCTGATCCTCATGAGCGGCTTGTTGCCCGCGAACAGCGCGACCCCGTCCAGCTTGCGCTCGAACGGCGCGCCGAGATCCGAGGTGTGAAAGCAGGCTCGCGCGACGTACTCGCCGATGTCCCGCGCGACCTGGGGGTAGCAGCGCCCGGCGATCAGCCCCTGCCGCAGGATGATGTGCGGCGACAGCCGCTCCATGATCGTGAAATGACGGCCCGCGTCATAATGATAAATCGCGGGGATGAGCCCCTCGACGTACGGTGCGACAATGCGGAAATACGCGTTTTCGAAATGCGCGCGTTCCGGCGACAAGGGCCATCCGGGACCCGCCACACGGACATACGGCAACGCCTGCTTGAGACACACGGACCCTTCGGGCCCGTCCACCAGGAACACCAGGTTGAGGTTCCCGTCGCCCACTTCGCGCACGTTCCAGTCCTCGGGTCGTCCGCCCAACCTCGCGCGCACCGGGTCGAGACCGGCGATGAGCGGGGGCACACTCCGGATGTCCAGGACCTCATAGGTTGAGCTCGGCTCCGCCATGGCGATGCTCAGGGACCGCCGGAAGGGTTCGCCGCGTCGGGCAGTTCCGCGCCGCCAAAGTCCAAGCCGGGGTCAACCGCGGTCTGCCTGCCGTAGGTCCGGAATTTCTCGATGACCCGCTCCATCTCTTCGGCGCCGAGAAGACGGATCTGCCCGAGCGCGAGCGCCGCGCAGTATTTGGCGGCGAGGTCTTCGACCTCGCCCGCAAGCGACAGTGCGTCGTCGAGGTCGCGCCCGAGGGCGATGACGCCGTGGTTTCCCAGCAAGCAGGCGCGGCGGCCATCCAGCGCCTCGAGCGCCACGTCCGACAGTTCCTGGGAGCCGAATGTGCGGTACGGGGCGCAGCGGATGTCGACGCCGCCGGCGACCGCGACCATGTAGTGGAATGCGGGAATCGGCCGGCCGGTGCACGCAAGCACGGTCGCCTTTGTCGAATGCGTGTGAACGATTGCGCCGATGTCGCTTCTCGCCTTCAAGATGTCGCGGTGGAAGCGCCATTCGCTCGAGGGACGCCGCCGGCCGAACCAGCGGCCCTCCAAATTCACCAACGGAATGTCGTCGGGCACCAGCAGGTCATAGGACAATCCCGTGGGGCTCACGAAGAAGCCGTGCCGATCGCGGCGCACACTGATGTTCCCCGATTTGCCGTAGGTCAAGCCGCGGCGCGTCAACTCGCGGCAGCCGGACACGATGGAGGCCCGAATCGTCGAGTCATCGCCGTTGCCGTGCGAAATGCTCATGGCGTTGCTCCCCGGTCCGGATACAGGCGCAGAAGTCCGGCCGCGCTCGCCTGACAAACGCCCCGCTCGGTGATCAGCCCGGTCACCAATCTTGCCGGCGTCACGTCGAACGCCACATTGAGCGCCGGGCTTGCATCGGGCACCACCCTCACCGTGTCGAGGGCGCCGGAGGCCGTCCTGCCCGTCACGTGCGTGAGCTCGGCCGCAGATCGCTCCTCGATCGGGATTCTGCCACCGTCCGCGAGCGACCAGTCGATCGTGCTCATCGGCAAAGCCACGTAGAAGGGCACGTCATTGTCGCGTGCCGCGAGCGCCTTGAGGTATGTGCCGATCTTGTTGCAAACATCACCCGTCGAGGTGGTCCGATCGCTGCCGACCAGGACCATATCCACCTCGCGTCGTTGCATGAGATGACCACCGAGGTTGTCCGCGATGACCGTGTGGGGTACTCCGTGCGCCCCCAATTCGAACGCGGTCAGCGAGGCGCCCTGGTTACGCGGTCGGGTTTCGTCCACCCAGACGTGAATCGGTATCCCGGCATCGTGCGCCAGGTAGACCGGCGCGAGCGCGGTTCCGAAGTCCACGCACGCGAGCCAGCCGGCGTTGCAATGCGTGAGTATGTTCAGGCGGCCGGGATGCGGTTTCGCGGCGTCGCGGATCAGCGCGAGACCGTGATTCCCGATCGACCGGCATTGCTCGACGTCCTCATCGCAGAGGCGGGCGGCCTCTCGAAACGCCGCATCCGCGCGCTCCGACCGGGGGACCGAAGCGAGCGAGCGGCGCATCCGCATCAACGCCCAGGCGAGGTTGTGCGCGGTCGGGCGCGTCGCCTTCAGCGCCTGCGACGCCCGCTCGATGCATTCATCGGACGGGTCGGATCGCATGGCGAGCGCCAGCCCGTAGGCGGCCGTGGCCCCGATCAGGGGCGCGCCGCGCACGATCATGGTTGCGATAGCCCGCGCGGCCTCATCCAGAGTGTGCAGATCGACGGTCGTGAATTCGAACGGCAGGCGCGATTGATCGATGACGCGGACGGCGCCTGTGCCGGTCGGCCAGATGGTGCGATAGTGGGTGCCGGAGATCTTCATGGAGTCTGCGATAGACTACTACGCCTCTGAGTGGTTGCAATTGGAGACACGATGACCAAAGGATCGACCCTGCTGGTGGATGCCCTGGAGAACGAGGGCGTCGACCGGATCTACGGCATTCCCGGAGAGGAGAACCTCGATGTCGTCGAAGCGATCCGACGCTCCTCCATCGAACTGGTGTTGACGCGCCACGAGCAGGCGGCCGCGTTCATGGCCGCAACCTACGGCCGGCTGACCGGCAAACCCGGCGTATGCATTTCCACGCTGGGGCCCGGCGCGTTGAATCTTGCGACCGGCGCGGCGTATGCCCTTCTGGGGGCCATGCCCATGATCATGATCACCGGCCAGAAGGGAATTCTCTCCTCGAGGCAGGCCCGCTTTCAGGTCGTGGATGTCGTCGCTTCCATGAAGCCGCTGACCAAGCTGTCGCGGCAGATCGTCTCGGCCGGCATGATACCGACGCTCGTGCGGGAGGCGTTTCGCGTCGCGCAGGAGGAGCGGCCCGGGCCGGTGCACCTGGAGCTGCCCGAGGATATCGCCGCCGAGATCTGCGAGGACGTTGCGCTGGTGGCGCCCCACCCGGTCGAGCTGCCGCTGGCGGGAACGCAGGCGCTCGATCGCGCCGCGCAGCTGATCATCGCGGCCGCGCGGCCGCTCGCCATGCTGGGCGCAGCCGCCTCCCGGCCGCGGTCGACCGCCGACATCGCGCAGTTCGTGCTGCGCACCCGGATACCTTATTTCACGACGCAGATGGGCAAGGGAACGGTGCCCGGCGGTACCGAATTGTACATGGGTACCGCCGCGCTCTCGGAGCGGGATTACGTGCACGAGGCGATCGATCGCGCCGACCTCATCGTCACGATCGGCCATGACACGGTCGAAAAGCCGCCTTTCATCATGGGTCCGGGCGGGCCCCAGGTGGTGCACGTCGGTTATCAGCCCGCCAGCGTGGAACAGGTTTATTTCCCGCAAACCGAGGTGATCGGAGACATCGGACCGTCGCTGCGGCTGCTCGCGGATCGCGTCGAGAGGAAGGTCCCGCACGCGGGCGCGCTGTTGCCGCTGCGCGAGGGCATTCTCGCCCATATCGCGGAGCGGGCCACGGAAGATCGCTTCACGCCGCAGCGTCTGGTGCACGACATCCGGCAGGTCATGCCGCCCGACGGAATCGTCGCCCTCGACAACGGCATGTACAAGATCTGGTTCGCCCGAAATTACCGCACACGCGTCGCCAACACGCTGCTGCTGGACAATGCGCTCGCCACCATGGGAGCGGGGCTGCCATCGGCCATGATGGCGGCGATGCTCCATCCGCAGCGCCGTGTGATGGCCGTTTGCGGGGACGGCGGGTTCATGATGAACAGCCAGGAGCTGGAAACCGCGGTGCGCTTGAAGTTGAACCTGGTGGTGCTGGTGATCGAGGACGGCGCCTACGGCATGATTCGCTGGAAGCAATCCGTGGATCGGTTCCCCGATTTCGGCATGACCTTCGGCAACCCGGATTTTGCGCGGTACGCCGAGGCGTACGGCGCCCGCGGCACCCGGGTCGATGCGATCGGCGACTTCATTCCGGCGCTGGAAAGCGCATTCGGCGCGGGCGGCGTGCACCTCGTTGCCGTCCCGATCGATTATTCCGAGAACGAACGTGTGCTGGTCGAGGAACTGCGCAAGCGGATTCCCGCGCGTTAGGAGCTCGCGTCCGCAGCCAGAATCCCGGCGAGCGCGCGGTAGTCGGTCTTGCCGGTGCCGAGAACCGGGATCTGCGGAATTTCCCGAACGATGCGGATGTTGTGCAGGCCGGACAATCCGGCTTCTTGAATGGTCTTGTTCGCCTGCGCCCGGTCGAGCGGCCGTATCGTGAACAGGACCAGCTCCGGATGACGATCATCGGGCGTGGAGAGCACGGCCAAGGGCGGACCCTTGTCGTCCGGCCGGGCGTACCGGCGTATCAACACGTCTTCGATCACGGGGAGCGAGACCATCTCGCCGCCTATCTTGACGAAGCGCTTGAGCCGCCCCATGAACGTCAGCCGGTTCTGCTCGTCGGCTTTGACGAGATCGCCGGTCCGGTACCAGCTTTCGCCGCGGAAAGTCTCGAAAGGCGAGGGCCCCTGGTAGTTCAGATAGCCTGCGAAAATACTCGGTCCCCGCAGCAGCAACATCCCGGTGCGGCCCGCAGCCGCGGGCTCCCCGGTATCGAGATCCACCACGAGCGCGGTCACCGACGGCAGCGGTTTGCCGATCGTCCCCGGTCGCACGTCATCCTCGCGCATGACGGCCACGACCGGAGAACACTCGGTAATGCCGTAGCCTTCCAGGATGACGGCGTCTGGACAACGGTTCTTCATGGAATCATAGGTTTCCCGGGGGCACTTCTCCGCACCGGTCACGCACAGCCGAAGCGAGGTCAAATCGGCCCCCGCGCTCGCGCGCACGATGTTCGCCACGAATGTCGGCGTGCCCAGCAGGAGGGTGACCCGGTACTTCTCGATGATTTTGGCGAGCGCCGATACCTCGTTCGGATTGGGATGATGCACCACCCGTATGCCCGCCAGGATCGGCAACAGGAGCGTGCCCATCAGTCCGAACGAATGGAATGGGGGCAGCAGGCCCAGCATCCGGTCGCTTTGCAGGATCTTGAAGCTCGACAGGGCATCGCGAATATTCGTCAGGAGATTGAGGTGCGTGAGGGGAACCGCCTTGGGAAGGGATTCCGAACCGCTGGTGAAAAGCACCACCGCCGTGTCGGTCGTCGCGGCGCGAGCGAGGCTGCGCCAGGAGAATCGTGCGCGAATCGCCGCGGCGAGCTTCTCGGTCCAGCCGAGCGTCCCGGCCAATTTCTCGAGCGATACCAAGCGGTCGCCGAGCTCGCCAAGATCGATTCCCTGGGAGGATAGCCGGCGCAGGAGCAGCTCCGCCGTCAATATCTTTTGGATTCCCACCGTTTCCATGCCCAATCGAACCACGCGCGCACCCGCGGTCCAATTGATCATCACCGGCGTCTTTCCCGCAAAGAGCGCGGCGAGATAGAGGGTGTCGGCGGCGACCGAGGCCGGCAGCATGATCCCGAGGTATCGTCCTGGAAGGGCGGCGATCCGGCTCCGCAGGGCGAATATCGCGGTGATCAGGTCGCGATAGGTGCGGCTTCCCTGCTGCAGATCCGCCGCGATGACCCGTCCGGGAGAGCGGCGCGCCTGCGCGAGAAACACCTGCTGAATGCTGCCGCCGGCCGGAATCTGCAGACGCGCGTCGCCCTGGGACCGCAGCCAGGCGGCCGATGGCGCGCGTATCTGCACGTCGGCGGACTCCGCCGCTGCGGCTCCGCACGCGGCCATGACCATGTCTCCCACCGTGCGCACCGCCTCCACGCCCGGGACCGAGACGGCGAATTCCCGCTCGAGCCAAAGCAGAATGTCGGTGATGGCCAGGCTGTCGAGACCGAGGTCACGCGCGAGCTCCTGCTCATCCTTCAAACCGTCGATACCGGTGGCATCGCGCAGCCGGGCCAGCACGATCTGTCTCGTCGCCGCCGGCGCGTCGTACGCGGACCGTGCGGCGGTCGGCATGGGCTCCGGGATCTCGTGCGGCCCCCCTTTTTCCCAGATGCTGTAAGGAACGTAGAGAGCGGGCGGCGCTTCGTGGTTGTAGAACTGATCGAGATAGCGGTTGAACTCGGCGCGTTCCCCGCGGCGCGGAAGATCGTCGGGCTCGACGAGCTCGAGCTGAACCCGGCGCCTGGGCGCAAAAAACAGTCCGCTCGCCAGCAATCCGCCGAGATGTCCGAACAGGCCGTCCTTCAGGCGGGGGGGCGATCCCGAGGCCCATCCGAAACAGCTTCCCCAAAGCCCCGTGGTTCTCACCAGAACCACCCGGATGCCGGGCAGCTCGGAGACGATGCGGTGCGCCGCACTGACGCCCCCCAAGGTCTCCATTCGATGATGCATCAGCCTGCCCGCCGGGTACAGCAGCACGTTCTCGCCCTGCCTGAGCGCGTGTATGCACAGATCGATCGATCGTTGCACCGCCTTCACACCGCCCTCATCGAGTCCGGAGAGAACCGGGACACGCAGGGTGCCGAGCAGGTCGGCGAACTTCCGCACGACCGGCAGATCGATCTGATCTTCGAGCGCCAGCGGCCGGATCCCGAATTTGCCGTGGAGGTGCGCGAGCACGATGACGGGATCGATGAGGGCGGGATGGTTCGGCATGAAGAGGATGCCCGGCGTTGCAGGTCCTTTCGCAATCGCCGCACCTTTCACGCGCACCCGATATCGCAAGGCGAGCAGGCGCCTTGCGATCCACGCCAGCAGCCTTGCGGGCCAGGAGGCGCGACCGGGGCGCCGACCCACGAATGCTAGCGCCATGGATCAGGCCACCGCGGGGTCAGCATCGCCCCTGCAAAGCCGGGGTCAGTCCTCGGATGAATTCGTCGGGGGCGAGCCCTCGATGTCGAGCAGGGCGCGTTCCATCGCCATCCCCGAGCCGTCGACGTTGACTTCGGGCAGCCCGATGTCCTCGGGCCCGAGGTCGTCGAACGGTCCCATCCAATCTTCCGGCTGCTCACAAGCTTCCAGGCTCCTCGAGGCCCAGTCCTCCATCGAAGTCTCTTCCAGCGAACCATCGGCATACTGCGTCTCGATCAACCGATCGTCCGCGTCGACGCTGACCACTTGGAAGAGATCTTTCGACTCCCGGTCCAGATACCATTGCCCGGGTATCGCGGCGATGCGACTGATCATATCGAGCCCTCCGTAAAAATGCGCGAATCTTGTGCTGCCGGCACGGGACGAGTCGTGTCCTGCCGGCGCTTTTTCTCGCGATCCTTCAGTTGCCTCCGCATGGCCTGAAATGCGTCACGCACGGCGACATAGGGATCTTCGTGGGAATGTCTCTCGGGGTGCTCATGTTGCGCAATGAGATGAGCGCCCGGCGTCGTGACCTCGATGCGAACCTCGTAGATGCGCCCCCGATGGCTATGTTTGTGCGGTAACGCGATAATGACGTGGCAGTGGATGATTTCGGCGTCGACCTTGGCCAGGCGCTGCGCAAGCTCGCGAATGCGCGCACCCAGAGCCGCCGAGGGCTCGATATCCCGCCAGGTGATTTGGATCGACAGCGGCATGGTTGGGTTCTCGTGATCGACTAAAGCATCGATTTCACGGAGAACTATTTCGCATCGACGCTCCTCCGACAATACGGGATTACCGCAGCGCCGTGCCCGCGGAGGCGGGTGCTCGAGGATATGTCTTCGTGGCGGTGGGAGAGGGTATCATTCCCGCTCCGCGCCTGGCCCCAGGGCTACGTGGAAACGCCTATTTTCGCACTCAACGGTCCGCAATAGGCTAGTGTACTGGAGCCTCGTGGCCGGGGGCGGCGAATGACAGTGTCCTTTTTGGCAACCATTGGTCCATCAATGCACACCCAAACTATCGCCCCCGCCCCCAGGATGCGAACTCTAGACCGAACCCCGCCAAGGTTCGTGGCGCGAATCGTCACGATTTGGCGGATAGCGACAATTCGCCGCGCCGCTGAGAACTGATTCGCACTCCGCTCGAGCCATGCCGCTGCCGAAAAACCCACTGGCCGCCCATCGCGCTTTCTCGGCATCGACGGTAGCCGACCTGCAGGCCGCGGTTCAGACGCACCTGGGCGCCGTGTGCGTTCAAGCACCGACCGAGCGCCCGGTGGCGGCGCTGGCAAACGCATTCCGGATGCCTTGCGGTCAGCTGTGGTTCTGCTCCTACGGCGAGCCGGTCGAGATCCGATTCGGGGAATCGGATTATTTCCGCGTGCAGTTTCACCGCAACGGATTCGGAAGCACCCGGGTCGGTGCCCGAACCCTGCCGGTCGGACCGGATGAAGGCTGCATCTCCCGTGCCGAGGCGACGTTGTCGTTCGGAGCGGGATTTCAGCAGCTCGTGTGGCGCATCGACCGCTCGGCCATGAGCAGGAAACTCGCCGCACTCACCGGCACCCCCTCCGATCGGGTTCTGGAATTCGAGCCCTCGCTCGACCTGCGGCTCCCGCGCGCGAGGGCGCTGCTCGGCATCCTCCACAGCCTGGTGCACGGCATTTCAGCATCGCCCGTGCCGAATCGGTTCCTGCTGGCGGAATTGGAGCAGGCCATGATGGTGTCCCTGCTCACACACGGCGAGCACAGCTGCAGCTCGTATCTGCAGTCGTTCACCGCCGAAGGGGCTCCGTGGCAGGTGCGCCGAGTCGAGGAATTCATAGAGGCACATCTCGACAAGCCGTTCGATATCGAGGTCGCGGTTGCGCTGACAGGTGTCGGCGCCCGGACGATCTACAGGGCGTTCAAACGCCACCGCGGCTACTCCCCCTCCGAGTTTTCGAAGCAGCGGCGCCTGGTGAAGGCCCGCGCATTGCTGGGCGATCCGTTGCTCTCGCGCACGATCACGGAAATCGCCTATGACTGCGGCTTCAACGACCTGAGTCATTTCAGCAGGGATTTCGCGGCAACCTTTGGCGAGAGCCCCCGTTCGATCCACCGATCCGCCCGCCAACGAGCGCCCTCATCGCCCCGTCCGACCAGACGCGGCCGCTAGCCGCTCATTTCATCTGCGCGCCGGGCAGCGCCAGGCGCGCATCGAGGATCTTCTCACCGCGGAACAGGAACGTGTAGGTCTTGAATCCGACGTATTTCTCGCGCGAGTCCTGCGTGTTGAGCGTCACGTTGACGGTCCACCCATATATGCGTTTCTCGCGCAATAGAAGACCGCCGACGAGCTTCGTGACGGATCCCTGTTGCGGTGGGGTGATCTCGCGGTATTGGACGGATTCCGGATGGCTCAGGCGCTCCTGGAAGTACTGCCGGATGGTCTGATCGTAGTTGACCGGCGGATCGCCGTATTTCGTCACTGCCGCGGGCACCGCGGCCGCCGCCGCGTCGGGGGCCTTCGGGGCGGACGGGATCTGCGGCCGCTCGAGCGGCGGCTCCGGGGCTGCATTCGGCGGGGCACCCTGCGGAGCGATCTGGGCGATCGGGGGAGCGCTCTGGACGACGGCAGGCCGGACCGCGGTTGGGGATTCGTCCAGGTTCCAGGTGTCGACGACGCATTTCCAGCTGCCGTCCGCCTGCTTTCTCCAAATTTCGAGGCGGCGGCCCCGGCTCGATGCCGACGTTCCCTGCGAATCGAGGCGAAGCTCATAGCTCTCGATCAAAGAGGCCGACTTCGCCGATCGGTCGATCTGCACGTCGATGGGACGCGACGCCATCGAAAGATGGGGAGGCGTCAGAAAGCGGATCACGGCCTCGCGGACGGCTTCCTTGCCGCTGGCGAGCTGATCCTGGGGCAGGCTTACGACCGCATCGGCGGCGTAGAACGACATCCAGGCATCGACGCTGTGGGTGCTCGCCGCCGCGGTCCAGTCCGCGTCGGCCTTGCGCACCTCGGCTTCGGCCGCCAGCGGATCGCCCGCGAGGCCGGCCGCGAGGCTGGGCGCGCCAATAGAGACGCAGGCGAAGGCTAGAAACGCATACGATGGCAATGGCCCTGATTTCATTCTTTGGCTCCCGGAAGCAAGGGGCAAAGTCTACAGCAGGGGCGTCCAGGTGACATCAGCGGGCAGTCCCTGCGGACCGCCGTCGGTATCCTCGATGGTCACCGAGTGCCGTCAGGCGACCGGCAACGTGAAGGAGAGGCGGGCGCCGCCGCCAGGCCGCTGGCTCGCACTGATGTGGCCGCCGTGAGCGGTGACGATGGCGCGGCAGATCGACAGTCCCAATCCGGCGCCTCCCGCGCTGCTTTCGCCGCGGCCGCGATGGAATTTCGCAAACAACTGCTCCGGGTCGTCCCCGGGCAGACCCGGACCGGTGTCCTCGATGATGACCTTCACAAATTGATTCTCGAGCACGGCGTCAATGGTCGCGGAGGTGCCGGGCGAGGTGTGTTTCGCCACATTCTCGAGCAGATTGGTGAACACCTGCAGCATCAGAGCGCTGTCCACGTGAACGGGGGGCAGGTCGGTCGGAACGCGCGACTTGACCGGATGATCGATCAAGCGCGCACCGAGCCGCTCGAGCGCGGAGTTCACGAGATCGTCGACCATCACCCAATCGAGCCGCAGCGAGAAGTGTCCGCTCTCCAAGCGCATCAGATCCAGCACATTGGATATGATTTCGGTCATCTCCTTCGATTTCGCCTCGATCTGCGCGGCGAGCGAGCGACGCGCCTGCGCGTCGAACGTCATCGTCGGATCGCAGAGCGCGCTGCTCGCCCCCGTGATGACCGCGAGCGGCGTGCGCAAATCGTGTGAGATGGAGGCCAGCAGGGTATTGCGAAGCCGCTCGGTTTCCGCGGTCACGCGCGATTGCTCGGCCTTCTCCTGCAGGCCGGCGCGCTCGAGTGCGAGCGCAATCTGGGCGGCAAAGGTTTCGATCAGGTGCCGCTGCTCGGGCAACAGGAGCCTGCGCCGCTGTGTCGGCTCGACCGCGAGCACGCCGAGGGCATGCTGGCCGCCTTTGAGCGGCAGATATTGCGCGCTGGCGGCGGGCAGCGTGTCGGTTCCCAAGCCGGCCGGCGAAGCCTTGTCGTACACCCATTGCGCGATTGACAGATCCGCGCCCAGCAACGAACCGAGTATCGGAGCGCTTTTGGGATGGTGCAAATGACCGTTCGCATCGGGGACGAGCACCACCGCCCGGCTCGCAAAGGTCTCGGCCACATGCCTTACCGCGACGCGCGCGAGATCCTCGAGACTTCGGGTCGCGGCGAGCTCGCGGCTCATCGCGTAAAGCAATGCGGTCCGCCGTTCGCGGGCGCCCGCCACCCGGGTTTGAGCCCTGACGCTCGCCACCAGCGTGGCGATGATCAACGCCACCGCCAACATGACGCCGAATGTCACCACATATTCGAAGTCCGACACGGCAAAGGAGAAGCGCGGAGGCACGAAGAAGAAATCGAACGCCACGATGTTCGCCACCGCCGCGGCGCTCGCGGGACCCCGCCCGAGCCTCAATGCGGCGATCGTGGCGCCCAGCAGATACACCATGACGAGGTTCGTCAACGTAAAGTAGGGAAACATGATTGCGGCGACCGCGGTGCAAGCGAGGGTGATTGCCATCGCCGCCCAATAGCGTCGCCAGTTCACCGGGTGAGGGACGGCGGTCTCGGCACGCGGGGCCGGAGTTGACGAGGGGGTCCGACGGGCGATCACCGACACATCGAATCCGCCGCCCGCGCGCACCAGCTTCGTGGCGGTGGAGGGTCTCACCAGGGCTCGAAGCCCGACCCGCCGGGGCTCCCCCACGACGATCCGGGTGATGTTCCGAAGCCGTGCGTACTCGGACAAGGCGGCGGATGCGGAGGGTCCATCGAGCGTGACCGTCTGCGCACCGAGCGACTCGGCGAGACGCAGGATGTCGATGCGGCGGTTCCTCGAGGCTTCGCCCAGCCTGAGCATGGCCGGAGTTTCGACGGACACGACCAGCCATTCGGCATCGAGGGCGTCGGCAAAGCGTTTGCCCACCCGGATGAGCTGCTCGGCCTGATCGTCGAGGTCCACGGCGATGAGGAAGCGATCGCGCGCCAGCCACGGCCGGGAAAATCGCTCCCTGTCCTTATAAGCGCGAGCCGCCGCGTCGACCCTATCCGCCGTGCGCCGCAACGCCAATTCCCGCAGCGCCAGAAGGTTCGGTTCGCGAAAATAGCGTTTGGCCGCCGCCGTGGCGTGCGCCGCGCTGTACACCTTGCCGGCGCGCAATCTCGCCAACAAGTCGCTCGGCGGCAAATCGATGAGCTCCACGTCGTCGGCCTGATCGAAGATGCGGTCTGGAATGGTTTCGCGTTGGCGGACGCCGGTAATGCTCGCGACGACGTTGTTCAGGCTCTCCAAATGCTGGACATTGAGCGTGGTCCAGACATTGATGCCGGCAGCGAGAATCTCCTCGATGTCCTGCCAGCGCTTCGCGTGGCGCTGTCTGGGGACTCCGTCCACCACGTTCGAGTGCGCGAGCTCGTCGACCACCAGGATCGCGGGGTGGCGCGCAAGCGCGGCGTCGAGATCGAATTCGCGGCGGGTGATGCCCCGGTATTCGACCTCGAGCGGCGGCAGCTGCTCGAGGCCCTCGATCAGGCGTTCCGTTTCGAGCCGGCCGTGCGGCTCGACATACCCGACGACCAGATCGGCCCCGGTGGCGCGCGTTGCCCGCGCCGCCTCGAGCATGGAATATGTCTTGCCCACGCCCGCGACCGCGCCGAAGAAGATTTTCAATTGGCCGCGGCGCTCGGCCGCTTCACGGTGCTTGAGAGCGGTCAGCAATGCATCCGGATTGAGCCGCTCCTCGTCGGACATCAGTGCAACGAATCGAGCGCCAGATTGAGTTCCAGTACGTTGACGGTGGGCTCGCCCAGAATGCCGAGGAACGGCGCGCTTCGGTGCTGCCTGATGAGGGATTGGACGGTCGAAATCGGCAGATGACGTGTGCGGGCCACGCGGGCAGCTTGATAGTCCGCCGCGGCCCAGCTGATGTCGGGATCCAGGCCGCTCGCCGAAGCGGTCACGAGCTCGACCGGGATCGGCTTCGCATTTTCAGGGTCGGCGTCATGGAGCTGTTTCATGTTCGCTTTGACCGCATCGAGTAACGCAGGATTGAGCGGCCCGAAATTGGATCCGCCGGATGCCAGTCCATTATACGGCTGCGGTGAGGTGGCGGACGGTCTGCCCCAAAAATGCCCCGGGTCCGAGAACTTTTGGCCGATGAGCCGGGAGCCCACCAGCGTCCGGCCGGCATAGACGAGGCTTCCCGCCGCCTGCGATGGAAATACAGCCGAGCCCACGGCCGTCACGATCACCGGATAGACCACGCCGAACATCACGGTCATTGCGAGCACCAGGGACACCGCGGGGCGGATATAACGGCTGAACATCACGGCCTCCTCACGTCAATCCCACGGCGGAGAGCGCCAGGTCGATCAGCTTGATGCCGGGAAAGGGCACCAGGATGCCGCCGAGCCCGTAAACCAGCAGATTCCGTCGCAGCAGCAGACCCGCGCCGAGCGGGCGATATTTGACGCCTTTGATCGCCAGCGGGATCAGCAGCACGATGATCAAGGCGTTGAATATCACGGCGGACAGGATGGCGGAGTCGGGGGTCTTCAGATGCATGATGTTCAGCGCCGCGAGCTGCGGATAGGTGGAGGCGAACGCGGCCGGAATGATGGCGAAATACTTGGCGATGTCGTTCGCGATGCTGAAGGTGGTGAGCGAGCCGCGCGTCATCAGCATCTGCTTGCCCGTCTCGACGATCTCGATCAGCTTGGTGGGATTGGAATCGAGATCGACCATGTTGCCGGCTTCTTTTGCCGCCTGCGTTCCCGTGTTCATCGCCACGGCGACATCCGCCTGGGCGAGCGCGGGCGCGTCGTTCGTCCCATCGCCGGTCATGGCGACCAACCGGCCCTCGGCTTGATGTTTGCGAATCAGCGCGAGCTTTGCCTCGGGCGTTGCCTCGGCGAGATAGTCGTCCACGCCGGATTCGGCCGCTATCGCCGCCGCGGTCAGCGGATTGTCGCCCGTGATCATGGTGGTTTTGATGCCCATCTGACGCAGGCTGGCGAATCGCTCCTTGATGCCGCCCTTGACCACGTCCTTGAGCTCGACCACTCCGAGCACGTTGCCGGAGTCGGCGACGACCAACGGCGTGCTTCCCTGTCTCGCCACCCGCTCCACGATGTCGACGACAGCCTGCGGAAAGCTGCGGCCTTGTGCGAGCACATAGCGCTTGATGGCGTCGGCCGCGCCCTTGCGCAGCTCGCGCTCCCCGAGGTTGACGCCGCTCATCCGGGTCTGAGCGGAGAAGGCCACGAACTGGGCGTTGAGCCCTTGGATATCGCGCTGGCGGAAATTGAACTGCTGCTTGGCGAGCACCACGATGCTGCGCCCCTCGGGCGTTTCGTCAGCGAGCGAGGCCATCTGGGCGGCGTCTGCCAGCTCTTCGGTGGTCACCTGGGGCGCAGGAAAGAAGGCCGAGGCCTGGCGATTTCCCAAGGTAATGGTGCCGGTCTTGTCCAGCAGCAAGATATCGACGTCGCCGGCGGCCTCGACGGCGCGACCGGACGTCGCGATCACGTTCGCCTGCATCATGCGGCTCATGCCCGCGACGCCGATGGCGGACAGCAGGCCGCCGATCGTGGTCGGAATCAGGCACACCAGCAGGGCCACGAGCGCCGTGATGGTGATGGGCGCGCCGAGTTTCGCGGTTTGCACGCTGTACAACGAGAAGGGCAGCAGGGTCACGATGACGATCAGGAACACCAGGGTGAGCGCCACCAGCAGAATCGTGAGGGCGATCTCATTCGGCGTTTTTTGACGCTTTGCCCCCTCAACCATCGAGATCATGCGATCGAGAAAGGTGTCGCCCGGGTTCACCGAGACCTGCACGATGATCCAATCCGACAAGACCCGGGTTCCGCCGGTGACCGACGAGAAATCGCCTCCCGACTCGCGTATGACCGGCGCCGACTCCCCGGTGATGGCACTCTCGTCGACCGAAGCCGCACCCTCGATGACCTCGCCGTCCACCGGAATGGTTTCACCCGCCTGGACGATGACCAGCTCCCCCTTGCGCAGATCGGCGCTCGGGACCTGGACGGTGACACGCGACGCAAGGTCCGGGTCGGTCAGCTTGTTCGCCATGACCAGTTGACGCATGTCGCGGAGGGAGGAAGCCTGCGCGCGGCTCCGCCCTTCGGCGAGCGCTTCCGCAAAATTGGCGAACAAGACCGTGAACGCGAGCCATACCGTGATCGCCAGGATGAACGAGGTCGGCGCCTCTCCATGCCCTCCCAGCGCTTGAACCAGCAACAAGGCGGTGACGATCGTGCCGGCGTACACGATGAACATGACCGGGTTTCGCACCTGAGTGCGGGGATCGAGTTTCTTGAAGGTCTCGAGCAGGGCCGGTCCCAGCAACTGCCGATCGAGAAGTGCCAAGGGCTTGCGCGTCATGATCAGTGCGCTCCGGAGAGCATGAAATGCTCGACCACGGGCCCGAGCGCGAGTGCCGGGACATAATTGAGAACGCCGATCAGGACGATCGTGCCGATGAGCAGCGAGGTGAAGAGAGCCCCGTGCGTGGGCATGGTGCCCTCGGTCACCGGCACGCGCTTCTTGGATGCCAGCGAGCCCGCGATGGCGAGAGTCGCCACGATCGGCCAGAAACGCCCGACCCACATGACGATGCCGAGCGACACGTTGTAGAAGACGGTGTTCGCGGAGAGACCGGCGAAGGCGCTGCCGTTGTTGTTGCCCGCCGAGGTGAACGCGTAGAGGATCTCGCTGAATCCGTGCGCTCCGGGGTTGAACACGCCGGCCTTGCCGCCCTCGGTCATGACGGCGATCGCAGTGCCGATCAGCACGACCGTGGGAGTGGTCAATATGAAAATGGACGCCAGTTTCATTTCCCGAGCCTGGATCTTCTTGCCCAGGTACTCCGGCGTCCGCCCGATCATCAGACCGGCGATGAAGACCCCGAGGATCGCGAAAATGAGGATGGTATAAAGCCCGGTCCCGACTCCGCCCGGCGTCAGCTCGCCCAGCTGCATCAGGAACATGGGCACGAATCCGCCCATCGGCATCATGGAATCGTGCGCGCTGTCGACCGCGCCGGTCGATGTGCCGGTAGTTGCGGAGGCGTACAGGGTGGAAGCGGCGATGCCGAAGCGCGTCTCCTTGCCTTCCATATTGCCGCCCGACTGGGAGGCACTTGCCGCGGCATCGATACCCCCGGAGGCCATCAGGGGGTTGCCGTCACGCTCGCTGACGAAGGCAAGAGTGGCGAGCGTGGCGAGCAGGATCAGCATCGCCGCCATGAGCGCGATGCCCTGACGGCGGTCGCCGACCATGACGCCGAAGGTGTAGGTGAGCGCAAACGGAATCAACAGGATCGCGACGATCTGCATGAAATTCGAAATCGCCGTCGGGTTCTCGAAGGGATGGGCGGAATTGGCGTTGAAAAATCCGCCGCCATTGGTTCCCAGTTCCTTGATGGCCTCTTGCGATGCAACGGGCCCCATGGGCAACGTCTGGGTCTGGGTCGTGACCGCCTCGGTGACCGGACCACCCTTCGCGTCCAACAGCGGTTTGCCCTCGCTGTCGGTCTTCGGATCGTCGAACGTCAATTTCTCGATCGTGGTGGCGTCGCGGTACGCGTGGACGTTCTGGATGACGCCCTGGCCGACCAGCGCCACCGCGAAAAGCGCAGCCAAGGGCAGCAGTACATATATCGACGAGCGGGTGACGTCCACCCAGAAATTGCCGATGGTGGCGGCCGAGCGCCGCGTGAAGCCCCGCACGAGGACGATGGCGACGGCGAGGCCGGTCGCGGCGGACAGGAAGTTTTGGACCGCCAGTCCGGCCGCCTGGGTGAGGTAGGCCATGGTCGACTCGCCGGAGTAGCCCTGCCAGTCGGTGTTGGTCACGAAGGCTACCGCGGTGTTGAACGAGGAATCGGCGCTCGCGGCGGAAAAATGCTGCGGATTCAGTGGCAGCCATTGTTGCAGCCGCTGCAGCGCATAGACGGCCAGCGCGCCCGCGAAATTGAAGGTGAGCAGCGCGACGGCGTACGCCGACCAGCCGGTCTCCTCGCGCACATCGATCCCACAGGCGCGATAGATCCATTTCTCCAAGGGCGCGCCCCAGCGGAGCGCGAAGTTGGGCTTTCCCTCCATCACCTCGGCAATGTAGTGTCCGAGCGGTTTCGCGCAGAGAATGACGAACGCCAGAACCAGTGCGCCGAGCAGCGCGAATTTCAGTGTGGCGCTCATGTCAGAAACGCTCGGCCCGGATCAGGGCGTAGAGCAGATAACCAAGCAACAGCAGCGCCAATATCCCGGCGAGAACATACGGGACGTTCACGAGCCGTCTCCCAGCCGCCCAATCGCGAGCGCGAGCCCGATCGACGACAGGAACAAGCCGAGGAGCAGGAGGAGGTAGAGGATGTCCATGGTGTTCACATCGCCTGTTCAATCCACGAAAGCCGCGTCGAAATCATGCGCAATGCGCCGATCGCGGGTCAGAATTTGACCAGCACACCGGCGCCGTAGACCACTTCGCGGGTGCGAAGGTCGGGGAACCAGTCGCCCGCATCGCACTGCCCGGTGACGGCGCTGGCGCCGCCTCCCACGCAACTCGCGGGTGAGCCGGTATTTCCGCCCGGCGGCGTCACCCCGCCCGATCCCGACCAGTAGGGGACGCTCGAATGCCGGAAGGTCGTCTCCGTCCACCAGGTGATCCAGTCCCTGGGCATGTACTGGAAATTCAGCTGGGAGTCCCACTGAAGAAGCCTTTGACCCGGCGCCTGCGTGAAGTAGGGCGAGCCCGTGGCCGCGGTTGCCCCGTCGATCGGCGGCGTCAGGGCCAGATAGCGACCCGGGTTGTCCATGAAGCCGCCGCCGACGGTGACTGCGAACAGGTCATTGTGAAACCAGGTGCGATCGTAGAGCATCATGCCTAAAAAACTTTCCTTGTTTTTCCCGCTCGAACAGGTGACCCCGCCGCCATATTCGCAGCCGATGTCGACGGTATAGCTGAAGGCCATGCGGGATACCCCGTCGCCGCCTTGTCCGTGTGCGTCGTAGTATTTCACCTCGATACTGTCGTCCTCGTGAATTCGCTTCACCCGGGACCAATCGACGGGACCTCCCGCTCCGACATAAGAGCCGACGGCCGCGTTCGGATTACCCCCATTTTGAGGCTGACACAGGGTGTCGGTGGTTCCATTCGATCCGCTGGTGTTGTTCGCCTGGCAGCTCAAGTTGTCCTGGCCGATGGAGTAGCTGTTGAACACCAATTTGAGCGAGTCGTTCGGTATCCAGAGTATCTGGCCGCCGAATCCCGGCTTGCTGTTGAACTTGGCATAGGACTGCCAACCATTGATGAGCCAGGGCTCGATCTTCAAATTCTGGGTCGGCCACCATTGGACGCGCAGACCGTTGAAGAACCAGGGCGTGTTCGATGACACGAACGACGGTTGATAAGTCCAATTGTCGTAATTGTAGTAGCTGAATAGACCGATGTAGGAGACGAATACGCCCACATCGACGTTCAGGCCGTGATTCACGTCGAAGTGGTATCCCGCATTCGCCTCGGAGAAATACCGATACGCATCGTCGAGATCCCATTGACCCACCGCCGAGCTGGCATCGTTACGCGGCGTCGTCGTCGAGAACATGCCGAACATCGACAGAAATCGCGCTCTAACGTTTTCCCAGTGGAAATCGCCGCCGAAGCTCACCTGCTCGATTTGGAACTCGCCCGAGCGAAACTCCTCGGTGGAGCCCACGATAGTGTGGTCGACCGGATGGTTGCCGCTTTGCAGGTAGTTCATGTCCAGGCGGATCTCGGGCGTGAAAAACTTCGTGTCGAATATCGGCGCGTGCTCCCGTGATGTCCCGTTCATCCAACCGACGTAGCCGACATCGGCCCATGGGGTCTGGGTGTCGACCTCGGGCGACGGCGCAGGCGCCTGCAATGCCTCGGGCACCGACGGAACGACGGCCGCCGTCGCTGCCGTCGGGGAGGCTGCCGGCGCCGGTATCGGCGAGCCGGCCGATGCCGCCTTGGGCGCCGACTCGGGGCCCGGCGCCGAAAGCGGGGCGGGAAGCGCCATCACAACGTCATGACGGGTGGCCTTGCTGGCAACCACGCTGACATCGGAAACCACGACATCCGGTGACCCATCGACGGCGATGGTCAACGACCAGGAGCCCGGCGGAACATCTGAAAACGAATAGACACCGTCGCTGCTGGAGATGGTGGAGCGGATGCCGCCGCCCCGGCGGGTGGCCGTCACGGTAGCCCCGGCCACGGGGATCTTGGACGCATTCGTCACGACGCCGACGATGGTGCCGCGCGATTCCGCGGCCAGGGCGGCCGAGAAATCCTCGGCCCGAACGACGGGCGCGATCGCCCCGATCGACGCCGCACACCAAACGACACTCTGCAGGTATTTCGCCATGTTCATGATCGTCATCCACCGAGCGCTGAGACGATGTTGGTTTATCGATTGGCATCGGCTCCACGCGAAGCCGATAACCTTATAGAACGCGATGTTAAAAGGCTGTTAAAAAAGCACCCTGTTGTGTCCCGAACGCCATCATGTCCCAAAGTACCGCTTCGAACCCCATGGCGATTGTGGATGATTCGACGGGCCGGTCTATACGGTCATGTACTGAAACTTTGCGGGAAATCTTGGTTCGACCAAAGGGGATGCGGCCATCGGCTCGGCTAATCCGATGGATTCTCGGCTCGAGCGTCCTGGTCGAGCAGCAGACGATAACCGAGTCCCAACTCCGTGAGGATGTGCTTGGGCCGGCTCGGGTCCGCCTCCAATTTGCGGCGCAGGCTCCCGATATAGACCCGCAGCGAGCGGGAGTCGTCACGATCCGGCCCCCACACCTCCTTGAGCAGCGCCGAGTGGGTGACGATCCGTTCGGGCTGACGCGCCAGCGCGGCCAGTATCCTGTACTCGAGCGGGGTGAGATGAATTTCCCGGCCGTCGCTCCGGCTCGCGACACGCTCGCTGAGATTTACCGAGATGGCCCCGAGCCGCAAGACCGCCATCGGCAGATAGCCCCGAACGTGTCTGCGCGAGACCGCCCGCACCCTCGCCAGCAGCTCCGGGGCGCTGAACGGCTTCACGACGTAGTCGTCCGCTCCGCTCTCGAATGCGCCCAGACGTTGAGTTTCCATGGTGCGTGCAGAAAGCACGACGATCGGCATGGCCGACCATGTCCGAATGCTCTTGATCACCTCGACCCCGTCGCGATCCGGCAGGCCGAGATCCACGATGACGACATCGGGATTGTAGAGGCGCGCGCCGTGCGCCCCGCGCGCGGCGGTGTCCGCGACGACCACGCGGTAACCGTTCGCTTCAAACAGCATTTGCAATACGCTCTGAAGCGCCGGATCGTCTTCGACGATCAGCACGAGGTGCATTGCTTCGGTCATGCTGCGTACGCCGATGGGGGTTCCGGGCGGATCATTGCCCGGATGATCGTACCGTACCACGTCCGCCGTTGCAGGCCTGCCGGCGCCGCTCGGTTTGGGGGGGGCGGTCCGGATCAATCCGCCGTTCAGCCCCGCGTGCTGCGATTGACGAACTCCCAGACCTTCGAGATCACGACGGATCCCTCGCCGACCGACGAGGCGACGCGCTTGACCGATCCCGCCCGAACGTCGCCCACCGCGAAAATGCCGGGTTGCGAGGTGGCGAACGGCGAGGCGGGTGAGCCGGCCTCCGCTCCCGTGATCACGAAACCCTTGGCATCGAGCTTGACGAGCCCGGATAGCCACTCGGTATTCGGAGATGCACCCACCATGATGAACAACGCGCGAGTCTCGACGACTCGCGTCGAGCCGGTCTTGATATCGCGGACGGTGACCGCCTCGAGATGGTTGCCGCCGTGCAGCGCGGTCACGTCGGCGCCGAATTCGATCTCGATCCCGGGCTCCGCCTCCAGCCGGCTCGACAGATAGTTCGACATCGAGGCGGCCAGCGTGGACCCGCGGACCAGTACGCGCACGCAGCGCATGGAGCGGCTGAGGAACATGGCGGCCTGTCCCGCAGAGTTTCCGCCGCCGATGATGACCGCATCCATACCCCTGGAATAGCGTGCCTCGATTTCGGTGGCGGCATAATAGATACCCGCCCCCTCGAACTCCTCCAGCCGCTCGATGGGGAGCCGGCGGTACTGGACGCCCGTGGCGACCACCACCGCTTTGGCGCGAATGCGCTGGCCGCCGTCAAAGGTGGCGCAGAACCTTCGGTCCGCGAGCAGGTCCAGCCGCGCCACGCGCCGCGGCATGGCAAAGCGCGTGCCGAACTTCATCGCCTGAATCTCGCCGCGCCACACCAGATCCCCCCCGGAAATCCCGGTCGGAAACCCCATGTAGTTCTCGATCCGGCTCGAGGTCCCGGCCTGGCCGCCAATCGCCACATCCTCCACGACCAGCGCCCTCAGGCCTTCGGCCCCGGCATAGACGCCCGCCGCGACCCCTGATGGTCCGCCCCCGACGATGAGCACATCGAAGCTCTCGTCGTCCTGGAAGTCCAGATTGAGCCCGAGCAGCCGGGCGACCTTGTCCGGCGTGGGATCCTGCACCACGACACCGCGCCCGAAAATCACCGCGGGCTGCGCCGGAGCGATGGCACAACTCGCGGCGACCGCTTCCGCTTGCGGGCTGCCCAGCGTCAGCGAGGTGTAGGGAATGCGGTTGCGGCTCGCAAAGGCGGCAATGCGGCGCACGTCGCGATCCTCGTCCTCGCCGATCAGCTGCAAGCTGCTGTCCCGTTCATCGAGCTGCCGCCGGCGGCGTGCGGAAAACACGGTGATGATGATGTCCGACATCTCCGGTATGCGGGACATCAAGGTGAGCATCGCCCCGCGCGGCACGTCGATGACGCGCGTATCGCGGACCGTCCGCAGGGACATCGACCAGACGCCGCCGCTCAGGAACGATATCTCTCCCATGAACTGCGCGGGTCCGAGCGTGAAGGGGAGGTGGCGTTCATTGGTGTAGGGGTTGACCACCTCGACCTCGCCATCCTCGATGTACATGAAGCGATCCGCCGCTTGACCGGGCCGCGCGACGAACGCGCCTGCGGCATGGGTGACGACCTTGCCGGCGGCGCGCAAGGCCTCGACGTGCGAGGCCGCGAGGGGGATGCGCTGCATTTGGCGCAGATCGTTGCCTATGGTTTCCATGCTGTTCGACCCAGGTTTCGCTGCTGCTGATTGTGCAGCACATGCCGGACCTTTCGGGCCAAGGCGTCGCGGCTGTACGGCTTGCTCAACAAATCGATGCCTTCGTCCAGACGGCCGCCATGGACGATCGCGTTCTCCGTGTACCCCGACGTGAACAGCACCGCGATGTTCGGAAGCCGCTCGCGCGCCTTGCGGGCGAGCTCGGGGCTTCTCAGCGGCCCCGGCATGACCACATCGGTGAACAGCAGATCGATGGAGACGCCGCTCTCGACGATGGCCAGCGCGCTCTGCGCATCCCTCGATTTGAGCACGCGATATCCGAGTTCCGACAATAGATCGACCGCGGTGCTGCGGACCTCGTCATCATCCTCGACGACGAGGACCACCTCGGTTCCACCGCTCGCGGCTTCGGCCTCGATGCGGATTTCCACATCCTCCGGCTGCCGCGAGCGGGGCAGGTAGACCCTGATCGTCGTGCCCTGGCCCAACTCGCTGTAGATCTTGACGTGGCCGCCCGACTGCTTGACGAAGCCGTAGACCATGCTGAGCCCCAGTCCCGTGCCCTGGCCCTCCGGCTTGGTCGTGAAGAAAGGCTCGAACACCCGCTCCATGAGATCGGGCGGGATGCCGCTGCCCGTGTCCGTCACGGCCAGCATGACGTACTGGCCGGGCACCACCTCCGCATGCTGAGCGGCGTACGCATCGTCGAGCGACGCATTGCCCGCCTCGATGGTGAGCTTGCCGTGCCCCTTCATCGCATCGCGGGAATTGATGGCAAGATTCAGCAGGGCATTTTCGACCTGCGCGCCGTCGACGAACGTGTTCCACAGTCCGCCGCCGATGATGGTCTCGATCTCGATCCCTTCCCCGATCGCCCGCCGGAGCATGTCGCTGATGCCGCGGATCAAGCGCCCCAGATTGACCACCTTGGGCGCCAGCGGCTGGCGTCGGCCGAAGGCGAGCAGTTGCGACGCCAGTTTCGCCCCGCGATCGAGCGCCGTGATGGCGGTGGCCAATCGCTGTTCCCCGCGCAGGCTGCCGCTTACGTCCCGGGTCAGCAGTTGCAGGTTTCCGCCGATGACCTGCAGGACATTGTTGAAGTCGTGGGCGATGCCGCCCGTCAAGCGGCCCACGGCCTCCATTTTTTGAGCCTGCCGCAGCTGTGCCTGGGCCTCGGCCTGCTCGGCGATGGCCGCCCGCACCCGCGCCTCCAGGAGCTCATTGGTCTCCCTCAAAACGCGCTCCGCTTCCCTGCGTTCCGAGATGTCGATGACGGAGCCGATATGGCCGAGGAAGTCCCCGTCGTCCGACAGCCGCGGAGCCGCGGCGCTGAGGGCCCATCGGTGATCGCCCTCCCGGTGGCGCAGCCGGTATTCGGCTTGGAACGGTTCGCGCGCCGCGGTGGCGCCGAAGAAGGCGGCATGCGAGGCCCTTCGATCCTCCGGGTGCAGCATCTCCCAGACCCCCCGCCCCAATGCGGCCTCGACCGGTTGACCGGTGAACTCCGACCAGCGGCGGTTGACGTAAACCACTTCGCCCGTTTGATCGGTCATCCACATGATGACCGGCGAGTTCTCGGCCATGTTCCGGAAGCGGGTCTCGCTTTCGCGCAGCTCCCGATGGGCCTCGCGCCGCAGCCGCGCCATCGCCAGATTGGCGGTGACCCGGGCGATGAGTTCCCGAGCCGAGAAGGGCTTGGTCAGATAGTCGTCGGCGCCATGCTCCAATCCGTCGATGCGCGCGTCCTCCCCGGCACGGGCGGACAGCAGTATCACCGGCAGATCCCGCAACGCCGGGTCCGCGCGCAGCTCGCGCAGCAACCCGAATCCGTC
The DNA here is from genome assembly GCA_963736185.1 of uncultured Gammaproteobacteria bacterium. Classification (GTDB taxonomy): domain Bacteria; phylum Pseudomonadota; class Gammaproteobacteria; order Steroidobacterales; family Steroidobacteraceae; genus Bog-1198. The sequence goes on along the minus strand of CAVTNZ010000028.1, from coordinate 38,353 downwards.
GAGACGCGGCATCATCACGTCGCTCAACACCAGATCGGGCCTGCGTTCGCGGATCGAATCGAGCGCCGCCCGGCCGTCCTCCGCGAGATCGATTTCCCAGCGCGAGCCGAGTAGCCGCCGCACATAGGAGCGCATGTCCGCGTTGTCGTCCACGATCAGGATCCGGGCGCTCGGGATCCCTTCGCCGATGGGCGGCGCGGAGTCCAGGTCGTTGCGCATCAGCATGGAGTCTTCCGATGCGACTGGAGTTTCGGGCAGCCAACGAAGCACTTCCTCGACGTACGCCTGGGCGCGCGTCGCCGTCGATGCCTGCGAGCGGGCGGGCCCGATGCGCCGCGTGGCGAGATGAGCGGTACCGAACGGCAGCGCGACCGTGAATGTCGTGCCATGCCCCTGCCGGCTGTGCACCTCGATGGTGCCGCCTTGCAGCTTGACCAGCTCCTGCACCAATGCGAGGCCAATTCCCGAGCCCTCGAAGGAGCGGCTGCGCTGGCCTTCCACCCGGTGAAAACGCTCGAACAGCCTAGAGATCTCCGCATCCGGGATGCCGACGCCCGTGTCGCGGACGCTGACCTTCGCGAACCGCCCGTCGCCGGAGACGCCCACCTCGACGGTGATGCCGCCGTTGAAGGTGAACTTGAACGCGTTCGACAGCAGGTTGAGGACGATTTTTTCCCACATGTCCGGATCGACATAGGCCGGTTCGGGCAGGGGGGTGCAGACGATCGAGAGGCTCAGTCCCGCCCGTTCGATCGCCGAGCGGAAGGTGGAGGCGAGCTCGGCGGTATACCTCGACAGGTCCATCGGCTGGAAGCTCGCCTCCACGCGTCCCGCCTCGATGCGCGAGAAATCGAGCAGCGTGTTGACGAGCCTCAGCAGGCGCAGACTGTTGCGGTGCGCGGTCTGGATGTGAGCGCGCTGCGCGGAAGTCAGTTCCGGCGAGCGATCGTTGAGGGCGTCCTCCAGGGGTCCGAGCATGAGCGTCAGCGGGGTTCGGAACTCATGGCTGACGTTCGAGAAGAATTGCGTCTTGGCCCGGTCGATTTCGGCCAGCGCTTCGGCGCGCGAGCGCTCCTCCTCGTAGGCCTGACCGCTGCCGATGGCGGCGGCGATCTGGCCGGCCACCAGCTGCAGGAAACTCTGATAGCTCTCATCCAACAAGCGAAATGGGTTCAACCCGACAATCAGCAACCCGGCCCGATCGCCTTCGCCGATGGGAATGACGACCGCCTTGTCGGGAGGCTTCGGCCACGGCCCCCGCGGCAGCGCGCTTCCGACCACCGGGATATCGATGACTCGGAGGCGCTGCGAGGTCGGCGCCGGACCGAGCGGCCACGGAAAGTCGCTGTGCGTGTCCAGATGTCCCGGGGCGGCGGGATGGGTCGGATCGATGCCTGCGGCGGCCTGCAGTCTGAAGCCCGAATTTTCCCCGTCCCGCAGATAAATGAGCGCGAAGGGCAGATCGTGGGAATTGGTTTCCAATTGGGCTGCGGCCCGCTCGCAGATCTCGGCCCGGGCACGAACGTGGGTGAGGCCCGTCGCCAGGTCGCGCAACAGCGCCAGCTGGCGCTGGCCGATGACTCGCTGGGTGTCGTCGCTGTTCGCACAGATGATGCCGCCGACGGACCCGTCGTCGTTCGGAATGGGGCTGTAGGAGAAGGTGTAGTAGGTTTCCTCGGGATAGCCGTTGCGCTCCATGATGAGCAGCTGAGCTTCGACGTACGTTCCCTGGTCGCCGCGCATCGCGGTGTCGAGCATCGGTCCGATGTCACCCCAGATTTCGTGCCAGACTTCGGCGGTCTTGCGGCCGAGCGCCCAGGGATGCTTGCCGCCGATGATGGATTTGTACGGATCGTTATAGAAATAGATGAGCTCCCGCCCCCAACCGATCCAAATGGGTTGGCGCGAGGTGAGCATGATCCGCAGCGCCATGCGCAGGTTTTGCGGCCAAGTGGAGGGCGCCCCCAGCGGGGTCGCGCTCCAGTCGAATTCACGGATGAGCCGACCCAGATCGCCACCACCCGAAAGGAACCCAAGGTCTTGATTAGCCAGTTTTTTCTCGGCGTGCTGTGTCAAATGAATCCCTGCAAGGCCGGCCACGGACGGTGCTCGATTATTGGTTTTTCGCCCGGCGAATCATAACCGGGAGCGGATGCAAATTTCCCGGGGTGTGTGCCTGCGGAGGGCGCCACCGCCGTAGGAATATCCCGAGGGAGGGCGTCGGTGGATTCCGACGCGGCGCGCGAGCGGGGGCAACCTCGCCGGGATGTGACAGGGCCCGCAGAATGCCACCCGCGGCGCCCGGACCGTTCAAGGCAGCGGCATCCCGGCCGATCTCTCGACGGATGCCACTAAGCGTTCATGCATGGATGCGGGACCGGATCGAGTGCGACTGACAATCAGCTATAAAATCGCCCTGCTCATCATACTGTTGATCGTCGTGCTGGGAGCCGCGCAGGTCGTCGTGGCCGCCCGCTTGCTGATCCCGAGCTTCGATGCTCTCGAGCAACAAAATGCCCATGTGGACATGGATCGGGTCGCGGACGCACTGCAGGGCGAGATCGATCAGCTTGCGGTGACCACACGGGATTACGGCGACTGGACGGAGCTCTACAGGTTCATGGACGATCGCAACCCCAAGGGCGTCGCCGCGCTTTCTCCGCAGCAATTTCACGACTTGAAAGTGGACGTGCTCATTCTGTTCGATCGCGACGGCGCAATCGTATGGTCGCTCGCGTCGCCGCCCGGCTCGACGAGCGCTCGTGCGCTCGACCCGTCCGCACCCCCAAACTACATCGCGAGTCTTCCGTGGCGCGCGGCGCTGCGAACGGGAGGGAGCGCCGAAGGTTTGCTGAGCACGCACGACGGTCCATTGCTCGCGAGCATCGCCCCGGTGCTCGACGGCAATGGCGGGGGGGTTCCTCGCGGCGGCGTGCTCCTCGGCCGATACTTGACGCCGGCGCAGATCGGCCGCCTCGCCGAGCAGGCCCACGTGAAGGTGGAGCTCCTCGCGACCGGCATGCCGCAAGCCGGGTCGCTGCGCCTGCAGCAGGACACGCTCATCGAGCGCGAAAACGTCACCGAGATCTACCGGACCCTTCGGAGCGTCGATGGCCGCGCCACCTTCGCGCTGCGTGCGATGGTTCCCCGCTCCATCAGCGGGCACGGCCGCCGCATCGTAATGTTCGCGACCCTGTCGCTGACGGTGATCGGCACGCTCATTCTCGGGTTGCTGCTGATCGCCCTTCGCCGCATGGTGCTCGCGCCGCTCGCCCATCTCACCGACCATGCCATCGAGATCGGCCGTCGCGACAACGTGGCGATGAGGCTGAATATCGATCGAAGCGACGAAATCGGGGTCCTCGCGCAGGAGTTCGATCGGATGATGGAACGTCTCGAGGCGGCGCGGCGCCAAAGCGTGGAACGCTCCTTCGAGGCCGGAGTGGGCGAAATGGCGAGCGGAGCGCTGCACAACATCGGCAATGCCATCACCCCGTTGACGGTTCGCATCGAGGGGTTGAGGCAGCGGCTGCGAGCCTCGCCGGCTGGGGACGTCGAACCCACGATCACGGAACTCGCCGCCAGCCGCACCGATGCGGCGCGACATGCGGATTGCGAGGCGCTGCTCGGGCTTCTCGCGCGCGAGTGCGCGAAGGTGATCGCGGGAAGCGAGGAGGACCTCGAGATCGTCCGCCGTCAGCTCGACGATGTCAAACAGTTGCTCGCCGAGCAGAAGCGATTTGCCCATCGCGGGCCCCTCATGGAAGACACCTCGGTCGAGGATCTCGTTCGCCTGGCGGGAGATGTCATTCCGGAGGAGCTCCGTGCCTCCCTGAAGATCGAGCTCGATCCGTCGGTGCAGCTGATCGGCAGCCGGCGTCTGCCGCGCATCGCGCTCCAACAGGTCTTGCAGAACATCGTGCTGAACGCGGCGGAGTCGATCCGCGACGGCGGGCGGGGAAGCGGCGTGGTGAAGGTGAGCGCGCGCGAGACGAGCGGCCGCGAGGGCGGCGGGAATCTGCTCGATCTCACCTTTGCCGATGACGGCGCGGGGGTGGCGCAGGAGAATCTGCCCCGGCTGTTCGAACGCGGATTCACCACCAAGTCCCACGTCGGCCATTCAGGTTTTGGGTTGCACTGGTGTGCCAACGTGCTCAATGCCCTGGGTGGAGCGATCGAAGCCACCAGCGAAGGCGTCGGGCGCGGTGCGTGCCTGCGGGTTCGAGTGCCCTCGGGGACGCCGCCGGACGGCGTCGTCCGGCAGGCGGCATGAGCCGACGTATGCCGACCAATCACAATTTGATCCGTGTTCTGATCGCCGACGACGAGGCCAAGATCCGCGACGCGTATCGCGAAGTGTTCGACGATCCGAGGTTGAGCTCCAGCCGTACCATGATCCAGAACCTTCGCGCCAAGGTGCTGGGCGCGGGTCAGGGCGATCCCGCCGCGAAGACCGATCCTTCGCGCCGAACGCGATTCGAGCTGGTTTTTTGCGATGGAGCGGAGAGCGCCGTCGCCGCGGCAACCCAGGCATGTGGAGCGAGCCGTCCGTTCGCGATCGCGTTCCTGGATATGCGCATGCCGCCCGGACCGGATGGTCTCTGGGCCGCGGAGAAAATCCGCGCCCTGGATCCGGAGATCGAGATCGTCTTGTGCACGGCCTATTCGGACGTTGACCCGACCGCGATCGCCTCGCGTCTGCCGCCGGCCGACAAGCTGTTTTACATCGAGAAGCCGTTCCACCCCTTCGAAGTGCGCCAGATGGCCACGGCGCTCGGATCCAAATGGCGCGCCGAGCGCGACCTGAAGCTGCTCGCCTACTTCGACACCTTGACCGGGCTTCCCAACCGCGAAAGCTTTCGACGGCGGCTCATCGGCATGCTCGACACGGCGCGATCGGCGGAGCGCTCGCTGGCGATGCTGTACGTGGATCTGGACAACTTCAAGCGCATCAACGACACCCTCGGCCACGGCATCGGCGACGAACTGCTCTGCGTGGTGGCGGAGCGGCTGAGGACCTCGCTGCGCGCGACCGAAGAGAGCGTCCGCAGCGGCCCGCCCGCCGGCCGGTCCGTGCTCGCACGCCTCGGCGGCGACGAGTTTGCCGTGCTGCTCCCGGACCTCGCGGGCTCCTCCGATGCGGGGAGCGTGGCTCAACGAATCATAAATTCGCTGCTGAAGCCGATTCAGCTCGATGGCCACGAGATCCTGATCACACCGAGCGTCGGCGTCGCGGTGTCTCCGGTGGACGGGACGTGCGCGGAGGAGCTCTCGCGGCACGCCGACCTGGCGATGTACTTCTCGAAGCGCAAGGCGCCGGGGCAGTTCGCGTTCTACGATCCGATGATGAGCGCCGGCGCGCTGCAGCGGCTGACCATGGAGACCAAGCTTCGCGGTGCGCTCGAGCGGGACGAGTTGTCGCTTCAGTTCCAGCCTCAGTTCGATCTGCAGACGGGGCTGATCGCGGGCGTCGAGGCGCTGCTGCGATGGACCACCTCGGACCTCGGAGCGGTCCCGCCGTCCGAGTTCATCCCGATCGCCGAGGCCACGGGGATGATCTTCCCGATCGGCGAATGGGTGCTGCGCACGGCCTGCGCGCAGCAGCGGGCCTGGACGGACGAGGGGCTGCCCTCGATCCACATGGCGGTGAACGTGTCGGCATGCCAGTTCGTGAGCGCGGGTTTTCCCTCACTGGTGTTGACGATCATCCAGGACACCGGCATCGATCCGGCCGCACTCGAGCTCGAGATCACCGAGAGCGCGCTCATGAACGATGAGGCGCGATCGATGGCGACGCTGCAGGAGCTGAAGGCGCTCGGCGTCATGCTCTCCATCGACGACTTCGGCACGGGATACTCGAACCTGGCCCGGCTCAGGGAGTTTCCGGTCGACCGGCTCAAGATCGACCGCTCCTTCGTGGCCCACATCGCGACCCGCAGCAGCGACAGCACCATCGCCGAGGCCATCATCGCGATGGCGAAGACGCTGAAGCTCGACGTGGTGGCCGAAGGGGTCGAGGATTTCCAGCAGCTCCTTCTGTTGCAGGAGCATCAATGCCACCTTGCGCAGGGATATCTGCTCAGCCGCCCCTTGCGCGCGGCGGACGCCAGGATGCTGCTCGCGCGCCTCGCCGCGCAGATGGAAGGGACCCGCACGCAGCGCTTGCAGCGCCTGATCGGGTAGGCGCGGGTACCTCAGTCGATGCTGCACTGCACAATCCGCAGCGGGTCGTGTGCGGTTAGAATGGCGCATGGCCAAAAGAAAGCAAGAAGTGGTCGACGATCTGCTCGACGCACTCGTCTGGATGCGGCGAAAGGCCAAGAAGCATGAGCCCGTCGACGATCTGGTGGATGCGCTGATGAAAATGCGCCGCAAGGCGAAGAAAAAATTGGCGGTGCGCCTCAAGACCAAGCGCAAATCGAAGCCGAAGTCGAAGCGCAAGTCGAAGCGCCTGCGCCGCTAATTCACTCGGGATTGAATGGACTGCAGATATCCGACCAGTTGATCGATGAATTCCGCGACACGCCGGCGACGTGTGGCATCCTCTCCCTCGTATCCATAAAACTCCCAGCCCCAAACGGGCATGTCCGAGGAGCCGTGCGCCCGCGGCATGGATCGGCCATCGATCATCCGATGCACTTCCTCCGGTGAGAATACTCCGCCCCTGCGTTGGGCGAGCAGTGTCAGATCGGCGGGGCGCCGCTTCAAACTCGGCGCCACGGGGCCGTCACCGTGCCCCCCGACGCCGTGACAAGGCGCGCAAAACGACTTGAAGAGATCGGCGCCCGACATATCCGGAGCCTCGCCGGCCCCGCAGCGGATGGCGAACATCGATCCCAGAATCGCGACGCAATACAGACTTGCAGTTGAGCGCATAGAAATGATCCAACTCCGGGCGGCGCTATTCCTTCGCCGCCGCCGTTGTCCCGCGCACCAGCAACACCGGAACCGGCGCGGTGCGTACGATGTACTCCGCATCGCTGCCCATCACCAGCCGGCGAATGCCGCGGCGCCCGTGGGTGCCGATGACGATCAAATCCGCAGGCCATTGAGTCGCAAACTGCGTGATGGCGGCCCCCACGGATCCCATCGGTGTCTCGACACATTCGGTCTCCACCTCGAGGCCCTGGCCGCGGGCGATGCCCGCCGCCTCGTCGAGCAGCCTTCTGCCCTGCTCGCGGAGATCTTTCAGCAATTCGCTCCATTTTGCGAGCCCGTGGCGACCATCGGCGACCAGATAGTCATGCACCACGTGTATCAAGCGCAACGCCGCCCCAACATCTTTCGCGAGCAGGATGGCATGCCGCAAGCCGAGCAGGCTCGTTTCGCTGCCATCGACAGGCACCAGGATCTTCTTGTACAGCAATCCCCGCCCTCCTCATTCGTTGCGGGAGTCATGGTACGCCGGGCCGCCGCCGCCGCCATAGGTGAAAGTGCGTAGCGGCGGCGCCGTGGACACGGATAAGAACGGAACGATCCGAATTCGGACCTTTGGCGGATAATTGCAGGCAGAATGGGATGAGGGCATTCATCAGTCATGGGCACACCAACGAATCAAACCGCGCGCCTGGCCGCCGCACGATCGAGCCGCGGCCAACGTGCCCGCATCGGGCTGCTGGTGGTTTTGGGCGTGGTGCTGCTCACCGCGGGCACGGCGATCTCCTACACCGTCGATGCGCTCTGGTTCGATTCATTGGGCCTCGGGACCGTGTTTTGGACACGCCTGGACCTCCAGGCGGCGATCTTCGCAACCTTTGCGCTGCTGACGTTGCTGGCGGTTTATGGCGTATTTCGGGGGCTCGTGCCCGATTCGCTCGGCCAATTGATCCAACACTCGATCTCGATCAACCGGCAGCGCGTGATGATCCCCGTCGACGCCGTTCGCAAGCTGATCGGCGTGGGCTTGTCCCTGGCGAGCGCCTTCGTGGCCGGCGCGAGCATGGAGCAGAATTGGACCACCCTGGCGCTCTTCTGGGAGGCGCCGCGCAGCGGGGCCCTGCCGGATCCGATTTTCGGCAAACCGCTCGATTTCTACCTGTTCACCCTGCCCGCCATGCAGCTTATATCCGGCTGGTTGCTGTCGATTTCCGTGCTTGCGTGCCTGCTCGCCGCCGGCTTCGTTCTGCTGAGCGGCGGCACCGGCATCTGGATGCAGCGGCAAATCGGCGCGGCACCCCTGCGGCTCTGGCGCGGCTCGTCGATCAGCCTGGGGGCGCTCCTGCTGATGCTCGCGGTGCGCGCATACCTCGGCCGTTACGAGCATCTCTTCCAGGACGGCACCGTCTTTTCAGGCGTCAACTATACGGATGCGCACGTCACACTCGCCGGGACGCTGTTGATCTGCGTGGCGCTCGCCGCCGGCGCAATCATGGCGTGGATCGCGGCAGCTCGCGCGCCGCGTCCGCGAGCGCTGGTGATGGCGGCCGTTCCCACCATCGTGTGCTATCTGCTCCTTGCCGCGGTTCGCTGGTACGTCGGCGGATTCGTGGTCGCCCCGAATCAGCTGGTGCGGGAGCGTCCCTTCATCGCGCACAACATCGAGATGACGCGGCGGGCCTATGCGCTCGACCGCATCGAGACGCACCCGTTTCCCGCCGAAACCGGCATCGAGGCGGTGGACCCCGCGAACAACCGGACCACGCTCGATAACATCCGGCTGTGGGATGCGAGGGCGCTCCAGGACACGCTTAGACAGATCCAGGAAATCAGGACCTACTACGATTTCCCGGATATCGACATGGACCGATACGAGATCGACGGCTCGGTCCGGCAGATGATGCTGGCCGTGCGCGAGCTGAACGTCGACAAGCTGCCGCAAAGCAGCCGCAATTGGATCAACGAGAAGCTGATCTACACCCATGGGTACGGCGTCACCATGAACCCCGTCAATGGCTTCACGCCCGAGGGGCTGCCCACGCTCATCCTCAGCAACATGCCGGTGCAGAGCACGATTCCCACCCTGCAGGTCACGCGGCCGGAAATCTATTTCGGCGAGCTCACCGATACCGATGTGTACGTCAAGACCCGCCAGAAGGAATTCAACTATCCGCAGGGCGATGCCAACAATCTGACCTCCTATCAGGGGGACGGCGGCATCCGGCTCGGTGGCTGGCTGCGCAGGACCCTGATTGCCTTCGACCGCGGCGATCTTGCCAAGCTGCCGTTCAGCGATGATGTGGATTCGGACAGCCGCCTTCTGATGCGGCGCAAGCTGAGCGAACGCGTGCAGGAGATCGCGCCGTTTCTCAGGTTCGATCCGGATCCCTATGTGGTGATCAGCAAGGATGGCCGGATCTACTGGCTGATGGACGCGTTCACGACCTCCAACGGCTATCCCTACGCGCACCGCATCACGCTCGGGGGCGAGAGCATCAATTACATCCGCAACAGCGTCAAAGTGCTGATCGATGCCTACACCGGACAGACCACCTTCTTCGTGTTCGATACGCACGATCCCGTCATCGCCGCCTATCGAAAGGTGTTTCCGACCCTGTTCGCGGATGCGGCCGCCATGCCGGCCGACTTGCGCAAGCATGTGCGGTATCCGGAATTGCTGCTGAACGTGCAGGCGGCCGTCTACGGCCTCTACCATATGACCAATCCCGATGTTTTCTACAACCGGGAGGATCTATGGACGGTCGCCTCGGGCGTCGGCTCGGCCGATCAACGGCAGGAGCCGAGCGAGCCCAACTTCGTGCTCATGACGCTCCCCGGCGAGCGCTCGACCGAATTCATCGCCATCCTTCCATTCACGCCGGCGAACCGCAACAACCTGATCGGTTGGATCGCCGGCCGAAGCGACGGCGAGCACTATGGCGAGGCTCTGGTCTACGATTTCCCCAAGACCAAGCTGATCGACGGACCCCTGCAGATCGAGGCGCGCATCGATCAGAACGCCGAGTTGTCCGGCCAGTTGACGCTCTGGAATCAGCAGGGCTCCCACGTGCGCCGCGGCAGCCTCATCGTCATTCCAATCGGGCGTGCGCTCTTGTATGCGGAACCCATCTATCTGCAGGCCGATCGCAGCCCCATGCCGGAGCTGCGGCTGGTGGTGCTGGCCGTGCAGGATCGCCTCGCATACGGACCCACTTTCGAGTCGGCCATGGCCGCGTTGTTCGGCACGGCTCCATCCATGCTCAGCGCGCGGACCTCGGGGCAAGCACCGGACTCGCGAGCGCAAAAGCCAGCGGCCGGAGCGGCTGCAGCCCCGGCCGGCACGGATGCACTGATCGGCGAGGCGGCGCGGGACTTCGCCGATTATCAGCAGCTCACGGCTGCCGGAAAGCTCGCGGAGGCGGGCGAAAAGCTCGAGGCACTGAAACGCGCGCTGGAGGCGCTCCAGGCGGGGCGTCATTGAGCGACGGCGCAGGCCGTCACTGAGCGAGGGCACAGGCTTTGGATAAACTTTGTTTTCACTACAGGCGGGCGGCACGCGCATGGCCGATATCGAATTCGTCAAAGCCCATTCGCTGACCATCGCGAAGGCGAAGGCGCTGGTGCAAAAGGCCGCGACCGCGCTGTCCGCCGAATACGGGCTTTCCAGCGAATGGCACGGCGATTCGCTGCACTTTCACCGCTCGGGCGTTGACGGCGAAATGCACGTGACCGAGACCGAAATCCGGCTCCATGTCACGCTCGGCTTCCTGCTGAAGGCGTTCAAGAAAAAGCTCCTCGATCATATCGAACGCGATTTCGACCGGTTGCTGGCCGAGCAGGGCGACGCGTCACCGAGATAGGGGGGCGGAGCGGCCGCGAGTTTCGGTTTCAGGCGCTCAACGTGCCGGGTTGACCACCGGACGGAAAGCGCTCGCGGCATGCGGGACAGAGCGCGGGCCTGACGTTTGGAGGGGTTTGCCGCACCCATTCGGGAATCCAATGCCACACCGAGGGTTCGGCCAGCGATTGGACGCGTCGGCAATTCACGCATTGGGTCATCGATTTCGTCTCGTCGGCATAGGCGCCGGCAGCGGGCGGCATGCTGACACGATCCATTTTGACGTGGGGTATCTCGAAGCGCAGCGAGTTGACGATGATGAATCCCCGGCCCTTGGCGCCTCTCACGGGATAGACCTTCATGAGAAATCGCCGGTGCAGCTCGGCGCTGGAGCATTCGTACTCGTGCTGCCTCGGGGCGGACCCCTCGGTGAGGGAGGCGGCGGTGAAAAATGACAGATACCAGGTTTTGAGGCATTCCGGGATCGCATCGAGGGTCGATCGCCCGATCGACCAGGCGCCCGGAATCTCCCGCTCGGCGCCGTTCCGGCGCGCAAACGAGAACCAGGCGGGATTCATGTAGGCCAGGGACAGATCGGACCAGACACCGTATACCGTATGAGGATGGTCCTCGAGCAGATGGAGGTGGCTCGAGGTGAGCAACTCGGCAAATGCGCTGTCGCAGCGGGTTTCGAGCGGCCGCTCGGCCGCGATGTCACCCGCGGCGCCGGAGGGCTCTTGCAGGCGGGCGCCCTGGCTCAGCAATTCGGTCATGTCGCGGAGCAACAGGTTGACATCCACCGGTTTGGGCAATATGCGCTCCGCGACCCGACGTGCGCGCTTGACGTGCTGATCGGCAATGTCGCCGGTGAGTATGATCGTCGGCGGCTTGTAACCGAGCGACAGGGTGATCTCCGAGACGATCTCGTCTCCTGTGAATCCCATCGGCAGATTGAAATCGCACAGGATGAGATCGGGGCGCACGCCCCGCTCACCGATCTGCTGCATCGCTTCCTCTCGTGTGGTGGCGCCGACCATCTGATAACCCTCGAGGCTCAGCAGCATGGCCATCGATCGCGCGATGCCGGGATCGTCCTCGATATGCAGGATCGTGACGCTACCGGTGGAAGGTCCCGCGGGACGCTCCGGGAGCGGCGTTCTTTCCGCCGGCTTGTCGACGGCGACCCCGCGGGGTATCTGCACGGAGAAGGTGGAGCCCGCACCGCGTTTGGATTGGATGGTCACGGTGTGGTCGAGTAGACGGCAGATGGTCTGCACGATGGACAAGCCGAGCCCGACGCCCTGGCCCTGATCGCGGGAGGAGGTTTCGACCTGATAGAAGGCGTCGAACAGGCGCTGCTGATGCTCCTCCGAAATTCCGGGGCCGGTATCGACAACGTCGAGGAATATTTGCGCATCCTCGAGCCGAACGCGCACCTCCACGCCGCCCTGTTGGGTGTACTTGATGGCGTTGCCCACCAGGTTGCGCAGTATGACGGGCAGCAGCATGGAGTCGCTGCGGACGAACTCGGTGGACCCATCGATCTTCAATGCAAGCGATTTGCTGCTCGCGGCGTAGCTGAATTCGGAGCGCAGGCGCGGAAGCACGTCCTCCAGGGAAAAATCGCGGATCACCGGATGGATCGCGCCCTGTTCGAGGCGGTTGATGTCGATGAGCGCCGAGAGCATCTGATCCATGTTGCGCACGGCTTCGCCGAGCAGTTCGAGCTGCGGGGCGCAATCCTGACTCGGCAGCATGCGCTCCAGCATGGCCTGAACGCTCCATATCGTCTGCAGGGGCTGCCGAAGGTCGTGACTGGCGGCGGCCAGAAATCGGGATTTCATCTCGTTCGCCTGAAGCGCGGCATCGCGAGCCTGTTTGACCGCATCCTCGAGCAGTTGGCGATCGGTGATGTCGAAAGTGATGCCGCGGGTCATGATGAAACGGCCCGACGGATCGTTCACGGCGATTTTCGAGACCGCCACGTGGCGGCGCTCGCCTTGACGGCCGATCAGGTCGAATTCCAGACCCGAGGCCTGACCGGTCCGCAGAAACTCCGGGAACATGCTTCGAAACCGCTGCTTCCCGTCCTCGTCGTAAAAGTCGGCGGGACCGAGCTTGCCGATGACCTCCTCGCGGCTGCATCCGATCCACGCCAATTCCACGTCATTGATCTTGAGGTAGACGCCGTTTTGATCGAGTGCGTGATAGCCGCACGGCGCCGAACTGTACAAATCCGCATTTTCGCGGGATTCCCTGCCCAGCCGATCCTGAAGCAGCTTGCGGTCGGTCACATCGCGAACGACGGCGACCACGCGCGGACGGCCGCCATCGTCCACCGGACTTAAGCTGATCTCGACCGGGAATTCGCTTCCATCGCATCGTCGTCCCAATAGATCCAATCCGGCGCCCATCGGCCGAATCTGTCCGAGGTCCGCGTAACGGCCGCGGTGAGCGACATGCCGGGCGCGAAAGCGTTCCGGCATGAGCTCCTCGATGCTGCGGCCGACCAAATCATCCTGGGCATATCCAAACAGGCCGGATGCCCGTATGTTGGAATGCAGGATCGTGCCAGTGCCATCGACGATGAACATCGCATCCGGTGCGGCCTCAAAGGCGCTGCGCGCGAGATGAGGCGGCAGTTCGGGCGAAGAACCGGAAGCGTCGGGCATGCGATCCACTCCTGAACGGGGCCGGGGCACCCCGAAAGTTGTAGCGACCGGAGAAAATCGAATTCGAGGGGAGGCGCTACCTTAGCATGGGCTCTTAATCGCGCCTAATGGCCATGCCCTCGAGGATCGCACAGGATCGCCGCGACCATGGTCACGCAGCCGAGCGCATGAATCGCCAGGGTCAACTCGATGCTGCGCTTAAGGCGCGGACGCTCTCGCGGTTCGCTCGACATCCCTAGCGCTGCACGAACGCCGAGTCCGGCGAAAATCACCGCCGGCAGCGCATACCACACGGGCAGCACCCGAATCAGGATGGCGGCCCCCGACGCGGCCAGGGAAACCGCGACGAGTCCGCCATACAGCCGGCGAGCGCCTTCCACACCCCAGCGCACCACCAGGGTGCGTTTGCCGGCCCGGCGGTCCGCCTCCCTATCCGGGATCTCGTTGATGATCAAGATCGCCGCCGCCCACGCGCTCACCGGCACGCAAAGAAGCGCGGCGCCGGTATCGACGAAGCCGGTCTGCAGCCAAACGCTGCCGAGCACCGGCAGCGCGCCGAAGTCGACCGCCACCGTCGCCTCACCGAGACCGCGTCCTGATAATTGCACGCCGGGCAGCGAATAAAGGACACCGAGTCCGAGCCCCGCGCAGCCCAGCCAAATCACGCCGGGCCCGCGCAAAGCCGCGAGCAGCGCGCCGAGCGCCAGCGCGGCGACGCCCAGGCCGATTGCGAGGCGGGTCATCTGCGCCCGCGACAGCAATCCCTCCTGAATGAAGCGCGACCCCCCGGTATAGGGATAGATGTGCTCGGTGTTGCCGGGATCCGCGCCGGTCAGATCGTCTCCGACATCGTTGTAGACGTTTGCGCCCGCCAATGTGAGCACCATCACCCCGAGCGCCAGCCCGAATTCCAGCGCATGGAAGCGGTGGTAGGCTGCGCCCGCCCAGGCGGTGCCCACCGCGACCGGGGCCACCGCGGCGATCATGAACGGAGGGCGGGTGGCGAGAAAGGCTCGGCGGATCGCGGTGCCCGGGCCCAGCTTTCCTCGTTCTGAGTCCAAGCAACCACCTGGCCCGGTCCATAATGGATATATCGAGCTTACCGTCGACTCCGATTCTGATCCAGCAGGCAATCCTGGAACCGCGCCAAGCACTGCGAAGCATTGTCGCGCCGCGGGGTCTGTACGCGTTCGTACAGACAGGGCGCCCGCGCGCAGGTAGGATTCATCGACGGCTACCTGGAAGATTCAAGGTGAGGCGATTGCACGAGCTTTCCGTCTGCCGAGCGCTGCTCATGCAGGTGAGTGAAATTGCCGCCGGCCATGGCGCGGCCGCGGTGGAGCGGATCGTGATCGAGGTCGGGCCGCTGTCCGGTCTCGAGCCAGAACTGCTCGAGCGCGCTTTCGCGGTGGTGCGCGCGAGCAGCTGCGCGGCCGGCGCCGTGCTGTCGATCGAGACGCCGGGGGTGACGATCCGCTGCCTGACCTGCGATGCCGAATCGCAACCGGCACCGAACCGCCTGATTTGCGGCTCCTGCGGCGGGTACCGCACCCGGGTCGTGGCAGGCGACGAGCTGAGATTGCGCCGGGTCGAGCTGACCGTGCCGGCGGCGGCGGCCTGAGGGCATCGAGGAAAGACTGACCATGTGCAATACCTGCGGCTGCAATGTGACACCCGGAAACGCGCATCTGGCGCTGCCGCGCGGCGGCTCCTCAACCGCGGTCGAGGTGCTGCAGGACCTGCTCGACGCCAACGACCGGACGGCGGCACATAATCGAGCGCATTTCGACGCTCAGGGCGTCCTGGCGATCAATCTCATGTCCTCCCCGGGCGCCGGCAAGACTGCATTGCTGGAAGCGACCATTGTCGCGCTGCGCGATCGCTACCGGATCGCCGTCATCGAAGGCGACCTGGAGACCGACAACGATGCGGCGCGCATTCGCGCCCAGGGCGTGCCCGCGATCCAGATCACCACTGGAACGGCCTGTCATCTGGACGCCGAGCTCGTGCATCGGGCCCTGCACGAGCTGCCCCTGTCGGGCCTCGATCTGCTGTTCATCGAAAACGTCGGTAATCTCGTCTGTCCGGCCAGTTTCGACCTCGGGCAGCACCTGAACGTCACGTTGCTCAGCGTCACGGAGGGCGACGACAAGCCGGCCAAATACCCGGTGATGTTCCGCGCCAGCGATCTCGTGGTGCTGAGCAAGGCGGATCTGCTGGACGTGCTGGACGACTTCGATCCCGCGCGCGCCGCGGCCGCTCTGCGCGCGCTCGGCCGTGACACGCCGATGATCCGCATAGCGGCACGACGCAAGCCGCAGATCGGACCGTGGCTCGATTGGCTCGAGCGGGAAATCGCGCGGCCGCGGGCGCTCGCCCCAAGTTCGCGGCCCCGGATCGCTGCGGCGCTCGGGGCCTGACGCATGTGCCTCGCCGTTCCCGCCCGGGTGGTGGCGCTGTTGGGCGATCAGTGGGTCGAGACGGAGGTCGGCGGGATACGCAGCCGCGTCTCGGTCGCGCTGCTCGAGGAGGTCGCGCTCGGGGACTTTCTCATCGTGCACGCCGGCTTCGCCATCGCGCGCCTCGACGTTGAGGAAGCGGAGAAAACCCTGGCGCTGTTCGATGAAATCGCCGCGCATCTAAGGGGGTCCGCCAATGCGCTACATTCTCGGATTCCGTGAAGGGGGCGCCGCGGCGGCGTTCAAGGAGTTGATCGCGGCGGAAGTCGACCCGCGGCGCGAATATCACCTGATGGAGTTCTGCGGCGGTCATACGCACGCCATCTTCCGCTATGGGGTGGAGGATCTGCTGCCCGGCAACGTGCGCCTGGTTCACGGTCCCGGATGTCCGGTCTGTGTACTGGCGGTGCCGAGGCTCGATGCGGCGATCGAGCTCGCGATGCGCGAGGATGTCACGCTGGTGAGTTACGGCGACATGCTGCGCGTGCCGGCGTCGCGCCGCAGGAGCCTTCTCAAGGCGCGAGCACGGGGGGCCGATGTACGCATGGCCTACTCGGCGCTCGAGTCGCTGCAGATCGCCGCGGCCCATCCGGATCGACAAGTGGTGTTCTTCGCCATCGGTTTCGAGACCACCACACCGGCGACGGCGCATCTGATTCTCGAAGCGCAACGGCTGGGGCTGCGCAACTTCAGCGTCTACTGCAATCATGTGGTGACGCCGGCGGCGATCCAGAGCATCCTCGATGCGCCCGGCATGCAGGAATGGGGCGCGGTGCGGGTCGACGGCTTCATCGGGCCCTCGCACGTCAGCGCGGTGATCGGCAGCCGCCCGTTCGAACATTTCGCCCGGGAGTACCGGCGCCCCGTGGTCATCTCCGGTTTCGAGCCGCTCGACGTGATGCAGTCGATCCGCATGCTAGTGCGGCAGCTCAACGAAGGACGTGCCTGCGTCGAGAATCAATTCACCCGCGGCGTCAGCCGCGACGGCAACCTGAAGGCGCAACGCCTGGTCGCCGAGGTGCTCGAGCCGCGCAGCAGCGTGGAGTGGCGCGGCCTGGGCGAACTGGCGCACAGCGGCCTCGGCATCAAGGCCGCCTACGGCGAGTTCGACGCGGAGCGCCGCTTCGCCATGCCGGTGCGGTCAGTGGCGGAGAACGCCGCCTGTCAATGCCCCGGAATAATCCGCGGCGTCAAGAAGCCCACCGATTGCACCCTGTTCGGCGGCGTGTGCACGCCGCGCAATCCCATCGGGTCCTGCATGGTCTCCGCGGAAGGCGTCTGCGCCGCTTATTACAAATATCGCCGGGGTGCGCCGCAGGCGCCCCCGGCCCGATCGGAGCCCGCGATCTCATGAGCGCGGCGCAGCGCCTGCGCGTCGGCGGACGCGTACAGGGCGTCGGCTTTCGGCCGTTCGTGTACCGCCTCGCGCGACTTCACGAGCTTGGCGGCTGGACGCGCAACCGCGGCGGCGAGGTCGACATTCTGGTCGAGGGACCCGAGCACCGGCTGCTGGCCTTTCGGCGTGGGTTGCTATCCCAGGCGCCGCCCGCGGCGGCACCGCGGCTATTGGAAGCGTGGCCGGTGCGCGGCGAAGGGCGCGCGGATTTTTGCATCCTCCCGAGCACCCGCGACGGCCAAGCCGGGATCCATATTCCGGCGGACTTGTTCACCTGCGACGAGTGTCTCGCCGAGCTGCACGATCCGGACGCGCGCCGCCATCGATATCCCTTCATCAATTGCACGCAGTGCGGGCCGCGCTACACCCTGATTCGTGCGATGCCCTACGATCGGGCGAATACCACGCTCGATCGCTTTACGCTCTGTCGGGACTGCGCGGCGGAATATGCCGATCCCATGGACCGGCGTTTCCACGCGGAGCCTCTGGCGTGCGAGGTGTGCGGGCCGGCTCTCTCGTGGCATGACGGACCCCGGGCGGTCGCGGGCAACGCCCCGGCGCTTGCGGCTGCGATGGCCGCCTTGCGCGAGGGGCGCATCGTCGCGGTGCGCGGTGTCGGCGGCTATCATCTGCTGTGCGATGCCCGCGATGAGCGTGCCGTGGCGCGCCTGCGGGCGCGCAAGGGACGGCCGGCGAAGCCACTGGCGGTCATGGTGCCGTGGAGCGGACGCGACGGCTTGGATCATGCCCGAATGCTCGCGCAGTTGTCGCCGCTCGAGGCGGCGGCGTTGCGCGGCTGCGCGCGCCCCATCGTGATCGCCGGGCGTTTCGCCCAGGGGCCGCTTGCACCGTCCGTCGCGCCGGGGACTCGCGAGGTGGGGCTGATGCTGCCGTACAGTCCGCTGCACCATTTGCTGCTCGCGGATTTCGGCGCCGCGGTGGTGGCGACCTCCGGCAACGTGAGCGGCGAGCCGGTGTTGACCGAGCCCGGCGAAGCACGCGAACGTCTTGCCGGCGTGGCCGACGGCTTCCTGGATCATGATCGCCCGATCGCGCGGCCGGCGGACGATCCGGTGGTACGCTCGATTGCGGGGGTCGTGCGCGCCGTGCGCCTCGGGCGCGGCACCGCACCGCTCGAGCTGACTTTGCCGCAACGAATCCGGGTACCGGTGCTCGCGGTGGGCGCATATCTCAAGACCACGGTAGCGCTCGCGTGGGAGGATCGTGCAGTCGTCTCGCCGCACATCGGGGAGCTCACGAGCCCGCGCGGCCGGGCGGTATTCGCCCAGGTCGTGCGGGACCTGCAGGAGCTCTACGGTGTTCGGGCGCACTGTATCGCGCACGACGCGCATCCTGGTTTTCCAAACACCCGTTGGGCACGCGACTCGGGGCTGCCCACCCACCCTGTATGGCACCATCATGCGCATGCCGCTGCCGTGGCGGGGGAGTATGCCGTGGAGGGGCCGCTGCTTTGCTTCACCTGGGACGGCATGGGGCTCGGGCCGGACGCGACGCTCTGGGGCGGGGAGGCGCTGCTCGGTGTGCCGGGCGCCTGGACGCGGGTAGCGAGCTTCCGCCCCTTTCGTTTGCCCGGCGCAGAGCGTGCGGCGCGCGAGCCGTGGCGCTCCGCGCTCGCGCTGTGCTGGGAAGCCGGACATGCTTGGGCGGACGACACCCACGGCGATCCCTTGCTGCGCGCCGCCTGGGAGAGCGGCCTGAGCTCGCCTACGACGACGGCGGTCGGGCGCCTGTTCGATGCGGCCGCCGCGCTGCTCGGCGTGTGCTCGACCGCGAGCTACGAGGGCGAGGGGCCGATGCGATTGGAGGCGTTGTGCCTCGATCCCGCGCCGCCCATCGCCTTGCCGCTCGCGCGGGACGAGAATGGCGTGTGGCGCAGCGATTGGGAGCCGCTGTTGATGGCGCTGCTGGACACCCGCGTCACCCCGCCACTTCGTGCCTCGACGTTTCATGCCAGCCTCGCGCTGGCGCTGTGCGCGCAGGCGCTCGCCGTGCGCGAGTCGTGCGGTGTGTCGCGCGTCGGCTTGTGCGGCGGAGTGTTCCAGAACCGGGCCTTGAGCGAACAGGCGCTCTCGCTCCTCACGGCGGCCGGCTTCGAGGTGCTCATGCCACGGCGCCTGCCGGCGAACGATGCGGCGATCAGCTTCGGTCAATTGATCGAGACGGCCGCCCGGCAAGCGCTACACTGAGCCCGGGCACAGCTCGCGATCCCAATAAGAGGCCTTGGTGCGCACGACTAAATTCCGCGACACCCACATCAGTCTTGCGCATGGCAACGGCGGCCGGATGATGCGCGAGCTGATCGACGAGATTTTCGCGCCGGCTCTCGCCAATCCGCAGCTCGACACCGGCGCGGACGCGGTCGTGCTGCCGGTGCCTCCCGATCGCGATCTCATGGTGACCACGGACGGATTCACCGTGCAGCCGTTGGAATTCCCCGGCGGCAACATCGGATCCCTGGCAGTGCATGGCACCGTCAACGATCTGGCGGTGAGCGGCGCGGTACCTCGGTACCTGACGTTGAGCGTATTTCTGGAGGAGGGTCTGGAAATGGCCGTGCTGCAGCGGGTGGTGCAGGGACTCGCGGGTGCGGCTCGCGACTCGGGCGTGGGGGTGGCGGCCGGCGATACCAAGGTCGTCGGCCGCGGCGACTGCGACGGGATCTATCTGGCGGTGACGGGCGTCGGTTTCCGGCCGCGCGAGGTCTCCCTCGGCCTTGGACGCATCCGCGCCGGAGACCGCATTTTGGTGAGCGGTCCGATCGGTGAGCACGGCGCCGCCGTGATGCTCGCCCGTCAGGAATTCGGCCTGCGCGGCGACCTGCAATCGGACGCGGCGAGCGTCCTGGCGGAGGCGCAGGCCCTATTGAGCGTACCCGGACTGCATTTCATGCGCGATCCGACGCGCGGCGGTCTTGCGACCGTGGCGCACGAGGTCGCCCGGGGGAGCGGTCTGACCGTGCGGCTGTCGGAAGCGCACATCCCGATCAATGACGCCGTGCGGTCGGTGTGCGAGTTGCTCGGCTTCGACCCGTTGTACCTGGCGTGCGAGGGACGGCTCGTGGCGGTGGTAGGCCAGGAGAGCACGACGGCTGCGCTTGCGGCATTGCGTGCGGTCTCGCCGAAAGCCGCGTTGATCGGCGAGCTCGTCGAGACCGGCGAGGGGGGGGCGCAGGTCGTGCTGTCCACGGCGTTCGGCGGCGAGCGCTCGCTGGATGAGCTCGAGGAGGATCCTTTGCCGCGGATCTGCTGACTCTTTGTGCGGTATCGAACGGACACGGGGTCGCGGGCGACGGCGAGTTGGCCGCGTGTGGCATTTCGGCAAGCACGGATGGCGTTAACGCGAACCCCGCCGAATACTGGCGGCTCGTCGGGCGCAGGACGAAAGAGGCTGGCCAATATGAATGACCTTAACTTTGCCGATCAACGTGCCAGGATGGTCGAGCGCCATATCGCGCACCGCGGCATACGTTCCAAACCCGTGCTCGCGGCCATGCGGGACGTGCCCCGGGAGGAGTTCCTGCCGCCGGATCAGCGCGAGTTCGCGTACGAGGATAATCCGCTCCCCATCGCCGAAGGGCAAACGATCTCGCAGCCCTACATCGTCGCGATGATGACCGATGCCCTGGAGCTCGGCGGCGGCGAGAAGGTGCTCGAGATCGGCACCGGCTCGGGTTACGCGGCGGCGGTGTTGTCGCGGATCGCGAAAGAGGTCTACACGGTCGAGCGCATCGGTCAGCTCGCGGACAAGGCGGCAGCGACGCTGAGTGCGCGCGGGTATCGAAATGTGCATGTTCGGCATGCGGATGGAACGCTCGGGTGGCCCGATCATGCTCCCTACGATGCGATCGTGGTCGCCGCCGGGGGGCCGCAGGTTCCCGCTTCGCTCAAGTCCCAGCTCAAGATCGGCGGCCGGCTGGTGATACCGGTGGGAGCGGATCGCCGCCTGCAGGAGCTCGTGCGCGTCACACGCCTGAGTGAAAACGAGTTCAAAACGGAGGAGCTCGCGGACGTGCGCTTCGTGCCGCTGGTGGGCGCGGAAGGCTGGGACGCACAGGTTCGCAGCACCGCCAAGCCCAGGGACACGACGCTCGCGGCCGCGATTTCCCGGGCGGCCGAAAAATTCAGCTCGATCGACGAGGCGCAACTGAAGCCTTTGCTGGACAGGATCGGCAATTCGCGCGTGGTACTGCTGGGTGAGGCCTCGCACGGCACCTCGGAATTCTACCGCATGCGTGCACGGATCACCCGCTCGCTGATCGAGGAGAAGGGATTTTCATTCGTCGCGATCGAGGGCGATTGGCCGGATGCGGCGCGCATCGACAATTATGTCAGGCATCGCAGCGTGCCCGCCTCGGAGTGGACGGCGTTCGCCCGGTTTCCGATGTGGATGTGGCGAAACAGCGAGGTGCGGGAGTTCGTCGACTGGCTGCGTGCGCACAACGGGCGCGCAAAACCCGCGGATCGAGTGGCCTTTCACGGGCTCGACCTCTACAGCCTGTACAACTCGATACAGGTGATCCTGGACTATCTGCAAAGCGTCGATCCGAAGACGGCCGAGCTGGCTCGAGAACGGTACGGCTGCCTCACCCCATGGCAGTCCGATCCCGCCGTCTACGGCCATGCGGCTCTCACGGGCCAGTACCGCACATGCGAGCGGGAGGTCACCTCGATGCTGACCGACCTGTTGCGAAAGCGCGGCTCCTATTCGGCGCACGACGGGGAGCGATTCCTGGATGCGGTTCAAAACGCGCGGCTGGTGGCGAACGCGGAACGCTATTATCGGGTCATGTACTACGGCTCGCGCGCGTCCTGGAATTTGCGCGACAGCCACATGTTCGAGACCCTGAAGAATTTGATGTCCCACCACGGACCGCGCAGCAGGGCAATCGTCTGGGCGCATAATTCGCATGTCGGTGATTCGGCGGCGACGGAAATGTCCGTGCGCGACGAATACAACATCGGCCATCTCTGTCGCGAGGAGTTCGGCGACGGCTGCTATTCGATCGGCTTTGGCACGCACAGCGGCACGGTCGCGGCAGCTTCCAACTGGGACGAGCCCATGGAGGTGAAGACCGTGCGTGCCTCGCTCGCCGGCAGCTACGAGCGGCTGTGCCACGAGACGGGCGATGCGCGCTTCCTGCTGCCGCTGCGGGGATTGTCGCCTTCATCGCCGACCGCGGGATTGATGCAGCCCAGGCTCGAGCGGGCGATCGGCGTGATCTATCGTCCCGAGACCGAGCTGCAAAGTCACTATTTCGAGGCGGTGCTTCCACGCCAATTCGACGAATACGTGTGGTTCGATCAGACCCGGGCGGTGACCCCGTTAAGAAGTGAAGAGCTCGAGGGTATGCCCGACACCTATCCCTTCGGACTGTGAAAATCCCATGCCGTGGAATGAAAGCCATTTCCCCCGATCGATGTTGAACCTGCCGCTCGATATACGGGAAAAGGCGATCGAGATTGCCAATGCATTGCTGGCCGAGGGCTATGACGAAGGACGTGCCATACGCATTGCTATCGCTCAGGCCAAGCGGTGGGCGCAAGCCCGAGAGCCCTAAGGCATATTGATACCTATTTCGAGGATGGTCCCCCATGAACGGAGCGTGTATGGTCTAGGTCTCGATGCGAAGTCCCAAGAACGGTGCAATGATGAGATCGCACATGTCGAATGCGTCGCTGGCGGATCTGAGAATCCACGAGTTATTGGGGTTGATCGGCAGCAACAGCGCCACTCCGGGAGCCGGCGCCGCGGGGGCGCTGACGCTGGCGCTCGCGGCGGCCTGTGCATCCAAGGCGGTTTCCATCACCTTGAAGCACTCGCCCGAAGACGGCCGGCTCGCCCCGGCGCTATCCGGGCTCGGAAAGATTGTCGGCTTTTCGCTGCAGGGAGCCGATGCGGATTCCCGCGCATTTGCGGACTTTCTGGCGCACAAGGATTCGGCCGCAGCGGCCGAGCTGATCAGGACCGGCGAGGCGATGGCTCATCTCATCGACGCGTTGACGGCCGTCATCGAGGATCTGGAGCCGCGCGTCAAATCCAGCATGGCGGGCGATTTGATTGCGGCCAAAGCGTTGGCCGCCGCGGCCCGTAAGATTCAATCGACGAACGAAGCGGAAGCCGAAGAGGAGCAACGCGCCATGGCGCGGCATGCGCGGTCGATCCCGGCGGGCGAAAGACCGAAAACTGACTGAT
This sequence comes from uncultured Gammaproteobacteria bacterium, assembly GCA_963736185.1. Taxonomy (GTDB): domain Bacteria; phylum Pseudomonadota; class Gammaproteobacteria; order Steroidobacterales; family Steroidobacteraceae; genus Bog-1198. The sequence goes on along the minus strand of CAVTNZ010000028.1, from coordinate 14,899 downwards.
TTTCGTCGGATCGGCTCGAGGAGCATTCCGAGCTGCTCACTCATCCCGGGCCGGCTTGTCCATATCGTTGAAGGCGGACAGTTTGGCCACGCCGAACGCATGGCGCAGGGAGCGCAATTCGTCGCGATGCAGCATCGCCAGCCGGTTCAGGGTGCTCAGGCCTTTTGCCGATAATTTCACGTGCACCTCGCGGCGATCGGCGCGACCGCGTCGTTTGCTCACCAGGCCGAGCTCCTCGCAACGCAGGACGAGCGCCACCACCCCGTGGTGCTTGGCCTGGAGTCGCTCGGCGAGTTCCGCGATCGTCGCCCAATCGCGCCCCGGAAATCCGCGCAGATGAAGCAGCAGCAAATACTGCAGCGGCGTGACTCCGGCGGGACGAACGGCTTGTTCGCTGAATCGCAGGAAGCGCCGTATTTGATAGCGCAGTTCGGAGAGTGCCTCGAATTCCTGCTTGGTGAGCTGCATCTCGTCGTCCGAGCCCATCATTGCCTCGTGTGAATTCGGCCACGCCGCGGCCGCAACGATCCCGATCGCCGACGCCGTCGGGAAGATCATATCATCTTGTGATATTCTTTGCCGGCATGAGGACCGAGCATGAACCGGCGAAGGCGGCAGCGAGTGGCGTACGGCCTCGCGTGCCGCTGCGCCTCGGGGATTACTCGGTCTCGCCACGCATCCTGCTGATCGCCACATTCGCCGTGGCGGTGGGCGCCGTTTCGGCGGTGGTGGCCGATGGCTTGTTGAAGCTGATCGGCTTGATCACGAATATGGTGTTCTATCAGCGCATCGCCACCGCTCTCATCGCCCCGGGTGCGGGCTCGCACCCCTGGTGGCTGATCGTCGGAGCCCCCGTGGCGGGCGGTTTGGTGGTCGGCGTCATGGCGCGCTTCGGCTCGGAGGCGATCCGGGGCCACGGCATGCCCGAAGCGATCGAGGCCATCCTGCGCGGTGGGAGCAAGATCAAACCGCGGGTCGCATTGTTCAAGCCGCTGTCGGCCGCAATTGCCATTGGAACGGGGGGACCATTCGGCGCCGAGGGCCCGATCATCATGACCGGTGGGGCGTTCGGTTCGCTGATGGCGCAAACGCTGTCGCTGACCGCCGACGAACGCAAGACCTTATTGGTCGCGGGAGCGGCCGCGGGCATGGCAGCGACGTTCAACGCGCCCTTGGCATCGATCTTGTTGGCGGTCGAGCTGCTGTTGTTCGAATTTCGCCCGCGGTCCTTCGTGCCGGTCTCGATCGCCGTGGTGGTCGCGACGGGGCTGCGTTGGCCGCTCCTCGGCATCGCACCGATTTTCGCAACCGATCACGCGCTGCCGGCCCTGGGCCTCGTCGATATCGTGCTGTGTGCGGCGGCGGGCATCGTCGGCGGCTTGGTTGCGTGGATCGCGACCTCCTTGGTGTATTTGTCCGAGGATATCTTTCGAAAGCTGCCCATTCATTGGATGTGGTGGCCCGCGATCGGCGGCCTCATCATCGGGGTCGGCGGGTTGTTCGAGCCGCGTGCGCTCGGTGTGGGCTACGACGTGATCGGCGCCTTGCTCTCGGGCCATGCAACCCTGGGGCTGATTATCGGGATACTGGTCGTCAAAACCATGATCTGGAGCCTGTCGCTCGGTTCGGGAACCTCGGGGGGCGTGCTGGCGCCGGTGTTCATGATCGGCGCAGCGCTCGGGGCGCTGCTCGCGCAAGTGCTTCCCCCGGTGGCCCCCGGATTCTGGGCATTGATGTGCCTCGCGGCGGTGGTTGGCGGTGTCATGCGCAGTCCCCTGACCGGGGTCATATTCGCCATGGAACTCACTCATCAGTGGGACGCGGTGATGCCGCTGATCGTGGCATCGACCGTGGCATTCCTCTTGTCGGTGCTGGTGTTGAAGCGCTCGGTATTGACGGAAAAGGTCGTCCGTAAGGGCACCCATCTGACACGCGAGTATTCGGTGGATCCGCTGGAAGTCTTTCTGGTGGGGGAGATCATGCCGGCCAGCTTCCTGTCCTTCCGTCCGCACGCAAAACTCGACGATGCGGTCAAGGAAGCGTGCGGCAGCTGGAGCGGTTCAGGGAACCGGAATCTCGCACAAAGCCAGCGGCTCTATCCTGTGCTCGACGGTCAAAACCGTTTGGTTGGGCTGCTCACGCAGCATCAAATGATCGGCGCCACATCGAGGCCCGCGTCGCAGCGACCGTCGCTGGTCGGCGACGTGATGGTGCGTGAGCCGATAGTCGGCCATGCGGATATGACGCTGCGGGAACTGGCGAATCTGATGGCGAAAAATCAGGTCTCGAGCGTCCCGATCGTCGATCGCCGGGATGCCGGGCGTGTGCTGAGCGTGATGTCGGTGGACCAAGTGCTCGAGGCGCGTCTGCGGGATGTCGACGAAGAGCATAAATATGAGCGGGTGCTGGATATCATGCAATTTCGTGCCCTCAAGGGCGCGCGCGTCCTCGGCACCAACGAAGACGCCGGCTGATGCCCGCTCGGATCGAGCCGCCTTCGCCATCCACCGATTGGGAGCAGGTTCGGCGCTGGCGCAGGCTCGTGAGAGATGATCTGCTTCGGCGGCGGGCGGCCTTGTCCGTCGAAGGGCTCCGAGCGCTCGGCGAACGCGCCTGTGCGCAATTGGTGCGTGCAGTGGACCTTTCGGCCCACCAGGTACTCGGGTTTTGCTGGCCGATTCGCGGCGAATTCGATCTGCGGGGCATCGCCAGGCAACATCTCGCTTCCGGCGGCCGCGTGGCACTCCCGGTCATCGTGAAAAAATCGGCTCCCGTCGAATTCTGGAGCTGGCATCCGGGGATGCCGATGCAGAAGGGGATATGGGACATCCCGACGCCCAGGGAGCGCGAGGTGCTGACTCCCGATGCGCTCCTTGTCCCCTTGGTGGGCTTCGATGATCGCGGGTTCCGCCTGGGGTATGGCGGGGGCTATTTCGACCGGACCCTCGCCGCGGCCTCGAGGCGGCCATTTGCGATCGGCGTGGGTTACGAGGACTCCCGCCTCGAGACGATCTACCCCCAGGCGCACGACATCGCCATGAATCTGATCGTGACGGAACGATGCGTCCATCAACCTGTGCCGGCCTAGAGAATATTCGGGTTGCAGGGATCGCCGCAGCGTTCGGGCTCACCGCCTACGAATTGAAGCTTCTCAGCGCGCCCACACACAGGATCATACCGATCAACAAGATGGCGCCGGCGCTCAGCACGGGCAGTACGTGCGCCCAGCGACCGCCCGCGATGGGGTCTCGGAAGCGGTTGCGGGCATACAGAAACGCCAGTCCCACGAGGGTCAAGGTGATCGCGAGCCCGATGCTGAACGCGACCACCAACAACATGCCGTACGCGGTCTTATTGAGCGCCACGGCGGCAAGCAGCAGCACCATCGCGGACGGGCAGGGCACCAAACCGCCGGAGACACCGAGGGTCAACAGACTCCGCCAGGAGATCTTTTCGCCCGCCGCGCCGGGTGGCAGGTGAGAATGCATCCTGCCACCACCGTGAGAGTGCAGCGTGGCGTCGGCGAATTGGGCGGCGGGGGCGAATATGAGACCGCGTCGGCCGATGGCAGCAGGGTCGGATTTCACGAATTGAAAGCTGCCCGAGCGAGTGGAGGGTTCCGTCGACAGCGCCCGACGCGCGGCGCGGGTTCTCTGCAACAGCAATACCATGCCCATGGTCAACACGAGCGCGGCCGATGTGAGGCTCAAGGTGGGAAACAGCCGTTCGGGCACGACGTACCGCGAAGCATACAACGTCGCAAATCCGAGCACGAAGACTCCGATGGTATGCGTGATGGTGACGGTCAATCCCAGGAACACGGCGTGCCGGGGCGTGCCCCGGGAGCCGACCAGATACGCGCCCACGATGGTTTTGCCGTGTCCGGGCGACAAGGCGTGTACCGCGCCGAGGAGCAGTGCGCCCAGCAGCGCCAACAGGGCAACCCCCGGTTGCAGGCGGGGGCTCGATATGGCGTCCACGAGCTGATGGGTCCGGTAGGTTATCCACCCGCTCTGCGCGCCGGCTGCCGAAGCCGTGCTCGGTGCGGAAGTGCCCGGGATCCCCGTCGCCGCACGGTTTCCAAGCCGGTCGGTGAGGAGCACCGCGCCCCGGGGTGCGGCGCCTGCCAGGCTCAGGTGTACCGTTCGTTCGTCGAGCGGACCCGCCGCCGGAACCGAGCGCAACGCCTGCGAAAGGCCGCCGGTCAGCGAGGTGCTGTAGGCGTTGGTGTCGAATGCCACGAGACCCCGTGCCGGGCTGACGACGATCTCGTGCCAGCCCATTCGGCCGGAATAGTTTCGATTGGTGAACTCGATCCTGCGCGCCCCGGCCGCGGCCGCGGCGGGCAGTTCGGCGCTGAGGTCGACATCGATGCGCAGCGAGAACCCTCCCTGCTCGGTCGGCAGGCTGGTGTCCCAATGGGTCGCGTGCAGGGGGACCCTCGAACCATTCACCACGAGCTCGAGTCCCTCGGCCAGGGCAGGCGCGAGTCTCCCGACATACGCCTCCCGCTCCGCCTGCGAGGTGACGCCATCACCGTCGGCATCGGCCGCGTGCAGCTCGCTCAGCGCGGGCAGCTGGCCGAAGACGACGACGTAATGGACCTGGGCGCCGCCGCTCATGAGCTCCAGTCCGCAGTATTGATTGATGGTGAAGTTGCCGAGCAGACTCGCGACCGTATCGGCTCGACCGACCTTTGGAAGGCCGAGGGCGGCTGCCAGGAGCAATGCGGTCAAGGCGAATGTCGATCGGATCATGGGTTCAACGCCATGGCGTCATTCGCCGGAGGAATGCAGATGATCATGCGAGTGCCGGGAGCCGTCCGCATGGGTGTGGATGTGGCTGTGCGGACCGAGATTCGGGAATACGCGCTCCTCCAGATAGCCAAGTTTCCAATAGGCCACCGAGAGCGCCCACGCAAACAGGAACATGCCGACTATGACATAGCCCAGCCTGCCGAAGTCGAGTCCCGCAATCGCGTCGAAGAACGGGCTGCGAATCCCCAGGATCCCGATGAATACCTGGACCAGCTCGATGCTGCCGATGACCAATGCAACCGCGACCGACAATCCGGTCGTCGTCATGTTATAGAACACTTTGCGCAAAGGATTCAAAAAGGCCCAATCGTAGGCCTTGCACATCAGCACGCCGTCGGTCGTATCCATGAGCGTCATGCCCGCGGCAAACAATACCGGGAGGCAGAGCACGGCGGGAAGGGGCAAATCGCCGGCGGATGCGCCGGCGGTCATTGCGAGCAGGCCGACCTCGGACGCCGTGTCGAACCCCAGCCCGAAGAGAAGTCCGAGCGGATACATCTGCCAGCTGTGATTCACGAGCCCTTGGAGACGTCCGCCGAACAACCGGCCGAGCAAGCCGCGCTTCCGCAGCAACGCCTCGAGATGGGCATGGCTGTGCGTGCCCGTCCTGGCCTTCTTCCACACTTTCACGATATCGAGCAGCAGCAGCAGATTGAGGATGCCGATGATCCAAAGGAAAGTTCCCGAGACGCCGGCGCCGACGAGCGCTCCCACGGTTTGGAGCTGCGGAAGCGCGGCTTTCAATGCGGCCGCGGCGAATGCGACCCCGATCGCCAGGACGAACACCACCGTCGAATGGCCCAGCGAGAAGAAGAATCCAATCCCCAGGGGTTTGCGCCCCTTCTGCAGCATGTACCGAACCGTGTCGTCGACCGCGGCGATGTGGTCCGCATCGAAGGCATGGCGCAACCCAAACATGTAGGCCACGAGGCCCAGCCCGACGAGCTGGGAGTGGGTCCCCGAGTAATGCAGGTACGTTCCCCAACCGGCCAGGTGCAGGAGGCCGATGAAGCCGTATAGCAGGGCGAGGCGGGACCAGTCGGCACCCGAGAACAGAATCCGCCGCGAGGGACGGGCGGCGGGTCGAGCGATAAATTCAAAATTCGACACGGGTATCCGCCTTCGTCAAGGGTGGTGAACCGTATACGACGCAGCCTCTTCGTCGGATGCAGCAATCCTCCCGCTGGCGCGCATCTGACCGGCCGCTCGGCTCGTATGTCTCCCATGCTCGCACTGTTTCTGGCAAACGCCTAACCTGGTCCGGGATACCGATGTCATCGAGCCTTGCCGGCATTACCGCAATAGCGTTTTCGCTGCTCTGCGCCACCGCCTGGGCGGTGGATGTGAATCTGAGCGTGCCCGATGCCCCGTTCCGGACACCCTACCTTCCCTCGAGCGACGGCGAGGTCCTGCAACAGGTTCCGGCAGTTGCGGATCCCGCGGTGCTCAAGATGCACATGCTGCGCTCCGGATTGGATGCAGCCCCTCGGGACCTGAGCGCGGCAGAGCAGCTTGCCGACGCTTACGTCGATTACAGCCGGCAGGTGGGTGATGCTCATTATGCCGGCTACGCCGAAGCGGTCATTTCGCCCTGGCTCCAGGCGGCACAGCCGCCGGCTTCGGCACTGGTCATTCAAGCCACCATCCTGCAATACCGGCATCAGTTCGTCGAGGCGCGAGCGCTGCTGCAAAGAGCGCTCCAATCCAATCCCCACGACGCCCAAGCCTGGTTGATCCTGGCGACCCTCGATATGGTCCAAGGCGATTATCAGGCTGCGAATGGGGACTGCGCCCGGGTCGCCAACGGGGCGGGCACGGACATCGGGTTGGCATGCTTCGGGAGCTTGCGCTCCTATACCGGCAAAGCCCGCCAAAGCTTGACGCTTCTGCAGCAGGTCGAGAATTCCGGGCGCCGAGGATCCGCGAGCTATCGGGCCTGGGTCGAGGGCCTGCTTGCGGAGAGCGATGAGCGCCTGGGGGACTGGACGGGCGCCGAGATTCACTATCGGGATGCCCTGAATTTGCAGCCGCAGGACAACTTCCTGCTCGTGGCCTATGCGGACTTCCTGCTCGATCGGGGCCGGCCCCGGGAGGTGCTGCCGCTGCTGGCCGATCACATGCAATCGGATACCGCATTCCTGCGCCTCGCGCTGGCGCAATCGCTGCTGCGCAGCGATCAGACCCCGCGCTACGTCTGGATCATGGCGGCGCGTTTCGAGGCGCTCCGCCTGCGGGGCAGCGAGTATTTCGGACGGGAAGAATCGAGATTTGCCCTGCAGCTTCAGCACGATCCCCGCTCGGCCTTGGATATGGCGCTGCGCAATTGGCAGGTGCAGCGCGCCCCCTGGGATGCTCGTGTGGTGCTGGAAGCCGCGCTGGCATCGAAGGACCCGAAGTCGGCCGCGCCGGTGCTCGAGTTCCTGCAAAAAACGCAATTGGAAGACCCCATCATCGAGCCGCTGGAGCGCGAGCTGCGCGCGCAGCTGGGTTCATCCGCCGGAGCGGACCCATGAGCCGCCGGACGCCGGGGAGCTTTCTTTCGCTGGCCGCGCTGGCCTGCATTGCCATTGCCGATCAAGCGCACGGACACTCGGCCAGCGACGCGTATTTGACGCTCACGACCGGGGGCGGCGGAGGATCGGGTGAGACCGCGATTCACGGCCAGTGGGATATCGCGCTGCGGGATCTGGATTTCGTATTGAAGCTCGACGACGACGGCGATGGCCGGTTGACCTGGGGCGAGGTGCATCATCATCAGGCCGACATCGCCCAATACGCCTACCGGCACCTGACGCTCGACGGCGGACCCGGCAACGCCTGCCGTATCGAGCCGGGACGGCAATGGGTCGACGCCCATGCGGACGGGAGCTACGCCGCCTTGTTCTTCGATGCGCTCTGTGCCCGGCCCGCCCGGAAGATCACGCTGCATTACACGCTGTTTTTCGCCATCGATCCCTCGCATCGCGCCATCCTGGTGATGCATCGGGGCGCGGCCGTCGCGACGGCCGTCCTTTCGCCGCGAGCCTCCTCGATCGATCTTCCCCACTGAACAGCGGCTGCAGCTCATCCGTGCCGCTTCGCGCAGGCGATCCGCGATCTTGCATGTATGATGATTCGCACCGACGTGCTCGCCGAGGCGCTGCGCCGCGGTTGCACGCATTGCGAGAAACGGGAAAAAGCAGCATGTTTGGATGGTTGCAGGAGCATCGCCGCCGGAAGATACTCGAGCAACCCTTTCCCGACGGCTGGGTCGCGATCCTGGAGCGCAACGTCGCGCACTGGAGGCTTCTCGACGATGCGGAGCGCAGCCAGCTGCGCTCGCTCGTCCAGGTCTTCGTGGCGGAGAAGCAGTGGGAAGGCTGCGGCGGGTTGGAGCTGACCGACGAGATCCGGGTCACGATTGCCGGACTTGCATGTCTTTTGTTGCTTGGCCTGGATCACATGCTCTACAGCAACGTCTCGGCGATCCTGGTCTACCCGTCCACCGTCGTCGTGCCCGGACAGCGCTCGGAGATCTCTTCCGGGATCACGATGCAGGGGCCCGTGATTCCGATTTACGGCCAGTCGATCCTGCGCGGGCCGGTGGTGCTGGTGTGGGATGCGGTGCTGCGCGGCGCGGTCCATCCCGAGCACGGCCACAACGTGGTCTATCACGAGTTCGCCCACAAGCTCGACATGCTCGACGGCTGCGTGGACGGTACGCCGCCCCTGGTCGGGCGTGCGCAGTACGAGCGCTGGGTCAGGATCTGCACACGCGAGTACGACGAGCTGCGCCGCCGCGCCTCGAAGGGACAGCGCACCTTTCTCGACCCTTACGGCGGCACCAATCCGGGAGAGTTTTTCGCCGTGGTCACGGAGTGCTTCTTCGACAAGCCGCTGCAGATGAAGCGGCACCTCCCGGAGCTGTACGCGCTGTTGCTCGAGTTCTACCGGCAGGACCCGGCCGCACGCGAGGCGCGCCATGAGCTGAAATGACCTTCCTTTGCCCTGCGCAGCATCCTCGCGGCAGCCGGGCGATGGCTCAGGCGGAGCGCGACAGCCGCTTCTCCACCTCGAGCACCTGCCGCGTGGTGGTGAGCACGGCATCGGGATTGAGGCTCATGGCATCGATGCCGACCTCCACCAGGAATTCGGCCATCTCCGGATAATCCGACGGCGCCTGTCCGCACAGGCCGGAATGCCGGCCATTGCGCCGCGCACCCTGCACCGCCAGCCGGATCATTTCCTTCACGCCGGGGTCGCGCTCGTCGAAATCGAAGGCCACGATCTGCGAATCCCGGTCCACTCCCAGCGTCAACTGGGTCAGGTCATTGGAGCCGATCGAGAACCCGTCGAACAGTTTCGCGAAGGCGTCGATCTGGATGACGTTATTGGGGATCTCGCACATGACGTAAACCTCGAGCCCGTTGTCCCCCTGCTGGAGGCGATTGGCGGCCATGGCGTCGAGCACCTTCCTGCCTTCCTCAACCCGGCGGCAGAAGGGGATCATGAGCTTCACATTCGTGAAACCCATCTCGTCGCGCACCCGCTTCATCGCCGCGCACTCGAGTGCGAAACCATCGGCATAGGCGGGGTGGGCATAGCGGGACGCGCCGCGAAATCCGAGCATGGGATTGTCCTCGTCCGGCTCGAAGAAGGTGCCGCCCAGGAGGGTCGCGTATTCGTTGCTCTTGAAGTCGCTCAGCCGCACCACGCAGGGCTTCGGATAGACCGAGGCGGCGATCGTCGCGACGCCCTCGGCGAGCGTCTTCACGAAGAATTCCACCGGGTCGCCATAAGCGGCGCTCAGCGCCGCGATCTTATCGCGCGTCGCCGCATCCACCTTTTCGGGATGCCTGATTGCCATCGGATGGACCTTGATATATTCACTGATGATGAATTCCAGGCGCGCAAGCCCGATGCCATCCACCGGCAGCGAGGCCAGGCTGAAAGCCTGATCCGGGTTTCCCAGGTTCATCATGATCGCCGTCTTGGGATGCCCCAGCTGGCTCAGATCGGTTTGCTGAACATCGAAACTCAAGATGCCGGCGTAGACATTCGCGGTCTCTCCCTCGCAGCAGCTGACCGTGACTTCCCGGCCGTCCGCGAGCGTCTCCGTTGCCCGCTCGGTGCCCACGATCGCGGGTATGCCGAGCTCGCGCGAAATGATGGCGGCATGGCAGGTGCGACCGCCCTGATTGGTCACGATCGCGGCGGCCGTCTTCATGACGGGCTCCCAGTCGGGCGTGGTGGTGTCAGCCACGAGGACCTCGCCGGGCTTGAACTCGGCGAGGCGCTCGACATTGTCGATGACGCGGGCCTTGCCGGTGCCGATCTTGGTGCCCACCGCCCGACCTTGGAGGAGAAGCTCGGATTTTCCCTTGAGATGATACATCTCGAGCATGGCGCCCTTCTTTTGCGAGGCCACCGTTTCGGGCCGGGCCTGCACCAGATACAGGGTTCCATCGAGCCCGTCCTTGGCCCACTCCATGTCCATGGGCTTGTAGAAGCCGGCCTTCTTGGAATAGTGGTCCTCGATCTTGATCGCGTAGCCGGCAAGCACCATGACATCCGCGTCGGAGATGCAAAACCGGGCTCGTTCGCCGGGGTCGGTTTCGACGTTCTTGGTGTACTCCACCGCGATGTTGCCGGTGTTGAGCGTATCGGTAAAAAGCATTTTCTTCTGTTTGCCGCCGAGACGGCGTTTCAGCACCGCGCGATGACCTTTGACGAAGGTCGGCTTGTGAACGTAGAAGCTGTCCGGATCGATCGTCCCCTGGACTACGTTCTCACCGAGGCCGAATGCGGCATTGATGAAAACGACATCCTTGAAGCCGGTCTCGGTATCGAGCGAGAACATGACCCCGCTCGCTCCGATGTCGCTTCGAACCATCTTCATCACCACAACCGAGAGGAGAACCTTGTAGTAATCGAAGTGGTTGTCGTATTTGTAGTGGATGGATCTGTCGGTGAAATTGGAGGCGAGGCAGCGCTTGTAGGCATCCAGCAGGGCATCCTCGCTCGACACGTTCAGATACGTATCGTTTTGCCCTGCGAACGAGGCCTCCGGGGAATCCTCGGCCGTGGCCGACGAGCGCACCGCCAGGGAAATGTCGGCGCCATACTCGCGCTTGAGCTGCGCAAACCCGCGCAAGATCTCCGTCTTCAGGTCATCCGGTAATTCGCAGCCGTACACAGCCGCGCGGGCCTTCGCGCCGCGTGCTTGGAGATCCTTGATGTCGTCGGGACACAGCCCGTCGAGCGCCTCATGCAGCCGCGGCCACGCCTTGTTGTGCTCGAGCACATAGCGATACGCGTCCGCCGTGACCGCGAAGCCGTTGGGGACCTTGACGCCGCTGGCCGTCAGGTTTTGGTACATCTCGCCCAGCGAGGCATTCTTGCCGCCGACCGACGGGACGTCATCGATGCCGATCTCGTTGAACCAGCGGATGTAGCAGGGTGAATCGATCATGTTGGATTCTCAGTGGTTGTGGAATCCGCATCGCGGATTCATCGACGCCCGGAATTGAGCAATCCTACCTCGCAGGCGCTTACCGTTCGTTACGTACATTCGCGGATGGCGTTGCCTCGGTCGTCAGACCAAAATTCAAATACTGGCGCCGGACCGTCTTGATGCTCCGGTCATGGGCTACCGAAATGGAGCTGTTCCCCCATGGGCAAGACCCCGATGGACATGACGCCGATCGTGGATCTCACGCACGAGCGGGGAGCCGGGGCCTTTCGTGTGCGGCGTCCGCTTTATGTCGATCTGCTGCCACCCTGCAATAGCGCCTGTCCCGCGGGCGAGAACATTCAGGGCTGGCTCGATCTGGCGCAAGCGGGGCGCTACCGCGCGGCCTGGGAAGCGCTGGTGCGCGATAATCCCCTGCCCGCGGTGCATGGTCGCGTTTGCTATCACCCGTGCGAGAGCGCCTGCAACCGCGGCACGCTGGATGCCCCCGTCAGCATCCATGCCATTGAGCGCTTTTTGGGGGATCTTGCCTTACAGCAGAACTGGGCGCTCAACGCCGACGCCGCCCCGAGCGGCAAACGCGTGCTGGTGGTGGGAGGCGGTCCGAGCGGGCTGTCGGCGGCCTACCATCTTGCGCGTCGCGGCCATTCCGTCGAGATCCATGAGGCGGGGCCGCTGGTGGGCGGCATGATGCATTTCGGTATTCCGGCATATCGCCTCCCGCGGGCCGAACTCACGCGCGAGATCGACCGCATCGAAGCCCTGGGGGTCAAGTTCGTCACCAATCACAGAGTCATCGACGTGTTGGCGGAACAGGCCTCCGGGGGTTTCGCCGCCGTTTTTATCGCCATTGGCGCCGGCGTCGGCAAACACATCGACATACCCGCGCGCGATGCCGTGCGAGTTCTGGATGCCGTTTCGCTCCTGCACGACGTGGCCGCGGGGGAGCCCGCGCGCCTTGGACGCCGGGTCGTCGTCTACGGCGGTGGCGATACGGCGATGGACGCCGCGCGCACCCTGAGGCGCCTTGGCGCCGATGAGGCGCTCGTCGTTTATCGGCGTGATCGCGCCCACATGCCGGCGCATGCAATCGAAGCGGAGGAGGCGGTCGAAGAGGGGCTCAAGGTCAAGTGGCTGACCACCATCAAGGAGATCGTCGGCCCGGAGCTCACCGTCGAGATGATGGAACTCGACTCCGAGGGGAGACCGATACCCACGGGGCGCCTGGAGACCCTCAGGGCGGATGCGATTGTGCTGGCATTGGGTCAGGAGAGCGACAGCGGATTTCTGCGCCAGCTGCCGCAGGTTGAATTCACCGCGGACGGCGCCGTGAAGGTCGGCCCCGACATGATGACCGGTCACCCCGGGGTCTTCGCCGGCGGAGACGTGGTGCCGGGGGAGCGTTCGGTCACCGCCGCGGTCGGGCATGGGAAGCGTGCAGCCCGGCATATCGACGAGTGGCTGCGCGGTGTGCGCCTGCCGCAGGCACCGAAGCGCGCGCCAGTATCCTTCGAGATGCTGCATCTGCCCGTGTACAGCGATGCCGAACCGCAGGTGCAGAAGCGCCGGACGGGGACTGAACGCCTGAGCGGCTTCGCGGAGATCGTAGCGGGACTTCCGGAGCAGGAGGCACGCTACGAGGCGCGGCGGTGCCTGTCCTGCGGCAACTGCTACGAATGCGACAACTGCTTTGCTGCGTGTCCGGAACAGGCGATCATCAAGCTCGGCCCGGGTCGCCGCTACCGGATCGACTACGAACGATGCACCGGTTGTGCGGCGTGCTTCGAGCAGTGCCCGTGCCACGCAATTGCACTGATTTCCGAGCCCGGCGGGACTTGCTGACGTGACGCAGAAAGTCGCGACACTGGACGGCAACACGGCCGTGGCATACGTGGCCTATCGGATCAACGAGGTCTGCGCGATCTATCCGATAACGCCGTCCTCCACGATGGCGGAGCTGGCCGACGAGTGGGCGGGCGCGGGCATCAGGAACATCTGGGGCAATATTCCCGTCGTGCAAGAAATGCAGAGCGAGGGGGGTGCTGCCGGCGCGGTACACGGAGCGCTGCAGGGGGGCGCCCTGACGACGACATTCACGGCCTCGCAGGGGCTGCTGCTGATGCTGCCCAACATGTTCAAGATCGCCGGTGAGCTCACGTCGACGGTATTCCATGTCGCATCGCGTTCGGTGGCCGCTCAGGCGCTGTCCATTTTCGGCGAGCATTCCGATGTCATGGCGACGCGCTCCACGGGGTTCGCGCTTCTTTCCTCGGGTTCCGTGCAAGAAGCGCACGATTCGGCGTTGATCGCCCAGGCTGCGACCCTTCGATCGAGGATTCCGTTCCTGCATTTCTTCGACGGATTCCGGACGTCCCACGAGATCAACACCCTTTGCCTGCTGACCGACGAACAGATTCGCTCGATGATCGACGATGATCTGGTCCGGGCGCATCGGGCGCGGGCGCTCGATCCGGAGCATCCGTTCATTCGCGGCACCGCGCAAAATCCGGACACCTTCTTCCAGGGGCGCGAAGCGGCAAACCCCTTCTACATTCGATTGCCGCAGATCCTGCTGTCGGCGATGGACGACTTCGCTATCTTCGAGGAAGATCCGCCATGGCCGTGGCCACTTCGGCGATGTTGCGGACTTGCGCGGTCGGTCCGAGGCCATGAAATTGACGTTGTCGGTGAAATCTTTCCAGGTGCCCGCCACGCCCGGGAACTGTGCCTGGCCGCTCGAGCTTTCCGTCGGTGCCGACCTCGCGAGCCACGCGGGTGACTTCCGAGGCGAAGGCGTTGAGCTGATCGACCATGGTGTTGATGGTGTTTTTGAGCTCGAGGATCTGCCCTCACCTCGACGGTGATCTTGCGGGAGGTCGCCCGCGCGACTGCGGTGGTGACGTCGGCGATGTTGCGGACTTGCGACGCGAGGTTGTTGGCCATGGAGTTGACGCTGTCGGTGAGATCTTTTCCAGGTGCCCGCCACGCTGCGGGTCGCCCTGGCCGCCCAGCTTGCCCTCGGTGCCGACCTCGCGGGCGACGCGGCTGTCCTTGTACATAGTCCTCCGCGTCTTGCTTCGAGGACCCCAAATGCCGTAAAGTACTCCACGAGTTAACCCTACTTCAAAATCAGTGTGTGGCGTACTCATGAGACCGCTTCCCGCCATCTCCAAAGGCTCTTTCAAAATGCGGAACGTCCTTCCGAAGGAAGCCGCTGGCCTCGAGGTCGCGAACGACCTCATCGGCCAATCCTGAGCTCTCAAACAGACCCACTGCAGTTTTTCGCCATATTGGCTTCAATCTAATTTTGTCAACGACGCGCGCAAGTTTCTAAACAGAACTTGCTAAGACGCCGCCGTCGTTGAGACAGCGGCACCTTCAATTTCATCAGGTCGAGCCGTTATTGAGCTTTGCTACGTGGCCGTATCCGCCAAGCGCTTCTACCAACTCCCAGCCATGCAGGCACCGCAACTTTGCCGTCAAGAATTTCATGACGGTTGACATCGTCGCCATACATGGCTTTGTCACCACTCTTGTCGGCTTGCATTACGGCACCATCCAGGCTCACTCCCGCAAAAATGCCCTTGGACCGCGAGTAAGACAGAATCTCCGCATTTATATCAAGGTCAGT
>CAVTNZ010000027.1:0-5115 GCA_963736185.1 uncultured Gammaproteobacteria bacterium | reverse complement strand
CGGCACGGGAAAGACCACGACGCTCGCCTCGATGATCGATTACCTGAACACCACCCGCAATCTCAACATCATCAGCCTCGAAGACCCGATCGAGTTCGTCCACCGCAGCAAATCGAGCCAGGTGATCCAACGCGAGCTGGGCACGCACCTGCCCTCGTTCGCCGAAGGGGTGCGGGCCGCCATGCGCGAGGACCCCGACGTGATCCTGGTCGGCGAAATGCGCGATGCCGAGACCATTTCCATGGCCATGACGGCCGCCGAGACCGGGCACCTGGTGCTCGGCACGCTCCACACCACGAGCGCCACCAAGACCATCGACCGGGTCATCGACGCGCTGCCGGTCGAGGAGCGCGAGCAGACCAAGAGCTTCCTTGCCTCCAGCCTCATCGCCGTCATCACCCAGGTGTTGATCAAGACGCCCGATCAGCGCGGCAGGCGCGCGGTCTGCGAGGTCATGGTGCTCACCAAGGCGATCGGCAAGCTCATCATGACCGACCAATCGCACCAGATCCCGAGCCAGCTGCAGATGGGCAAGGAATACGGCATGCAGCTCCTCGATCAGGCGCTGCTCGCGGGCATCAACGCCAAGGAGATCGATCCGGAGCAGGCCTATCTGTATGCGAGCGACAAGCGGCAGTTCCAACGGTTCGTCACCGACATGAGCAGCGCCCCTCCGCTCGAGAGCGCCGCTTCCTGACGCCATGGCCGCCATCGACGCATTCTTGATGCAGGTGATCGAGCGCGAGGGCTCGGACCTGCATTTTCTTGCGGGGGACATGCCGCGGGTGCGCCAATACGGGGAGCTCAAGCCGCTGCGCCCCGAACCGCTGGACGCCGAGATGGTGAAGACCACCCTGTACGAAATCATGCCCAAGCTCTCGGTCGAGCGGTTCGAGTCCAAGGACGGCACCGATTTCGCGCACAGCATTCCGGGGGTGGCGCGCTTCCGGGTCAACGTCATGCGCCAGTTGAACGGCATGGGCGCGGTATTTCGGGTGATTCCCTCCAACGCGAAGACCGCCGAGGAGCTGAAGCTGCCTCCGGCCGTGCGCGATCTCGGCAAGATGAACAACGGGCTGATCCTCGTCACCGGAAAGACCGGCTCGGGCAAGTCCACCACTCTCGCCGCGATGATCGATGAGATCAACACGCGCGAAAAGGGCCATATCCTCACCATCGAGGATCCGATCGAATTCGTGCACAAGAGGAAGAACTGCCTCATCAGCCAGCGCGAGATCGGCGTGCACGCCGCGACCTTCTCGAGCGCGCTGTTGTCGGCGCTGCGCGAAGACCCCGACGTGATCCTGGTCGGCGAGCTTCGCGACCTCGAGACCATGAGCATCGCGGTCACCGCCGCCGAGATGGGCATTCTCGTCATGGGAACGCTGCACACCAACGGCGCCGCCGCGACCGTGGACCGGTTGATCAACGCGTTTCCGGCGGACAAGCAGCCGCACGTGCGCACCATGCTATCGACGAGCCTGCGCGGCGTGGTGTCGCAGCAGCTCATTCCGAAAGCCGACAAGAAGGGCCGGGTCGCGGCGCTCGAGATCCTGATCAACACCCCGGCCATCGCCAATCTGATCCGCCAGGGCAAGATGGATCAGCTGGAGAACGGCATGCAGACCGGCTCCGCCTCCGGCATGCGGCTCATGGATGCGGCGATCCAGTCGCTGCTCGATCAGCGCATCATCACCGGCAGGGAAGCCTACAAAAAGGCGATCAACAAGTCCCGATTCGAGGCGCTGCGCGAAGCCGGATAGAGCGGCGGCCACCGTTCGGGCGATGCCGCCCGGGTGCCCGCCCGCATTTGCGGCGCCGGCCGGCGCGCCGCCGTGGCATAATTTTCGCATGCCCAATCGACGCCGAATCCTCGTTACCAGCGCCCTGCCCTATGCAAACGGCCCCATCCACCTAGGCTACATCCTCGAGGTCGTGCAGACCGACGTGTGGGTGCGTTTCCAAAAATTGCGCGGACACGAGTGCTATTACGTGGGCGCCGACGACACCCATGGCACGCCGATCATGCTCAAGGCCCAGGCCGAGGGCATCACGCCGGAGGCGCTGATCGACAAGGTCAACGGCGAGCATCGCCGCGACCTCGCCGATATGCTGATCGGCTTCGACAACTACGGCTCGACGCATTCAGCCGAGACCCAGGCGATGTGCAACCGCATGTATTTGCGGATTCGCGAGACCGGCTGCATCGACCGCAAGACCGTGCGGCAGGCGTACGACGACAGTGCGAAAATGTTCCTGCCGGATCGCTACGTGAAGGGCGTCTGCCCCGTGTGCGGCACCGCGGACCAGTACGGGGACTCGTGCGAGAACTGCGGCTCGACCTACACCCCGGCGGAGCTCAAGGATCCGGTTTCGGTGGTCAGCGGGACCCCGCCGGTGTGGCGCGAATCGGAGCACTATTTCTTCACGTTGAGCGCGTTCGAGCAGCGGCTGGTCGAGTTCGTGAACAGCGGCGCGGTCCAGGAGAGCGTCGCCCGCAAGCTCGAGGAGTGGTTCGCGCAGGGCCTCAAGGATTGGGACATCTCGCGTGATGCGCCGTACTTCGGCTTCGAGATACCGGGTGCGCCCGGAAAGTACTTCTATGTCTGGTTCGACGCGCCCATCGGCTATTTGGGGAGCCTCACCCAGCTCTGCGAGCGGACGGGATTGAAGTTCGACGACTTCCTCGCGGCGGATTCGGCGGCCGAGCTGCACCACTTCATCGGCAAGGACATTCTGTACTTTCACGCGCTGTTCTGGCCGGCGGTGCTCGAAGCGGCGGGCATGAGAAGGCCGACGAGCGTGCACGCGCACGGCTTTCTGACCATCAACGGCCAGAAGATGTCCAAATCCCGCGGCACCTTCGTCACCGCGCGCCGCTACCTCGATGTCTTGAAACCGGAGTACCTGCGCTACTATTTTTCCGCCAAGCTAGGTCCAGGCATCGACGACCTCGATCTGAATCTCGAGGAGTTCGTGACCCGGTTGAACTCGGATATCGTGGGCAAGCTGGTCAACATCGCCAGCCGGTGCGCGGGCTTCGTCACCAAGAGCTCGGGAGGCACGCTCGCGGCCGCGCTGGCGGATTCATCGCTCCAGGAAGCCTTCACCGCCGCCGGCGAGACTATCGCGGCCGCCTACGAGAAGCGCGATACCGCGGGCGCGATGCGCGAGATCATGGCGCTCGCGGATCGGGCCAACCAATACATCGACGCCCACAAGCCATGGAGCCTCGCCAAGCAGCCCGACAAGGCTGCCGAGGTGCAGGCCGTGTGTACCCAAGGACTGAATCTGTTTCGGGTGCTGATGATCTACCTGCAGCCCGTGCTTCCGACCATGGCGGCCGAAGCGCGTCGCTTTCTGGGCGAATCGCAATGGACCTGGGACAGCGTCTCGAAGCCGTTGCTCGGCACGTCCATTCTGCCGTACGAGCCCCTCGCCACCCGGCTTGATGCCAGGTCGGTGTCGGCATTGATCGAGCCCGCGGAATCCGCGCCCGCCGCCGCGGCAAAACCGGCCGCCACGGCGACACCGGTCACCGCCGCAAAACCGGCCGCTCCCGCCACGATTTCCATCGATGAATTCCTGCGCATCGATCTGCGCGTGGCGAAGATTCTCGAGGCCGATCTCATCACCGGCGCGGACAAGCTTCTGAAACTGCGCCTCGACGTGGGCGAGCTCGGCGAGCGGCAGATATTCGCGGGCATCCGTTCGGCCTACGATCCACAGACGCTCATCGGCAGGCTCATCGTCGTGGTCGCAAACTTGCAGCCCCGCAAGATGCGCTTCGGCACCTCCGAAGGCATGATGCTCGCCGCCGGTCCCGGCGGATCGGACATTTTCGTGCTGTCCCCCGATTCAGGCGCAGCCCCCGGCATGCGGGTGAAGTGACCCATGTGCGCCGAGGAGGCATCGGGCGGCGCGGTCGGCGAGACGCGCATCGAGGCGCGCATCGACGCGCTGCTGCCTCAAACCCAATGCACGCGGTGCGGGTATCCGGGCTGCAGCCCCTACGCATCCGCCATCGCCCGCGGCGAGGCGGACATCAACCAATGCCCCCCGGGGGGTTCCTCCACGATCCGGGCGCTCGCCGCCTTGCTGGGCCTCGAGTTCAAGCCGCTGAATCCCGCCAACGGGGTGGAGTCGCCGCCGAGTGTCGCGTGGATCGACGAAGAACGCTGCATCGGGTGTGCACGCTGCCTGCCCCCCTGCCCGGTGGACGCCATCGTGGGCGCCCCGAAATTCCTGCACACGGTGCTCGCGGAGCGCTGCACGGGCTGTGAGTTGTGCCTCGCCCCCTGCCCCGTCGACTGCATCGAGATGCGGCCGGGACCTGCGCCGGGCATCGACCAGCCGGCACGCAACCGTGAACGTCACGAGATCCACATCGGCCGCCTGGAAAAGCGCGCGCAGGAGCGGCAGCGGGAGCTCGCGGCGCTGAAGGCCGTCGCAGGCCGGGCCGCCGCTCCGTCGTGAGGCGGCCCGCGTGAATCCCCGGAAGCGGCGCGCAATTTTCGAGCGGCTTCGGGAGAACAATCCGGCCCCGCGCACCGAATTGATTTACAGCACGCCGTTCGAGCTGTTGATCGCGGTCATACTCTCGGCGCAGGCAACCGACAAGAGCGTCAACAAGGCGACGGCCGCGCTCTACGCGGCGGCCAACACACCCGCGTCGCTGCTCGCATTGGGCGTTCCGGGGATCACTCCGTACATCAGATCGATCGGGCTCTACAACAGCAAGGCCAAGAACATCATCGCGACCTGCGAGGCGCTCGTGTCGCGTCACGGCGGCGAGGTGCCGCGCAGCCGCGAGGCGCTCGAGGAGCTGCCGGGCGTCGGACGCAAAACCGCGAACGTGGTGTTGAACACGGCTTTCGGCGAGTCGACCATGGCGGTCGACACGCACATCTTTCGGGTCGCCAACCGGACCGGTCTCGCGCCCGGCAGGACCGTTCGCGCCGTGGAGGACAAGCTGTTGAAATTCGTGCCCGCGGAATTCCTGAAGGACGCGCATCATTGGCTGATCCTGCACGGACGCTACGTGTGCACGGCCCGAAAGCCGGCCTGCCCCGGATGCGTCATCGAGGATCTGTGCGAATATCGCCGCAAGACCAA
>CAVTNZ010000026.1:0-33347 GCA_963736185.1 uncultured Gammaproteobacteria bacterium | reverse complement strand
GCGCCCGCGGCCCGTTTCCGCGTACCGGGCCCCCGGCCGGGGAGGCCGAGGCGTCGCTGCCGACGCCCGTGTACGATAGTTGTCATGTTTATGAAAAAGACGTTGCCCCCGGCTCGCCGGTGCTCAACGCGCCCGGCCCACCCGCTGGCGCTCCTGGTGACCGCCGCCTGCCTGGGTTCGCTCGCCCCGGGGGCTTTCGCGGGGCTGCCATCGGGCGCCGGCATGGGCACAGGCCCGGCTCCCGCTTCGTCGGCGGCCTCGTCGACGCGGCCACAGAAGATCCGTGAATTGGTGGCCGATCTCGGTTATGGGGCGGACATCCAGCACGTGGGCGCCGCTGTCCCCTATCTGACCGCGAATGTCGCGCCGAGCGATCCCACCTGGAACAGCTCGAATCCCCGCTGGCACTCCGTGAGTGCGCTGATCGGGCGGGACCTGCGCACCGATGCGGAGGCGCAGTTTTCGGAATCCGAGACCGCGATCGTGGAGAACGCGGTGCGTGCCATGAGCGATGGCGTCGTGCGCGAGGATCTCGATGCGGCGCTGACCTTTTTTCGCTCCCCGGCGGGGCACCGGTTCCTCGACCTGCAGCGCTCCCTGATCGATTTGAGCATCGAGGTCAATCTGGAGAGGCAAACCGTCTCGGGCACTCCGTCGGTGGAGAATCTCGATGCGCGCAAGCGCGTGTTGGGATCGTGGCTCCCGATCGTGTTCATCCGCGTGATGTACGGACCGGAGACGGCGGATCGCGCCATGGATGCACCGTATCAGTCGTTCAGCCGGCTGCGCGCGTCACAACTCGATGCCCTGGCGCGAGAATATGCCGAGGATTTGCCGCAGTTCGAGCAATTCCTGCAGTCGGCCTCGTTCCGCAGGATCGTGGAGGCCCAGAAGGAGGCGGAGCATAAAACGCCCGAGCCGGATTTCGCGACCTTCTTCGCCGCCGAAGCGAAGCAGCACGCGGCCGAATGGCAGGCCGCTTCCCGCGCTCCCTGAGGGTGCGGAGGGCATCGCGGGTCGCATCAGCGATTCAGATGCCTCAGGATCAGGTACCAGGCTACGGCGGCGATGACGTTGAAGATCGCGATGGCGATGGCCATCTCGATCAGGCAGCCCCGCCAGTTGAAGCTCTTCCTGGGCGCCCGCGCACCGCGTGGCCTCAAGCGATCTCCGGATCATCGTCCTTGGGCATGGTGGTCAGTGCCAGCTCGATGTTCTCCGCCAGCTTGTCGGCATAGTGCGCCGCCTCGCGCAGATTCAAGGACTGGTAGAAGGCGATTTTCTTCCGGTAGGTCGCGATGTCCTGCGACAGGATGGAGCGGATGTCGTTTTTCATCTCAGGATTTCCTTTCGGCCGCGAAACCAAGGGGCTCGTCGGCTCTTGGGTGGCTCTCGGCAGGACGTTCCTGTAAAATTCGACCCTCGTCGGGGCAGTGCCGCTCGACAGGCTTACAAGAACTCCGCACCCGAAGGATGCTAACCGTGGGCAAACTCAACGATTCGACGATTGTGTTGACGATGATAACTTTGTTTGTGGCCCTGATGTGGATCGGCACCCAATATCTCTGATTTAAGCCGCTAATCGCCCGAATCGTTGGGCGATGGAAACTGCACCGAGGCCACCCGCGCGGTCACCAGCACCGCGAGCAGCGCCGCGAGCGATAGGATTTGCGGCCAATCGACCGTGTGGTCGTAGAGCCCGATGAAGATCTCGCGCAGGATGAAGGCGATGCCGACCTCGGAGAGCACCCGCAGGCGGACGCGGTGGAACTCCAGATAGTCGGTGAAGGTGCGGAACAGCTCGATCAGCACGAACACGGACAATACGTCGATCACCAATTCCCGGTCGCTCGCATAGATCAGCCCGTGGGCGAGCTTGTGATTCGACAGCGCCGCGTGGAACAGGCCAGCCGCGCTCGCGAAATCCAGGATGAGTCCGGCCAGGGCGCCGAGCAGCGTCAGAATCATCACGATGACGAGCGCTGTCACGATGGCGTCGAGTATCCACCGGTACAGCCGCAGCGCCCGGCTTGCGAGCTTGGGATTTGAAATCGGTGTGGGCGAGGCGCCGCGGCCGTCATCGCGCTGCGGTAAGTTGGACATGCTCCCAAGGCTCCTATGTGTCGTTTCCCCCACAGTATCGCATCTCGCGCCCCAGCGGCGGGTTGATCAGTCAGGGTGAGTCCGATAAAGTCTCCCCCAAGTTAAGTATTTCTAAATGAAGAATGCCACTTTACGCCAGTTGCGGGTGTTCGCCTCGGTTGCCCGCCACTTGAGCTTCGTTCGGGCGGCGGAGGAGCTGAAGCTCACCGCCCCCGCGGTCTCGATGCAGATCAAGGAGCTCGAAGCGGAAGTCGGGCTGCCGCTGTTCGACCGCAGCAGCCGCCAGGTCTCGCTCACCATGGTCGGGGAGTACGTGCTCGGACACGCGCGGCGGGTGCTCGCCGCCATGCGCGACGCCGAGGATCTGGTGGCGCGTTTTCGCGGATTGAAGACCGGCCAGCTCGATGTCGGAATGGTCAGCACGGCCAAGTATTTCCTGCCGCGCATGCTCGCGCAGTTTCGCCAGGAGCATCCGGGGATCGAGATCCGCCTGCAGGTCGCCGATAACCGCGAAGAGATCGTCACGCTCATGCAGCAGGGGGACATCGAGCTCGCCGTGATGGGCAGGCCGCCGAAGGGTTATCCAACCCGCGCCGAGCCCTTCGCGATGCATCCCCACGTCCTGGTGACCGCGGTCGATCATCCGTTCACCCGCATGGAAATCGTCCCCGCCCACGCACTCTCGGACGAGGCCTTCATCGTCCGCGAACCCGGATCGGGCACGCGCGCGGCGCTAAACGAGTACATGCATGCGCACCAGGCGACACTGCACGTGGCGATGCAGATGTCGAGCAACGAGGCGATCAAGCAGGCCGTGATGGCCGGCATGGGTGTGTCGCTTTTGTCCCTGCACACGCTCGGCCTGGAACTGGATCACCACTTGATCGCCACGCCGGACACCGAGGACCTGCCGGTGATGCGCCGCTGGCACGTGGTCAACAATCTCGCCAAGACGCTCTCGCCCCCGGCGGAGGCATTTCGCTATTTCATTCTCGAGCGCGGCGAGGCCTTCCTGGCCGAACATTTCTCGAAGTGAATGCGCCGGGCGCCGCGCGCCTCAAAATATCCTGAACAGCATGAGCGCGACGATGGCGATCAGGATCACGATATCGAGCGCCTTGGGCAGCAGCACGATGCAGCACAGCGCGAGCACCGTGCTCACGGTCACCTGAATGAGCGGGTTTCCGATCAGTCGGGAGATGCCGAAGCGGTTCGCGGAATGAGGTTTTTGCGGGCGCTCCAGCGGCGACGCCATCCAGTCGGGCGCTTCCTCGGGCGGCGGCGGGGCATCGCCGGGCGCGGGCGGGACGACGGGCGCGGGCGGGACGACGGGTACGGGCGGGATTACGGGCGCGGGCGGGACGACGGGCGCGGGCGGGACGACGGGTACGGGCGGGACGACGGGTACGGGCGCTAGCGCGGGCGCGACCGGCCGCACCGTGGCAACCACCCGCGCGGCGGGGGGCGGCAGCTCACGGCGCCGGCGCTGGATGATGCGGCTTTGCGCCACCACGAACACCGCGCACAGCAGCGGCACGAGCCCCGTCAGGGCCGGCGATTGGGTGTTGACCCAATCCGCGACCAGCGGATCGGACACGGCAATGTCTCCGGCAATGTACCCGAGCAACGCACCCGCCGTCGGTATGAGAATCGGATACCGCTGCAGCAGGTTGATCATCAGCTTGCTGCTGAACATCAGCAGCACCACGCTCATGACGAGACCGATCGTCAGATAGAGCAGGTTGCCCTGGGTGACGGCGGAGAGCGCCACCACGTTGTCCAGGCTCATCACCACGTCGGCGACGATCACGGTCGTGACGGCGCTCCATAGGCCGGAGGATGCCTCCTGCCGTTCCGCTCTCGTGCCGTGTTCCTCCTCGATCAGCAGACGGATCCCGATCACGATGAGCAGCACGGCGCCGATCAGCTTGAGCGTGGGAATTCTCAGCAGCACGCTCACCACCGTGGTGAGCAGCACGCGCAGCCCGATGGCGGCGGCAGTCCCGATCAGCAGCGCTTGGTTCAGCTGCCGCGGGGGCAGCGAGCGGCAGGACAGGGCGATCACGACGGCGTTGTCGCCGGACAGGATCAGGTCGAGCAGGAACACCTGCAGGATCAAGCTCAAGCCGTGAAAGGTGGAGTCAAACGTCATGCGGCGGCCTTTCGATCATCCGAGCGAGCCGACGATGCCGGCATAAAGACCGAGGGCCGCCGTCAGACCCAGCCCGGCGCCGACCAGCACTGCATAGGGTCCCTTGAGCCGGTGCTCCTCCGGAAGCGCCCGGCGCGACAGCAGGAACAGCAGCACCAGCACGCAGGGCAGCAACAGGGCGTTGAGCACGGCGACTCCGATCGACAGCCGGATCAGGTTGACGCCGGAACCCACGAGCAGGGCACCCGCGATCAGCAATGCCGCGAAAGGGCCATAGAACCAAGGCGCCTCGAGCGGATGCCGCTCGAGGGAATGCCGGATGCCGATGGCTTCCCCCATCGCCCAGGCGGCGCTCAGGCACACCACGATGGTGGCCACCAATGCGCCGCCGGACAAGCCGATCGCGAACACCCACTTGGCCCAGGGGCCGATCAGCGTGCCGAAGGCCTCGCCGATCTGGGCGATGTTGTCGAGCCCCTTGCCGTGTCCGGAGCCGAATGAGGCGGCCGAGGCGATCAGCACGGCCGCGGATAATACCTGGCAGAGAATCGCACCGAGCAGGGTCTCGATCCGTGCGGCCTTGAGCTGTCCGCTGTTCAGTCCCTTGTTGATGAGCGCCGATTGCTGATAGAAGATCGTCCACGGCATGATGCTCGTGCCGAGATTGGCGGCCACCAGATACAGGTAGCCAGCATCGTCGAGCGGCATGCGCCAGATCTGTTGTGCGATCTGCGCGGCATCCGGCCGCGCCTTCACCGCCATGACGACGAACGCCGCGGTGAACAGGCCGATGGCGACCGCAATCCGCTCGATCATGAGGTAGGACCCGCTCACCACCATGCCGATGATCAACGTCACGAGGAGCGTGAGCGTCTGCCAGGCGGGAATGCCGAACAGGCTTCCGGCGCCGACCAGTCCGCTCATCTCCGTGATCAGCGCACCAAAACAACTGAGCAGCAGAACCGCCGTGGCGGCCATTGCGACGCCCCGGCCGAAGCGCTGCCTGACCAATTCCGCATAGCCCTTGCCGGTGCACAAGCCCAGCCGCACCGTCAGTTCCTGCGCCATGAACATCAGCGGGACGAGCAGGATCTGCATGAACAGGAGCCGGTAGCCCCACTGAGCGCCGCTTTGCGCCAGGGTGACGACGCTGCCGGCCTCGATGTCCGCCAGCATGACGATCAACCCGGGGCCGATGACCGCGAGCAGCCGTGGCACGCGCTGGAGCGGCGTCACGCGGGTTGGCGGCGAGAGGTCGGCAGCGCGCACGACCTACTTGGCGCTGGCCGCTCCAGCGGGCCCGGTGGTGAATTGTTTGAGGAACGCGGCATCCGGGGTCAGGATGCAGCGTGGGCTGGGCGTCGGCCAACGATTGCCGGTACGTCTGCAGCGAGCGATACAGCTTGTAGAACTGGGGGTCCTTGCTGAAGGCCGCGGAAAGAATCCGGTTGGCGCCCGGCATCCGCTTCGCCGCGGGTGATCGTTGGCCTGGCTCTGCGTCTTCGGACATGAGCACGGTACCTCGCTGTCGGCCTTCGCCTGAATCTGCTGCGCCCACTCGAAGCCCTGGGCGCGCAATTCCTTGGCTTCGCGCTGGCGCTCGGAAGTCATCCGATCGTAGATCGCCTGGCTGGTCTCCGCCGGCAGATCGGCGCGATGCAGGCGCACCTCGGTGACCTCGATGCCGAGCGCGGATGCCCTGTCGGCGACGTCCTTCTCGATTTTTGCGACCGTCTGCTCGCGCGCCACCGAGAGCAGGGAGAGCAGCTGAACCTGTCCCAGCTCACGGCGCAGCGAGGAGCTGATCATCTGCGTGAGCTCCGCATTGGCCTGCTCGAGCGTGCGCACCGCTTGATAGAAGCGCAGCGGATCGCTGATGCGGAAGTGCGCATAGGTGTCCACTTCGATGCGCTTCTGGTCGCCCAGGATGACCTGCTCGGTGGGCGGAAGAAGTATCTGCGGGCGTCCGTCGTAAAACACCAGCGAATCGATGAACGGCACCTTGAACTTCAGTCCCGGCTCGCTGATCACCCCCGTGGGGGCGCCGAGGCGGATGAGGAGCGCCAGCTGCGATTCGCGGAGCACGTAGAACGAGGAACCGATGATGTACAGACCGAGGAGCACCAGTGCGGCGGCCACCCATCGCTTGTCGAGCTTCATGGCGGCGCCTGCTTCTGGGCGGCATCTTTCGGTGCGCCGGCCCTCTTCGCGCTCCCCTCCTTGTCGGGCAGCGGCATGTAGGGGACCACGCCGCTCATGCCCCTGCCGGAGGAGTCGATGATCACCTTGGAGGCTTTTTTGAGCACCTCATCCATGCTTTCCAGATAGAGGCGCCAGGCGGTCACCTCCTTGGATTCGGCATAGCTCTTGTAGATGGACATGAAGTGATCGGCCTCGCCCTCGGCGAGGTTGGTCACCTGGGCCTTGTAGGCGTTCGCCTCCTGAGTGATCCGGTCCGCGTCGGCGCGCGCGCGCGGCAATACGTCGTTCGAGTAGGCCTCGGCCTCGTTGCGGGCGCGCTCCTGATCCGCGCGGGCGCGCTGCACGTCGTTGAACGCGTCGATGACCTGCGGCGGGGGGTCGACACGCTGCAGCTGCACCTGCGTGATCAGGATGCCGGCCTGCTCCTGATCCAGCAGTCGCTGCAGCAGATCCGCGCGTTTCATCGGCGATTTGCGCGCGCTTGTCGGACATGGCCGACTGGATGGGGGTGCGGCTGATGATTTCCCGCAGCGCACTCTCCGCGGCGATCTTCACCGAGAGCTCGGACCGGCTGATCTTGAACAAGAAGTGCCGCGCATCCTTGATTTTCCAAAACACGGTGCAATCGGCCTCCACGATGTTCTCATCGCCGGTCAGCATCTGCTTGTCGCGCGGGTTGGCGGCGGAGGCCGCCACGCTGCCGCCACCCAGCTGCAACTGGTTGACCTGGGTGACTTTCGGCAGCAGCACCGTCTCGATGGGATAGGGCAGATGGTAATGGAGCCCGGGCTCCGTGGTGTCCAGCCAGCGGCCGAAACGCAGCACCACGCCCTGCTCGTCGGGTTGCACCTTGTAAATTCCGGAGCCCACCCACGCCAGCGCGACGAGGCCCGCGATCAGCAGCGCCCCGCGGCCCTTGAGGTCCAAAAGGGCGATCAGGTAGGAGGTCCGGTCCCGGAGCTGCGCCATGGGGGCGGCAGAACTGGCGGCTGCGGGGGATGCGGAGGGGGACTCTTCAATCGACATAGATGTGGGGCAGCGTCAAGGATCGTAAGTTTACACAGCATTTCGCGGACAGAGGGAAGACTTTGTCGGGGGCTGCTGACGGCGAATGAGGCGCTCTACCGACGGCTGCGCTGGCGGTTGTCCCGCAATGCGGCGCGCGACCGGGACGTATAAGAAATGCAGCATCGAGCCGGCCGCTTGCCGGTCTCTCTTATACCAGGAGTAATCATCCGATGAATACCCATACTGACGACGTGGGCAAGGGCTTGGGTCAGACCCAGGGCGCCCTCGGGCAGGCCAAAGGCAACTTGAAAGAGGTGGCCGGCACCCTCGTCGGCGATCAGACGTTGGAGGCGAAAGGCGTCATTGAGAAGCATCTCAGCAACGCTCAAAGCAAGAACAGCGATGCCGAGAGGCACCCCGTCTACAAAGTCGTCGGAATCTACCCGAATTTCACCGAGGTGGCGGACGCGCTCGCGCTCCTGAAGAGGGAGGGCTTCGCCGACGATCGGATCAGCTTGCTCGGGCGCGAGCAGGAACATTGGCAGGAGAATCTCGGCAAGGAATGGGAGGCCCACAAGGCGGCCAAGGGTGCGTTGATGGGCGGGGCCTTGGGGGCCGTTCCCGGGTTGGTGCTGGTCGCCGGCATTGCCTTGACGGGTGGCGCCGGCTTGCTCGTCGCCGGGCCCATGCTCGGCGCGATGTCGGCACTCGGCATGGGTTCCCTCGTGGGCGGCTTGATGGGCGCGGGTTCCAACACCGTCGACGTGCCCCTCAACGTCGAAGAGGAAGTGGCCAATGCCATCGGTCTCGGGCAATGGGTGGTCGTGGTCGAATGCCATTCGGATGCCGAAGCGGCCCGTGCCCAGGGTTTGCTGCCCGCCCGGCGGGTCGTGTGGGACAACAAGACCAAGGCTCGAGGTCCCGCCGATCCGGCGCGTCCGGAAGTCGAACAGTCCGATTTGGACAAGCTCGCGGCCGTGGTCGACGAAGCCCTCGCGCCCGTGGCCCGGCTGACCGATCGTCCGCTGGAACAGGTGATGTCGCACGCCGACGAGATCGATACGCCGGACCTCAAGCAGGCCGTGCAGGAAGCCATCAGAAAGATCTCGGTCGCGACGGGTCTCAGTTCCGCCCAGATCCTCGATGTTTTCGAGGAAAATAGATCTTCGAACGTGAACATCGTCGGCGTGCTCCATGAGCGAAGCAAGGGCATCATGGCGTAGCAACGGGGTGTCTCGCGCGGACGGCTCGCTCACACCGTGGGAGCGCTGGGCCGGCCATGCCGGCTATGTCGCGGAGGGCGTGTTTTATCTCCCGGTAGGATTTTTTGCGCTGCTGGCGGCGCTGGGCAACCAACAGCCCAACGGCTCGCAAGGTGCCTTGGCAAGGCTCGGGAACAACCTGCTCGGGGATGCACTGCTGGCGCTGCTCGCCGCCGGGCTTGCCGCGTTCGTGTTGTGGCAATTGGTGGTGGCCATCGCGGATCCCGGGCATCGCGCCGAGCGCCGCAGCCCCCGCCGCCGGTGGGTGCGCTTGGAGCATCTGGTGAGCGGGGTGTTCCACTGCGTGTTCGTGGTCGAGGTGATGGGGGGCATTCTCGGCATCAGCCCGGTCCACGATGATCGGCAGAGCCCGGTGCGCTGGACGGCGCGTGCGTTCGCAATGCCCGTGGGACGCTACCTGGTCGGGATCGTGGGTGCCGGCATCGTCGTGTTCGGCCTCTGGCAGTTTTATCGCGCCCTGACCCGGGACAAGAATCGGCGGGTCGATCTCAGCCGAACCCGCTTTCGATTCGCCATCAATGCGCTCGGCGTCTATGGGCTGCTCGCGCGCGGCACGCTGTTCTGTCTGGTGGGGGGCTACCTCATCAACGCCGCCTGGCGCCACGATCCGCGCTACTCGGGAGGCATCGCCGGCGCGCTCGGCGGGCTCAAGCAACAACCGTATGGGGAATGGCTGCTCGCGGCCATGGCGGTCGGATTGTTGAGCTATGGGCTCTACCAGATCGTCAAGGAGCCTTTCCGTACATTGCGCAAGAGCTAAGGCTCGACCGATGCAGCGCGGGGGCGATGGCCGGAGGCGGTGTTTTCTTACATACAGCGGATGGGAGTCGCGACAAACTAGCGCGACGGTTGAAACGGCGCCATCGAGCCCTGCTCGCAAAAGCCGCCAGCCGTGGATTTGGGGGGCGCGTCAGGGGCGGCGACCATCTGGGGTCACGAACGAGCAATGAGCGAGCGAGAGCAGTCGCCTTCCATTCATACGCCGGCCGTACCGGCCGTGGCTCCGCCCTCGGTCCCCGCCGTCGGCCAGCTGTTGCGTGAGCGATACATGCTGGAGGCGCGGATCGGCGGTTCCGACGAGCGGCCGGTCTTCAAGGCGCTCGATCGCCTGCGCTCGACGCTGCCCGCGACCGATCGACACGTGGCCCTCAAGGTATTGCACGCGTCGGGTCCGTGTCCGGCCGAGACGCTGGCGAATTTGAGTCTCGAATTTCACTGCGCCCAGGTGCTATCCCATCGAAACATCCTGAATGTTTACGAGCTCGATCGCGACGGTGAGGTGGTCTTCGCGACCATGGAACTCCTCGAGGGCGAGCCGCTCAGCGGCGTGCTCGAGCGGCTGCATCCCGCGGCCATGATCCAATCGCAGGCGTGGCCGCTCATCCGTCAACTCGGCGCGGGGCTGGCTCACGCTCACGAGCGCGGGGTGGTGCACGGCGAGCTGGAACCGCGCAATATTTTCATCACCCGCGACGGGGAGCTGCGCATCCTGGGTTTCGGGGCGGCGAGCAGGGCCGAGCCGCCGCAGCCGCACCCGCAGGACGCGCACGCCGCGATCGGCTCGAGGAGGCTGCCTTACGCCAGCTGCGAGCAGCTGGAGGGCCGTCGCGCGGACCCGCGCGACGACCTCTATGCTTTCGCCTGCATCAGCTACGAGCTCCTGGCGGGAAGTCATCCTTTCGGATCGCGGACCGCCACGCTGGCGCGCAACTACCGCGTGGGCCTGGTGCGGCCCGCAGGTCTCACCGGCAGGCAGTGGAGAGCCCTGCAGAAAGGTCTGTCCTGGCATCGGGGCGGACGTTCGATCGGCGTGCGGGCGTGGATGCATCGATTGATCAGGCAGGGAACGGCTGCGCAACCGCTGACGCCGCTGCGCGAGCTCTCGCAGCCGAAGCACGTGCCCTCCAGCCTGCCACGGCAGGCCGCTGCGCTTTTCTTGTTCGCGGCCCTCACCGCGGTGGCGGTGCTGGCCGGGTACAGATCGACCTTTGCACGCAAGTCGATCGATGCGCCCGCCCCATCGGCGGCGGCGAATCGGTTGCCCGACCCCTTCCCGTCCCACGAGCCTGCGATCGAATCGCAGCCGACGCGGGCGGCCGAACCCGCGAAAAAAGACGCTGCGGATGCCTCTTCCCGGCCGAGGCCCGCGTCGAAGGCGGCACCGGTCGCGCTCTCCGTCGAACCGTCGCCCGTGAGATCGGACGATCATTTCGCCGAGATCCGGCTGAGTCGCAATCACTTGAAAAAAGACAGCTCGTTCACTTGGTGGACCGAGCCCGCCACGGCGAAACCCAACGTCGACTACGTGCCCGAGGCGGTGGCGGTGCAATCCTTCCCGGCGGGTTTTCGCGGAACACGCCTGTACGTCCGATTGCTGCCGCAGTCGCTGCGATCGCAGCGCTCCTATTTCTACATCGCGATTGCCCGAACCGGCCCCCATCGAACAGCGGCCAACGTGATCCGGCGCCAGATCTGGCTGCCGGCCTCGGCGAATCTGCAAGCGCAACGCTAGACGACGCAGACGGGCTCACTCGGCGCGCGTGGATGCGTCCCGGGCCATCTCACGGAGGGTCATGTCAGCGCAATATGCGTTTAGTAAAAACGAAGTTTTTTATTTTTTTTTGGTGATAAGCTCGAATTGACCAGGGACGAATCATAAAAAGACAGGGAGATGGGGATGTCCACGTCGCAGCCGCCGGCAAAGGGTTTGTCCTGCTCGCGCTCGCGCTTCGGGGCGGCGCTCGGCATAGTGGTCATGACCGCCGCGCTCGCCACCGGTTGCGGGGGAGATGGCGGCGGCTCGAGCAGTTCCGGCACCTCCGGAGGCACGGGAGGCTCGACGGGCAATCTCAGCTTGTCCCTCTCTGTTCCGTCGCTCAGCGTCACCGCGACCGTGGCCCAAAGCGCGCCGACCGCCAGCTTTCAGGTGTCCATCGTGGGGGAACAGTCCGGCCAGCAGATCTACCTCGGTGGAAAATACAGCACGAACGGAATCGCCGCCGTCAGCGACGCGAGCGGCTCCTCCCCGGTGACGGTCACCATACAGTTCAAGTCCCCGTCCAGCCTGGGCGCGGGCACGTACAAGGACACGGTGCAAATCTCCGGCTGCTACGACCAGGCTTGTACGCAGCCGATCGCCGACAGTCCGCAGGCGGTTCAGATTCAATACACGGTTACCGGAAGTCTGGTGACGCTGACCTCGCTCAGCCCAGCCACGGCGGTCGCGTTCGGGAGCGCGTTCACGCTGACGTTGAACGGCACGAACTTCACGCCGCAATCGCAGGTGATGTGGAACGGCAGCGCACGGAGCGGCACTTACGTGAGCGCCACCCGGCTGACCGCACAGATCGCGGCGGCGGACATCGCGGCGGCGGGAAGCGTTCCCGTATCGGTCTCCGATCCGGTCAACGGCACGTCGAATTCCCTGGCCTTCACCATCCAGGCGGCGGCGCTCGGACTCACCTCCATCTCCCCCACAGGCGTGACCGCGGGGGCAGCCGGCTTCATGCTCACCGTACTCGGGACCGGTTTCACGAGCACCTCCGTGGTGAATTGGAACGGCGCCGCCCGCGCCACCACGTTCGTCGCGGGCAACGAGCTGATCGCCCAGATCACCGCCGCCGATATCGCGGCCGTCGGGACTGCATCGGTGACCGTCACCGATCCCAGCAGCAGCGTGGGCACGACATCGCCGCAAACGCTGACGATATCCGCGGCCTCCATCGACGCGGTGGCGTTTCAGATGAACCCGGCGCATACGGGAGACGTGAACTTCGCCTCGGTCAGCTTCCCGACCAATGCGCTGTGGAGCGTCGATGTCGGCGGCACGCCCTCGTACGCCCTGATCGTCCAGGGCAAGATCTTCCTCACCGTGACCGTCGGCAATGGCAGCTCGCAACTGGTTGCGCTCAATCAGACCACCGGTGCGGTCGTCTGGGGGCCCATCGCGATCGGCGGGTCCGCCAACGCGGCGTACGACTCCGGCAAGGTGTTCGTCATCAGTTCGCCCTTTGCGACGGCGGCGACCATCGAGGCGTTCGATTCGCAAACGGGAAATCAGCTTTGGAGCACGCTGCTGACAGGCCAGTATTCCTTCAGCGGCGGACTGACCGCCGCCAATGGATTCGTCTACGCGGGCGGCGCGGGCGGCGGCGGTACGTTGTATGCCGTCAGCGAGAGCACCGGCGTCATCGCCTGGACGCAGGAGGTGCAGAACGGCGACAACAGCACGCCTGCCGTCACGGCGGACGGCGTTTACGTGACCTATCCCTGCTGGACCTACGACTTCCGGCCGGCCACCGGCGAATCGGTCTGGAACAACAATACCGGCTGCGAAGGCGGCGGCGGCGCAACCCCGGTCGTCGCCAATCAGATCGTTTATTCGCCGAACGGCGTTTCCGGCTATGACGGCACGACCTACAATGCGGAAACCGGCGCCCTGGGAGGCACTTATACGGCCGATTCGCCGAGCGCCTTCACCACGAGCACCGGATATTTCCTGCAGGGCGGGACGCTGCGGGGGATCGCCGTTGCGAACAACGCGGTCGAATGGAGTTTTGCGGGCGATGGCCAGCTCGCGGGCTCGCCGATCGCGGTAAATCAGTACGTGTTCATCGGTTCGGGATCGGGCAACCTCTATGCGCTCGACGGCGCCACGGGCCAAACGGCGTGGCAGGTCACCTTGCCGGCGCCGGTGATCTCGCAATTGGTGTTGCCGCTGTCGGGGCTGGCCGCCGGAGACGGGCTGCTGGTGGTGCCGGCGGGCACCAAGGTCACGGCATACGTGCTGTCGGCCAACCCCTGAAGCGGGCCTTTATGCCGGAGCGGCGCCCCGCGCGACTCAGTCGCGCCACAACCGCTGCCACCCCGGGTGGCCTAGTGCGCGCAGCGTGCGGATGTTTCGATGGGATATCTGCCCGGTGTCTCCCGCGGCAGCGATGGCACGCTCGATGCTCTCCTCGCGCAGGAGATGCAACATCGGATAGGGCGAGCGGTTGGTGAAGTTCTCGATGTCCTCAGGCTGCGTATCCGCAAACTGATACCGGGGATGGAAGCTCGCCACCTGCAGCTCGCCCTCCAGTTCGAGATCGAACACCGCCGCATCGCAGGCCTCGAGAAAATCGTTGTACTCGGCGAAATCGGCGAGCGCCCACGGGAGGATCAGCAGCGTGGTCTCGCGTTGCAGCGGGTCCGCCGCAAATAAATCCACCAGCTCCTGGCGCAACGCCGCGAGCACACCGCTTGCCGTGCGCTGTTCGGTGACGCAAAAATGGACGCGACCCTCGCGATACGGACCGGCCGCGAACGGGCACAGGTTGAGACCGATCACCGATCTTTCCAACCAGCGACGCGTCATCGCGATGATTTCGTCGGCGTCGATGAGCGTCTTTCCTTGCAGCTACCCGCGCGAAGTTTACCCTGTCTTCGCGCCCGGGGCCGCGACTTTGCACCCCAGGCGGCGGCGCTACACTTCGTTACAATCGGCTACAACTCGCCCATGGCGGCCGGCCGCCGCTTCTGCGACCATCCCGTCGGCGATGAGAGCCGATCCAAGCGGGCACACGGGCAGCGATGGCGCCAAATCGGCGGGGTTCGCGATTTGCATCGGCATCCTGACGATCCTCGCCGGGCTCATTCAGGGCCGGGCCGCGGCGCAGGGAGACGATTGCAAGGGGCCCTCCGAGGATTGCGTCGAGGTGGGGCGATGGAATTTCAGCATCGCCCTGGGCGCCGGGGTGAGAACCAATCCGCTGGTGAACGGCAGGGCGATCCCGCTGGTCGTGATCCCGCAGTTCAGCTACTACGCAAAGCGCTTCTTCATCGACAATCTGGATGTGGGCGTCACGCTGGCGGACAGCGCGACGAACACCCTCAACCTCATCGCCACCCCCGGCTACGACAGGGTGTATTTCTACCGCAGCGATCTGCAAAATCTGTTCGTCGGTTTCCCGGTCAACGGCAACGACGAGTTTTCTTCCCGCCCCTACCTCGTGAGCGCGGGTACGCCGGGCGCCGTCAAGATCCCATCCCCGGCGCCGCGAATCACTTATCTGGGAGGCCCCGAGTGGAACTTCAAATACGCGGGCGTTTCGGGTCAGCTCGACCTTCTGCACGACATCACCGGTCAGAACAGCGGCGATGAAATACGCGCCGCCCTCGGAATTCCGCTGATCCGCTCGATGGGCACCTGGAGCGCCAACATCGGATTCACCTGGAAAAGCGCGGATCTCGTCAACTACTACTATGGAGTGCCGAACCTCTACGCGGGCGGAGCGGCGTTAGATCCCTTCGTCAAACTGGGGTATACAGTGCCATTGGCCGGCAAATGGCGCTTTGAGGCATTCGCCGAATACGAACGGTTGGCAAACGCCATCGCCGACAGCCCGATCGTTTCGGAGCACCATGTCGAGACTGTTTTTGTGGGCGCGATTCGCACTTTCTAGGGCCACCCGCGGAGAGTTCGGCCGGCTTTGCGTTTTCGCCACCCTCATGATCGCCGTAAAGTCGCACGCGGAGGCGGGCACCGGGGACGGCATCCGGCTGGAGCTGCATCCCCGGATCTGCACCCTGTCGGCGAGGGACAAGCAGTGCGAAAGCTGGGTGCAGGCGCAGTGGAAGGCGCCGAGCCGGGAGTCCCTGTGTCTGGTGATCGTGGACCGCCCGGAGGTCAAAAAATGCTGGGAGAATTACTCGGAGGGCATCTACAGCATCGAGCTCGTCTTCACGGAAGACGTGGTGTTCCAGCTGAAGGACCTCGAGCTGCAGCACGTCCTTGCCTCCGAAGCCCTTCGCGTGATTCGCGAGGCCGTCCGTTATCGACACAAGCGTAGAGAGCCCTGGAACATCTTCGATTGACGCAGACCATGGACACCCCGTCGATCATCTTGGTGGAGGACGATCTGCGGCTTTCCGAGCTGGTCAGCCGCTACCTCCAAAACAACGGCTTTCGCGTGACGACCATCCATCGGGGCGACGAAGTGGTCGATCAGGTGCGGCGCGAAATGCCGGATCTCGTGATCCTCGATCTCGGGTTGCCGGGTCAGGACGGATTTTCGATCTGCAGGGAGCTGCGCCCCCGATTTACCAATCCCATTCTCATATTGACCGCGCGCGACAACGACATCGATCAGGTATTGGGGCTCGAGCTCGGCGCCGATGACTACGTCGTCAAGCCCGTCGAACCCCGGGTGTTGATGGCCCGGATCAAGGCGCTGTTGCGCCGGAGCAGGACCCCCAATCCGGCGGACGGCAAGACCCTGCGTTTCGGCCGGTTGGTCATCAACACCGTCGCGCGCTCGGTGACCCTCGGCGAGCACCCGGTGGCGCTGTCGAGCAACGAGTTCGACCTGCTCGTCTATCTGGCGGCCCATGCCGGCGAGATCCAGTCGCGCGAAACGCTGTTTCAGCGGCTCTACCGGCGCGAATACGACGGCCTGGATCGCATCTTGGACGTGCGCATCTCGCAGCTGCGCAAGAAGCTCGGCGACGAGTCGGACAGCGCCGCACGGATCAAGACCATCTGGGGGCAGGGCTACCTGTTCGTTCCGGACGCGTGGTGAAGCATGGCGCGTCATTTCTTTGGTCTGTATCTGTTGATCGTGGCAACCCTCGCCGCTGTCAGCTGGTGTCAGGACAGGCTGTTGCAGGCCTACGGCAATCACGAGTCATCCGACGATCGTGCTTTCGCGGTTGCCGCATTGTCCCTGCAGAATCAGTTGCAGCAGGTGCCGGTGGATCGTTGGCGGGAGGTCGTCGCCGATACCGCGGCCAAGGCGGGCGTGGATATGGAGCTCTTCGCGCGAGCGGACATCGCCGGCAAACAGGACGCGTTGAGCGATCTCAGGCGCGGCAGGATCGCCTACATGCAGGGGGGCGACGGGGAA
This sequence comes from uncultured Gammaproteobacteria bacterium, assembly GCA_963736185.1. Lineage (GTDB taxonomy): Bacteria > Pseudomonadota > Gammaproteobacteria > Steroidobacterales > Steroidobacteraceae > Bog-1198. The sequence continues at coordinate 16,716 of CAVTNZ010000026.1, read as the reverse complement.
TCCTGGGCCCTCGAGGCACTGAACGACGACTACGTGCTGGCCCTGAAGACCGTCGAGCCGGATGCGCAGCGTGGGCTCTTGGAATGGGGCGTGACGCTCGTTTTCTATGCGGCGATCGCCTTCGTGATCATGATATGGATATGGCCGCTGCGGCGCGACCTGCGGGCGCTCGAGAACGAGGCGGCGCAGTTCGGCAACCGGAATTGGCGATTTGCGGCCCGCATCAAGCCGCGTTCACCGATCTATCCCCTGGCCGAGACGTTCCGCAAGATGGCCGCCCGGATCGATGGACTGATCGCCTCCCACAAGGACATGTCGAACGCGGTATCGCACGAAATCAAGACCCCGCTCGCACGCATGCAATTCGAAATCGAGCTGGCGCAGCACGCCGGATCGGCGCCGGAGATCGGGAAATCGCTGGCGAACATCAAGGCCGACATATCCGCGATCAACGATCTGGTGACCGCGACGCTCGATTACGCGATTCTCGAGCGGGCGGATATGGCGCTGAACAGGGGCATGCACGACTTCACGGCTCTCATCCCTGCGATCACCGAGTACGTGAAGCACGACGTGCGGTCGGATATCCGCATGAGCGCCGACGTTTCCGCGGATGCCCACCAGGTGGACTGCGACATGCATCTGATCGAGTCCGTGCTCAAGAACCTGCTCTACAACGCGAGCCGCTATGCGCGGCGCGAAGTGCGCGTGACATTCGATTCGCGCGATGGAAAAAATGAGCTCATCGTCGATGACGACGGCCCGGGGATTCCGGAGCCGGATCGCAAGCGCGCGTTCGAATCGTTCGTGCAGCTCGATCATAACCGCAGCAAGAGGACCGGGTTCGGGCTCGGGCTCGCGATCGTGAAGCGCGCCATCGAGTGGCACGGCGGGGAGGTGGTGATTTCGCAGTCGCCGTTGGGCGGCGCGCGATTTTGCGCGACCTGGCCCACGAGGGCGTAGGCGCCCTGCGGCACACGGGAAATGAAGTATCTTGGAATAGAAACCGGGATACCGAGGATGACGATGTCTCGACAGCATGACCGCCCGGTGCGCCGTGGCGAGGACCTCGAGAAACGCAGCCGGTCGCTGCACGAGGCCACGTTGAGGCTGCTCGACCGGGCCATCGACACGCTCTCTTCCGACCAAGGCGACGAGTCGGTGCATGCCGCACGCAAGACCGCAAAACGAATTCGAGCGGCGCTGCGCCTGTTGCGGGGGAGCCTCGGGCCCGGGAAGTACCATCGCGAGAATCGAGGCATCCGCGATGCCGCCCGACCGCTCACCGCGATCCGGGACACGTTCATGCTGCAGCGGACACTCGGCGGGATGGCGGATGTGCCGCCGGCCGTCCAGCGGGGCCTGAAGTTGGAATATCGACGCGGGCGCCAGGCATTCGAACGCCAGGGACTGCGAGCCGCTCTCGCGCAGCTCAAACTCACCCGGGAGCATTTGAGCGAATTCTCCTGCGTCGTGCCGGAATCCGCGTCCGCCGTCGAAGGATTGGGACGGACATACCGCGCCGGCCGCAAAGCGCTGGCGAAGGCGGAGTCGGATGGGGACCTGATGCTTCACGAGTGGCGAAAGCAGGCGAAATATCTGTTGAACGAGCTGGAACTCCTGCACTCCGTCTTCGGGTTGGACGTGAAGCAACTGCACCGGCACGCCGACAAGCTCGCCGCCCTTTTGGGGGATCATCACGATCTCGGCGTGCTTTGCCACAAGCTGCACCTTTACCGGGCAAGCGCGCCGCGGCTGATGAAGCAAATCGAAAAGCGGCGCGCCAGTCTTGCGGCGCCGGGCGGCCCGGCAGGGGAAAAAGTTGTACCGCCATTCTCCCCGGCATGTGGAAGCCCGCGTTGCGGCCCGCCTGAAGAGGGCGCATCCGGCGCGGCCACCGCGCCGCGCTTGATTCGCGCGCTACGCGTGCGCCTGCCGTTTCACCCGCGGGAGCACCTCTTTGCCGTAGAATTCGATGACCTTGTGCTGATCGGCCTGACCCGAATGGATGTTCACGATGGTGACGCCGCTGTCGAACAGCTTCTCGATCGTCTGCACATGAGCCTGCGGATCCGAACTCACGGTCCAGTCCCCATAAACCTTCGGAAGGGGCAGCTCCATCTGGGCACGGCGTTCGATCTGCGCGGGATCCGGAATGTTCTGGTAGCCCTTGAATGCCTTGGGAATGAAGTTCCATAGTCTGGCCGCCTCCTGCGCCTCGTTCCGATCGCCGACCACGACGAATGCCTCGACGAGCACGGGCATGGTGGCGGGATCCTTCCCCGCCGAGCGGGCTCCCTTCTCCCATTCGCCCTTGTGTTGCTTCCAGGTTTGCGGGTCGGTGATCAGGCCGTCGCCATGTGCGCCGGCGAGTTGCATGGCCTTCGGCCCATTGGCGGCCAGCAGAAGCGGAATCGGCTGAGGCGGCGGATCGTAGAGCCTGCCGTCGACGCGGTAATGCGCACCCTTGTGTTGCAGCGGCTGACCCGTCCAGAGCTGGCGGATGATGGCCACCGCCTCGATCAGCCGGTCCCAGCGCTCCCGCCAGGGCGGCCACTCGCCGGTTGCCGCCTGTTCGTTGAGCGCTTCGCCGGATCCGAGACCGAGAAAAATTCGCCCCGGGTACAGCGTGCTCAACGTCGCATAGGCTTCGGCCACGACCGCCGGGTTGTATCGCAACGTGGGACAGGTGACGGTCGGCCCCATCCCCAGGCGCTGCGTGCGCTGTCCGAGTGCGCCCATCGTCACCCAGGCCAGGCCGGCGTGGCGCTCGTTGGACTGCCAGGGCTGGAAGTGATCGCTCGTCGCCACGAGATCGAATCCGGCGCTTTCCGCCGAGACGCCCAAACGGATCAATTCCGGAACCGTAAATTGCTCATGGGCGAGCATGTACGAGACCATGCCTTTGGAGAGCGGGCCCGATCCCGTCGCTGCACCCGAGTTGCCAGGGGCTGAGGGGATATCGCTGGCGGAGGACCTGCCGTTGGCGGAGGAGGCGCCGTTGCCCGCGGCCGTCGCCGCGTTCGCGGCGGGGAGCCCCGCGCAAACCGCGGTGAGCAGGGCGGCGGACTTCAGCACATGACGCCGGGAAGAGCCGGCGAAGTCTTCTTCGGGTAATTTCAGGTCCAAGATGAGCACCTCCTGGGGCCCGAGTTTTCCGCAAGCCGGGCCGCCCCGGCTGTCGGAAAAAGGCGCCAAGCCGGGGCCTGCGAATGCCCAAGCGGTGGTGTCCCGGCTCCTACAGGTCCCGGCTCCTACAGGAAGGGCAGCTCCCGCAGCGTTGCGGCCGTCGCGACGCCGTCCTTCACGACCTCGACGTGCTCTCCCGGGACGCATTCCGTCGAAATCAGGGCAAAGCCGATGTTCTTCCCGAGACGGTAGGACCAGACGCAATTGGTCAGCGAACCGACTTTGCGCCCATTTTTCAGGATGGGCTGCCAGTGAAAGCCCAGCTGAGCGGGCTCCTCGCCGTCCAGGACCGCGCCGAGCTGATGACGTCGCGCGCCCGCAGCGTGAATGCGACGAAGCGCCTTTATCCCGATGACCTCGTCCGGAACCTGCAGATCCACATACCGGCCGAGGCGGACCTCGAACGGATTGGTGGCCTGATCGGTGTCGCCGCCATAGGACAACAGTCCGCTCTCCACCCGTTCGCAGAAGCTCGGATTGCCGGGTCCGATATCCCAGGGCCGGCCGGCCTCCTTGACGATGTTCCAGAGTGTCGAGCCTTTCGTGCCGTCCATCAGATAGAGCTCGAATCCGCCCTGTTTGGACCAGCCGGACCTCGCCACCACGACGGGTATGCCGTCGATCTCGGCGTCGCGAAACCAGAAGTATTTCAACCCGCGAACCCATTCTCCAAATATCGATGCGACCACGTCCTCCGCCTTGGGACCCTGCACGGCCATCGGAGAGGCATCCGGTTCGCTCACCTCGACATTCAGGCCGCGCTCGGCCGCAATGGCGCTCGCCCAGAACCAGATGTTCGAATCGGCGATGGAGAACCAGTACAGATCGTCGTCGCGCTTCAACAAGATCGGATCGTTGATCAGCACTCCGGCATGGTTGCAGAGCGGAACATACTTTCCCTGGCCGGCCCGGCAGTTCCCCAGATCGCGCGGACTCAACAGCTGCGCGAGGCGTCCCGCGTCCCGCCCCTTCAACTGCACCTGCCGTTCGCAGGCCACGTCCCATTGCGAGACACCGTTCAAGAGCCGCCAGTATTCCTCGTGCGGATGGCCGTAGCCGGTCGGCATCAGCATGTGGTTGTAAGTCGTGAAGGCGGTGACTCCCTCGGCGAGGGTGGCCGCGTAGAAGGGCGACGGGCGAAGACGCGCTGACGGGGTGATGCCGAACACGGGGCTCTCCTTGGGAAACATCATCGCGCGGGGCGCGCCGGGTCGATCGCCAGATGCTTCGCGAGGGCGGCTTGCATCTCATGGGGCCGTTCCGCCATCAACATGTGACCCGCTCCCGGCAGCGTCACGAGGGTCGCCCCGGCGATCGCGGCCGCGAGCGCCCGCCCGCTCTTGAGCGGCGTCATCTGATCCTTTTCGCCGCAAATCAGCAGCGTCGGCGCCACCACCCGCGCGGCGGCGTCGACTCCCCGCGTGTAGGCCGCGCAGGCGGCGAGGTCCGCGTGCAGCACGCCCGGTCGAGCGGCCTCCAGCACACGCTCGCCCGCGCCCACCATCCAGAGCCCGGGAACGCGGCTGCCGCCAAGCCCGGCGGCATGGCCATGGCCCCACAGATTGACCATGTCGATGGCCGCGTGGTTGTTGGACGCGGCGGCCGCGAGCAGGTCCGGATGAACCGGCATCGAGGCCGCGGTGGCGATCAGCACCAGGCTCTGCACCCGATCCGGATGGGTGGCGGCCGTCTCCAGCGCGATCAAGGAGCCCATCGAATGCCCGATCAACACCGCGCGCTCCGCGTGCGCCGCGACCTCGGCCAGCCAATCGGCCAGCGCACCGATGCTCGGCAGCGGCGGCCCCTCGGAGTGTCCGTGGCCGGGCAGATCGACGGCCATAACATTGTAGCCGTGATAGGCGAGCCAGCGGCTTTGCAACGCCCACACGGAGTGATCGAGGCCCACTCCGTGCACCAGCACCGCCAGCGCTCTGCCGGCTTCGTGACTCCGGCCGCCCGTTGCGGCGTAAACCGCGTGCCCGCCGATGATGAACCGCACGCTCTCTCCTAGGCTCTCGTGGCCGCGCGCAAGCCCTGGCTCAGGTCGCCGAGCACGTCGTCGATGGACTCGATGCCGACCGACAAGCGCACCATGTCCTCTCCGATCCCGGCCGCCGCGAGTTGCGCGGCGCTCAATTGCTGATGCGTCGTGCTCGCCGGATGGATGACCAGGGTCTTGGCGTCGCCGACGTTCGCCAGATGGCTCACCAGGCGCAGCGATTCGATGAATTTGGCCCCGGCTGCACGGCCGCCCTTGATCCCGAAGCTGATCACGGATCCCGCGCCCCGCGGGAGCAGCCGCCGGGCGAGCTCGTGATCCGGATGACTCGGCAGACTCGGATGCAGCACCCAGGCGACGGCGGCGTTTTCCTGCAGGAATTCCAGGACGGCCGCGGTATTTTCCTGGTGCCGCTGCACCCGCAGGCTCAGCGTCTCGACGCCTTGCAGAAGCTGAAATGCGTTCAGCGGCGACAGGCACACGCCGAATTGCCGCAAGCCCTCGGTACGGGCCCGCATCACGAACGCAGCAGGGCCGAACTGGTCCGTGAAGACGATGCCGTGATAACCCGCGACCGGTTCGGTCAGGGTGGGAAACCTGCCCGACGCCTCCCAGTCGAAGCGGCCGCCGTCGATGAGCGCTCCGCCGATCGCGATCCCGTGACCGCCGATCCATTTGGTGAGTGAGTGCATGACGAGGTCCGCGCCCAGCCCCAACGGGCGGCAGAGGTAGGGCGTGGCGAAGGTGCTGTCGATCAACAGCGGAATGTGCGCCTGGTGCGCGATGTCCGCGATCGACGGGATGTCGAACACCTCCAGCCCCGGATTGCCGATGGTCTCCCCGATCACGAGACGCGTGTTGGGGCGCAGGGCCGCGCGAAAGCCGTCGATGTTGCGGGGTTTGACGAAGGTCGTCGTGATCCCAAAGCGCGGCAGGGTATGCGACAGCAAGTTCACGGTTCCGCCATAGAGCGAGGCGGATGCGACGATGTGGTCGCCGGCGCCGAGCAGCGTCGCGATGCCGATGTGCATCGCCGCCATGCCGCTCGCCGTGCAGACGGCGCCGACGCCCCCTTCGAGAGCGGCGAGCCGTTCCTCGAGCACCGAGGTCGTGGGATTGGAGATGCGGCTGTAGATGTATCCCGGACGCTCCAGGTTGAACAGCGACGCGGCTTGGTCGGTATCGTCGAAAACGTAGGAGGTGGTCTGGTAGATCGGCACCGCGCGCGCGCCGGTCACCGGATCGGGATGCTGCCCGGCGTGCAAGCTCAGCGTATCGAATCCCGGCGGTTGTGGCGCTGCCATTCGTTGAGACCTCTGCGCGGCCGGGACTCCGGCGACGCCGAAGTTTACACCGGAGGCGGGGGCCGTCGACGAAACCGGCGGCTCAATCGCGCGAGCGCAAGGCGCTCGCCACGTACATCAGCATGCCGCCCAACGCGAGCCCGGTGAGGAAGCCGAGCCGGGGATAGCCGGTGACGTAGCGGTCGAAGGAGACCGCATAGCGCCCGAGCCGCGCGCCGAGTCCCGGTCGATCGAAGGCGCGCTCCGCCGAGTCGAGGGTGTTCTCGATGCGCGAGCGCAGATGCGTGATGTCGGGCGTCGGGCAGCTCTCGAGCACGCTCAGGAGCTCGCGAACTTCATCGGCCAGGGCGTGGAGCGCGGTATCGGATGTCATGATGGATCTCGGGGATTGCTGGAGGGATTTTACCGGCCGCGTGGCGTCGAAGGTCGCGCGCCGCGTAGGACAAGGCGGGCAGAGCGTGTCAGCCGGCGGGCCGATTGGGCGGCCAGGTCCGTGCCCGCTCTAATCCAGAAGCGGGTGTCCCGCGGGCAGGGTATGCGCGTACCAGGCCGCAAGCCGATGGCGAATGGTCTTTTCGCCGACCTGGTCCTCCGGCATGGGCGAGATGACCTTGTCGTGAACGAGCAATCGATAGACGTACAACGCCTTGGCGCTGGCCGAATCGGTCGCCTCGAACTCGACGGCCTTGCGCCCCTCCGCATATTGAACGCCGGCGGCCAGGGCCGCCTTGAACAACTCCGCCTCGTGCTTGAATTTCTTCATGAGACTCCCCGCCGGCGCGCACCCGCGCGGCCCTCGCCGGGCGCCCAGGGCTTGCCGGTCCGCTCCTCGATGTACTGCCGGATCAAACGGCGCACCACCTGCGAGGGGGTCGCGTCCTCCTCCGCGCACAGCTGCTCAAACAGCGCCTTCTTGCGCGGATCGATGAGCAGGGTGAGCCGGGCGGTGCGGTCTTCGGCGGTCAATTGGGTACTCACATCAAGTGACACTTCAATGCACATAAGATTATAATAATTTGCCCGCTGCCGTAAATGGCTCGTTTCCCGATTGTGGGGCCCGGTGTCTCGTGAACCTCGATTTCCTTCCGCCATTGACTCTTTGTGCGCTGCTGCTGGCGGCCTGGTGCGTGGTGGGCATCGCGGGGTTGCTGCGTCCGCGCAGCATCGCCCTGGTCGCGCGGATTCTTTTCCCGCTGGGGGCCCTGATCGGCGCCGCGTTGGCGGTCGTCGCGGCACTCTCGCTCGATCATGCGGCCGAACAGCTGATTTTGCCCATCGGGTTGCCGGATTTGCCGGCTCACCTGCGCCGGGACGGATTGTCGAGCGTATTCCTGGTGCTGCTCGGCGCGGCATCGAGCGGCATTTCGATTTTCGCGGCTGGGTATTTCCGCCGCGGCGAGGGGACCGCGCCGGGCCTGATCTGCCTGCAGTACCACCTGTTTCTGGCCAGCATGGGCTATGTCCTGATCGCCGACGATGCGTACGCCTTCATGCTCGCCTGGGAGACCATGGCGCTGTCATCGTATTTCCTGGTCACCACCCAGCACCGCCTGCCGGAGATCCGCAAGGCGGGGTTTCTCTATCTGGTGATGGCCCACCTCGGGGCGATCGCCATCCTGCTGAGTTTCGGCATTCTTCAGGGCGGAAGCTGGCATTTCACGTTCGAGGCGATGCGCGCCGCCCATCTGGGCGGCAACGGTGCGGCGGTCGCGTTCTGCCTCGCGCTGACCGGCTTCGGCGCCAAAGCAGGGCTGGTGCCGCTGCACGTGTGGCTGCCGGAGGCGCATCCCGCCGCGCCTTCGCCCGTGTCCGCGCTGATGAGCGGCGTCATGCTGGAGGTCGCGCTGTACGGAATGATCCGGGTGAGCTTCGATCTGCTCGGCCTTCCGCTCTGGTGGTGGGGCCTGTTGCCGCTCACGCTCGGCCTGTTCAGCGCCTTGTACGGGGTCGTGTTCGCCGCGGTGCAGACCGACATGAAGCGCCTGCTGGCGTATTCCTCCATCGAGAACATCGGCATCATGTTCACCGGCCTCGGGCTCGCCATCGTATTCGCCGGGGTGGGAATGCGCCCGATTGCCGCTCTCACGCTCATCGCCGTCATGTATCACGCCCTGAATCATGCGGTCATGAAGAGCCTGCTGTTCCTCGGGACCGGCGCCGTGCTGCACGCAACGGGCGAGCGCAACCTCGGCCATCTGGGCGGTCTCATCCACCGGATGCCGTGGGTGGCATGGCTCACGCTGATCGGGGTGCTCGCCATCGCCGGATTGCCGCCGCTGAACGGATTCGTGTCGGAATGGCTGCTGCTGCAGACGTTCCTGCTCGCCCATCGGGTGCCTCATCCGTTCATCAACATGCTGCTGCCGTTGGGCGCTGCGTTGCTCGCGCTGGCGGCCGCTCTCGCCGCTTACGTCATGGTCAAGTTCTACGGGGTCATCTTCCTCGGCCAGCCGCGCGAGCAGACCCTGCAGCGCGCCCATGATGCCGGCTTTGCCGAGCGGCTCGGGCTTGCGATGCTGGCGTCCGGCTGCATCCTCCTGGGCTTTTTCCCCGCGCAGGTCATTTCGACGCTGAGCGTCGTCACGCGGCAGCTCGGCCTCGGCGGTTTGCCGGTGAGCGATGCGCCCTGGTGGCTGCTGCTGCCGATTCCCGAACGGCAGTCCTCGTACGCGCCGCTGGTGTTCTTTGCCGTGATCCTGGCGGTGGTGTTCCTGGCGATCGTCGGCGTGCGGCTGTTCTATCACCAGCGGATCCGCAGAAGCGCCGCCTGGGACTGCGGATTCGGGCGCACCAACAGCCGCATGCAGGACACCGCCGAGGGATTCGGGCAGCCGATCCGGCACCTGTTCCAACCGCTGTTCGCCCTCGTGCGGCAGCTGCCGGGACCGTTCGACACGGCACCCGCCTATCGTCTGGAGATCGGCGATCGAATCTGGATCGCGCTGTATCAACCTCTCGGCCCGCTGGTGCGGCGGGTGGCGGACCGGGTGGCCTGGCTGCAACAGGGCCGCATCGCCACCTATCTGCTCTACAGCTTCGTCACCCTCGTCGTGTTGCTGGCGCTCATGTTATGAACGCATTCGAGTGGGCCGTGCAGTTGTTGGGGATCCTGCTGGCGATCGCGGCCGCGCCCGTGCTGCTCGGCTGGGTGAACAAGTGCCGGGCGTGGCTGCAGAACAGGTCGGCGCCCAGCATTCTGCAGCCCTACCGGGGCATCCGGAAGCTCTTCCACAAGGACGCCGTGCTCGCCGAAGGCGCCTCGCGGCTGTTCCGGCTCGCGCCGTATGTGGTTTTTGGCGCCATGGTCATGGCGGCCGCCGTCATACCCTCCATCGCGACGCGGCTGCCGATCACGCGAGCCGCCGATGCGATCGCGCTGGTGGGATTGCTCGCGACGGCGCGCGTTTTTCTGTCCCTGGCGGCCATGGACGTGGGAACGGCATTCGGCACTTTGGGAGCGCGGCGCGAGATGATGATCGGCTTCCTGGCCGAGCCCGCGCTGCTGGTGGTGATCTTCGTGGTGTCGCTGACCTGCGCCACCACGGCGCTGCCCATCATCGCCGAGCGCCTCTCGGCGCAATCCTTTGCGCTGAACCCGAGTCTCGCCTTCACCGCGGTGGCCTTCACGATGGTGCTGCTCGCCGAGAACGCGCGCATCCCGATCGACAATCCCGCCACCCACCTCGAGCTGACCATGATCCACGAGGCGCTGCTGCTCGAATATTCCGCCAGGCATCTGGCGCTCATGGAATGGGCCGCGGCGTTGAAGCTGTTCAACTATGCCTGCATCGGGTTCGCGGTGTTTATCCCCTGGGGCATCGCCACCAGCGATGCCCCCCTCGGTTTGGCGAAGTCGGTGCTGCTGCTCGGCGGGAAGCTCGCGATCGCGGGAGCCGCACTTGCCTTGATCGAGACCTTGTCCGCGAAGCTGCGGGTGTTTCGGGCGCCGGAGTTCCTGGCGACCGCGTTCCTGTTCGCCGTGCTCGGATTGCTCGTGCGGCTGCTGCTGGGAGCCTGACCATGATCGCCATGTCATGGGACCTGCAGGTCCTGAACATGCTGGCCGCGTTGCTGCTGCTGCTTTCCTTCGCCATGCTGTCGCAGCGGCGAATCGTCGCGCTGGTCGATCTGCTCGCCCTGCAGGGGGCTTTGTTGTGCATCGCCACCCTGTTGCTCGCGCGGCGCACCGGCAACAATCACTTGTACGTCTCCGCCGCGCTCACGCTCGGGCTCAAGGTCATCTTCCTGCCCTGGCTGCTGCACCGTCTCATCCGCCGCCTCGGGGTCTACTGGGATACGGAACCGCTGCTCAACATCACCGGCACCATGCTGGTCGGTGTGCTCGTCGTGATTTTCGCCTTCGGACTCGCCCAGCCCATATCGGCGCTCGCCAGCACGGCGACCCGCAATTCCATCGGCATCGCCGTCGCGGTGATCCTGATCGCCTTCCTCACCATGATCACGCGGCGCAAGGCGATGTCGCAGGTGGTGGGCTTCCTGTCCATGGAGAACGGCCTGTTTTTCGGCGCGATGAGCGCGACCTACGGCATGCCGATGGTGGTGGAGCTCGGTGTCGCGCTCGACGTGCTGGTCGCGATGCTGGTTCTCGGGGTGTTCTTTTTTCAAATCCGCGAGCAGTTCGATAGCCTGGATCTGAAGAACTTCGAGACCCTGAAGGAGGATAAATAATGGAGTTCACGGCGCTTTTGGGAACGCCGCTTCTCGGCGCGCTGCTGCTCGGCGCGTTCGGCGGGCGTCGCTGGGCGCCGGACGCGAACGTGGCCTTCTCCGCGGCCACGTTCCTCGCCGCCTGCGCGCTCACCTCCCGGGTGGTGAGCCACGGCAACCTCACCGTGGCCCATGAGCAATTCTTCATCGATGCGTTCAACGTGTTCCTGGTGACGCTGACCGCCCTGGTCGGGTTGACCACGTCGCTGTTCTCGCGTCCGTACATGCGCATCGAGGCCGATCATGGACGCGTGTCGGGCGGGCAGCTGCGGCTGTACCACAGCATGTATCAGCTCTTCATGGCCACCATGCTGATCGCGCTCACGACCAACAACATGGGACTCATGTGGGTGGCGATGGAGGCCGCGACCCTGTCGACCGTGCTGCTCGTCACCCTGTATCGGACACCGGCGAGCCTGGAGGCCGGTTGGAAGTACTTCATCCTCTGCGGCGTGGGCATCTCCCAGGCGCTGTTCGGCACCATTCTCATGTATTTCGCGGCGGAGAAGGTGCTCGGCTCCGAGGGGGTCAGCGCGCTCCTGTGGACGCACCTCAATGCGGTGAAGGGCGAGCTCGAGCCGTCGGTCCTCGGGCTGGCGTTCGTATTCCTGCTCGTGGGATACGGCACCAAGGTCGGTCTGGCACCGTTGCACAACTGGCTGCCGGACGCGCACGCGGAGGGACCGACGCCGATCTCGGCGGTGTTGTCGGGGCTTCTCCTGAATGTGGCGATGTACGCCGTCGTGCGCTGCAAGGTGCTGGTGGAAGGCTCGCTGCACTCGACGCTCCCCGGCCGCATGTTGATGGGGTTCGGACTGCTCTCGGTCGTGCTGGCCGCGTTCTTCCTGTGGCGGCAGCGCGACGTGAAGCGACTGTTCGCCTACTCCTCGATCGAGCACATGGGCATCATCGCGTTCGCTTTCGGCATGGGCGGTCCGGTCGCGAACTTCGCCGCGCTGCTGCACATGACCGTGCATTCGTTGACGAAATCCTCGATATTCTTCGCCGTGGGTCACGCAACCCAGAAGGCGGGATCGCAGATCATGGACAACATCCGCGGGCTCATCACCGTGAGTCCCACCGTCGGCTGGGGCTTGATGATGGGAACGCTCGCCATCCTGGGAACGCCGCCCTTCGGGGTGTTCGCCAGCGAGTTTTTGATTCTGACGACGGCCATGAAGCAGCAGCCCTGGGCGACGCCGATCCTGCTGTTAGCGCTCGGTGTGGCCTTCGCGGCGATCTTCGGACGCGTGCAGTCGATGGTCTTCGGGGATACCTCGGCCAAGCGGCTGCCGCATGCGCCCGCGCTCATTCCGGTGTTCGCGCATCTCGGCCTGGTGCTGATGCTGGGATTCTTCATTCCGACCTACCTGGCCGACTGGTATCGCGCGGCGGCGCGCCTCATCGGAGGGGGGTAGATGGTGCTCGAGGAGTGGTTCGATCGAGCCGCGGGGCCGATCGCGGGGGCGCCCGCGGTGCAGGGCTTGACGGTGCGGGAGGCGGAGTGGTGCCGGGTCGCCGAGGACATGGCCGCCGCCGGCGCGCGCCTGCTTGCCTTGTGGGCGCATCGCGACGCCGAAGGGCGGAACTTCGTGCGGGCGCTCTATGGCGCGGAGGGAGCGGCGCTCGTCGTGACCCTCCCGCTGCCCGCGGGGCAGGACGGCTACCCCGGCATCGAGCGCTGCTTCCTCAGCGCCGGCCGCATGCAGCGCGCGGTCGCCGATCTGAACGGATTGCGGGCGCTGGATGGGGACGTGCGACCGTGGCTTCGGCATGTCGCATGGCCGGACAGTTTTCATCCGCTGGGCGGCGACGCTGCTCCCCCCGCCTCGTCGGCGACTGCCGTGGAGAATTACGCCTTCGTGCGCGTGGGCGGCGATGGCGTGCACGAGATCGCGGTGGGCCCGGTGCATGCGGGAATCATCGAGCCCGGTCATTTTCGCTTCTCGGTGGTGGGGGAGAAGGTACTGCGGCTCGAAGAGCGCCTCGGGTACGTGCACAAGGGCATTGAACGACGCTTCACGGAAATGGCGCTGCTCGACGGTCATCGGCTGGCCGCGCGCGTTTGCGGCGATTCCGCCGTGGCGTTCTCCTGGGCCTACTGCCAGGCGCTCGAGGGAATGGCCGCAACGCGGCTGCCTTCGCGCGCGGCCTGGTTGAGGGCGCTCGCCCTGGAACTGGAGCGCCTTGCCAATCACCTGGGCGACATCGGCGCGCTCGGCAACGATGCCGGGTTTGCCTTCGGGCTCGGGCAGTTCTCCCGCCTCAAGGAACAGCTGCTGCGCGCGAACGAGCAGGCTCTCGGGCAGCGCTACCTCATGGATTTCGTGGTGCCGGGTGGCACGCGCCTCGATCTTTCGGCGGCGGGTGTGAAACTGCTGCTCGAATGCCTGAGATCGATCCGCGCGGAATTGGAGGTATTGCGCAAGATCTACGAGGACCATGCCGGATTGCGCGACCGGTTCGCCGGCGCCGGCATCGTGACGCCCGCGCTGGCGGCGAAAATGGGGCTCTGCGGATTGGCGGGGCGTGCGAGCGGTCAGGCATTCGATCTGCGCTGCGATCTGCCCTGCGAGCCCTATCGCGAGCTCGAGCCCCGGAAGATCGTGCGCACCGGCGGAGACGTTGCGGCACGCGTCGAGGTGCGCTTCGATGAGGCCGCCGAATGCGTGCGCCTGCTGGAGCGGATCCTCTCGGAATTGCCGGACGGGGCGCATGCGGTCGAGGCGTCGCCGCCCGGCGAGGCGGCGTTCGGCATCGGAATGATCGAAGGATGGCGCGGACCGGTCGCGGTCGCGATCCACGCGGGCGCCGGCGGAACAATCGAGCGATGTCATCCCCACGATCCGTCCTGGCAGAACTGGCCGGTCATCGAGCATGCGGTCATCGACAACATCGTGCCGGATTTTCCGCTGATCAATAAGTCCTTCAACCTGTCCTACAGCGGACACGATCTGTAGCCATGTTGAGAACGCTTCGGCAGATCGGTCGGGTCGGGATCGTCACGGAGGCGGCGCCCGCGGTCGACGGCGCGCTGCGCGAGACCGAGGCGCTGCAGTCGCAGATTCTCGACGTGCTCGGCCGCGCGTTGTGCATCCGCGCGGTCGACGCCGGTTCCTGCAATGGCTGCGAGCTGGAAATCCATGCGCTCAACAATCCGCTCTACAATATCGAGGGGCTCGGGATTCGATTCGTGGCAAGTCCCCGCCACGCGGATCTGTTGCTGGTCACCGGGCCGGTGGCTAGGAACATGGCGGTGGCTCTGCGGCGCACCTACGAGGCCACCCCGGACCCCAAGCTGGTCGTTGCGGTCGGCGATTGCGGTTGCACCGGCGGGATATTCGGCGAGGGGTATGCGAGCTGCGGCCGCGTGTCGAACGTGATTCCGGTGGATGTGGCGGTGCCCGGCTGCCCGCCGAGCCCGCGCCGCATCCTGAGCGGCATCCTCACCGCGATTTCGAAGGCGCGGACGCCTTTGCGCGACGGCACACCCCCGGTGAACGTTCCCCCGGCGGGAGATCCCTAGACCCGGAATGCAGCCGCCCGCACCCCACTCGCCATGGAGTCCCTTCCGCCATCCGGCGTTCGCGGTGGTGTGGAGCGCGACGCTCGTGTCGAACATCGGCGGCTGGATGTACAGCTCGGCGTCCGCGTGGTTGATGACCAGCCTCGACGCGGATCCGCTCATGGTGTCGCTGGTGCAGGTGGCGGCCACGCTGCCGATGGTGCTGTTCGCGCTGCCCGCGGGGGCGCTCGCCGATATCGTCGACAAGCGCCGCTTCCTGATCAGTGCCGAGAGCTTCATTGCCGCAGTCTCGATGCTGTTTGCCGTGTTGGTGTGGCTGCACGTGGTGAGCCCGGTCTCGCTCCTGCTGTGCACCTTCCTGATCGAGTCCGGGTCCGCGGTCGCCGCGCCCGCGTGGCAGTCCGTGGTGCCGGTGCTCGTGCCGAAGCCCGAGCTTCCGGCGGCGATCGCCATGAACAGCGCGGGCGTCAACGTCAGCCGCGCCGTGGGCCCCGCTCTCGGCGGCGCGCTGACCGCAGGGTTCGGCATTGCCTCGCCTTTCTGGGTGAACGCCGTGAGCAACTTCGGCGTGATCGGCGCGCTCTGGCGCTGGCGCTCGGCACCGCATCAGGGAGCGCAATTGCCCGCGGAACGCTTCCTGAGCGCGCTGCGCACGGGGATCCGTCACACCCGCAACAATCGGCAGCTGCGCGCGGCGTTGATCCGCGCGGTCGGCTTCTTTTTCTTCGCCAGCTGTTTTTGGGCGCTGCTGCCGCTGGTCGCGCGCGGCCGGCTCGCGGGTGGCGCCACGCTTTACGGAATCCTGCTGGGCACGATCGGCGCGGCGTCGGTCGCCGGCGTGTTCGCGCTGCCATGGCTCAAGGCGACCCTCGGACCGAACCGCGTCGTCGCCGCAGGGTCGGCGGGAACGGCGCTCGCATTGACGCTCTATGCAATCGCACGGAGTCCCGCGACCGCCCTCGCGGCCAGCGCCATCGCCGGCGTCTCCTGGATTGCGGTGCTGTCGAACTTGAACGTATCCGCGCAGCTCGCCTTGCCGGAATGGGTGCGCGGCCGCGGCCTCGCCATCTACGTGACGGTGTTCTTCGCGGCGCTCACGGCCGGAAGCCTGGTGTGGGGCCAGGTGGCAAGCCTCGGCGGTGTGTCCGTGGCGCTATTTGCGGCGGCGGCGGGCTCGCTGCTGGCGATCCCGGCGACCTGGCGGTGGAAGCTGCATGCGGGCGCGGGTCCCGATCTCACGCCCTCCATGCATTGGCCCACGCCGGTCCTCAGTCATCGCCTCGAGAGCGATGCGGGTCCGGTGCTGGTGACCGTCGAATACCGGGTCGGCGAGGGCAGCCGCGAAGCCTTCATCGGCGCTCTGCACCAGCTGTCGCAGGAGCGGGGCCGCGACGGCGCCTACGCCTGGGGCCTGTTCGAGGATACCGCCGTACCGGGCAGATTTTTGGAAACCTTCCTGGTCGAATCATGGCTGGAGCATTTGCGCCAGCACAAGCGCGTCACCAACGCCGATCGGCTGCTGCAGGATCGCATCGGCAAGCTGCTCACGATGCCGGCGAAGATCACGCATCTGATCGCCACGACGGTTTGAGCGGCCAAGCGCCATCGTGCGCAGGGCGCGCCGGCGGGACTAGCTAGGCCGGAATCGTGCGCGCGCCGGCCGCCCGCATCCGCCCGGCGCGGAACGAGCGCAACATGCTGACGGCGGCGTAGATCACCACCACCACCACGAGCCAGCGCAGCCACACCAGCGGCAGCTGCTTGACGACGTAGGCGGCCAGCAGCACGCCGGGAATCGAGCCGATCGCGAGCGCGATCGAGGTACCGAATCCAAAGCGCCCCGACCGGAAAAAACGCAGTCCCGCGGCGGGCTGAACCAGGGCACAGGAGCCCATCATGATGGGAAACGCGGCGAGCGGGTGCAACCCCAGCAGGGAGCAATACGACGAGTCCTTAAGGTACACACAGCA
>CAVTNZ010000025.1:0-10132 GCA_963736185.1 uncultured Gammaproteobacteria bacterium | reverse complement strand
AACCTCCCGCACCATGAGCGACGCGGACCCGCCCCGCTCCTTCGGAGGCTACACACGCGACGAGCTGCGGCGCAGCTATGCGGATGCCTGGAGGAAGCACTGCGCGCGCTCGCCGCTGACGCCTCTCGAGGCGCTCATCGCGGATGTCCTCACGTTGCATCCGGAATACCAGGCGCTCGTCGCAACCGCTCCCTCGGCGCTCGGGTTCGACCCTCCGGCCGGCGCGGCCGAGGAAAATCCTTTTTTACATATGGGGCTGCACCTCGCCGTCCGGGAACAGCTCTCGATCGATCGCCCGCCCGGCGTTCGGGCGCTGTTCGAGGCGTTCCGGACCCGTCTCGGCGATGTGCACGGAGCCGAGCACGCGCTGATGGAATCGCTCGCCGAGACGCTCTGGGAAGCGCGACGCGGCGGGCGTGCGCCCGATGAGGGGCGCTATCTGGAGCTCGCCAAGCACCGGCTCTCCTCGGCGGGCACGCACTGAGCGCGGCCGCGCGGGCAAGGTTAAGCAAGTTTCATGCGCGCTTCATCGGCGCGAGGCCGCTGCGACGCTATCCTCCAACGCGGCCTTCACCGGTCAGGTCTCTTGGATACATCATGCGTGCGTTTCTACCGGCGATCCTCGCCTGCCTTGCGCTAGGTTCCGTGGTGAGCGGCTGGCTGATCGCGGCTGCGGTGGCGGGCGGCAGCCCGGACAGGCCCTCTGCACCGGCTTCCGCTCCGGTGAGCGCCGCTCAGAGACCCGCGGCCGCGCCTTCGCCGATCGACAACGACGCTCCGGCCCGGCACGCCCGGCGAACCGCGTGTCTGAAGGATGCCAAGGCGAAGAAGCTGCTCGGTGCGCAGCGCGCGGCTTATGTAAAGAACTGCATGGGCAGCCCTTGACCGGCCGGCGATCAGCGTTTGGGGATGTAGAGATCCGTCAGGGTCCCCTCGAACGCTTCCGCCGAGAACGCCACCGTCTCCGACAGCGTGGGGTGAGCGTGAATGGTCAGCCCGATATCCGCGGCATCCGCCCCCAGTTCGATCGCAAGGCCGACTTCCGCGATCAGTTCGCCCGCGTTCGTGCCGACGATGCCGCCGCCGATCACCCGGCCGGTCCCCTTGTCGAACAGCAGCTTGGTGAACCCTTCGTCGCGATTGATGGCGAGCGAGCGGCCGCTGGCGGCCCACGGAAACATCCCTTTCCCGTAGTCGATGCCGCGCGACTTGGCCTCGGCTTCAGTCACACCGACCCATGCGATTTCGGGATCGGTGTACGCCACCGAGGGAATGCAGCGCGCGTCGAATGAGGACTTGTGGCCGGCGGCCACCTCCGCCGCCACCTTGGCCTCGTGGGTGGCCTTGTGCGCCAGCATCGGCGGCCCGGCGATATCGCCGATGGCAAAGATGTGTGCCACGTTGGTGCGCATCTGCCGGTCGACGCCGATGATGCCACGTTTGTCCACCGCGATGCCCGCCGCGGCCGCGTTGATGGCGTTGCCGTTGGCGCTGCGGCCCACGGCGACGAGCACGCGGTCGAAATCCTGCGGCGCAGGCACGTCCGGACCCTCGAAGGTCGCGCGCAATCCTTCCGCGTGCGGTTCGAGCTTCGAGACCCGCGTGCCGAGCATGATGCGCGCGTAGCGCTTTTCGATCCGCTTTTGCAACGGACGCACCAGATCGCGGTCGGTGCCCGGCATGAGCCCGTCGCTCAATTCGACCACCGAGACCGAGGAACCGAGCGCATCGTACACACAGGCCATCTCCAGACCGATGATGCCCCCGCCCACCACCAGGAGCCGCTTGCCCTCCTCGGGCAGCTCCAGCGCACCGGTGGAATCGATGATGCGCGGATCATCGGGAAATCCGGGCAGGCGCACCGACTCGGATCCTGCTGCGATGATGCATTGCTTGAAATCCACGCGCCGCACGCCCTCGCCTGAGCGCAGCTCGAGCGAGTACGGTCCGGTGAACACCGCTTCGCCGCGCAGCACGTCGACCTTGCGCTGCTTCGCGAGCACGCTCAGGCCGCTGGTCAGCCTGCCGACGACCTTGTTCTTCCAGCCGCGCAGCTTCGCGCGATCGATCTTCGGCGGCGCGAAGACGATGCCGTTGTCGCCCATGTCCGCCGCATCCTCGATCACCTTGGCCGCATGCAACAGGGCCTTGGAGGGAATGCAGCCGACGTTCAGGCACACGCCGCCGAGAACCGGCCAGCGCTCGATGAGCGTGACCTTGAGCCCCAAATCGGCCGCGCGGAAGGCGGCGGTGTAACCGCCCGGTCCGGCACCGAGGACGACGAGATCGCGGGCGCCGTCGGGGGCGGCCGCTCCAGGCTGGGACGAGGAAGCGGCGGCCGCGGGCTTCGCGAGCTTCTCGGGCTTCTGGGGTTTCTCGGCCTTCGATGGGGACGCCGCATCCGCCACTTCGACGGTCGCGATCACCATCCCCACCGAGACCTTCATGCCCTTCTTGACGCCGATCGAGATCACCTTGCCGGCCACGGTGGAAGGGATGTCCATGGACGCCTTCTCGCTCTCCAGCGTGATGAGCGCGTCGTCGACGCGGATCGCGGCACCCGGCGCCACGAGCACCTCGACCACCGTCACATCCTTCGAGTCGCCGATATCGGGAACCCGGACTTCGACCGTGCTCACAGAAGCGCCTTCACGTCGGCCAGCGTCTTGCTCAGAAAGACGATGAAGCGAGCGGCCTCCGCGCCGTCGATGACCCGATGATCGTAGGACAGCGAAAGCGGCAGCATCAGCCGCGGAACGAACGCACCCTTGTCGAACACCGGCTTCTGGCTCGACTTGGACACGCCCAGGATGGCGACCTCCGGCGCATTGATGATCGGTGTGAAGGCCGTGCCGCCGATGCCGCCGAGGCTCGAGATCGTGAACGATCCACCCTGCATTTCCGCGGCCGTGAGCTTGCCGGCGCGGGCCTTCTCCGACAGCGCCGCGAGGGAGCGCGCGATGTCGAACAGGTTGCCGCGATCGGCGTCGCGAATCACGGGCACCACGAGGCCGTTCGGCGTATCGGCTGCGAAGCCGATGTGAAAATATTTCTTGAAGACCAGATTCTGACCCGACGAGTCGAGCGAGGCGTTGAAGCGCGGAAATTGCTTCAGGGCCGCCACGCACGCCTTCACGATGAAGGCCAGCGGCGTCAGGCGAACGCCCTCCTGTTCGGCCTTGGCCTTGAGCGCGACGCGGGCGATGTCCAGATCCGTGATATCGGCCTCGTCATGCTGGGTGACGTGCGGCAGATTGATCCAGCTCGCCTGCAGCCGCGCGCCGGAAATGCGCTGGATGCGGGACAGGGGCTGAACCTCGATCGCGCCAAATTTGGCGAAATCGACCTCGGGCACCCGGGGCAGCGATCCCGCCGCTGCGCCGGTGCCGGCGGTGAGGAGCGCCTTGACGTAAGCCTTCACATCCTCGTGGGTGATGCGCGACTTCGGGCCGCTGCCCGACACCTTGCCGAGGTCGGCGCCGAGCTCGCGCGCGAATTTGCGCACCGAGGGACTGGCGTAGGCCTTGGAGAATGCCGCCTCATCGATGTCCGTCGCCTCGTGCGAGATCGCGGCTTGCGCCTCGTCGGCGGCCTTGCCTTCGCTTGGCCCCTTGCTCTCGGCCGCTGTCCTGCCTTCGCTCGCCGGCTGCCTCTCGGCCGCCGTCTTGCTTTCGCCGGCGGCCGGCGCGGCCCCGCCCTGTCTCGGGACCTCGGCCTGCTTCGCCGGCGCAGCGGACGCTTGTGCCTCGCCGCCGCTCTCCAGCAGCAATATGAGGCTCCCCTCCGACACCTTGTCGCCTTTCTTGAGCTTGACCTGGACGATCCGCCCGGCCGCGGGAGACGGCACGTCCATCGCCGCCTTTTCCGTTTCCAGCGTGATCATCGGCGTTTCTTTGTCGATCTGTTGGCCGTCCTTCACCAACACGTCGATCACGCTCACGTCCTTGAAGCCGCCGATGTCCGGTACCGTCACCTTGAGGGGGTTTGCCACGTTGATTACCTAGACGGACAGCGGGTTGGGTTTCTCGGGATCGATGCCGAAAGCCTGCATCGCCTTGGTGACGGTTCGCATGTCCACCTTGCCGTCGTCGGCGAGCGCCTTGAGCGCGGCCACGACGACATAATGGCGGTCCACCTCGAAGAAGCGGCGCAGCTCCGCGCGGCAGTCGCTGCGGCCGAAGCCGTCCGTGCCGAGGACCGCGTAGCGGCCCGGCACCCATTGGCGGATCTGGTCGGGGACCAGCTTCATGTAATCGGTGGCGGCGACGAACGGACCCTGCCGGTCGCCGAGCGCTTCGCGTATGTAGGTTTCCTTGGCCGGCTCCGTCGGATGCAGCAGATTCCAACGATTCACTTCGAGCGCGTTCTTGCGCAGCTCGCTGAAGCTGGTCACCGAATACACATCGGCCGGGACGCCGTAATCCTTCTCCAGAAGCTCGGCCGCGGCCAGCACCTCGCGCAGTATGGTGCCCGAGCCGAACAGCGTGACGCGGACCTTGCCCCGGCCGCCGCTCTGCAGCAGATACATGCCCCTGAGGATGCCGCGCTCCGCGCCCGCGGGCATGGCCGGATGAGCGTAGTTCTCGTTCATGCAGGTGATGTAGTAAAAAACGCTTTCCTGTTCCTTGTACATGCGCCGCAGACCGTCATGGACGATCACGGCGAGCTCGTACGCGTAGGCGGGATCGTAGGCCACGCAGTTGGGCACCGCCGTCATCACCAGCTGCGAATGGCCATCCTGATGCTGCAATCCCTCGCCCGCCAAGGTGGTGCGGCCGGCCGTTCCCCCGACCAAAAACCCGCGCGCGCGGCTGTCGCCGGCGGCCCAGATGAAGTCGCCGACCCGCTGGAAACCGAACATCGAGTAGTAGATGTAGAACGGCACCATGCTGACGCCGTGATTCGCATAGGCGGTCGCCGCGGCGATCCAGGAACACAGGCTTCCCGCCTCGTTGATGCCCTCCTCGAGGATCTGGCCCTGCTTGTCCTCCCGGTAGAACATCAGTTGATCGGCATCCTGCGGGGTGTACAGCTGACCCACCGACGAATAAATGCCGATCTGGCGAAACATGCCCTCCATGCCGAAAGTGCGCGCCTCGTCCGGGATGATCGGCACGACATGCTTGCCGATATTCTTGTCGCGCACGAGGGTCGTGAGGATTCGAACCAGCGCCATGGTGGTGGATATCTCGCGGTCCTGCGTTCCTTCCAGCAGCGCGCTGAAGGTCTCGAGCGGCGGCACCTCGAGCTGCGGCACCGCCGAGTACCGGGCCGGCAGGTAGCCTCCGAGGACCGAGCGGCGCTCCTGCAGGTATTGCATCTCCTCGCTCTGCGGCGCGGGTTTCCTGAAGGTGAGGCCCGCGATCTCCTCGTCCGAGATCGGAATGTTGAACCGGTCGCGCACCGCCTTCAGGTCCTCGTCGCCGAGCTTTTTCTGCTGGTGCGCGACGTTCAGTCCTTCCGCGGACTTGCCGAGCCCGAACCCCTTGACGGTCTTGGCGAGAATCACGGTCGGCGCTCCCTGGTTGGCGACCGCCGCCGCGTAGGCCGCATACACCTTCACCGGAAAGAGGCGGTAGGGCTCCGCGCCGCCGCTATAGTTTATGGCGAAGTACGCCCAAATCTCTGAAAAACAGGCCCCATTGCCTCCTGAAGCACCCCAGACATCTGTAGTCGCCTAAACAAGATGGCCATCTTCTCGTCAATTGAGCCACGGAATGTGGCTTTTCTGCCACATACGAAATTCCGTCCATCCTTATAAACTATTGGACAGCAAAACACTTACAGCCTTCATCGTAATGCAGGTGGTCGCACCGGTTCGGCGGGACCGACTAGCAACTTTGATCCACGAACAGACAATCCGCAATACCGTAAGCTGTGATGGCATCGGCCTGCACAGTGGCGCGCCGGTTCACTTGCGCATCCTGCCCGCCACGGCGGGAACTGGTATCGTGTTTCATCGTACTGACCTCGATAACTTTCCCATCGAAGCCAGCGGCCGCAACGTCGCCCGCGTCAGCTATGCCACCAGCCTGATGAAAAAGGGCGTGCTGATTTCGACCACCGAGCACCTGCTTTCGGCATTCCTGGGATTGGGTATGGACAACGCCATTGTGGAACTCGACAACCTGGAGTTGCCGATCCTCGATGGCAGCGCTCGCCCGTTTGTCAAGCTGTTCAGAGCGCGGCATCCGCCAGCAGCGCGAAGCGCGTTCCTACATGTGCATCGTGCGCGAGGTTGAGGTGCGCGACGGCGACAAATCTATTGCTGTTTATCCTGCCGATAGCTATTCCGTTTACACTACTCGCATCGACTTTCCGCATCCGCTGGTCGGCAATCAGGATTTCACGCGTCGAGCTCACCAACGGAAGTTATCTCCGAGCAGATCGCTCCTGCCAGGACCTTCGGATTCCTGCGCGACGAGGCTGCGCTGCGCAACATGGGCCTGATTCGCGGCGCTTCGGCAGAAAACGCCATCGTGCTGACCGACGAGGGCATCAAGAATCCTCCCCTGCGTTTCCCAGATGAGTTCGTGCGGCACAAGGTGCTCGACCTGATCGGCGACCTGGCCCTGCTCGGCAAGCAGATCCTGGGACGCATCGTAGCCGACCGCGCTGGACACGCCATGCACACTGCGCTGGTCTCGCGATGCTGCGCGACCATTCGTTGTGGGAAGAAACCACGATGGGAGACGCTAAGTACGCACCAGTGGCGGCGTCGGAAGTCAGCGTCAGCGCCTAACTTAGTCAGCCGGCTGGGGCGCAGTCCACTCCAGTGTCGGCGTCCGTTCCGCCAGTAGACGCTGCAGTTCGGCCTCGGCCTCTACCCGCACGCGCTCGGCAAAAGCGTGGGCGCTCTCGCGATGTTCGGCCCCCAGCGCCGATAGCCGCGCGCGCAAATAGGGCTGGTCCTCTTCCAGGCGGCGCAGCAAGCGCTCGGTCCGGGCAATCTTCTCTTCCAAGGTAATCATGGCCGGGCTTACAAAGAGTCGTTCGCAAACTCCAACCAGAGTGCCATACCCGAAGGCAAGCGCAAGTCACCAGGCAGATGCGGGTGATCGCGATGGGTCGGTTTGTGAAAGAGGGCAGCGGGAAACGCAGGAAGGTGACTAGACGAGCGATGCGTAGCCTTGCAGTTTTGGGGGCATCTCACTCTGCAAGCGGTCGGTCAGCCATTTTTCCAGCTGGTATTGCGAAGTTTGCGGAACTTCCACGAAGTGAATACCGGCATGGCCGGAACCATCGGCCCAGGCAATCTGGCCTTTGAGTTCAAGCGAGATGCTTGTCGTCGGCAGTGTGAAGCGGATTCCGACTGTCATGTCCTTCTCCAGCTTTGAGGTAACGCGCAGGGCTATGCCGCTTTCGCTCAAGTTGGTGGAATTCGCCTTGACTTCCCCGGCTTTGGCAATGCTCACGTGCACCGGCATCTCAATCGGATAGCGATAGTAGCGGCGCCGCTCGCGGATCATGAAATTGAGCGCGGCATGAAAGCAGCGCGTGGCATGCAGCGGCGTGAGCGGTTTCTGCAAAACGAAATTGGCGCCCGACTTGAAAGCTTCCTGCGTGGTCGTCTTCCCGTTCAGTACGGCGAAAGCCACCGACTTGGAATTGCTCTGCGTTTGGCGCAGCCCCTGCAGCATTCTGAAACCGTCTGGCAGATCGTCGCAGTCAATGATCACGGCATCGAATTTGCGTTTGGCAAGCGATTCGCCGCCGCTCCCAGTCTCTGAGCAAACCATGACGTTCACCGAGATTTTCTCCAGTGTCGGGCGAAGCACTCCGACCAGAGCGGCGTCCTTGCTGACGAGAAGGGATTCCAGGTTCATGGAAATTCCATAGTAGCCGTCAAGTTGGCCGGCGGAAACTTACGTAGGTACCGGGATAAGGGGGTTCCTCCGGTCATGTCGGACAAAGGCAGCCCGCTTCCGGATACGGCAACTGCCACGGAAATCAGCAGGATACAGGCTGCAGCAATTTCCTGTGGATTCGCCAGACGTTTACCGCGACACTAGCAAGGTGTCCGAAATGGCGTACCTCTCGCTCGGCTCGAACCTCGGAAACCGTGCCGCCAATTTGCGCGAGGCCATCGTCCGATTGGACGTAGCCGGTCCGGCGCGCGCGATTTCCGCTTTCTACGAAACTCAACCAGTGGACGTCCCCGACCAGCCCTGGTTTTTGAACTGCGTTCTCGCAATCGAAACCGAGAAGACACCGCGCGGATTGCTGAATCTGGCGTTATCGATCGAAGCGGCCATGGGTCGCTTGCGAACGCAAGACAAAGGCCCCCGCAAAATCGATATCGACATCGTGGTCTTTGGCGACCGAGTCGTCGATGAGCCCGGACTGAAAATCCCGCATCCGTCGATGCACCTGCGCCGGTTTGTGCTTGAGCCGCTGGCAGAAATCGCGCCCGCCGCCTGCCATCCCATCCTCGGGAAAACGGCGCGCGAACTGCTGGCCGCGCTCCCGCCAGGCGAAGCCGTGCGCCGGCTGGACGAGCCATCCGGCATTGCCGCGAAGCCCTGACCGGCAATCGCCAGATACTCCCCGTGCTTCTCCGTAGCCTGCCCTGGGCTTGTCGAAGGGTACCCCGTGGTGAGCGCCTTTTGTCGGCACCCAAGGTAAACGGTGCTTATTTATTATGGAATGATAAGGCCGCTGCCCGGGCTCTCCGGCGCGGCAATCGCCGACTGCGACTCGGGAAACTGCGAAAAAAGAAAATCGACATAGGCTCGCGACTTCGGCCGGCCCGACGTGCGAGCCACTCCCATGCGCAGCAGAAACACCAGCGCCTGTAAAACCTCGGAGTCACGCAGCCGCGAATAGCCCAGATGCTTCTCTTCGGCTTCGCGAAACTCCTTCACCATGGTCGCCACTTCGCGGGCAATCTGCTGGTGGGTCAGGTTCGCCGTAGGCTGTTCGTAAATCAGGCTCGACTGGACCAGCGTCTGGTAGCTTTTAGCTAGCGAAGTGAGCGCGGCGATCAGATCGCGGTCGTTGAGCGCATGCCCGTCGAGCGAGCGTCCGGCGCGCGCGCTTTTGGCCAGCGCGTAGCTAAGGCCAACAATCAGGTGCTCGCGCTCGTAGAGAAACTGCTCGGCAATCTCGACTTCGGGGAAAAGCGCAGCGCGATCAAACCCGCCGTACGCGCCCGCCGTGTCATGCTGTTGAGCCGGCTGCCGCGACTGGGCTCGTGACTGCAAAAGATACGTACAGTCGCTCGGGCAGTCGAGCGTCACCTCGCGCTGCTCGCCGCAGCACTGCGCGCAGATCTTTTCGTGCACAGCTGGACAGAACCGTTTTTCCTTTCGTTCCCGGCAAAGGGGACAGCTCACAGTGCTTTCCTCAAAGCCCGATTATTTCATGGATTGAATCACCGCCGAGACGCCGAGGCCGCTGAGAAAAATCCAGCCATCGAACCAAATGTCGTCGAGTGATTTTCAATGGCCCGATGACCCGATCGCCAAATCCCCCGATGCCGTACTAAATGTCGTAATAAAGGTGGAACTCATAGGGATTCGGCCGCATCCGGATCGGATCCACTTCATTCTTGATCTTGTAAGAAATCCACGTGTCGATCAGATCCCGCGTAAACACGCCGCCCTCAAGCAGGAACTTGTGATCCGCCTCAAGCGCGGCCAGCACGCCCTCAAGCGATCCCGGCACCGATGGAACCTTGGCCGCGTCCTCGGGGCTCAGTTCATAACTGTCCTTATCGAGCGGATCGCCGGGGTGAATCTTCTTCCTGATGCCGTCGAGCCCGGCCATGAGCATGGCGGCAAAGGCGAGATACGGGTTGCACGAAGCATCGGGTGGCCGGAATTCGAGCCGCTTTGCCTTTGGGTTTTTCGAATAAACCGGAATTCGCACCGCTGCCGAGCGATTCCGTTGCGAATAAGCCAGATTCACCGGCGCTTCATACCCCGGAACCAGCCGCTTGTAGGAATTCGTCGTCGGCGCGGCAAAAGCCAAAATCGCCGGAGCATGCTTGAGCAGCCCGCCGGCGTAATGCAGCGCCATTTCTGACAAGCCCGCATACTTCTTGCCCGCAAACAGCGGCTTGCCCTTCATCCACAGCGACTGGTGCGTATGCATGCCCGAGCCATTATCCCCAAACAGCGGCTTAAAGAGC
>CAVTNZ010000024.1:0-32593 GCA_963736185.1 uncultured Gammaproteobacteria bacterium | reverse complement strand
GCAGCAGCAGCTGCTTGACCGCCTTGCGTCCGATCTTGGAGATCTCGCGCTCGAGATTGCGCACCCCCGCTTCGCGGGTATAGAAGCGGATCATGTCCTGGATGGCGTCGTCGCCGAGCACCAGCTCGTCGGGCTTCAGGCCGTTCTGCTTGACCTGCTTCGGCAGCAGGTAGCGGCGCGCGATGTTGCTCTTCTCGTCCTCGGTGTAGCCGGGGATGCGGATCACCTCCATGCGGTCGAGGAGCGGCGCCGGGATGTTCAGGCTGTTCGCCGTGCAGACGAACATCACCTCGGACAGGTCGAAGTCGACCTCGAGATAGTGGTCGTTGAAGGTGCTGTTCTGTTCGGGGTCGAGCACCTCGAGCAGCGCGGACGAGGGATCGCCGCGGAAGTCGGTCGACATCTTGTCGATCTCATCGAGCAGGAACAGCGGATTTCTGACCCCGCACTTGGCGAGATTCTGGATGATCTTGCCGGGCATCGAGCCGATGTAGGTGCGGCGGTGGCCGCGGATCTCCGCCTCGTCGCGCACGCCGCCGAGCGACATGCGCACGAACTTGCGGTTGGTCGAGCGCGCGACGCTCTGACCGAGCGAGGTCTTGCCCACGCCGGGCGGTCCCACCAGACAGAGGATGGGGCCGCGCAGATTCTTCACGCGCTGCTGGACGGCGAGATACTCGACGATGCGCTCCTTGACCTTCTCCAGGCCGTAGTGATCGGCCTCGAGCACCTTCTCGGCCGCCGCGATGTCCAGATGCACCTTGCTGCGCTTCTTCCAGGGCGCCTTGACCAGCCAGTCGATGAAATTCCTGACCACGGTCGCTTCCGCCGACATCGGCGACATGAGCTTCAATTTCGCGAGCTCGGAATTCGCCTTGTCGCGCGCCTCCTTGGGCATGCCCGCGGCCTTGATGCGCTTCTCGAGCTCGCCGATCTCGTTCGGCGCCTCATCCAGCTCGCCGAGCTCCTTCTGGATGGCCTTCATCTGCTCGTTCAGGTAGTACTCGCGCTGGCTCTTTTCCATCTGCTGCTTGACGCGGCCGCGGATGCGCTTCTCGATCTGCAGCACGTCCATCTCGCCCTCGATCACCGCGAGCATGTGCTCGAGGCGTTTGCGCACATCCGGAATCTCGAGAACCTTCTGCTTCTCGGAGAGCTTCAGGGACATGTGCGCGGCGACGGTATCGGCGAGGCGTCCGGCCTGCTCGATGCCGGCGAGGGAGGTGAGGATCTCCGGCGGCACCTTCTTGTTCAATTTCACATATTGTTCGAACTGGGTGATCATGGAGCGCGTGAGCACGTCCATCTCGCGCTCCTCGTAGCGCTCGAGGTCCGGCATCGCGGTGACCTCCGCGGAGAAGAACTCGCCTTCGGCCAGCTTGTCGATGCTGGCGCGCTCGACGCCCTCGACCAGCACCTTGACCGTGCCGTCGGGCAGTTTCAGCAGCTGCAGGATGGTGGCGACGGTGCCGACGCGGTACAGATCCTCGCCCTTCGGGTCGTCGACGTCGGCCTGCTTCTGCGCCACGAGCAGGATGCGCTTGTCGGCCTTCATGGCGAGATCCAGCGCCACGATCGACTTCTCCCGTCCGACGAACAGCGGGATCACCATGTGCGGATAGACCACAACGTCGCGCAGCGGCAGCACGGGCATGCCGGAATGCATCGCAACGGTGGCGGGGATATCGATTACGGGTTCGTCGCTCACGAGGCTAGCCTTCTGGTTAGGACAACAGGCAGAACACGAAAGATGCGGCCGCCGCTCATGAGTTTCAAGCCGGACTGTCGGGGGTGTTTATCGCTCCGAGTTCCGCTCAAAGATGGTCCGAGCCCGTGGGGCGGCGCTGTTCCTCGACCGGAGCCACCAAACGAGTCTCCTCGGTTCGATGGACGATATAGGGTTTGGTCTGGCCTTCGATCACCTGCTCGTCGACCACCACCTTCTGCACGTTGCGCAGGCTGGGCAGGTCGTACATGGTGTCGAGCAGCACGTTCTCCAGGATGGTGCGCAGGCCGCGGGCGCCGGTCTTGCGCTGCATGGCCTTGCGGGCCACCGAGCGCAGCGCATCCTCGCGGAAATCGAGCTCCACGCCCTCCATGTCGAAGAGCTTGCGGTACTGCTTGGTGAGCGCGTTCTTCGGCTGCAGCAGGATCGAGATCAGCGCATCCTCGTCGAGCTCCTCGAGGGTCGCCACCACCGGCAGGCGTCCGACGAATTCCGGGATCAGGCCGTACTTGATCAGATCCTCGGGCTCGGTGTCGTGGAACACGTCATTGCCGTGCGGCCGCGCGTTCTGTTCCCGCACCTCCGCCATGAACCCGATCCCGCTCTTGTGGGTGCGGTTCATGATGATCTTTTCGAGGCCCGCGAAGGCGCCTCCGCAGATGAACAGGATGTTGGTGGTGTCGACCTGCAGGAATTCCTGCTGCGGATGCTTGCGTCCGCCCTGCGGGGGCACCGAGGCGATGGTGCCCTCGATCAGCTTCAGGAGCGCCTGCTGCACGCCCTCGCCCGACACATCGCGGGTGATCGAGGGGTTGTCGGACTTGCGCGAGATCTTGTCGATCTCGTCGATGTAGACGATGCCGGTCTGCGCCTTCTCGACATCGTAGTCGCACTTCTGCAGGAGCTTCTGGATGATGTTCTCGACATCCTCGCCGACATAGCCCGCCTCGGTCAGGGTCGTGGCATCGGCGATCGTGAACGGCACGTTCAGGAGCCGCGCGAGCGTCTCGGCGAGCAGCGTCTTGCCGGACCCGGTGGGCCCGATCAGAAGAATGTTGCTCTTGGCGAGCTCGACCTCGTCCCTCGAGCGCACCCCGCCCTCGGAGCCGCGGGTCTGAAGCCGCTTGTAGTGGTTGTAGACGGCGACCGAGAGGACGCGCTTGGCGCGCTCCTGGCCGATCACATACTCGTCCAGAACCTTCTTGATCTCCTGGGGCTTGGGGAGCTTGTCGCGGGTGCGCTCGGCGCGCTCCTCGAGCTCCTCCCGGATGATGTCATTGCAAAGCTCGACGCATTCATCGCAGACGAAGACCGACGGTCCGGCGATCAGCTTTCGAACTTCGTGCTGGCTCTTTCCGCAGAAAGAACAGTACAGGAGCTTGCCGTCATCATGTTTGCCGCGCGAATCTTCGCTCATGCTGCCCTCAGATTGGCCGCGCTCCGCGGGAAGCAGGGCGCGACGACGATATGACTATATAGCACCCGGCCGACCATGCGCAAAGATCGCAGCAGCCGGGCTGTGACCGAGGTCCTCGTTGGTCCTCTCGAGCGGGACATAAGGCGGCTCCGGCCGGGGCCCTTTGAGGGCCGAAAGACCCCCGTGGGCGCCGATTCGGGTGCCGGTACGGGCGCCGGCACGGGCGCCGCGGGGCGGATTACGCGAACATTAAGACTTTGCAGGTATTTCAGTGCGCTTCTCAAGCATGGAATCCACTAATCCGTAGGCTTTTGCCATCTCGGCGCTCATGAAATTATCGCGGTCGCTGTCCTGCTTGATGCGCTCGATCGATTGGCCGGTGTGCTTGGCCAGGATTCGATTCAGCCGTTCCTTGGTTTCCATCACGTCCCGTGCGTGGATGTCGATGTCCGAAGCCTGACCCTGGAAGCCCGCGGACGGCTGATGGATCATGATCTTGGAGTTGGGCAGCGAGTAGCGCTTGCCGGCCGCTCCGCCGGCGAGCAGCACCGCGCCCATCGAGGCCGCGAGACCCACGCAGATGGTGCTCACGTCCGGCTTGATGAACTGCATGGTGTCGTAGATCGCGAGGCCGGCGCTGACCGAGCCTCCCGGGGAGTTGATATAGAGGGCGATGTCCTTCTCCGGGTTCTCCGACTCGAGAAACAGGAGCTGAGCGACCACGAGGTTCGCCATGTAGTCCTCGACCGGTCCCACGACGAAAATCAACCGCTCCTTGAGCAGGCGCGAATAGATGTCGTAGGCGCGCTCGCCGCGCGCGGTCTGTTCGACCACCATGGGAACCAGATTGAGTGCTCGAGTTGTCATTGAATGCAGGCCTTTTAAGTTTGGACGCAGCGATACATCAAGTTGAGGACCACGGACGCCCTTTTCAAGGCGCGCGGCCCCCGCTAGCCCTCGAAATTCATCAGCTCCTTGAAGGTGGACGGCTTCTCGTGCACCTCGGCGTGCGCCAGGATCCAGTCGACCACCTGATCCTCGAGCGCCAGGCTTTCCACCTGGCGCATGGCATCGGCGTTCTGCAGGTAGGCCCGCTTCAAGGCCGCCGCATCGCCGTAGCTCGACACCATCTCGTCGAGCCGCGCGTTGGCGCGCGCCGGATCGAGCACGAGTTTTTCGCGCCGGATGATGTCGTTGATCAAGAGCCCGAGCGCCACCCGGCGCCGGGCCGGCTCGACGAACGGCTCGCGCGGCGGGCGCCTGCGACACATCCTTGGCGCCGGTGCGGCGCATGACGTCGATCTGCATGTCCCGGATCTGCGACTCGACCAGCGAATTCGGCACATCCACGGGATTTGCCTGGTAGAGCTTTTCCAGCACCTGCGGTCTTGTTGCGGTTGCGCAGGTTCTGGTCGAGCTCGCGCCGCATGTTGGCGGCCACATCCTCGCGCAACTTCGGCACGCCGCCCTCGGTCACGCCGAATATGGCGCAGAACTCCTCGTCGACCGCGGGCAGGGAGGGCTCCTCCACGCTCTTGACGTCGACCTTGAAGACCGCGTGCTTGCCGGCGAGCTCGACGGCGCGGTAATCGGACGGAAAGTCCACGCCAATCTCGCGGGTGTCCCCGGAAGATGCGCCGATCAAGCCCTGCTCGAGCTGCGCGAGCATGCGGCCCTCGCCCACCACGATGGGCACGTTCTCGCCTTTTCCGCCGTCGAACGGCACCCCGTCGATCGCACCCAGGAAATCGATCGTGACCTTGTCGCCCGCCGCCGCCGCGCGCGTCGCCGCGGTGTAGCGGGTCTGCTGCTTGCGCAACCGCTCGATCATCGCGTCCACGTCGGCCTCGGTGACCTCCGCCGTCACCTTGTCGATCGCGAGAGCGTTCACCGGCTGCAGCGCGACCTCCGGGAACACCTCGAAGGTGGCCACGTAAGTGAGGTCCTGCCCCTCGTCGACGGACTTGGGCTCGATGCGCGGGCTTCCGGCCGGCGCGAGCTGCTTCTGGGTCACCGCCTCCGCGAAGCTCGATTGCATCAGCTCACCGATGACCTCGCGGTGCACCTGTTGGCCGAACTGGCGGCGAATCACCGTCAGCGGGGCCTTGCCGGGCCGAAAGCCCTTCAACCGCGCGGTGCGGGAGAGATGCTTGAGCCGCGTCGCGATCTCCTCGCTGACGCGCTCGGCGGGCACCTGCACTTGCATGCGGCGCTCCAACTTGCCGATACTTTCCACGGAAACCTGCATGTCGCTCCTCGTTATGGGCCCTAGCGATGGTGCGAAAGGCGAGACTCGAACTCGCACGGGTTACCCCACCAGGTTCTAAGCCTGGCGCGTCTACCAATTCCGCCACATTCGCATTCGAAACAGCCGGGCATTATAACGCGAGAATGCACTTCAGCGGGGCTCGCTTTCCCTCGCCAGGAGACGGGCGAGCTCGCGCATCGCGGGAAGCCCTTTCTCCAGCATAAAGTAAAGTGGGCTGTCGCCGCCGAACGGCGGATTGCTCTGCGGCGTGTGCAGGAATGCCCAGGCCCGATCCGTGTTGGCCGCCGCGGGGGACAGGGAGTTATGGATGTTGGCGACCAGGGCAGCCCGCTCTTGCTGCACCGCCGATAGACGCGGCGATTGGCCGAGACGGTAGCGCTCGAGGACCTGGGGCGAGGGAATCTTGAGCAGCCGGCACTGCTGCAACGGCGAAAGCTCCCACGCGTCGGCGATCGCGAAGAAACGCTTCAGGATGCTTCGACTGGTATGCCGTGCGGAACGGCGGGCGGGCGGCTGCAGCACCAACCGCTGACCGCCGCGCGGCTTCGCTGACAAGACCGTGCTCATGCCACCAAGCATACTCCTAGTGCGCCCGCTATCATTGCGACATGCCGCTCACGTTCCCCGAACGCCTGGATCGAGCCCGGATCGCCGCGGACAGCCTGGTGTGCGTCGGGTTGGATCCCGACCCGTCCAAGTTGCCGCCGGACATCAGAAGCGACCCCAGACCCTTTTTGGCCTTCGGCCGGCGCATCGTCGATGCAACCCGCGGCGTGGCGGCGGCGTACAAGCCGCAAATTGCGTTCTACAGCGCGCTCGGCAAGGAAGACGAGCTCGCGGCGACCATCGAGTACATCCGCGACCGGGCACCCGAGGCGCTGGTCATCCTGGACGCCAAGCGCAACGACATCGGCAACACGGCCGAGGCCTATGCCCGCGAGGCCTTCGATCGCTACGGTGTGGATGCGGTGACGGTGAGTCCGTACATGGGCGAGGACTCGGTGGCACCGTTTCTGGCCCGGCCCGACCGCGGAGCGATCTTGCTGTGCCGGACCTCCAATCCGGGCGCCCGGGATTTCCAGGACCTTCTGATCGAGGGAGTGCCGCTCTACGCCCGGGTGGCCGCGCGCGCAGCCGCACGATGGAACACCCATCGGAACTTGATGCTGGTGGTCGGCGCCACGTATCCGGCTGAGATGGCAGAACTGCGCCGGGCACACCCCGAGCTCTGGTTCCTGGTACCGGGAATCGGCGCGCAAGGCGGCGATCTCGACGAGGTGCTGTCCGCCGGCCTGAATTCGGCCGGGGGCGGGCTTTTGATCAATTCCTCGCGCGCGATCATCTATGCGGGCGGTGCCGAGAGCGAAGCCATTCGCGTGGCCGCGGCGCAATTGCGCGACGCCATCAATCGACGGCGGGATAAAGCGGCGGTGTCGGTCTAAACCGGGGAGCCGAGGGGTGGAGCGGAGAGCGCTCTCAGGCGCGCCGTCGCATTCTTCGATTGCGAGCGTCCGAAGGAAATCCGATCCTTGCCGGCCGCCTTCGCCTCTCGCAGCGCCGCGTCCGCGCGACCGTACAGCGTTTTCCAGTCGGGATCATCGGGCATGCTGAGCGCCAGGCCGAAGCTGCCCGCGAATCGCAGCAGCCCTTTCGGCGTCGCCAGCGGCTCCTTGCCGATCTGAATGTGGATCCGCTCCGCCACGTCGTGCAACGTCTGCTCATTGATGTCGCCGAAGCAGAGGATGCCGAATTCGTCCCCGCCCAGCCGTGCCGCCATGTCCGAGGAATTGCGCAGCTGCGAGTTCAAGATATTGCCGAGGGAGCGCAGCACCTCATCACCCACGTCGTGACCGTATTGGTCGTTGATCTGCTTGAGATCGTCCAGGTCGAGAAGAATGAGGCCGTAGGGCTTTTTCGAGCTGCGCAGTGCCTGGGCGGCCTGCTCGCTGCGGCGGCTGAAGGAGCGCCGATTGGGGAGAACGGTCAACGCGTCCGTCGCAGTTTCGGTCGCGAGCTTGGCATTGCTCGCCTGGAGCGCGGATTGGGCCTCGCGCTGCAATGCCTGGGCATCGAGCAACGCCTGCTGAGTCGAGTGCAGCGCCTCCTGCGTGGACTGCAGCGACTCCTGGCTGGAGTGCAGCGACTCCTGCATCGAGCGAAGCTCTTCGCGGGCCGCGCGCAGCTCCTCCTGCGCCGAGCGCAGCGTCGCCTGCGTATCCGCGAGCGTCTGCTGGGTTGCCTTCAGCGAAGTTTGACTCTCGGACTGGGCGCGCGCCGATTCCTCGAGCAGCCCACGGGTGTCTTGCAGCCTTGCCTGCGCCTCGCGCAGCGCCTCTCCGGCCTCCACCGCCCGCGCGCCCTGGGTCACCAGCGCGTCCGCGGTTTCCTTGAGCTTGATCGACTGCTGCGCGAGCCTGTCCTCGGCGGCATCGCGGGCTTGCGAGGCATCGGTTTCGGCCTGCTTTTGCACGGACAGATCGTCGATGACGACGATGCTGTAATCGGGCTGTCTCGAGGCGGTCCGCTTCAAGGTCACCGAGACGGCGGCCCACAGATAACTCTGATTCTTGCAGCGCAGGCGCTGTTCCAGCCGGTAGCTTTCGATCTCCCCGGAAAGCGCGCGCTTGAACTCGATGACGTTTTTCGCAAAGTCATCGGGATGGGTGAGATTTCGAAACGACAGCTCGCGCAGCTCCGTGGCGCTGTAGCCAAGCATGCTGCACGCGCGTTGATTGGTGCGCAGGATCGCGCCGTGGAGCGAGGTGTGCACGATGCCGACCGCGGCCTGCTCGAAGGTCTCCCGGAAAAGCTTCTCGCGCTCCATGGCGTACTGCAAAACGCCGTCGGATTTGGACAGGACTTCCTGGGAGGCCAGGAGTTCTTCGGCGATCTTCGCGAACTCCGACAGCACCACCCGCTCGACCTCTCCGAACTCGCGCGCCTCGGTATCCAGGGCGCACAGCGTCCCGACGGGCTGACGATCGCGGGTGAAAAGCGGGATGCCGAGATAGGCGCGGATCCGGGTCGGGCCGGAAACCAGGATGTTCTTGGCGAACCGCGGATCGGTGGAGGCGTCGCGCACGCTCAAGGGTTCGCGCTGCAGGATGGCTTGCGCGCAGAACGAGCCCATCCGTGGGCTCTCGCGCAACGTCAAACCGACGCGCGATTTGTACCAAACGCGATTCTGGTCGACCAATGAGACCAACAGCAGCGGCACCCGCAGCGCCGCGGCCGCCAGGCGGGTCACCCCATCGAAAGCCGCTGAAGGCTGCGTGTCCAAAAGACCCAGCCGGTGCAGGGATACCAGGCGCTCCGCCTCATCCGCGGGTATCCCTTCGTCCTGCACTGCAGCATCGGCCGACTCGAACGCAGCTCTCATGCCGCGCAGATTAGGGGTCGCGGACGGTTAGGTTAAGTACACTGATCACGGATTTTGAAAGGCGCGCTTGACGATAGCGCCGCCGGCCCCCGGGCAACCCCGGCCGGGTGCTCTCCATTACTGGGCCTGTTCCACCGGCGAGGCGTTCAGCTTGTAGACGACCCCGTCCTTCATCACGTCCCTCTATTCAATCCGCCAGCGACAGCATGGCGTGCATGAGTACGTTCGCTCCGGTCTCGAGGTCCGCGGGTGCGGCACTCTCGGCTTCGTTGTGGCTCAAGCCGCCGGCGCAAGGCACGAAGATCATCGAGGTGGGCACGACGTAGGCAATGTTGACCGAATCATGGCCCGCGCCGCTGACGATTTCCATGGCATCGCATCCGAGGGCCTGTGCCGCACGCCGAACGGCCCCGATGCACGCGGCATCGAACTCGACGCCGGGAGCTTCCCACACGCAGCGAATGCTTCCCTCGAGACCCTGGCGCTCGAGCGCGGCGTGCACCACGCCGTCGATCTCCCTGCGAAGCGATCGGTACTGCACGCCATCGGGGTGGCGCAGATCGACCGTGAAGCGCAGCTGACCGGGCACCGTGTTGGGAGAGCCCGGCGAGGTCTCGATGATGCCCACCGTGAAGCGCGCATCCTTGCCGTGCCGGGCGGCCGTCGCATACATCGCCGGCAGCGCATCCGCCAGCACGCGAATCGGATCCTTGCGCATGTCCATCGGCGTCGGCCCCGCGTGCGCCTCCTGCCCATGCACGATGACCTCGTGCCGGCTCATGTGCTGTACCCCGGTGACCACGCCGATGGTTTTCGAGCGCTGTTCGAGCACCGGGCCCTGCTCGATGTGCACCTCGAAGGCGCCCTTGACCGGTTGTCGGGTGATCGGCGCGGAGATGTCCACACCCAGCCGCTCGAGCTCCTGCCGGACGCTGCGTCCCGCGCGATCGGTGAGTGCGTGGGCGTCCGCCAGCGGCATCCGACCCGACCACACGGCCGATCCCATCATCGCCGCCGGAAAGCGGCAGCCCTCTTCGTTGCACCAGACGGCGACTTCGATCGGGTGCCGCGTCTCGATCCCCCGGTCGTTGAGCGACTCGATGACCTCGAGTCCGGCGAGCACGCCATAGATGCCGTCGAACTTGCCGCCGGTCGGCTGCGTGTCGAGGTGGCTGCCGGTCATCACCGCGGGCAACGAGTCGTCACGCCCGTGGCGGCGGATGAAGATATTGCCGATGGCATCGACGCGCAGCGAGCAACCGGCCGCGGCCGCCCAGCGGCCGAACAGCCGCCGGCCTTCGAGGTCGCCATCGGTCAGCGCCTGACGGTTGCAGCCGCCCTGGGGCGTCGCTCCGATCTCGGCCATCTCCATCAGTCGCGACCAGAGCCGCGTGCCGCTGACGCGCGGCGCGTTGGTAGTTGTCATGGGGTCTCCTCGGGGCGGGTATTATGCGTGCAAACCAACAGGAGCGGCCAGCGGTCGTGAAGGACAAAATGCCCGCTCACCCGACGGGCGCCCGGAGCATTTGCGCCGTGCTGGTGAGCTTTCATCCGGACGCCGATCTACCCGCGAGAGTGAACCGCATTCTGGGTCAGGTCGGCGCGCTCGTGATCGTGGATAACGGCTCGGGTGAGGCGACGCTTCGGATGCTGACGGAGTTATCGCTCGATCCGAGAGTCTCGCTCGAGTCGAACGGGCAAAACCTGGGCGTCGCCAGCGCGCTCAATATCGGCATCCGGCGCGCGCGCGCGCTCGGGTATGAGTGGGTTCTGCTGCTCGATCAGGACAGCGTGCCCGATGCGGGCATGGTGGGCGAGCTGATCGCGGTGCATGCCTCCTTCCCCGAGCCCGCGAGGCTCGCCGTGCTGGGCGCGGGCTTTCGCGACATCCACAAGCCGGAAGCGGAGCCCGCCCCAGCCGGGTCCGCCAACACGGCCCGCGATGGGACGGAGCCGGGCGGCGACTCCACGGCGCCGGCGCCCGCGTGGCGGGAGGTCGAATCCGTGATCACCTCGGGCTCGCTCCTCAATCTGTCGACGCTCGATCGCATCGGCGGCTTCCGCGACGACTTCTTCATCGACTACGTGGACAGCGAGTTTTGCTTCCGCGCGAGGGCTTTGGGCTACCGGGTGGCAATGACGCGAAAGCCGCTCATGTCGCACGCGATCGGAGCGTCGACGCATCATGCGATCCTGGGGGTGCGCAAGTGGACCAGCAATCATTCCGCGGACCGGCGCTACTACATGGCGCGCAACGACACGATCATGCTCAAGGAATACGGCGGATTTCCATGGGGGACCTGGGCGCTCAAGAGCCTCGGCCGGCGCGTGCGCACCTGCAAGCGCATCGTGCTCTACGAGGACGCGAAACTCGCGAAGGTGGCCGCCGTGGCGCACGGCTGGTGGCACGGGGTGCGCGGACATCTCGGACCGCGTCGGGCGCCGGTTGCAGCCGGCGCTCCCGGGAGGGTTAAATGACCGATCATGGAACATCGGGCATGCGCGCTCACCTGGTCTACGCCATCGCGTTGTCGGCATCGCTCGTGACCCTCGCGTCGTGCTCGAAGAAGGAGACGGCGGACGAGCGCTTCGCGGCCATCTACACGGCCGAATGGAAGTGGCGCGAGGAGCAGTTTCCCGATGACGAGGACTCGCAGAAGCCGATCCAGGATCATCTTCCGAAGGCCGATCCCGAGTCGCAGCAGGCGCGCCTGAAGATGTGGCAGGACACGCTCGCCAAGCTCGACACGATCAAGCGCGAGGAGCTCTCCCCGGCGGAGCGCGTGAACTACGACGTCTACCGCCCGCAGATCGAGACGCTGATCGCGAACCAGAAGTTCCGCGACTACGAGATGCCCGCGAATTCGGATACGACGTTCTGGACGGATCTGGGCTACACGGCCCGCCGGCCCTACCGCGACGCGCAGGACTACCGCAATTGGATCGGGCAGATGCGCGACATCCCGCGCTACTTCCGCGAACAGATCGACGAGATGCGGCGCGGGCTGAGGCGTGGATTCATGCCGCCCCAGGTGACCATGAAAGGGCGCGACGCCTCGATCACCGCCGTCACCGACGTCTCCCCCGAGCAGAGCCTCTTCTATACGCCGTTCAAGGAGATGTCCGGAATCGCGGAGGCGGACCAAGCCTCGCTCAGGGCACAGGCGGTTGCCGTCATCCGCGATTCGGTGCAGCCGGCATACCGGGATTTGCTGGCCTTCATGCGCAACGACTATCTGCCGGGAATGCGCTTAAGCCTCGCGGCTCATGATCTTCCCGACGGCAAGGCGTATTACCGCGCCAAGATCCGCGAATACACGACGCTCGACATGGATCCCGACGCCATCCACGCCTTGGGGGAATCGGAGGTCGCACGCCTGCACGGCGAGATGGTCGACACCATGAGGCAGACGGGATTCAAGGGTGACTTCGCGTCGTTCCTGGTGTTCCTGCGCGCCGACGCTCAGTTTCAGGCTTACTCCGCCCAGGATCTGTTGATGCGCGCAGCCTGGATCGCCAAGAAGTTCGACGGCAAGGCCTCGCAATACTTCGGCCTCCTGCCGCGCGCCCGCTTCGCCATCCAGCCGGTGCCCGACGACATCGCGCCGTTCTACACGGCCGGCCGCGGCGGTCCCGGGTTGTTCCTGCTGAACACGTACGATCTGCCGACCCGCCCGCTGTACAATCTCACCGCGCTCACGCTGCACGAGTCCGCGCCCGGACACGCCTTCCAGATCCCGCTCGCACTCGAGCACAAGCAGCAGCCCGAATTTCGCCGGCACACCTATCTGTCGGCGTATGGCGAGGGCTGGGCGCTCTATTGCGAATGGCTCGGACAGGAAATGGGCATGTACGAGACGCCCTACGACCGCTTCGGAATGCTCAACTACCAGATCTGGCGCGCGGCGCGTCTGGTCATCGATACCGGCATCCATGCGCAAGGCTGGAGCCGGGACCGCGCCATCGATTATCTGCGCGAGTACACCGCGCTGCCCGAGCACGAGATCCAGACCGAGATCGACCGTTACATCGCATGGCCCGCCCAGGCGCTGTCGTACTACCTCGGGGAGAATGCGATCCTGGAAGGACGCCGCAAGGCCGAGTCGGTGTTGGGCGCTCGCTTCAATATCCGCGCCTTCCACGACACGGTGCTCGAGCTCGGCTCGGTCCCCCTGCCCGTTCTCACCGCTCGCATCGACCGCTTCATTGCCGAGGGGGGCAAAGGCCCCTATCCGGATCTCGAGTAGCCTTTGGAGTTGCCGACGCCTGGGCGGAAGGCAGGAAGCGGAGGCGGCGAGGCGGCGTGCTCGAACCCGGAAGCCAGCCGAACCAGCGTGGGCTCGCTGAGAGCCGGCCCGAAGAACGAAAGCCCGACCGGCAACCCGCAATGCAGTCCCGCGGGAACCGTGATATGCGGATAGCCCGCGATGGCCGCGGGCGAGGAGCACCCGCCGGAATCCGAATCCCCGTTCACTTCGTCGATCAGCCAGGCGGGGCCCGAGGTGAGCGTGACCATGGCGTCGAGCCGGTGCTCGGCGATCACTGCATCGATGCCGTTGGCCCGCGTCGCGGCGAGACAGGTCTCGCGCGCCTTGCGGTAGGCCTCCTCGCTCAAGTCACCTTTGGCCTGCGCCCGGCGCAACAGCTCCTGGCCGAAGAATTCGAGTTCGCGCGGCGCCTTCTTCTCGTTGAAATAGATCAACGCCTCCAGCGATCGGACCTGGAAATCGGCCGGCAGGTGGCCCAGGTAGGCGTTCAGGTCGTTCTTGAATTCATAGAGCAGCACCTCGAGCTCCGGCGCCTCCCATTCGCCGTGCATCGGCAGATCCGCCGGATCGACCACGATCGCGCCGGCTCGCGACAGCAGCGCGACGCAGCCGTCGAGAAACGCGTTCATCATCTCGTTCTCGGCGAAGAACTTGCGCGCGATGCCGAGCCTCGCACCTTTGAGCCCATCGGCATTCAAATACGGGCGGTAATCGGCGACCGGTGTGGCCGGCCCGGATATCGCTCCCAGCAGCAGCGCCACGTCCCGAACCGACCTCGCCAGGGGACCTGCCGTGTCCTGACTGTGCGAAATGGGCACGATGCCGCGGGCACTGACCAGCCCGACCGTGGGCTTGAATCCCACGATGCCGTTGATCGAGGCCGGGCTCACGATCGACCCATCCGTCTCCGAGCCGATCGCCGCGGCGCAGAGCTGTGCCGCGACCGCCACCGCCGATCCGGAGCTCGACCCGGATGGCGTGCGGTCCAGCGCGTGGGGGTTGCGGGTCTGGCCGCCGCGCGCGCTCCAGCCGCTGCTCGAATGCGTCGAGCGGAAGTTGGCCCACTCGCTCAGATTGGTCTTGCCGAGAATGACGGCGCCCGCAGCCCGCAAACGCGCGACGAGCGGCGCATCCTCGGGCGCATACCAGCCCTCGAGCGCCAGGGAGCCGGCGGTGGTCATCATGCGATCCGCGGTCTCGATATTGTCCTTGATGAGAATCGGCATGCCGTGCAACGGGCCGCGGGGGCCTTGAGTCGCGCGCTCCCGGTCGAGCGCCGCGGCGATGTCGAGCGCCTTAGGATTGGTCTCGATCACTGCGCGAAGGCAGGGCCCGCGACGGTCCAACGCCTGGATGCGATCGAGATAGTGGCGCGTCAAACTCTCTGAGCTCAAACGGCCGGCCGCCATCTGCGTGGCGAGAGCCGTGATATCACCCGACGGCCCGGCGGGGCCGACGGCGGCGCGCGACCAAGCCGCGTCGGTCGAACGCGCCACGGACGCGGCTCCGGCCATCCTCAAAAAAGTCCGCCGCTGCAACGCTCACGCCTCCCTCAGGATCGAGGGAGTCACTTATAGCTCTTAAGCCCCGGGTCGGCTAGCGCCCGGTGTTGATCCACACCGCCTTGGGCTCGGTGAAGTTCTCGATCGCCGCATCGCCGTGCTCTCGCCCGAATCCCGAATCGCGCGAGCCACCCCACGGCAGGCGCACGTCCGTCGGGCCATAGGTGTTGACCCAGACGGTGCCCGCCTTCAGCCCTTTGATGAAGCGGTGAACGCGGCCGATATCCTCGCTCCACACCCCGGCGGCGAGGCTGTACTTGGTGCCATTGGCGATGCGCAGCGCATCCTCCTCGTCCCTGAAACGGATCACCGAAGCCACCGGCCCGAAAATCTCCTCTTGAGAGATGCGCATGGAATGCCCGACGTTGGCGAACACCGTCGGCGCGACGAAGAACCCGGTGGCGCCGACGCGGGCGCCGCCTGCGGCGAGCTCCGCGCCTTCGCGCCTGCCGATGTCGACGTATTCGAGCACCCGATGCATCTGGGCCGCCGACACCAACGGGCCCATGGCGGTCGCCTTGTTGCGAGGATCACCCAGGCGGATGGCGGCGGCGCGCGCGACGAGTCGATCGACGACCTCGTCGTGAAGCGACTCGTGCACCAGGATGCGCGATCCGGCGGAACACACCTGACCCGAATTGAAGAAGATGCCGGAGGCTGCCGCCTTGACGGCCGCATCCAGATCGGCGCCGGGGAAAATGATGTTGGCCGACTTGCCGCCGAGCTCCAGCGTCACGCGTTTGAGATTGCCGGAGGCGGCGCTCAAGATCTGGCGGCCGACCGCGGGAGATCCGGTAAAGGTCACCTTGTCCACGCCGGAGTGCTCGACCAGCGCCGCACCGGCGGTCTTTCCAAATCCAGGGACCACGTTCAGCACGCCGGGCGGAACGCCGGCGGCGAGCGCAAGCTCGCCGAGCTTGAGGGCGGTGAGCGAGGTCAGCTCGGCCGGCTTCAACACGACGGTGCAGCCGCAGGCGAGCGCCGGCGCGATCTTCCACATGCCGATCATGAGCGGGAAGTTCCACGGCACGATCGCCCCCACGACGCCGATGGGCTCGCGCAAGGTATAGGTCAGGGCGTCGGTGCGCGCCGGAATCACCTGCCCGTTGATCTTGTCCGCCCAGCCGGCGTAGTAGGTCAACGTATCGAGGACCGCCGGCAGATCCTGCCGGCGAATGGCGGAGACCGGTTTGCCCGAATCCAGGCTTTCGAGCTCGACGAGCGCTTCCTGATGGTCCCGAATCAAATCCGCCCACCGCAGCAGAATACGGCCCCGTTCCGCGGCCCTCATGTGCCCCCACTCGCCCTCGAGCGCATCGCGCGCCGATTCGACGGCCGCATCGATATCGGCGGCATCGCCTTCCGCCACCCGCGCAATGACGGTTTCGGTGGCGGGATCGACGGTTTCGAAGTAGCGTCCCGACTGCGCCGGGCGGCGCATGCCGTGAATCAGCAGCTGCTCCCCGGGCACCGCCGGGGGATTCTCGGGCGTGGCCGTGGTCTTCTCTTGATATGCATCTAACATCATATGTGATCGTTCCGTGTCAATCGCTGTTAACAGGATATTACTCGGGAAAATCGATTGTGGAATATGTTCTTGAGAGCCAGTTTCTTTTATGATAAATATGCATCATTTGCATATCTGAAGGACCATCCATGTCGATTGATTCAGACGCCGAGCCGCAGGAGACCGAACCCGGGCTGATCCGCATCGAGATCGAGCCCGTCTGGCGGTTTCGTCGCGAGGACGATGGGCGCTCGACGCTGGTGATGCTCGACTTCCTCAACGAGATCCGAGCCACGGGCAAGATCACACGTGCGGCGGTGCGCGCCGACATGTCGTACCGGCATTGCTGGAACTTGATCGAAAAATGGGCGGCGTTCTTCGGCGCGCCGCTGGTCGAGCGGCACCAGGGGCGCGGTACCCGGCTCACCCCGCTGGGCGAAAAGCTGGTGTGGGCCGGGCAGCGGCTGCAGGCGCGGCTCAAGCCACAACTTCAAAATCTCGCGCAGGAGCTCGAAACCGACATCAACGAGGTGTTGCCGCAACGGACCAAGCTCGTGCGCATTCACGCAAGCCACGGTTTCGCCGTGTCGAAGCTGCGCGAGCTGCTCTCCTCGCTCGAACCGCAGCTCAACGTCGATCTTCGCTACGTCAGCAACCAAAATTCGCTCGCCTCGCTGGCGCGCGGGGCATGCGATCTGGCGGGCGTCCATCTGCCTCTGGGAGAGCTGCGCGGCAAGGTCGTGGCAGCCGCCAAGCAATGGTTGATCCCCGCAGAGCATCGGGTCATCGGCTTCGTCACCCGCGAGATGGGTCTGATGGTGAAGCGCGGCAATCCGCTCGGCATCGAGTCGCTCGAACAGCTGGTCGGCGGCGACGTGCGATTCGTGAACCGCGACGCCGACTCCGGCACGCGCCGCCTGTTCGATGAGCTCTTGAATCAACGGGGGCTCGACCCGACCCGCATCAACGGCTACTTGCACGAGGAGTTCACGCACGCGGCGGTCGCCGCCTATGTGGCGAGCGGCATGGCGGACGCGAGTTTCGGCGTGGAGGCCGCCGCGCGGCAGTTCGATCTGGATTTCGTCCGGTTGGTCACCGAGGACTACCTGTTCGTATGCCGCAAACACACGCTGGAGAACGAATCGGTGCAGCGATTGGTCAGCGTCATGCGCAGCCCCGAGTTCGCCGCGGCGATCGGGGAGCTCCCGGGCTATGCCGCCAAGGACCCCGGGGTGATCAAGGGCATTCGCGAGGCGTTGCGCTAGACATGGTGAGCGGCAACCTCAGGCGCGGGCGCGGTGCCCAAGGTCTATTTCGCGGTGTGCTATGGGCGGCGCTTGCAGCCAGCGGGATCGCGGCCTCGCCCAGTCTCGCCGCGCAATCGCTGGATGATTACGTGGCGGCCGAGATGCGCGATCAGCACATTCCGGGTCTCGCCCTCGCCGTCCTGCGCGATGGAGAGCCTCTTTACGTCAGGAGCTACGGCGTCGCCACCCTGGAACATCCCGTGCCCGCCACACCTGAAACCCTGTTTCAGCTCGGCTCGGTCGGCAAGCAATTC
Organism: uncultured Gammaproteobacteria bacterium; assembly: GCA_963736185.1. Lineage (GTDB taxonomy): Bacteria > Pseudomonadota > Gammaproteobacteria > Steroidobacterales > Steroidobacteraceae > Bog-1198. The sequence continues at coordinate 14,904 of CAVTNZ010000024.1, read as the reverse complement.
ACCTCGACCGCCGTTATGCTTCTCGCGCGCGAGCATCGTCTGGAGCTCGACGATCCTCTGTCCAAATACGTGCCGGAAATTCCTTCTGGCTGGCGGGCGGTGACCTTGCGCGACATGCTCAAACATCAATCGGGCATTGCGCAGCTGACGCCTCCGGCACGGGACCTGCTCGATCTGCACCATGATTACACGGAGGGGGAGTACATCCGCCTGGCGACCTCCCTGCCCCTGGATTTCGAGCCCGGCACCGACGCCTCCTACAGCGATACCGCCTACGTGCTGCTCGGCATCGTCATCGACCGCGTGACGGGCGAATTCTACGGCGACCTGCTCGCGGACCGCGTCTTCCGCCCGCTCGGCATGACGCGCACGCGAATCATCTCGGACACCGACATCATCCCGGACCGGGCCTCCGGTTACGAAATGGGTCCTTCGGGCGCGATCCAGAATCAGGGATGGGTCGCGCCCGCCCTGAACCGAACCGCGGATGGGAGCCTTTACTCCACCGTGCTCGATCTCGCCCGGTGGGATCGGGCGCTCTGGGCGGGCGCCGTTCTCACGCACGATGAGCTCGCCCGCGCCTGGACCATCGATGCCCTGAAGGATGGCGGATCGCCGCTTCTGCACTACGGCTACGGCTGGGAGATCAACTCTCTGCGGGGACATCCCGTGATCGAATACGACGGAAACTGGGAAGGCTTTCAATCCGCCATGGCCCGCTACGAGGATCGGCATCTGACGGTCGTTGTGCTCACCAATCTGTCGCTGTGCCGGGTGCAGCGCATCGTGCACACCGTCGCCGGCTTCTTCGATCCGGAGGTCGCGCACTTCAAGGACGCATCCGACGACCCGCGCCCGGCGCTGACGCGCGAGTTTCACAGGCTCATCGAGGATGCCCAGGAAGGTCGGCTGCGCAACGAGCGCTTGAGCGCCGCCGCACGACGCGAGATATCGCCCGTGTGGCTCGCCGCGCTGGCCCGCGACTTGCGCGAAACGGGACCGATCGGGCAACTCGCGTTCGCCGAGGAGAGAAGCTCGAAGGCCGGCTTGGAGCGCGTCTATCGAGTCGACACCCGGGAGATGGTCGACTTCTTCACGGTGCGTTATCTGAAGGGCGGCGTCATCGACGAGGTTGCCCTGTATCACGAGTACTGAGGTGCAGCGGCACGGGCGCGCAGGCCCGCCAGCTGGGCCTGCGGGGCGCTGCGTGGGGCATCCGCTGACGGTATGTTCGAGGCGCGAATGGTGCCTGGACAAAGTCGCCATCCGCATGTCGCAATCCTGCCAAGGACGTGAGATAGCGCGAACTTCCGGCGCAAAGCGGCGTAGACTGTGAACTCGTCCCGCCATCGCCGGTTCCGGTCCGGAATGAGGACATCACGGAGAGACAATGGCACGGGTCAATTATCGGCACCAGAAGAACTTGCGCGAACAGCAGAAAAAAAAGCGCAACGACGAGAAGCGGCTCAAGAAGGAGAAGCCGGCGGAGACATCGAATTCAACGGAACCGTCGGCGAGTGCGCCGAGTTCCACCCCTTCTGGAGCAGATCATGAACTCTGAGTGGACGCGCATATACGTGCCGCAACTTCCGACGGCCGGAGCGAGCCGGAACGAGTGCCGCGAGCGGGCGGCGGAAATCAAGGCCGAGCAGGAAGCGCAGCGGCATCGCGCGAAGAGCGAGCAATCCTCCGACCGGTACACGGCGCAGGAGCGGATTCGCTTGTGGGAAAGTCTGCACGGTGCACAGCTGCCGCGCGACGCCAACCATCCCGTGCTGGCGGTGATCGCGGTCAACACGGCGCTCACGCTCGATCAGGTGAGAGCGGAACAGGAGCAGCGCTTCGGCGTTCCCGGCGCCGAGACCGGCGTGCCCGGCGAGACCCCGGCATCCATCGCTGATTGATCCGGCGGGCAGCTGCGCACGCGCCGCTGCGAGCCCGGCTCGAACCCGCATCAGGGGCCGACCGGCTCCGCCTTGATCACGCGCAGCAGTTTCCTCAGCGCTTCGGCCTGATCGCGAAGCTCGCGACTCTCCGCCTGCAGCCTGCCCTTGCGCTCAGCGTCGATACCCTCATCCAATTCCAGCGCTTCGCTGTCGCGCGAATTCGCTCTCGACTCGAGCGATCGGGTCTGGGCCCACAGCTCGTGCACGGGATGCGCGTCGTCGCTCGCGCGCCCGGTCAAAAAGCCGTTGGCATCGACCTCCGTATGATCGACGATGAGTTTGGATTCCATCACGGGCTCGCCCTTGCCGACGATGCTCTCGAGAGTTGCCCGCCGTTTGGACAGGGACTCCCCGCCCGTTGGCCCGCCGCGGCGCATGAAGTAATAGACGCTCACGTCACCGATGGCAATGTTCCCCGGTTCTGGTCGATGGATCGGACAATTCAGGAGCTCCTCGGCCCGTGCCGCATGGCACATCGGGTCGCTATGTATCCTAACAGACGGTCAGGCTCCGGATTTTTATTCATGCTCCGCCGAATGGAGCGACTTGCGGACCAGGCCCAGTCACCCGCGCCAATCCCCGTACCAGGGACGGTCGGCATGGCCGTGGCCGACAATCGCCTGATAGACGCGCTTCCGCCGAGGGAACGCCGCCGATTGCTGGCCCGTGCCGATAGAATCCGGTTGGTCCGGGGCGAGACGCTCGACGAGCCTTCCCGATCCAGCGCAAGCGTGTATTTCCCAACCCAGGGATTCATCTCGTTGGTCGCCACGCTGGGCGGGAGGCCCGTCGTGCAGGTCGGCATGATAGGACAGGAAGGAATGTGGGGACCCGGCCTCGCGTTTTGCGTCGCGAACGCGCCCATGCATGCGCTGGTGCTCGGGTCGGGAGAGGCCTGGCGCGTCAGCGCGCGCGCCTTTCACGGAGAATTCGCCCATAGCGCCGCAGTGCTTCACTGCGTCGACCGGTATCTCCATTCGCTCATCGCCCAGCTGGTTTCCTCCGCCGCGTGCGTGGGGTTTCACCGGATCGAACCGCGTTTGGCCCGCTGGCTGTTGATGAGCCAGGACCGGGCGCAGTCGGACAGCTTTTTCGCCACGCAGGAAGTGCTTTCCGCCCTGCTCGGCGTGCGCCGGGTCGGCATCACCGCCGCCGCCGGCGAGCTGCAACGCCGCGGCCTGATCGAATACACCCGTGGGTACATCACGATCCTCGATCGTGCCGGACTCGAGGCCGCCTCCTGCAGCTGCTACGCGACCGACCGGGAAGCCTGCGCACTCAATGCCAAAGCCGCCGCGTTGGGCTGAGTGCGGTAGCGCACCGACGATCTCGCCGTGCGCGAGTACTCTGCGCATTCACTCCCTCGGGGCCCGAGCGCCTCGCCAATCACGGCGTTCTCGCTCGGTGACCGCCGGTACTACAAGGACCAGGTGCTGTTATGAGTACGAGACCATCGACATTGATGAAGCGCGTCGCCGCGTTCGCGGCGGGCGCCGTCGTGTTGGCCGCATGCGCCAGTAATCCCGCGGCTGACGAAAAGATCGCGGTGGCGAAGGCCTCCGTGCAACGGGCGGAAGGTTCCGGCGCACCGGAATTCGCGCCGGTGGAACTTGCCGGCGCCCGCGACAAGCTGGCACGCGCCGAAAAGGCCAACGCCGATCGGCAAATCCAGCCCGCCGTGCTGTTGGCCGAACAGGCCAACGCGGACGCGGAGCTCGCGGAAGCCACGGCGCAGCAGCAGCGCTCGCACAAGGCGGCGGCGGAGTTCGACGCAGGCATGCAGACGCTGCGCCAGGAATCCCTGCGCGCTTCGCCCCCCACTCAATAAGGACATGACATGAAAGCAAGAACGAGGATTTTGATATCCGTGGGCTCGGCGCTGGGCATTGCCGCCTGCGCTTCCGTGCCGCAACCGAACGCGGCCCTGGAAGGGGCGCGCACCGAGGTGCAAACGGCGCAAGCAAATCCGAACGTCGTGAAATACGCCGCCGTTGATCTGCAAGCCGCCGAGAAGCAGCTGGATGCCGCCCAGGCCGCCTACCTGCGTCACGACGATCCCGGCATCGCACAGCCCGCGTACCTTGCCACCCAGATGGCGCGGCTCGCCGAGGCACACGCCGCGGCGAAGGCGGATGACGCGCGCGTTGCGGCCGGCCGCGGTGAGCGCGACAAAATTCAGCTCGACGCCCGCACCCGGCAGGTCGATACAGCGAACATGGCCACCAATGTGGCCGTCGAGCAGCGGGATCAGGCGACCGAACAGGCGGCGCGGCTGCAGGCTGAAGTCGATCAACTCAAGGCGAAGCCCACCCCGCGCGGGCTGGTGCTGACGCTCGGCGATGTGCTGTTCGACACCGGCAAGGCGCAATTGAATCCCGGGGCGGCGCGCAAGCTGGACCAATTGGCGCAGTTTCTCACCGAGCATCCGGAGCGCCGCGTGCAGATCGACGGCTTCACCGACAGCGTCGGCACGGAATCGTACAACCAGACTCTTTCGCAGGAACGCGCCGACGCCGTCAAGTCCGCCCTGATCACGCGCGGCATCGATGCGTCGCGGGTGGGAACTCAAGGCTATGGCAAGGAGTTCCCCGTCGCGGACAACGCCGATTCGGGCGGGCGGCAGTTGAATCGACGTGTGGAAGTGGTCATCGGCGATGAAAGCGGTGCCTCGATCGCGGCACGCGGTTAAGGCTCGAGTCCGCCGGAATCAGCCGACGACAGCGCTCTAGTCAGGACGGACCGGCGACAGTGCCGCTATACGGGTCGCCGGTCTCTCCCTGGAACAATGACGAGATTCTTCGCGCCGAGCTGTTCTCGAGCGAGCGCCTCGAGCAGCACGCCGCGAGTCTTGCGGCCGCCCAGCAGGTCACGCGAAAGCGCTCGACGCGCCGCTCCCTCAATGCGCGCCTGAAGGAGAACGAAGCCGTTCTGCTCGCCGCGTACCGGACCATCGGGGCCGCGGCGGGCGAAGGCCGTTCGATCACGCCGGCTGCCGAATGGCTGCTGGACAATTATCATCTCGTCGAAGAGCAGATCCGCGAGATTCGCGCGGATCTTCCGCCGGGATTCTACCGTCAATTGCCGCGGCTCGCGGACGGACCGTTCGCGGGCTTCCCGCGGGTATTCGGGATGGCGTGGGCTGTGATCGCGCACAGCGACAGCCATTTCGACCTGGAGTCGCTGCGCCTGTTCGTCCGGGCTTATCAGCGGGTGCAGCCGCTCACCATCGGTGAGCTCTGGGCGGTCGCCATCACGCTTCGCATCGTGCTGGTCGAGAACCTGCGCCGCGCGGCCTCGCGCATCGTGAGCAGCCGGGCGGCGCGCCAGGATGCGGACGCCGTCGCCGATCGACTGCTGGGCGTGAACGGGTATACCTTGGAGCCGGATGCCTTGGTCCGCCGCGACTCGCCCAAAGGCTTTGCGCCCTCCTTCGTCGTCCAGCTCGTGCTGCGGCTGCGCGATCAGGATCCGGATACGACCCCCGCCCGAGGATGGCTGGATGACCGGCTGACCTTGCTCGGCACCACGGCGGACGAGCTCGTGCATGCGGAGCATCAGCGGCAGGGCGCATCGAGCGTCACGGTCCGCAACATCATCACCAGCATGAGAATGCTCTCCGACGTTGACTGGCCGGAGTTTTTCGAAAGCGTCAGTCTGGTCGACGAGCTTCTGCGATCGAAGAGCGGCTTCGCCGGCATGGACTTCGCGAGCCGCGACCTGTATCGCCGGGCGATAGAACAGATGGCGCGCGGCTCGAAGCACACCGAGCTCGACATCGCCCGCGCCGCGCTGGCGGCGGGCGACGTTCGCGATGCGGACGACGGCGATGCCGATCGACGGCGCGACCCGGGCTATCACTTGATCGGACCTGGGCGGCGCGCCTTCGAAAACTCTCTGGGATATCGAGCGCCCCGCTGGAATGCATTGCGTCATTCCAAACTCATCAGGGCCCGCGATTACATCGGCGCCATCCTCATGATCGCCGTCATGGTCATCCTTGTTCCCTTGACCGTACTCGACGCATGGGACGTGAGCGAGCCCTGGCTCATCCTTCTAGCCGTGCTGGGTTTCGTGCCATCGATCGATGCCGCCGTCGCGCTCGTGAACCGTTCCGTGACGCGCGGCCTGGCCGCCACCATCATTCCCGGTCTCTCGCTGCGCGAAGGCATTCCGCCGCATCTGCGCACCATGGTCGTGGTGCCGACCCTGCTGACGACCCCGGCATCGATTCGGGAGCACATCGAGCGGCTCGAGATCCACTATCTCGCCTCGCCGGATGCCGAGCTGCATTTCGCCTTGCTCTCGGACTGGACCGATGCGCCGACCGAACGGACCGAGCAGGACGCGGCGCTGCTCGACGTGGCCATCGAGGGCATCGCACGGCTGAATCGTCTGCACGGTCCCGCACCCGCGGGTCAGCGCTTCATGCTGCTGCATCGCCGGCGGGTCTTCAGCAGCGGGCAGAAGCTTTGGATGGGATGGGAGCGCAAGCGCGGCAAACTGCACGAATTGAACCAGCTGCTACGCGGCTCGCCGGATACGACCTTCGTCGGCGCCGGCGGCGCGCCTCCGCGGGTGCCTGCCGACATCCGCTACGTCATCACCCTCGATACGGACACCCGACTGCCCCGGGACGCGGTGCGGCGCCTGGTCGGAAAGATGGCCCATCCGCTGAACAGGCCCGGCTTCGACGCCGCCACGGGTCAGATTCTCGAGGGCTATGCGGTGCTGCAGCCGCGGGTCGCGCCGTCCCTGCCGATGGGCAGCGAGGGCTCCGTCTTTCAGCATGTATTCTCCAGCGCGAGCGGAATCGATCCCTACGCGGCCGCGGTGTCCGACGTCTACCAGGACCTGTTCGGTCTCGGCTCGTACGCCGGTAAGGGCATCTATGACGTGGATGCCTTCGAGTCGGCGCTGGCCGGGCGGGTGCCGGAGGGCACGCTGCTCAGCCACGATCTATTCGAGGGGACCTTCGCGCGGGCGGGGCTGGTGTCCGATATCGAAGTGGTGGAGGAATTTCCGTCCCGCTACGACGTAGCCGCTGCGCGTCAGCACCGCTGGGCTCGGGGGGATTGGCAATTGCTGCCGTGGATCCTGGGCCGGGGCGATGCGGCGGGCGACGGACGCGGCAGCGGCACGCTGCCGCTGATAGCTCTCTGGAAGATGCTCGACAACCTGCGGCGCACGCTTTCGGCGCCCGCCGCGCTCGCCGCTCTGCTGGCGGGGTTGCTGCTTCCGTCACGCTGCGCGCTTCTGTGGGATGCATTCATTTGCGCGACCATCGCATTGCCGGCGATCCTGCCGGTGTTCACGGCCATGTGGCCGGGTCGCCCGGGAATCACGCTTCGCAGCCACCTGCGCGCGCTTCGCAGGGACGTGGGGCTCGCCGTGACCCAGACCGCCTTCCTGGTCACCTTCCTGGCGCCACAGGCAACCTCGATGATGGATGCGATCGGTCGCACGCTGTTCCGCTTGTTCGTGAGCCATCGCAACCTGCTCCAATGGGTGACCGCCGCCCAGGCGAAGCTCGTGTTCCGGCTCACGTTCCCGAGCGCGTATCGCCGCATGTGGGGCGCGGTGGTCATCGCCGCCCTGGGAGCCGCCCTCATCCTTCGTGTGCGGCCGGAGAACCGCTGGCTGTCGGCGCCGTTCCTCACCCTGTGGGCCCTGTCTCCCGCCATCGCGGTGTGGATCTCCAGATCGCCGGCCGCGGCGGGCCATCTCGCCTTGTCCGCGGGCGATCAGCGTGCCTTGAGGCTGGTCGCACGCCGCACCTGGCGTTACTTCGAGACCTTCGTGACGGCCGAGGAGCAGATGCTGCCGCCGGACAATTTCCAGGACGACCCGCGTCCGGTGGTGGCCCACCGCACCTCGCCCACCAACATGGGTCTGTACCTTTTGTCCGCCGTCTGCGCCCGCGACTTCGGCTGGCTCGGGACCGTCGACTTCGTCGAACGCCTGCGGGCGACGCTCGCAACCCTCGAGCGCCTCGAGCGCTTTCGCGGCCACTTCTACAACTGGTACGACACCCGCGATATGCGCGTCCTCGAGCCCCGATACGTGTCCACCGTGGACTCAGGCAACCTGGCGGGACATTTGATCGCACTCGCGAATGTCTGCCGCGAGTGGCTCGACTCGCCACCGTCGGACCGTCATTTCGCCGGCATCCGCGATTCCCTGGATCTCGCGCGCGAGGCTCGTCGGAATCTTCCCGACGACCGCAGGATGCACGCCACCTCGCCGGATCAGATCGACGCCGCCCTCGCGGCGTTCACCGCGGCGCTCGACCTCGCCGAAGGCAGCACGGCGGATCTGGCGGCACGGCTCGCGGGCCTCGTCCCGCTCGCCGAGACGCTCACCGACATCGTCCGTACGCTGGTCGGCGAATGGGCCGACGAGGCGGGCGCGGACCTGCTCTTCTGGAGCGAAGCGGCACAACGTTCCGTGGAGAGCGGGCGCCGGGACGTCGTGCAGTCGACGTCCGGGGCCAATCAATTGAACCAGGATTTGACCGCCATCGAGGAGACGGCGCGGCGGCTATCCGGCGAGATGGAATTCGGCTTCCTGTTCGATCGGGAGCGCCGGCTCCTGTCGATCGGCTGCGCGGGGGATGGGAGTCTGGACTCCAACTGTTACGACCTGCTCGCCTCGGAAGCCCGACTGGCGAGCTTCATCGCCATCGCGAAGAACGACATCCCGGCCCGCCACTGGTTCCGCCTCGGCCGATCGGTGACGCCGGTCGGAACGGGCGCCGCGCTCATTTCCTGGTCCGGCTCCATGTTCGAGTACCTCATGCCGTCCCTGGTGATGCGCGCGCCGGCCGGCAGCCTCCTGGATCAGACCAGCCGGCTGATCGTGAAGCTGCAGATCCGATACGCCACCAAGCTCGGTATCCCTTGGGGAATTTCCGAATCGGCCTACAACGCGCGCGATCTCGAGCTCACCTATCAGTATTCGAACTTCGGTGTCCCGGGCCTGGGGCTCAAGCGCGGGCTGAGCGCCAACGCGGTGATCGCGCCCTACGCAACGGCGCTCGCCGCGATGGTCGACCCGCAAAGCGCGATGCGCAATTTCGAGCGGCTCACCGGAATCGGCGCGCGCGGCCGCTATGGGTTCAACGAGGCCCTCGACTACACGCGCTCGCGGGTCCCCGACGGATCGACGGTCGCCATCGTTCGGGCCTACATGGCGCATCACCAGGGAATGACCATCGTCGCCCTCGCCAACGTGATCTTCGACGGCAGGATGCGGGCGCGGTTTCACGCCGAGCCGAGCATTCAAGCGACGGAATTGCTCCTGCAGGAGCGCGCGCCACGCGATGTCTCGGCGGTTCACCCGCGCGCGCAAGAGGTCAGAGCCTCCGCACCGCTCGCCGAGGCGAGTCTTCCCGAGGTCCGTCGCCTGCACGACCCGCACGACGCGCTGCCGCAGACCCATCTGCTCAGCAACGGTCGATACTCGGTGATGCTCACGGGAGCCGGTTCGGGCTACAGCCGATGGGGAGACATCGGGGTGACACGTTGGCGCGAAGATGTCACGCGGGACGATCACGGAAGCTATCTGTTCCTGCGGGATGTGATGAGCGGCGCCGTATGGTCGGCCGGCTATCAACCTTGCGGCATCGAGCCCCAATCCTATCAAGTCACGTTCACCGAGGATCGGGCGGAATTCATCCGCACGGACGGGGCGATCACGACGACGCTGGAGATCGTGGTGTCTCCCGAGGACGACGCCGAGGTCCGCCGCCTGTCGATCGCCAATACCGGTCATCGAGACCGCGAGCTCGAGGTAACCTCCTACCTCGAACTGGTGCTCGCGCCGCCTGCGGCCGACGCCGCCCACCAAACCTTCTCGAAGCTCTTCGTTCAGACCGAGTACGTCGACAAGCGCAACACGCTGCTGGCGACCCGCCGCAAGCGATCGCCGGGGGAACCGCAGATCTGGGCGGCGCATCATGCGGTGGTCGACGGAAACGCACTGGCCGAGCCGGAAATCGAGACGGATCGGGCGCGCTTCCTGGGCCGTGGGCGTGAGATCCGATCGCCGCTCGCGGTGATGGACGGGCATCGGCTGTCCGGCACCGTCGGCACGGTCCTGGACCCGGTGTTCGCGCTTCGATACCGGATCGTGGTGGCCGCGGGCACCACAGCACGAATCGCCTTCTGGACCGGAATCGCATCCTCGCGCGAAGCCGTGCTCGACCTGCTCGACAAGCACCACGAGGACAACTCGTTCCAGCGCGCGGCCACTCTCGCCTGGACGCAGGCACAGGTGCAGTTGCGTCATCTCGGCATCGACTCCGCCGAGGCAGGACTTTTCCAACGCCTGGCAGGTCATCTGCTCTATGCCGATGGTTCGATGCGTCCGCCGTCGACGGCGATTCGCGACGGCAGCGGGCCGCCCGCGGGCTTGTGGGCACTGCGAATTTCGGGCGATGTGCCGATCCTCCTGCTGCGCATCGACGCAATCGAGGATATCGCCATCGCCCGGCAGCTCCTTCAGGCGCACGAGTACTGGCAGATGAAGGGCCTCGCGGTGGATCTGGTGATCCTCAATGATCGCGCGGCCTCCTATATCCAGGATTTGCAGAACGCGCTGGAGACGCAGGCGCGAATGACTCAATCGCAGCCGCCCTCCGCGGCGCACGGCCCGCGCGGCTCGGTGTTCGTGCTTCGCACCGACCTCATCTCGGAGCAGAGCCGCAACTTGCTCTCGGCGGTCGCGCGGGTCGTGCTGGTGGCCCGACGCGGAGGAATCTCCGACCAGCTCGATCGCACCCGCAAGCCCGTGATGCCCATCTCCGCGCCGCCGCGAAGCGTGCCCAAGGCCGAGCCGGCGTCGGGTGGCGCATCGGGCGGCGACCTCGAATTCTTCAACGGGCTCGGGGGTTTCGACGCACGGGGCCGCGAATACGTGACGATTCTCGCGCCGGGACAGTCCACGCCCGCGCCGTGGGTGAACGTCATCGCCAATCCCCGCTTCGGATTTCAGGTGGCGGCCGACGGCGGCGGCTTCACCTGGTCGCTCAACAGCCGCGAGCACCAGATCACGCCTTGGTCGAACGATCCGGTGGCGGACCGACCGGGCGAGGCGCTCTATCTGAGGGATGAGGAGACCGGCGAGGTATGGGGACCGACCGCCGCGCCCATCCGGGATCCGGGGGCGACCTATATTGCGCGGCACGGATACGGGTATAGCCGGTTCGAGCTCAGCGCCCGCGACATCGAGCTGAACCTCTGCATGTTCGTACCGATGGAAGACCCCATCAAGATCTCGGTGCTGAAGATCCGCAATACGTCCAAGCGCCCGCGGCGGCTGACCGTCACGGCGTACGCGGAATGGGTGCTCGGCACGGCGCGCGGGACGGCGGCGCCGTTCATCGTGACCGAGCTCGATGCGCAGAGCGGCGCGCTGTTCGCCCACAATCCGTGGGATGCCACCTTCGGCTCGAGAATCGCTTTTGCCGATCTCGGCGGATGCCAGTCGCAGTGGACCGCCGACCGCACGGAATTCATCGGCCGTCACGGCACCCTGGAGATGGCGGCAGCCATGATCGCGCGGGCCCCGCTGAGCGGGCATGCCGGCGCCGGATTGGATCCGTGCAGCGCCCTGCGGACATCGATCGCGCTCGAGCCGGGCGAGACCGTGCAGGTCGTCTCCTTCCTCGGTGAGGCCGAGGATGCGGCGGCCGCGCGGTCGTTGCTCACTCGCTATCGCAGCGCCGATCTCGACGCGGTGCTCAGGGAAGTCATCGCTCATTGGCAGGTCATTCTCGGTGGGGTCCAGGTCAAAACGCCGGATCGCTCGTTGGACATCCTGCTCAACGGTTGGTCGCTCTATCAGACTCTCGCCTGCCGTATCTGGGCGAGATCGGCGTTCTATCAGGCCAGCGGCGCGTACGGCTTTCGAGATCAGCTCCAGGACGGCATGGCGGTGGCGGTCGCCAGACCGGATCTCACACGCGAGCATCTGCTGCGCGCCGCCGGCCGGCAATTCATCGAGGGGGACGTGCAGCACTGGTGGCTGCCGCCGGTCACCGCGGGCGCGACCGGCCAGGGCGTGCGCACCCGCATCAGCGACGATGTGGTCTGGCTCGCCTATTGTGTCCTGCAATACCTCGACACCACCGGCGATGCGGCCGTGCTCGACGAGAAGGTCGCGTTTCTCGAGGGCCGCGCGCTGCAGCCCGAGGAACACGATGCGTTCTTCATGCCGGGCATCTCGGAGGAGACCGCAACGCTGTACGAGCATTGCGCGCGAGCGCTCGATCTCGCGCTCAGGACCGGCGTGCACGGCCTGCCGCTGTTCGGGACCGGGGACTGGAACGACGGCATGAACCGGGTCGGCGAGAAGGGCCAGGGCGAAAGCGTCTGGCTCGGATGGTTCCTGTACGGCACGCTGGTCGAGTTCGCCACGGTGGCCGCCGCGCGCGCCGAGCCCGCGCGCGCCGCTCGGTGGCGGGAGCATGCGGCGGCGCTCAAGATCTCGCTCGAGCAGTCCTGGGACGGCGACTGGTACCGGCGAGGCTATTTCGACGACGGAACACCGCTGGGATCCGCCTCGAGCAGCGAGTGCCGGATAGATTCGATCGCGCAATCCTGGAGCGTGATTTCAGGAGCCGCCGATGTGGGCCGCGCCACCCTCGCCATGTCGAACGTCGAAGGCCGTCTCATTCTCGACGATCCCGGACTGGCGTTGCTGTTCACGCCGCCCTTCGATCACACGCCGCATGATCCCGGCTATATCAAAGGGTACCCTCCGGGCATCCGCGAGAATGGCGGACAATACACCCACGCCGCGGCGTGGACGGTCATCGCCCAGGCGATCCTCGGCAATGGCGCCCGGGCCGCCGAACTCATGGCGCTCCTCAATCCCATCAATCACACGAGCAGCCGTGCCGACGTGCAGCGCTACAAGGTGGAGCCCTATGTGGTGGCCGCAGAACGTCTATTCGGTCGCACCTCACGTCGGCCGTGGCGGTTGGACGTGGTACACGGGCTCGGCCGGCTGGCTGTACCGTGCGGGGCTGGAGTGGGTACTGGGATTTCGTGTGCGGGCGGGGACACTGCTCGTGACGCCCTGCATACCCGCGGATTGGCCGGGCTTCGAAATCAGCTTCAAGCACGCCTCGAGCCGCTACGACATCTCGGTCTTAAACCCCGAGCGGGTCTGCCGCGGTGTCGCGCGAATGGAGCTGGACGGCGTGCGGCTGCCCACCGGGCAAACTCATGTGCCGCTGGCGGACGACGGACTAACTCATGAGCTGCGCGTGACGCTCGGACCGGCCGTCAAGGAAGCAGCCGGTCATATTCCTTCTTGACGACGGCGTAGCACTCGCAGGTGCGCTGTTCCAATCCCGCCCGATCCAGGACCGTGATGCGGCCGCGCGCATAACGGATCAATCCGGCGCTTTGCAGTTTGAGAGCCGCCTCGGTGACCCCCTCGCGGCGTACGCCCAGCATATTGGCGATCAACTCCTGCGTCATGACGAGCTCATCTCCCTGCAGCCGGTCCAGGCTCAACAGCAGCCAGCGGCACAATTGCTGATCGAGCGAATGATGCCGGTTGCAAACCGCGGTCTGCGCCATCTGGGTGATCAGCGCCTGGGTGTAGCGCAGCAACAGATGCAGCACCGGGCCGGCCCGGTTGAACTCCTCTTTGAGGACCTGCGCCTTCAAACGGAATCCCTGCCCGGCGCTTTGCACGACCGCCCTGCTCGGGGTCGACTCCCCACCCATGAACAGTGAGATGCCGACGATCCCCTCGTTGCCGACGACCGCGATTTCCGCCGACGCGCCGTCCTCCATGACGTAGAGCAGCGAGACGATGGCCGTGGTGGGGAAGTAGACGTGGCCGAGGGTCACGCCGGATTCGTACAGGACCTCGCCCAGAGGCATTCGTACCGGCTCGAGCTGCGGCAGCCAGGACTGCTGTATGTAGGTGGGCAGCGCCGCAAGAAGGTGGTTTTCGTGCCCAACAAACGCCATTGAGGCAGGATATCACGCGCCTGCAACTAGCCCAGGACAATCCGCCTTGCGGGCCGAGGAGTTTCCTAGCTGACGATGACGCCGCTCGAATCCTCCGCCCAGAACTGCACCCCCCGGCCATCGGGGTGGCGGCTCGTGTGCTTGCCATCCGATTCCCGCGTGGTGATGAATCCACGGCCGACCTGAAGATGCAGCAGATCCTTCATTGCAGCCAGCGCCGTGTCCAGCGAAGGATACTTGCGCGGCTCGCTTCGCTCTATGTTGGTTCTCAAATAATGAAAGTCGTTCTTCTGGGTCGCCATTGCGCCGAATCCTCTGTTGGCCGATCGAGCGTGCGGAACGATGCCGGAATTTGGCCATGCCGTATATCGACTCATCCGCACCGCAGGATGCGATCGTCGATAACCGAGTCACGCTTTGCCCAGAGCTGCGGATTGCGCGGTGCAATTGCGGCGTCGATTTTACAAAATCGCTTTCGAATTCGCGCTTGGATTCCCGCCGTTCTCGACGGAACGGAACCGGTCACTTCGCCCGGCGGATGGCTCGAAACATTCCGCTTCTATCGGATTGCCAGCGTCGCCGCCCGATGATGGAGAGCAGCGTCTTTGCGCTGTTCGGATCTATGCGCGGGACGCGCGAAGCGGAGTCGAACAACAGCGGCGCGCCGAGCAAGCGGGCAGCCTCGTCCGGCTCGACCGTTTCGAATCCCATGATCCACTCCGGAAATTCCCGCTCCGAGATGGGTTCGCGGAGAATCATCCGCATGTCGCGCTCCTCGGAGGCAATCGCGCGGGAGGCGCTGTCGACTTTCGCCGGCTCGCCCTCGAGCAACAGCATCAGACACCCGCCGACATAGAGCATCAAGCCTGAGATGTCATGGCTGCGGTTGGTCTTGCGCGCATCGTTCAGAATACTGACCGTGTCGTGTTCTGAAAGATAGCAATACGTAATCCTAACCAAGAAGGATGACA